>NZ_LWQS01000058.1 GCF_001650695.1 Chloroflexus islandicus
AGGCGGGCGGCGGCCACCGCCGGCAAACAGCAGCTCGCTGGCCTGCTTGCAGCGCAACGCTGCCATACTCTGCTCGCCAAGCACCCAACGCACCGCGTCGGCCAAGTTCGATTTACCGCTGCCGTTCGGGCCGACAACAGCGGTAATCCCCGGTTGAAACTCGAAGACGGTGCGAGAAGCGAAGGTTTTGAAGCCTTGGATTTCGAGCCGTTTGAGATACATCTGGTCTCATCGTAACGACGGGAACGCAAGAGAGCGTTCCCTGTTTCCTCACTCGTGATGCGACTGCCAAGCGCACCGGCTCATCATTGTACCCCAGACCGGCGCAGCGGTAAAGCGAAAACCTGCTTGATCGGCCTCTTATGAGCGGCTATAATACAGCGTGCAAGTAAATTGCAATGGTCATGAACTGATCAACGACCAAGTGAGCGTAATTATCCGGCGGGCAATCAACCAATTCCCGCGCAAGGCGCATCGCCGGCCCAGCCCGACGGCGCGCAATGGCGACCAGATCCATGCGAGAGCGAGTCTATCGCAGCGAGGCGGTGATCCTTCGCCGTAGTGATGTGGCCGAAGCCGATCGCCTGCTACTCATTGCCACGCCAACCGGGAAGCGATGGGTCATCGCCAAAGGCGCGCGCAAGATGAAAAGCCGGCTTGCGGGCCATATCGAACTCTTCACCCACGCGCAGATGATGCTTGCCGTCGGGCGCAATCTTGATATTGTCACCCAGAGCCAGATCGTTAATGCCTTTCCGGTGCTGCGCACCGACTTGACGCGGCTGGGGTGCGGCTATTACGTCGCCGAATTGTACGACCGTCTCACCACCGAGGCGGAGGAGAATCCGCCGCTGTTCCAATTGTTAGTTGAGACGCTCGGATCGCTCGATCGTAGTCCGCTGCCTGAGCTTGCTCTGCGCAGTTTCGAGTTGCATTTACTGCACTTGCTTGGCTATCGCCCGCAACTCCACCGGTGCGTTGTGTGTGACGAACTCTTGACACCTGAAGCTGATCGCTATAGTCCGGCCCTCGGAGGCGTGCTCTGCCCGCGTGATCGAGCGGCTGACCCGGCTGCCTTGCCGATGAGCGAAGCGACGTTTCGCCTCTTGCGCTACCTTCAGTCCCAACCGGTCGCCGCCAGCGAAGAATTGCGCATCTCGGCAGCGACGCGCCGGGAAGCAGCCGAGCTACTGCGTGCCAGTTTGCGCCATCTACTTGAACGTGATCTCAAATCTGCCGATTTTCTCGATCGTCTACTTTCGTCTCGGTAGGATGGTATGACCACAACGTTGCCAACAACAGAGGAGGGCGGGCCATGAACTACGTCGAAAGCCTGCTCGGGCGGGGAGAACAGATTCTATACATTGCCCGCCAGCACATTTATGTGTTGATTGTGAACATTTTGGCCGAACTCACCTTAATTGCCGTCTTGGTTGCGGCTGGCGTCGCCTCAAATATGGCGTTTCGCAATAACCCAACGGCAATGATCGGCGGGATGAGTATCAGTAATCTGATCCTATTGATCTGTATTGTGATCAGTATCATCGTGCTGATCAGTGGGTTCATTGATTTTCTGCGCTGGAATTCTGAGCAGATCATCATTACTGACCGGCGGGTCTTGCAGGTGCGGGGTGTGTTTAACAAGCGCGTGATCGATTCATCGCTCGAAAAGATCAACGACATCGAGCTACGCCAGAGCCTTTTGGGGCGCATCTTCAATTTTGGCACGATCGAAATCCTAACCGCATCAGGCAGCGAAGGCGCCAATGTAATGGATCGCATTGAAGCGCCGGTTGAATTCAAGCGGATGCTGCTCGAAGCCAAGCATAACCTCGATCGCGGCTATGGCTACCTTGATACCGATGGGTACGCTCCCGGTCGCCAAGCCGGCGGGGCGATCGATATCCAGCGCACACTGGAAGAACTGGCCCGCCTCCGCGATCGCGGCATTCTTTCTCCCGAAGAGTTTGAGGCCAAGAAGCGCGATTTGTTGAGCCGGATCTAGGCGGTTGCCAAGCTGTCATTGCGAGGGGGCGAGGTTCCGTGCTGGTGGGGGATGGCGTCGCTGCGGCCCGCCTGTCATTGCTTCGGTCGGGCGGCACCCAGCCGAGCGGGGTGCCGCCCGACCGAAGCAATCTCCCGCTTCAGCGAAAGTAACCACTGAGGGGGATTATCCCGCGCTCGCGGGGGATTGCTTCGCCGCCTGTGGCGGCTCGCAATGACAGAAGGGGAGCGGCGGGAATGCCTGAGCGGATGCAGATTTGTCATTGCGAGGGGGCGCAGCCCCCGAAGCAATCTCCCGCTTCGGCGAAAGTAACCACTGAGAGGGATTATCCCGCGCTCGCGGGGGATTGCTTCGCCGCGCGGGGCCAGAGCATCGCTCTGGCCCTACGGGCGGCTCGCAATAACAGGAGGGGAATGGCGGTGTGCGATGGCAATCAGCCCAAGAAACCGTTATAATCCTTAATACACTGAACAACCAAACAGGTGTCGCATGTACAACGACATTGAACAGGCCCGTGCTGCGATTGCGCCGCGCCTGCGCCACATCCCGCGGGTTGGCTTGATCCTTGGTTCCGGTCTGAGTGCGCTGGCCGATGAAATGGATGATGCAGTCGTCATTCCCTACCGCGACATTCCCGGTTTCCACGAGCCGAAGGTGGTGGGCCATCGCGGCGAGCTGGCGGTTGGCGTGTTGGCTGGGCAGCCAGTGGCGGTGATGCGTGGACGCTTTCACTTCTACGAAGGTTACAGCATGCAAGAGGTGACCTTCCCGGTGCGGGTGTTGCGCGCGCTCGGCTGCGATACGTTGATCGTCACCAATGCCGCCGGCGGTTTGCGTCCCGATTGGCAGGTCGGCGATATTATGCGGATTAGCGACCAAATCTTTTTGCCGGGAATGGCCGGCCACCATCCGCTGCGTGGGCCGAATGACGAGCGGCTAGGGCCGCGGTTTCCGGCGATGGTGGGGGCGTTTGATAATGAACTGGTACCGCTGGCCCGCGCCGTTGCCGCCGATCTCAATATCACGCTGCGCGAAGGGGTCTATTGCATGCTGAGCGGCCCCCACTTCGAGAGCGCCGCTGAGATTCGGATGGTGCGGATGTTGGGGGCTGACGCGGTGGGGATGTCTACCGCGCCAGAGATTATCGTCGCCATTCACGGCGGGATGCGGGTGCTTGGCTTTTCGCTGATTACCAACCTTGCCTTGCCGGATGGCCCGCCGGCTAATCACGTCGAGGTGATCGAGGCCGGTGAGGCGGCCAAGCCGCGGTTTGCGGCGTTGTTGCGCGGCATCTTGGCGCGTATGTGAATGGGGGAAGACGCAGAGGGGGCAGAGTCACAGAGGATGATAAACGCAAAGATCGCAAAAGTTTTAGGGAATAGGACAAGCACGCTTGGGTTCAACATATAAAACCCTTTGCGGTCTTAGCGTTCTTCGCGTCTTTGCGTTAACGTCTTTCGCGTTCCATGGAGGTTGTTATGCGTACCTTGACCCCGCTGACCGAAGTGGCCGCGATCGATGAAGCGACCCGCGCCGCGTTGGCCGCCTATTGGATTACCAGCGTCGAAGAGTTGGTGGCGACGGCGCGGTCGAGCAATACTGGCTTGGGCAGCGGCCTCACGGCGCTAGCGCAGGTGCTGGGTCGCAGCGAAGACGAGGTGCGGGCCATGGTGATGGCGGCGCTCGATGTCGTGCCTGATGCCAGCTCGTTTAGCGTTGATGTGGCGATGGAACCGGTCGGCACCGGCGCGATCTTCGATGATCTGCCTGAGGTTGATGCCGCTGCCTTCAGCCCGCCGGTCGGTCTGCCGGGAGAAGTGCCGCCATTGGCGACCCTGCCGCCGCCGGTCAGTCAAGGGCCGCGCAATACCTGCGTCGCGTTTACCATCGCTGCTATGGTGCAGACGCTGAGCAACGATCCTACCGATCTCTCCGAGCAGTTTATCTACTGGATCAGCAAGGATCGTGACCGTATCCCCGGTGATGTCGGCACCAACCCGCTGGTGGCGCTGCGCGCAGTCGCCGAACTGGGGGTGTGCCGCGAAGAGACGTGGCCGTACCGGCCTGAACCGGTTGATCATACCAATCCCGGCCACGAACGGCCCAGCGAGGTTGCCTTCCGCGAGGCTAAGCAGCGCCGGATCACCGGCGTCGAGCAGTTGCCGGCCCGCGATGTCAACCAGATCAAGGCGGCGCTGGCTGCCGGCAAGCCGGTGCTGATCGGGTTGATGATCGGCGAGCATTGGACGAGCAGCGGCCAAATTCGCCGCATCGGGCGGGTGCGCCGCGCCTTGCCCGGCGAGCAGAAGTTGGGTGGGCATGCGATGTGCGCCCTCGGCTACCGCGATGATCCGGCTGCTCCCGGCGGCGGCTATTTCATTGTGCGCAATTCGTGGGGCAGCGATTGGGCGAACGAGAACCCGGACGGTGCTGGCTATTGTTACGTGCCGTACCAGTTGATCTATGACGAAGGGTTAGCGGCATTGGTCGCCACTGGGGTGATCATCGAGCGGCCAGAGGTAGCAACACCGGCATTAGGCGCTGCGCCAAGCAATACCTTAGCCGCTATCCTCGCCGAAGCGCAGGAACTCCGCGCCCGCCTCGACGCGCTGATCGAGCGGATCGGCGCGTTAGCCGCCGGCCAGCCGCAACCATCGGCGCCGGTTGGCGCAGCGCCGGCAGCACCGGAACCAACCCCGCCGGTGGTCGCCGGCTACAGCGGCCCGCTCATCTTGATTGCGAACGAACAGAGCGCCGGCGAACTCTACCCCAACGGGATTGATGGCCGGCGTGGCGAGCCGTTGTTGCGGATTGACGCCAAAACCGCCAGCGATCTCGCTCAGCGCAGCGAAGATCCAAAAGAGTTGCAGACCTTGCATAAGACACGCACCGAGGCCGAAGAGAAACACTTCGGCGTGGTTGCCGATGTCGATCAAGAGGATTTGGCCCAAGCGCGCTGGGCACTGGTGGTCAGCGCCACCGATGACGCGCGGATTATCGAGGCGCTGTGGCCGCTCATTGAGCACCGCTCCCAACAACAGGGCATCGCGCTGCCATCGATTGCCTTCCGTCCCGGCGAGACCTGCGCCGAGTGGGCCAGTCGCTACGCTGACATTCGCCAGCCGTGGGAGCAGCGCGCGCCGGTGCTGGTGTGCCGTCCCAACGAGCGGGTCAATGGTTGGTTGGCCCGCCACGGCACGATGGCCGGCCCGGTCAAACCGAGCCAAGGTGTGCCGTTCTACCTGCTGATCGCGGCTCGGCCCGGCCCGCTGGCGCCGAACGATCAAGCCTTCATCAGCTTTAACTTTCAGTACGAACTCGATATCTTCTGGGGGGTGGGAAGAGTTTGCTTTACCGATGAACGCGGCCAGCACCGCTATGCCGATTACGCCGCCTATGCCCAACGGCTGGTGGATTACGAGCGGCGTAAGGCCGGCGAGATTCGCCTGCGCCGCGAGATTGTCTATTTCGGCACCCGCCACGATCTCGATAAATCGACTGAGCGCAGCGCAGCCGAGCTGGTGACGCCGCTAGCCGAGTGGCACGATCGCGGTCTGCCGCAGCGGCAGGGGTATAGCAAACGGCTGTTGCTGGCCAACGATGCCACCCGTAGCAACTTCGAGCAGGCGCTGCGCGAGGGCAACCAACCGCCGGCCATCCTCTTCAGCGCCACCCATGGCCTCGGTCTGCCAGCCAACGACCGCGAACTGATCCCTTACCAAGGTGCATTGGTGACGCAAGACTGGACTGGCTTCGGCGGGATTAAACGCGAGCACTGGTTTGCTGCCGAAGACCTGCCCAGCACCCTCTCGCTCGAAGGGATGGTGGTGCTGTTGTTTGCCTGCTACGGCGCCGGTTGCCCGCAGCAAGACGAATTTATCTTCGATCCCAACAAAGGCCGCCCGCTGATCGCCCCCTTCACCTTCGTCGCCCAACTGCCGCAGCAGATGCTGCTGCGCGGCGCGCTCGGCGTGGTCGGCCACGTCGAACGGGCGTGGACGTATGGCTTCAGTATGGATGGCGCGCGCGGCCAGACTCAGAGCTTTGAAGATGTGATCGGGCGGTTAGTGGCGGGCAAGCGGCTCGGCAGCGCGACCGATCAGTTCAACATCATTCAGGCTGCCCGTTCGCTGACGCTGGCCGAAGAGTTAGAGAACATCAAATTCGGCAAGCAACCCGAACCGCGCGAGTTGTCCACGCTCTGGATGGCGCGCAACGATGCTCGCAATTACATGCTGCTCGGCGACCCGGCGGCAAGGTTGGCGCTTTAACTCACCAATTCCCGCAATTCCGCCACCGAACGGGCGAGCGCCAGCGGCGCGGCCAGATAGAGGTCGTGGTAGTCACCGTAGCCGTAGGTGACGGCGATGCACGGCATCCGGTGCGCCCGCGCGCCGGCGATGTCGTAGGTGGTGTCGCCGACCATCACGGCCCATGCCCGGTCAGCGCCGAGCCGGGGCAGCAGGGTGGCGATGACCATCGCCTTGTTGCCGTTGCGGTCGTCAGGGTCAACAGCGGCGATAGCCTCGAAGTAGGCTTGCAAGCCGAAGTGGGCTAAGATCCGCTCGGTGGGTGGGCGAATCTTCGAGGTGGCGACAAACAGCCGCACTCCAGCCGCGTGCAGGTCGCGCAAGAGCTCAGGGATGCCGGGAAAGACCGTGTTCTCGAACATCCCAATTTCCCAGTAGCGTTGCCGGTAGTGGGCAACCGCCTGATCGGCCAGCGCCGGATCGCCGAGCAGTTGCTCGAATGAAGCGTGCAGCGGCGGCCCGATCCAGCCGCGCAGTTCGTCATCGGGCAGCGGCGGGTGGCCGATCTGCGCCAGCGCGTAGTTGACGCTGCGGGCAATGCCGGTGAAAGGGTCGGTCAGCGTGCCGTCAAGGTCGAATAAGATGGCGTGAAATGGTTGTTGTCTGCTCATGCAGCTAGTATACCGCAAGAGCGATGGCCGGTTTGCGCCGAGAAACGGTGTTATAATAAATATATCCGGCGTTTGGTCATCATCGCGAGGGAAGCGAGTGCTGCGGGCAAGCGGGGCGGTGCAAGGCAAGCATACGGCACGGAACGCCTCTCTCGTTGCGCTGGCTATATCAATGATTGTGACCTTCGCGTCTTTACTCATCACAGAAAGGCCCCCGGCATGTTTCATTCAATGGCCGATGTGCGCGAAATGTTGGGGCGACAAAACTATATCGCCTCTGATGAGATCAGCACTGCCATCTTCCTTGCTGAACGGTTAGGCAAGCCGTTGCTGGCCGAAGGCCCCGCCGGCGTCGGCAAGACCGAGCTGGCCAAAGCGTGGGCCGCGGCGCAGGGCCGCGAGCTAATCCGCCTCCAGTGCTACGAAGGTCTCGATGAGACGAAGGCCTTGTATGAATGGGAGTACGCGAAGCAGTTGCTCTATACCCAACTGCTGCGCGAGAAGTTGTCAGAGATGCTCGGTGATGCGCAGAGCTTGCGCGAAGCCGCTGACCGGCTCGCTGCCCAAGAGGATGTCTTCTTTTCTGAGCGTTTCTTGCTGCCGCGCCCGTTGTTGCGCGCGATCACGAGCGATAAGCCGGTGGTGCTGCTGATCGATGAGATCGATCGGGCTGATGCCGAGTTTGAAGCCTTCCTGCTTGAAGTGCTGAGCGATTTTCAAGTCTCGGTGCCGGAATTGGGCACCTTGAAGGCTAAGCACATCCCGACCGTCATCCTCACCTCGAACAATACCCGCGAGCTGAGCGAGGCGCTCAAGCGCCGTTGCCTCTACATTCACATCGATTATCCCGACCTCGAAGCTGAGCTGCGGGTGGTGCAGTTGAAGGTGCCCGGCCTCGCTCCCAAGCTGGCCCGCGAAGCAGTGGCGCTGGTGCAGCGCCTGCGCGCGCTCGATCTCAAGAAGCATCCCAGCGTCTCCGAGACGCTCGATTGGGCGCGGGCATTGGTCGAATTGAATGCTCGCCAGCTCGATAAGGCGACGCTTGATACCACGCTGAACGTGCTGCTCAAGTACGAGAGCGATTTGCAGCGGGCGCGCCGGCTGTTGCAGCAAGGCGACCGGCCCGACCGGCCCGACCGTCCAGATCGCCCCGACCGGCCTGACCGTCCGCGCGGCGGTTATCGCGGTGGCGATTGGAGCAATAACTAGCGGAGCAAGTCATGGATCGACGGATTACCGAGTTTATTGCCGGGTTGCGCGCGGCTGGCGTTCGCATCAGCGTAGCTGAGTCGGCTGATGCGTTGCGGGCGATTGAGCAGGCCGGCATTAGCGATCGCAATATCTTCCGGCTGGCGTTGCAGGCAGCCTTGATTAAAGAGCGGCAGGATCAGGCGATCTTTAACGACCTCTTCCCGCTCTACTTTGGCAAAGACGCGCCGCCGGCGATGCAGCAACCCGGCGGTGGCCAGCTCTCACCCGAAGAGCAGCAGCAGCTCTTGCGCCAGTTGCAGCAACTGCTCGCCCAATTCCCGCCGAGCCCGCTAGGCCAGCTCTTTCAGAGCATGATCAGCGGCCAGCCGCTCAGCAATCAGCAAATCCGCGCCATGCTGGCCAACGTCTCGCCGCCGCACCTCACCAACCCGCGCTACCGCGATTGGATGGCGCGACAGGCGATGCGTGAATTGCAGATGAACCGGTTGCAGCAGATGCTGCGCCAATTGCTTGAGCAACTGCGTGAGCAGGGTATGCGCGAAGAGGCGCTGCGCGCGATCGAGCAGGCGGCGCGCGCGAATCTTGAGGCGCTTGAGCAACAGATCGGCCAGCAAGTGGCCCAGCAGATGCAAGAACAGGCGCAGGGGCAAGGGCCGCGCCAAGGTCAAGGCCGGCCCAGTGAGCGCGAGCTGCTCGACATGCCGCTGGAGCGGATCGATGAGAGCCTGTTGCCGGAGACGCGCACACTGGTGCGTAAATTGGCCGCGCGCCTGCGCACCCGGCTAGCGCTGCGCCAGCGCCGCGGCAAGACCGGCACTCTTGACGCCAAAGCAACCATCCGTACCAACCAGCGTTTTGGCGGCGTACCCATGCTTGTGCGCCACCGCAAGCGCCATCTCAAACCGAAGCTGGTCATCTTGTGCGACCGCAGTGTCAGTACCCAGCAGGCGATGTCGTGCATGCTGCTGATGATCTATGCCCTGCACGATCAGGTCAGCCGCACCCGCTCGTTCGCCTTCATCGACCGGCTCTACGATATGTCGCACTATTTCGCTGAATCACGTCCTGAACAGGCGATTGCGCAGGTGCTGGCCGAGATCCGGCCTACCCGCAGCTACAGCACCGATTTGGGCAATGCGTTGGGGGAATTTTGCCGTGACCAACTGCATCTGGTCGACCGGCGCACCACGGTGATCGTGCTCGGCGATGGCCGCAACAACGAGAATGATCCCAATCTGCCAGCCTTCGAGCAGATTCGCCGCCGCGCCCGCCGCATCGTTTGGTTTGCGACGGAAGAGCGGGCAAAGTGGGGGGTCTACGATCCCGGTTCGCTCAGTAGCGATATTTACAAGTATGCGCCGATGTGCGATGCGATGCACGAGGTGACGACGCTGCGCCAATTGGCGACGGCGATCGACCGGTTGTTTCTGCATCCGTAGAGGTTCATGGGCCGCGTGCCAACCTTGCTGGCGCGGCGCAGGGTAAGCGTTATGATGGAGTGCGGCAGCTTGGCTGCCGCACGCTTCATGAGAGCGTTGAACACCGGCGACTTTTGTGCCGGCGCCAGATTGAGCGGTACGCTAGTTTGCGGTATCATTGCCGAGCACCCTCTTGTCCGGTACGGGTTCATAGCGTACAGCAGTTCGTCTGCCGCACGCTCCATAACAAGGAATGATACGCAATGCGGGTTGTGATACGGGAAGTGTTGAACGTCGGCGGCTTTTTTGCCGGCGAGACGGTGACGTTGGCGGCGCAGCGATGGCCAGACGGCGGCCCCGAGCAGACGGTGACAATTGACGATGCGGCGCTCACGAATGTGATTGCGCGCCACCTGCTAGCGCCGGGGATGATCCTTGAGTTGCAGTTTGCCGGCGATCGAGTCGAGCAGGCGACCCTGCTCGGTGCGCCGGATTATGCCGCTCTGCGCGCGGCGTGGCGGCAACCGCCGATTCGGCCCACGCCAACGCCGCGCGTGCTGAGTTTCCGCTGTCCGGCCTGCAAGGTGTGGGTGGCGGCAACCGGTGATCCGCCAGTGTGCGCGGTTTGCGGCGCCGCTGCCCCCCAGAGTTAACCGATCCGGAACGTTGCCACTAATCGCCCAAATTGCAATTTTGTACCATCGCTAATCGGGGTCGGCGTTTGCGGTTCGATCCGCGTGCCGTTCACCCGCGTGTGGTTGGTGCTGTTGAGATCAACAATGCTCCACTGGTTGCCGGCATGCACGATTTTGGCATGCTGGCGACTCACGCCACCCGACTCGCCGCCATAGGGCGTCAAGTCAATTTCAGGAAAGATGTTGCTCACCGGGTCTTCGCGGCCAATCACGTACTCGTGTTTGCCCGGCTCAAGGATAATCTCGCTGCCATCGGCCAGTTCCAACCGGGCTGCCGCTGGCGGCGGGGTTGGGATGGGGGTGGCAATTGGGGTCGGGGCTGCCGGATGAGCGACTACCGGCTCTACCGGCGCAGCCGGCGCTGTTGCCGGCGCCGGCGGGCTGCCGATTAGAGCAGCTAATTCCGCTTCAGTCTTGGCCAGTTCGGCCCGTGCCGCATCGAGACCAGCGGTGATAAACGCTGGCGCACTGCCAGCGGGGTAGCGGGCAGCCATCTGCTCGTATTGGGCAATGGTGTCGCGATGCGCCGCTAACAACGCCTCGAGCCGGGCAACTTCGGCTGGATCGGGGCCGGCAGGGAGCGCCGCCAATTCTGCTTCGGTCTTGGCCAGTTCGGCCCGCGCCGCATCAAGACCGGCAGTGATGAACGCCGGTACGCTGCCGGCGGGGTAACGGGCAGCCATCTGCTCGTACTGGGCGACGGTATCCCGGTGGGCGGCCAGCAACGCCTCCAGCCGGGCGCGCTCGGCTGCCAGATCGAGCGGTGCAACCGCTGGAGCGGCTGGTGCCGCCGGTGGTGTGGGTGGTTCGGCCACTGGCGGCGGTGGCGGCGCGGGTGGTTCGGCCACTGGCGGCGGTGGCGGCGCGGGTGGTTCGGCTACCGGCGGCGGTGGCGGCGCGGGTGGTTCGGCTACCGGCGGCGGTGGCGGCGCGATCATGGTTGGCCCTTCCGCCGGGATGGTTGGCGCAGGAGCTGCCGCTGCGCTGGCCGGTGGCGTAGGGGTGGCAACAGGCTCTGCTACCGGCGGCGGGGCGATGACGGTGGGCGCATCGGCAGCGGGTGGCGGGGCGATGACGGTGGGCGCATCGGCAGCGGGTGGCGGGGCAAACAACCTGCTCAGGTCGGCGCCGCAATTGTCGCAGAACCGTTCGCCGGGTAACACCGGATCACCGCAATCAGGGCAGAAGAGTTGCGGCGCGCTCGGCGGCGCGAGCAGCGTTGCCTGATCGGGTGTCGCGGGTGGCGCAACCGGCGTTGCTAGCAAGTCAGCGCCGCAATTGTCGCAGAACCGTTCACCGGGGAGCACCGTCGTACCGCACACTGGGCAGGATGGCGCAAGCGCGGTGGGTTGATCAGGCGAAACGGCTGTGGGCGCGGGAGCAGTTGGCGCTGCGCCGGTTAAGCGGGTGCCGCACTGATCGCAGAAGCGGTTGGTCGGCTCATTCTGCGCTCCACAGGAAGGACAGATGATCATAGTCGTTCCTCACCTTGGCAAGCAATCGCTCCCGAATGGCGATTGCACGATTCCATCGCAACGTTGGCTTACTCATCTTCCAGCCGCTGCGTCAGCCGCCGGGTCGCGTAGCGGAGCTCTTTCTACGCTGCGGCGCTTAGTGGTTGGCCCTGTTCGAGCGCTGCCGCTTGTTGGTTGGTCTTTTCGGCTAGCTCCAGTTCCCCCAAATCGAGCAAGCGGGTGGCGGCAGCGCGTAATTTCTGGGTTGCGCCGGCGACGTTGCCGCTGGCCGCTTCACTCAACGCGCGCGTTTGCAGCTTAAATGCCGTTACGCGCTCGACCAGATTCATCACGGTAGGATCATAACTCTCTGGCCCGGCCTGATCGGCCACCTCAAGCAGTACATCTTGTTTGATGACCATTTCAGTTGTTTGATCCACCGGCGTTAGGTGCAACTCGGCCTGCGCCAGCCGGAACCGGCCACTGGCCCGCGGCGGCAGTATAAGATCGAGCAACACCGCTGCCGGTTGGCCGCCCGCCAGATCACCCAACCGCACTGCCACCGCGGTGTCGCCAATCGGTTGGTACCCCAGATTGGCAATCACCGGTTTGACCCGATAGACTGCGCGTGGCGTGACATCGCGGACGAAGCGCAGCAGCAGGCGAGCATCGGTGGCTACCGTCGCTTGCGCCGCTTCCACTGCTTGTTGGAAGAAGGTCGTGATCTGTTCCGGCTCGGCAATGTAATCCGAGTGACCATCGCTGGCTGCGGCAATATCATCGAGCAACTGTTCGTTCCACTCGGCCCCTAGTCCCAGCGCTGTAATCCGCACGCCGGCCTTGCCCAGTTCTTGAGCCAAATCGCGGCAGAGCGGTTCGTCACCCCACGTCTGGCCATCGGTGAGCAGCACCATGCGACTAATGCGATCGGGGCCGAGATGCTTTTGCAGCTCGGTATGGCCGGCCTGCATCCCTAGCGACATCGCCGTGCCGCCGGCTTCGCTGATGGTGTCAACCGCAGCCAGCAACGCCGCCTTATCGCCAACCGGCGCGGCCGGCACCAGCGTTTGTACCGTATCGTCGAAGATCACGATAGCCGCGACATCGTGTGGACGGAGCAGTTCGATCACCCGGCGAGTGGCAGCTTTCATGCTGGCGAGTTTAGCACCCTGCATCGAGCCTGAGCGGTCGAGCACAAAACAGAGATTGAGCGGCATTGCCGTCGCCGGTGAAGCTGGCGCCAACGCCTCAACCAGCAGATAGCCGGCTTGCGGCGTCGCGCTAGCTGGGATTGGCGCGCGGCCCCACTGGCAAGAGAGCGTGATTTGCAAAGACATACTCACTATCCTTATATAACATCGAACCGTAGTGCTAGCACCTTATAAGCCTATCTACGCAATGACAAACCCCAACACGCAGCAAAGCAAGTACGCGCCAGCGCTGGCGGCGAACCCAATCGCAGCATCACGGCGGCCATGCAGCGTTTGGGCTGTATTGGGGCTGACAAGCGCGATCAGACTCAAAATGCCGCTAATCAAAGCAAAGAGTGCGGCGCCTATCGCAATCAACACGCCCAAACCGGCCAAGATATCCTCGCCGTCTGTGGCCGGATCGAGGCCTGCCATTCCAATTGCAATCACCATCAGCACCGCGCTGATGATCCCAATCCAAAGGCCGGCAGTCGCCATACCGGTACTCGCCATCCTCACCGCTGGAGTGGCGGCCATTGCTTCGACGCGCGCCGCTTGCGCCACTGGGGGCGGGCTAGCTTGCCGGTTCACTAAATTGCTGCTGCCGAACAGCGCCTGTTGCAACTCGATCACGCTGGCGAAGCGCTTGGCGGGGTCATTGTCAGTGGCGCGGGCAATGGCCGCCGCAATGTACGGCGGAACCGAGGGATTGAGTTGGTTGACCGGCGGCAGCCGGAACGGGGTGGTGCTTGGATCATGGCCGGTCAGCAGATGGTGGATCAGCACACCAAGACTGTAAATATCCGAACGCGGATCGGTCTGGCCGCGACCGTACTGTTCGGGGGCGCTGTAACCGGGGGTGCCAAAAGCTTGGGTGTCGCGTTCTTTGCCCGGTTTGAACAAGCGCGCGATCCCGAAGTCAACCAACTTGATCGTGCCGTCAGGTGTAATCATCACGTTGGTCGGTTTGAGATCGCGAAAGATGATCGGCGGCTGTTGCGCGTGCAGGTAAGCGAGTACCTCGCAAATTTGCGCCGTCCAGCGCAAGACTTCGTGCAGGGGCCGGGGCAAACCGACGCGATTGGCATAATCGCGCAAGTTCTCGCCGGGCACAAACTCCATGACTAAATAGTGGCGGCCATTCTCTTCAAAGTGGTCGGTCACGCGCGGCAAGTAGGGATGGTTGAGTTTCGCCAGTAATTCGGCCTCTTGCCGGAAGGCCTCTTGGGCTTGTTGGCGCTCAAGCGGTGACGTGATCGACACGTCGCTCATCTCCTTCACCGCCCATTGAGCCGTGGTGAGCCGGCGATCGGTTGCCAGATAGACCGATCCCATGCCGCCGGCACCTAACCGGCGCCGTAATTCATACCGGCCCTGCAACACCTGCAACGGCGGCGTTGCGCTCGCTGGCTGGCCGCTGCTGCGAATGCGCGCGCCGCATTCAGGGCAGAACAGTACCTCATTGTGGATCGTTGCGCCGCATTGTGGACAGTTCATAGCGTCATTCTCACCAGAATCACCGCGATATTGTCCTCGCCGCCTGCCCGATTAGCCGCTGCCACCAGCGCGGCGCTGGCCCGTTGCGGATCGGGTTCTTCGGTCAAAATCCGTTCCATCTCCGGATCGCGCGTCATCTCCCATTGGCCGTCGGAACAGAGCAAAAGCGCATCACCGGGGAGCAATCGCAGACTAAAGAGATCAACGTCCGGCTCAGCCCGATCGCCGAGTGAACGGAGCACCGCATTGCGTTGCGGGTGGGTGTAGATGTCCTCTTCGCGCAGATGGCCAAGCTCCACCAGCCGCATCACCAACGAATGGTCTTTGCTAATCCGGCGCAGCTTGCCATCGCGAAACAGATACGTGCGGCTATCGCCAACATTCGCAATCACGGCCCGATCGCCTACGACTAACGCCATCGTCAGCGTCGATCCCATATCGTTCGCTTGGGCGCGGCTCTCGCGATGGATCGCCTCGTTCGCGGCTAACACCGCTTGCCGCACCAGTTCACGCATTTCAGCCTCGTGGTACAGACGCGCTCCGGCGATCATTTGTTGCAGGTAGTTGTCGATGATCACGCGCGCCGCGGCGCGTATTGCCATCCCGCTGGCGACTTCGCCGGCGGCATGGCCGCCCATACCATCGGCGACAATATACACGCCGCAACTCTGGCGTTGGCCATTGTTTTCGATGCAAAGGGTCAGCTTAAACAGACTATCTTCGTTGTGATCGCGCACGCGCCCGACATCGGTATACGAACCGGCGAGTTGGAAGAGGGGAACGGGATGGGTGCGTTCATCGCGCAGGGCGCTCAAACGGGCCGCGACCGCAGCAGCATCGTGCAGCTCGCCGGTGCGGATTTGGCGTAATACAACCCCCAAGCCATCCGGCATCTGGTCAGCATCCGCCGCCGTCTCTTCACTCAACCGTTGGGTCGTGCGCGGGATGGCGGTCAGCCGTTCCAGCACTTCCGCCAACGCCAACAAGTCAGCCTGAAACGTGGCGTCGCGCTCGGCATCATTCACTAACCGTAGCTGGTTGGCCTGCCGCAAGCAGACCTTGGCCGGCCCGCTCAAGCCGAGATCATCGATCGTCAACGAGCCGAGGGCGATACCGGAGCCGTGCAGATTCACGAGCAATTGGGCGAGCGAGGCACCAATCGTCAGTGCCGTGGTCTCATCGAGCGGCGGCGTCAATGGGGCCAATTCCGTCTCGGCGAGCACCGTCAGTTGCATGCCATTCAGATCGCACTGTTCAACAATGTCGGGCAAGATGGCGCGGGCCAGCGGGTCGGCCAGCCGGTCGATTAAGGCCGGGCCAGACGGCGCATCGCGTTGCGAGAGGAAAGCGGGGTAGACACGCGCTTCCAGCGCAGCGCCACAATCAATGCAGTACGACTCGTTGGCGTCGTTGGCGGTTGAGCCACATGCCCAACAGCGTTGCCACGGCGCCAGATCGCGTACTTCGAGCGGGCCAACCGGCCATGGTTCGGTGAGAGGATAGACCGGGGCAAACCGGTTGGCAAACAGTGGCAAGTTGGTCTCCATCGTCTCCTCCTCGCCGGCGTACAGTGACTCCGGCGGTGCAATCGCTTGGGTGAGCATCTCGCTCAGCAACCCCTCGCCGGCTGGCAATGGCTGGCGTCCCGGCAATGGTTGGCCGCAGACAGCGCAGCAACGAGCTTGCGCGCGATTTTCCGCCCCACATATAGAACAACGCATAACCCTTCGCCTAAGTTGCAGATCGGTTGGTAAAGCGAGCGATCGCGACCGAGATATTATCGTGGCCGCCGCGCTGGTTGGCGAGTTCGATCAATGCTGTAGCGGCCCGATCTGGCGGCTGGCTGACGGCCAAGCGGGCCAGCTCATCATCGCTGACGTGATTGTACAACCCATCAGAGCAGAGCAGCAAAATATCGCCGGGAGCCAGTGGCTGGGCGCGCGTATCGGCTGCCAAGGGCTGGTCGGCGCCGAGTGAGCGGTAGAGGATGTGGCGTTGCGGGTGCGTACGCGCTGCCGCCGGACTGAGTTGGCCAATATCAACCAAGCGCGCCACGATCGTATGGTCGGTGGTGAGTTGTTGCCACGCTGGCGATTCACCGGCGCTGCCCGGCGTGATCAGGTAGGCCCGGCTATCGCCGACATGGGCCAGATACGCCCGCCGGCCAACGGCGAGCGCAACCGTCAACGTTGTGCCCATCCCGGCCCGCTGTTGATCCGCGCGCGCCACCGCTGCGACCTGTTCGTGGGCAGCCTGCGCCGCTGCCTGCAACAGCGCCAGCCAACCATCATCATGATCGGGCAACGCTTTATTCAATGCCTGCTGCAAGCTGGTTTTGACCGTCTCAGCGGCGATCTGCGAAGCAATTTCGCCGGCAGCCGCGCCACCCATGCCGTCGGCTACCAACAACAACGCACCAAGCGGTTCATCGCCGCGGCTAAACGCCCCCGCATAGACCGTATCTTCGTTAACCGTGCGCACCTGCCCGATGTGGCTACGCACGGCGATTTGGGCTTGCAGCGGCGGCGGCGGGACGCTAGCCCGCCGTGACGGTTGCAGCGCCGCGCCGCACGAGACGCAAAACCGCGCTTGGGCACGGTTGCCGCGCCCGCAGAGCGGGCAGGCGAGCGGGTAGCGGCGCTGCGCAGGCAGGCGCGTGGTAATCTGCACGGTCTCGCGCCCTTGCGCGATCTGTTGGGCAAGGCTGGCGAGAATTTGTGACAATTCATGCAGGGCATACGCGGCCTGCTCGCGCGCCACCCCGGTGGAACTCTCGTAGCGCCGCCGCCAGAAAGCAACTCCCGCTTCCACAATCGCTAACAAATCGTGTAAGCTGATGGTGTCGGCGGTCAGGGCTAATTGACGCTCGCCGGTTACAATCACTCGTTCGGGGAACGGATCCAGCGGTGCGCCGCAGTGCGGGCAAACCTGCTGGGCTTTCCCGGTTGCCTTACCGCAAACTCTGCATCGCCCAATATCTTGTGTTGCCACCGCTGATCCTTGCCGCTGCCGAGATGCGTTACGCTCACTGCGTGATATGACGTTCAGGAAAAGGGACGGGATGCGCTTGGGTTCAGGTCACGAGGCCAGTCTTGCAACTTGCCCGAACCGCCAAAAGCGCGTTTTGTCGCGGATAGCCGCAACCGTTGGAGTGCATCTAGTTGCAAATCGTGCTAATCTGTGCTATCACAAGATCGGTTAGAACGCCTCGCATTATAGCATAGGAGCCATCCTGTGGCGATTGCTAAGCCGCCGCTGTGCCCATTTTGCCAAGCCCCGCTGGCCCGCGCCGATGCTCGCTTTTGCCCATCGTGCGGACGCTCGTTGCCCGCACCGGCGGTCAATGCCCCGGCGACGCTTATCGCTGCCGGTGGCGCTGTGTTGCATGTTAGCGAACCGGGTGTCGAGCGTGATGTTGTCTTGGGTGCGCAACCGGTGACGCTTGGGCGCGCGCCTGATAACGATCTGGTCTTGCAGTCGCGCTTTGTCAGCGGTCGCCATGCCCGCATCGAGCCGGTGGGCCAAGGCCACCGGATTATTGATGTGGGCAGCCGCAACGGTCTGCTCTTTGCCGGCCAGCGTATCACCGAGCGCGTGTTGGCCGATGGCGATGTGATCCGGATCGGTGATCCGGCGACCGGCAATTTTGTCTCGTTGACCTACCGCAATGCGG
The DNA here is from genome assembly GCF_001650695.1 of Chloroflexus islandicus. Taxonomy (GTDB): domain Bacteria; phylum Chloroflexota; class Chloroflexia; order Chloroflexales; family Chloroflexaceae; genus Chloroflexus; species Chloroflexus islandicus. Next base: position 18,066 of record NZ_LWQS01000058.1, read on the forward strand.
CGCTGGCGACGGCGGAGGCGCTGCGCGCGGCTCCGACCAAGTTTCCGCTCGACCCCACCGATCCGGCGATCACCATTGGCCGGGTAGGCTGCGACATCATTCTCGATAATCCACAAGTGTCACGCTTTCATGCCCAGCTTGATCGCACTCCCGGCGGCGTGGTTCTGCGCGATATGGGCAGCACCAACGGCACGTTTGTCAATGGCCAGCGGGTGACCGCGCCGGTGGCGCTCAAGGCGGGCGATGTGATCCAGATCGGCGCTTTTAAGCTGGTCTATAACGTGACCAGCCTTGATCGCTACGACCAGCAAGGGGCGCTCCGGATTGATGCGCGCAATTTGTCGCGGGTGGTGACGCGCAACGGCGTGCAGCGGGTCATTCTCAACGATGTCTCGCTCTCGATTGCGCCGCGCGAGTTTGTCGCGATTGTCGGCGGTTCCGGCACCGGCAAAAGCACCCTGATGAAAGCGCTCTGCGGTTATGCTCCCGCCGAACAGGGGCAAGTGCTGGTCAATGGCGACGATTTTTACCGCAATTTCGCGGCCTATCAGGCCGTGTTAGGCTATGTGCCGCAAGACGATATCCTCCATCGGGTGTTGCCGGTGCAGCGGGCCTTGGAATATGCAGCGCGGCTGCGCTTGCCGGCTGATACCGCTGAGAGCGAGGTGAAGGCGCGGATCGAGCGCGTGCTCGACGATGTGGAAATGGCGCCGCACCGTGACAAGCCGATTGAGGCGCTGTCGGGCGGCCAGCGTAAGCGGGTGAGCATTGGCGCGGAGCTGCTCGCTGACCCTAGTCTTTTCTTCCTTGATGAGCCAACCAGTGGCCTCGATCCCGGTCTCGAAAAGAAGATGATGTATACCCTGCGCCGGTTAGCCGACAGTGGACGCACGGTGGTGCTGGTGACGCACGCTACCGCCAACATCACCCAGTGCGACCACGTGATTTTTATGGCCGGCAGCGGGCGGATGGTCTTCTTTGGCCCGCCGGCTGAGGCGCTGCGCTTCTTTCAGATTGCCAGCGGCGATTTTGCTGACATCTACACCAAGATCGAGGGAGTGGCCGCTGCCGATCATCCGGTAGTGCAACAAGATCTGCGGGCCGAATACGAGGCGTGGCGTGCGGCGTATCCGGCAGCGCAGACGCCGCCGAGTCTAGCGGAATTGTGGGAAATCCGCTATCGCCAGTCGCCGTTGTACCAGCAATATGTCGCTAACCGGCTGGCGACAACGCCGAGCGGGCCGCTGGTGCAGAGCAATGCTGCTGCGCAACCGCCGCAGCGCGTATCAGCGTGGCGGCAGTTTGTCTTGCTCACCCGGCGTTATTTTGACCTGATGCTGCAAGATCGGCGGAATCTGCTGATCTTGTTGCTGCAAGCGCCTATCATTGCTGTGCTCCTGCTGTTGGTGGCGCGCAGTGATGCGCTGACCGGTGTGCAGGCCCAAGACCTCATCCAGCGCGGTGAAGCCAAGAAGCTGCTCTTTATGCTGGCGACGGTGAGTGTCTGGTTTGGGATCATTAACGCCGCCCGCGAGATTACCAAAGAGCAGGCTGTGTACCGGCGCGAACGGTTGGTGAATCTGCGCATCGGCCCGTACCTCCTCTCGAAAGTGACGGTGTTGAGCGCGCTGGTTTTGGTGCAGACGATTGTCTTGCTCGGCATCGTGTTGCTGAAAGTGGTGTTGCCGGGTGAGACCGGCATTCTGTTGCCGCCGCTGATCGAAACGTTTCTCACGTTGGTCTTGTCTTCCAGCGCAGGCATGGCGCTGGGGTTGGCGATTAGTGCGGCTTCGGCGACGCCTGATCGGGCGATTAGTCTGGTGCCATTTGCGCTGATTCCCCAGATTTTGTTTGCCGGCCTCATCTTTACGATCGAAGGGCTGGCGACCCCGCTTTCGTGGTTGACAATTAGCCGCTGGGCGATGGATGCGCTCGGCGCGAGCCTTGACCTCAACCGGCTGTGCAATTTGCCAAATACCGATGATCAGGGTAGTATTCCGTCCGGCTGTACGCCGGCCTTTCTCGAAACGGAAGCCGCGTTTAGCCATGATCCAGTGCATCTCGTGGGGCGCTGGCTGGCCTTGATCGGGTATGCAGTCATCTGTTTGGCGATTGCGGCATGGGTGCTGCGCCGCCGTGATCGGATGGTATAATCACCTACCGCATGAACTAATACGTCATTTACATTAATGAAACCTGTGCAATTTTTGCGTCTCACGCTTTAATATCGGCTAAACCTCTGCTATTACTCCTGTGCAACACCTTGACGTAGGGCTATCGCTGGCGTATAATCACAATTGACAAAGTGAAACTGTTGAGATGACGGCAACCGCAGAGCGCGCCGGTGATGCGCGCTTGCTTTTGTATTATTTCGAGATAGCGTATGTCACTCGGACAAAAGATCGGGCGATTGCGTCAGGAGCGTGGCCTGACGCTGCAAGAGGTGTCTGAAGGATCGGGATTGACGCCATCGTTCCTCAGCCGCCTCGAGCGTGATAAAGTCAATATTTCGGTGGCTAATCTGCGCAAATTGGCGCAGTTTTTCAGCGTGCAGATGACCCATTTCTTTGAGGGTGAAGATAATCAGCAAGTTGGCCAAGTTGTGCGGCCTGCCGATCGGGTGCGCTTGTCGCTTGATGATGCGCCGGTGCAAGTCTTTTCGTTGCTGCCGCCCAATAGCGATCTTGATGCACGCTTGATCGAGGCCTATCCCGGCAGTAGCCAGCAGGGGTTCTCATCGCGGGGCAGCCAAATGGTATATGTGCTGGCCGGCAATGTAAGGTATACTTTAGGTGAAGAGCAATATGACCTCGCTGCCGGCGATACGCTCTTCTTCCGCGATGATACGGCCTATAGCTGGACAAATACCGGCAATTCGATCGCAACTATGTTGACTGTCAGTACGTTGAATCCACGTGATGAACGCTGATGGTCGATCGATGTCAAGCCGGTAGTGTCGTAGAGGTTGCATGAGCTTCTTCACCCCTGAACGGATCCGTCGCGGTGCGCGCTGGCTGCTAGTCGCAGTTTCGCTCTATCTCGTCGGTTGGCTCGTGAGCCATGCCGGTTCGTCGATCACGCCGTTTATTTTTGGCGGCGTGCTCGCGTATCTGTTTTTGCCGTTAGTGAACTTCTTTGAGCGGTGGGTGCCGCGCTGGCTGGCCATTCTGGCGGTCTATGTGCTTACCTTTGGCGCTATTGTCGCCGCGATTGCGTTTGTGGTGCCGCCGCTGATTGCCCAGATCGCCGAATTGATCCGCGCGCTGCCGGATATTGCGACGATCCAGCGCGAAGCTAACCGGCTGATCGATGAGTACGAACAGTTGCTGGCAAGCCTGCCGCCGCCAGTGCAAGCGGAGGTGCAGAACGCGATTACCTCGGCGGCAGCCGAAGGTCTGAGCACGCTACGGGCTAATTTTGTGGGTTACTTGCAAGGAATTGGCCAGTTTTTGATCAATAGCGTGCTCTCGGTCGTCAATACCGTGACCTTCCTGCTTGGCTTCTTCCTCGTCCCGTTTTGGCTCTTCTATGTCTTGATGGATACCCGTGCCGGGCGCGAGTACTTCAACAACATGATCCACCCCCGCTTGCGGGCTGATGTGTGGGCGATGCTCTCGATCATCGATCACGACCTCAGCGGCTATCTGCGCGGCCAGTTGATCCTTGGCACCTCGGTCGGTCTCGCCTCGTGGATTGGGCTCACGGCGCTCAATATGGCGGGAATGAAGATTCCGTACACGGTGTTGCTGGCGGTCGTTGCCGGTATCACCGAGCTTGTGCCGGTGATCGGCCCGATTATCGGCGCGATCCCGGCGATCTTACTGGGGTTGGCTGATTCGCCGACCACTGCGCTAGCGGTGACGATCCTCTACATCGCGATCCAGCAGCTCGAAAACCATATTCTGGTGCCGCGCATCATCGGCGAGAGCGTCGGCGTGCATCCGGCTATCCTGATGGTGGTGTTGGTGGTGTGTTCGCAGGTCTTTGGCCTGCTAGGAGCGATTCTCTCGGCTCCGCTCAGCGCGATGGCGCGCGATCTATTCTTGTATCTGTATGGCCGCTTCAGTGATCCGCCGAGCCCGGCTGGTGTGCTGCCGGCGCGTTTGCGTCCAGTGGCAGCGTTGGCTGAAGCAGGAGCCAAGCCTGCTCCGTCTGAGGATCAACCGGCCCAAGATACGCCTCGTGCGCCTCCGGCTGATGAGGCGCCTGTCGAGCGGTCGAGCAGCGATTGATGCCCGTACCGTCTCTTACGCTCTGCCTGCGGTTGGTGCAGGTGTTGCTTTGGTATTGGTGAAGTATGAACGAGCGACAGGCAATAGCGCCTGTCGCTCGTTGTATGAGCCGGTTTGGAGCGGGGCAATCCTAGTGGGCCTGCGGCGTTTGGCCGCTCAAGCGCCAACGCGACAAGCTCGTGCGCCCAAGCCGGCGCCAGAGCGAGCTGATCAGCCGGCGGCGCCGGCGGCGAGCATAACGGGCGGCGTAGAAGGGGTCGCTCTGGCAAAGCTGCCGGCGCACGCGCAGGCTGTGCCCTGATACGAGACCGCCAACGAATGCACCTAGATCGGCGAGCGATGCCAGCTTGTCGGCTACCGCCAATACCCAGCCTTCCCGCGTGGTTGGGCGCGGCCCGAAGGGATACATATGGCTAATAATTGCCGCCGAAACCTCTGCTGGCTCGCCGAGTTCGGCGGCCACTCGTGCGGCAATTGCGCCGTGCGTGGTGAGCGTGCCATACCGTGAGTCGAGATCATGGAGAAGGGCTGCGCGCACGCACGTCACCTGATCAGCGCCAAAAAAAGGCGCTAGGTAATATGAAAAGTGAACCGAGCGTAGCAGATGATCGTGCTTGGGAACACTGTGGTGCATGTGGTGGCGTGTCTCAACAACCCGTGGGTGGTGTAGTAGATCGGCGATCGTCTCCCAGTACATTGCGCCCCTTCTCCTGATGTCGTCATACCTGTTATGTTATACCACTTCTTGCCCGCCAACGCAATGGTAGCGCAACGATTCTACCACGGCATTACCATCCGGCTCTGCTGAAAAGGTCTATATTTCAGATATTCCTCAGGTATAATACCCATGGAGCCGTTGTGATGTGGTGATGATCGGAGAAGACGCTATGAAATTGAAAGGGCGCGTTGTCATCGTTACCGGCGCTTCGAGTGGGGTAGGTTACGCGGCTGCTCGTCTTTTTGCGCGCGAAGGCGCAACCGTGATTGTCGCTGCCCGGCGGCGTGATCGGCTCGAACATCTGGTTAGTATGATTACAACCGAAGGCTACAACGCCTTCGCCATTCCTACCGACATCACTGTGCCAGCGCAGGTGCAGTATCTGGTTGATTCGACCGTGCAGATGTTAGGCCGGATCGATATCGTCCTCAATTGCGCAGGCAATGTCGAGAAGATCGCTCCGCTTGAGCAGTTTACCGATGCCGAATGGCAGGCGGTAATGGATGTTAACCTCAATGGTGTCTTCTACCTGATGCGAGCTGTGGCGCCGTATATGAAGCGCCAGCGCAGCGGGACGATCGTGAATCTTGGTTCACGAGTCGGCAAAATCGGGGTCGCGAATATCGCGCCTTTCTGTGCGGCGAAGTTCGCGCTGTCAGGATTATCGCAGGCGTTGGCCCAAGAGTTGCGCCCGTACAATGTCTTCGTCACCACCGTCTTCTCCGGGATGATCGACGCCGATATCGCCCCGCTCAACCCGGCTGAAGAACTACGCAAGCGCTTGATGACGGTCGATGATGTGGCGCAGGCGCTGCTATGGGTCTGCACCTTGCCGCCCAGCCTGCGGGTTGATGAATTGCCCATTATGCCGCGCACCGTCGATCTGTAATTGCGCTGGGAGCTGCTATGGCCGAGCAGGCGTCGCGTGAGTGGTGGGAAGAGCTGCTGCAAGTCTATGAGTTTGCCCACTATCGCCAGTATGCCGATGAGTTGACCCGCCGCGAAGTCGATTTTTTGATCGATGCGCTCGGCTTGCAAGGGGTCGAGTCGATTCTCGATGTGGCCTGCGGCGGTGGTCGCCATAGCTTGGCATTGGCGGCGCGCGGGTGGACGGTCACCGGCCTTGATGCTGCTGCGCCGGTGATCGACCATGCCCGCGCCGCTGCTGCCGAACGTGGCTTGAACGTGGAGTTTGTCACCGGTGATATGCGGGATTTGCCGTACCGCGAGCGGTTTGATGTGGTGCTGCTCATGAATAGCAGCCTCGGCTTTTTCGACGATGCCACCAACCAAGCGGTGCTCAACGGCATTGCCCGCGCGCTCGTGTACGGCGGCAAGCTGGTGGTGCAGTGCCTGAACCCGTACCAGATTAGCCGTTATCTGCGCGATTTTCGCAGTGGTTGGTATCCGATCGGCAGTGGCTTCGTGTTGCGTGAGGCGCGGTTTGATCCGCGGCGCGCGACGCTCGAAATCGATTATCGCTATGTTGATGCCAGTCGCGGGATTGATGTCACCCATCCCGGCGACCAGATCCGGCTCTATGGCTTCCCTGAATTGACGGCAATGCTGCGCGCCGCTGGTCTCCGTCCCCTGAGCGTTTTTGGCGATGCGGCTTTGCCGCCGGTGCCCTTTGCGGAAGAGAGTGTCTGGCAGGTGGTGATCGCAACTCGCGACCGGCCGGTGATGAGGGAGGCAGAGGATGCAGATCACGCTGATCGGTGAATTTGAAGCGGCTTACCATCCTGAGGCGACGCCGGCGTTGATATTGCACCATCTGATTCGTGGTTACGATGCGGTTGTGCTGAATGCTGACGAAGTGGCAGTGTTGCGCGAATTGCTCGGCGCGGTGCAGAAGCGGATTCGCGAACTCGGCGGCTACCGGTTGATCCTTGGCGCTGGCGGCGATCTTACCTTCTATACGGCCACCGGCCAGCGGAGCGCCTATCTCACAGCTGATCAGATGCGCCAGTTGGCGCGTTTGATCGGCGCAACTCCGCCGCAACCGGCTGAGGTTCACCAATAACTGATGGCAACGTGGTCAAGCAGCGCTTGGGCGGTTGCGCGATCAACCGCTCCCGGCGCCAATGTTTGCGCGTCGGCAGCAGCGCATGCCGTTGCAATCCGCAGTGCAGCGGCGAGGTTGTGACCGTTGCTGAAGGCGTTTGCTAACCCGGCGAAAAATGTGTCGCCGCAGCCGATCGGGTTGCGAACCGGTATCTGCGGCGGGGTCGCGATCACGCGGTCGTGATCGTCAATCCCTACCGCTCCGTATGCGCCGAGCGTGACCACCACCACCTCGATGCCGCGCTGATGCAATTTGAGCACTGCGTGTTGCGCGTCGGCCACACTGGTGATACTCATTTCGAGCAATGCCCCTAGTTCTTCCCCATTCACCTTCACCACCGCCGGTTTCACTTCCACTGCCGCCTTTAGTGCCGCGCCGCTAGTGTCAACCATCACCCGGCGACCTTGCTGGTGGAGCGTTGCAATCAGTTCAGCTAATGCGCTTGGCGGCGGCCCCGGCGGCAAGCTGCCGCAGATCAGATACCACTCGGCAGCAATGTCTAAGACCCGGCCGGTGAACGCGCTCCATTCCCGGTCGCTCAGGTGTGGCCCGACTTCATTCAAAACTGTTACCTCACCCGTCGCCGGATCGACGATCAACGTGCAGACTCGTGTCTCGCCGGCGATCGCGACCGTATGGATGTATACCCCTTCTTGCGCGGCGAGCCACGCCACTTGCTGGCCGGTGAGACCGCCGAGCGGTGTACAGACCACGGCGGGCGTTCCGATCGCCTTGGCGGCACGGGCCACATTCAAGCCTTTGCCGCCGGCGGCCACCCGCGTTTCGGCAACCCGCCGGACGGCGCCGAGCCGCAGCTCTGGCGCGATTAAGATCCGATCCAGCGCCGGGTTGGGGGTGATGACGCAGAGGGTTGGTTGCGGCATGCGTTCCTCATGTCTAGTTGTGAAACGTCCCCTCTTACGCCATTCCTGCCGGTGGCGGGATTGCTGGCTTCTGCTCCTTCAACAAGAGGAGCAGCAAAAGGGAATCTGATATGAGTATACTAAATCATGGCGCATAGTTCCGCTACCCTTCCGCCCTAGCCCGGCCCTTCAGGGCCGGGTGCCGGATCATGTGTGCTGTTCGCCCTTGAACCTGCGTCAGTGGGAGCGGGGCATAGTTGGATTCCACCTCCCCGGTTGTCATTGCGAGCCGCCAACGGCGGCGAAGCAATCTCCCGCGAGTACGCGAGCGGAACCTTTCCGCCGAAGGGGGATCTGGCTGCGGGTGTTGTGCGCCCGCTGGGGATGAGGCCCCCACCCCCAACCCCTCCCCCGCTGGGGGAGGGGAAGCGACACCTGTCAGGGCGGCTGTTCCGCTGAAGCAGGAGATTGCTTCGGGTGCTGACGCACCCTCGCAATGACAAAAGATCGGCAGCGCCACCTCCCCGGTTGTCATTGCGAGCCGCCAACGGCGGCGAAGCAATCTCCCGCTCCCCGGTTGTCATTGCGAGCGGAGCGCAGCGCAGCGAAGCAATCCCCCGCGAGTACGCGAGCGGAACCTTTCCGCCGAAGGGGGAGCTGGCGGCGGGTGTTGCGCGCCCGCTGGGGATGAGGCCCCCATCACCAACCCTTCCCTCGCTGGGGGAGGGGAGGGCCAGCAGCCCGCGCAGCGGGCTTCGTAAGGATAGCCCGGCCCTTCAGGGCCGGGTTCCAATCAGGTGTTCTGTCTGTCCTCTCCCGCGCCAGTGGGAGCGGGGCTGGGGGTGAGGGCGAAACGGCGCATAACGTCCTCTGGACGTAGGGCTACTGTCTGTCCTTCAACCTTCAGGGATCGTTCTGTTCGTCGAATGGGTGCTTATCCGGCTTGAGTTGACGACTCAGAACCCGGCGCCGGCTGATTCGCTAACTGCCCGCTCAGCCGCGCTCGCGCCATCTGCCACACTTGGCAACTCTCGCTGTGGGCATGGCAGCGCGGGCAACCGGCGACCAGCCGCTTTTCGTGCAACTCAACAATCGCGTCCGCCGAGCTCCAATAGATGTTGCGCGCGCCAACCAGTTCAAACAAGCCGGTGCGCCGGAACATATCGAGCACATTGGGTTGGAGCGCAGTGAAGATGACCTCGCCGCCGCGGGCATGGTGTTCTGCGACGATCTGGTGCAGCGCCTGAATCCCCATCGCGTCAACCAGCGGCACACCGCGCATACTAATGATTATCGTGTGATAATCGCCGGCAGTCTCAAATGCTTCCAGCACCGTTGTCACGCTGCCGAAAAAGACCGGCCCAGTCAAGTAGTAGACGTGGATACTGGGACAGGTGGCGGTGATCGGCATTCCCTGCATCTGCTGCGGATTGACAGGAGCGCTGGTGACCACGGTGCTGGCAGCCGACTGGCGCAGGTAGATCACCGCCGAAATGGCAATCCCGATCAAGATGGCTTGGGTCAGATCGAGCGCAGCCGTCGCCAGCATCGTGATGAAAAAGCCGGCGAGCGCATGGCGCAGGCGGGCATTGGCGAAAAAGTGAATACTCTCCCACTCGTTCATCCGCCACGCCGTCACCAACAACACGCCACCCAACGCGGCGAGCGGCACATAGCGGATGATCGGCCCCAACGCCAGCGCACTCAACAGCAACAGCAAAGCGTGGACAATACTGGTCAGCCGGGTCACCGCGCCGCTCTTAATCGCCACGCTGGTGCGGGCGATGGCAGCAGTGGCCGGTACGCCGCCGAAGAAGGGAATCAGCAGATTGCCAATCCCTTGCGCCACCAGCTCTTGATTGCTGTCGAATGGCTTGCCGCTCATCGTTGAACCGACGGCGCCGCAGAGCAGACTCTCGATCGCGCCGAGTGCGGCAATCGAGACGGCTGGCGTTAACAGATCGCTGAAGTGTGCCCACGGTATTTGCTCCCACGTCAAACGATGATCGAGCAAGATGGTGCGTGGAATGTCACCGATGATCGGCACATTCCACCCTAACCCAACGCTCATGACAGTGGCGACGATAATCCCAACCAGCGAAGCAGGAATGGTCTTGTTGAAGCGCGGCAATACTAGCATCACTGCAATAACGGTGCCGGCGATCAGCACGGTGTGCCAATCAGGCAGCAACGGCTGGGTAAAATAGTGCAGCAGCTTTTCCAGCGCATTGCCGGCCTTAGGAGTTTGAATACCAAGCACATTATCAAGCTGGCCGATCGCGATGATCAGCGCGATCCCGCTGGTAAAGCCGGCAATGACCGGTGAAGGGATAAACGAGATGTAGCGTCCCAGCCGGGCAAGGCCAAGCGCGATCAGCATCACGCCGGCCAGCAGGGTGGCGATCCAGACCCCTTCGATCCCGTAACGCGCCGAAATCGCGATCAAGATCGCCGACATCGCGCCGGTCGGCCCGCTAATCTGGTAGGCCGCGCCACCGAGGCCGCCGATGATCAGGCCGGCCAAAATAGCGGTGACGAGGCCAGCCGGAGCATCAGCGCCGGACGCAACTCCGAACGCAAGAGCGAGCGGCAGCGCCACCGCGCCGGTCGTTAAGCCGGCCAGCACATCGGCACGCAGTTTAGCGCCTGAATAGCCGGCGAATTCGCGTTGCCAGACGGAGATCAACGGGACTCGATTGAGTAGGTTGTGCATGATGATGCCTTAATCAAAATATGATAATACTTGCATATTTTCATATTTGCGAAGTATAGCACTGTTGGCGAGGGCTGTCAACGGGATAGCCGGGCATATAGCGTGGGTGAGGCAGGCAATGCCATGAATCGCTCAAGCTGCCCGCAGCGATACTTTGGCGCGCGGGCATAGCCACCTTGCCAGTCAACCATCTCGATACGCATCCAATTACGGGCAAACTGGTCAGTGCGCTCGCTCGGATCTATACCTATCTTGACGGTTGCTCGCTTTTATGTTACAAGTATCTAAATATTAGAGTATTTAAAGAGGTATCCTATGCCGCTGCACCGCTTCAAAGCCGAGTTCTTCAAGGCCCTTGGCCATCCCACCCGGCTCGCCATTCTCGATCAACTGCGCGCCGGCGAGCGGAGCGTGCAGGAGTTGCAGCAGGCGCTGGCGATCGAGCAATCGAACGTGTCGCAGCAGCTCGCTGTGCTGCGCAATAAGAATATCGTCGATTCGCGCAAAGAGGGAACCGTCGTCTACTATCGAGTGCGTGATCCGATGATCTTTCAGTTGCTCGACGTGGCCCGGCAAATTTTCAATAACCACCTGATCGACACCCAAGAGATGCTGGCCACCCTCACCGAAGAGTCGTAACTTGCAATGACCGGTGGGGGGGTGGCGCGACCCTCTCCCGCTCCCCCGTTGTCCTTGCGAGCCGCGCTCCGCGCGGCGAAGCAATCCCCCGCAAGCACGGAAACAACCCGCTCAGGCGCCCTTCCCTGTCCCCCCTCCCCCAGCGGGGGAGGGCTGGGGTGGGGGTCATTTTGCGTTCGCTCTCGCCAAAGCAGGAGATTGCTTCGGGCGCTGCGCGCCCTCGCAATGACAATCGGGCACGCCTCCTCGCAATGACCATTGGGCACGCTCGCTCAAATATGGAGTGCGGCAGTTTGACTGCCGCACTCCACACCGCAATGCTGGATGTAATGCACGGTGCGGGAACGTCCGTGCCGCTCACAAGCGCATTACCCCTCACCCTCCCACACGTCTGGATCGTACGCCGGCAATTCGCAGCGCAGGTTGGGATACTTGCGATACCCCATCACGAAATCGGCCTGCAACAGCTCTTGCAGCTCGCGGGTGCCTTCGTAGATGATTGCACCGCGTGCATTGCGTAGATACCGCTCCACCGGATACTCGTCGGCGTAGCCATACGCGCCGTGGATCTGGATAGCGTCGTCGGCGGCTTCAAAGCTGCTCACAGTGGCATGCCATTTGGCCAGCGTCGTCTCGCGGGTGTTGCGCAGGCCCTTGTTTTTCATCCAGCCGGCCCGGTACACCAGCAGCCGCGAGGTGTCGAGTTTGCGCACCATGTGGCTAATCATGCGCTTCACGAGCTGGTGTTCGCCGATTGGCACACCAAAGGTCTGCCGTTCGCGGGCATAGCGGATGCTGGCTTCGAGGCTGGCTTGGATCAGGCCGGTGGCGCCGGCAGCTACCGTGTAGCGACCGTTGTCGAGCGCAGCCATCGCGATCTTGAAGCCTTCACCCTCTTCACCAAGCCGGTGCGAGAGGGGCACCCGCACGTCTTGGAAGACGACGCCGCCGGTGTTGCCGGCGCGCACGCCGAGTTTGCCGTGGATCGGGTAGCTGCTCACGCCGGGCATGGTACGCTCGACGATGAACGCGGTGATGCCGCGCGGCCCGGCTGCCGGGTCGGTCTTGGCAAAGACGAGGAAGTTATCGGCTAAATCAGCCAGACTGATCCAGATCTTCTCGCCGTTGAGAATGTAAGCGTCGCCGTCGCGGCGTGCAGTGGCTTGCATCGCGGCGGCATCGGTGCCGCTGTTCGGCTCGGTGAGGCAGTAGGCGGCCAGTTTTTCGCCACGGGCCTGCGGCGCGAGGAAACGTTGCTTCTGCTCTTCGGTGCCCCATTGCAACAGCGAGAGCGAGTTGAGGCCAGTATGCACGCTCATCACCACGCGCAGAAAGCTATCGACCCGCTCCAACTCTTCACACACCACTGCCAAAGCGAGATAATCCATCCCGGCCCCGCCGTATCGTTGCGGAATGCAGATGCCGAGCAGTCCCAATTCTCCCATTCGTTTGAGCACCGGGCGCAGATGCGGGCGATCTTCTGGCCCTTCAGCTTTTGCGCCGCTGCGATCCCATTCGCGGATATGCGGCGCCACCTCGCGCTCGGCGAAGTTGCGCACCGTCTGGCGCAGCATGTCGTGTTCAGGGCCGAGAAACATGTCGTAGTTTGCCGTCAAATCCATTGCGATACTCCTTTGTATCGGGCCGAGCGGGCCAGCCGCGCTCGCCGCTACACGAATGCTTTGATTATACCGTGAGTGGCGACGATGCGCGCCAAGCGGGACAGCGCAGCAGATAGTGTTTCATTTGTGCGTTTTTGCGTCTTTTGACGGCAATTCTTCTTAATCACCGTCAGGACACATTTTGACGCAATGCGCACATTGTATTACACTTCACAGCAATCACGCCGTGTTACTGTCCCACATGTTCGCAATCTACTCGCCAGAAAGGAGAGGGCGTATGATGCCGCCACGAGAGTTTATCATGCCTGCGCAGATGGTGATCGGTTCGGGCGCCGTTGAGCAGACCGGCGCGCAGTGCGCCAAACGGGGATGGAAAAAGGCGCTGATTGTCACCGATCAGATTATGCAGAAGATCGGCGTTGTTGGGCAGGTTGAGCAGAATCTGGCCAATCATGGGATTGCCAGCGTCGTGTATGCCGGCGTCAATACCGAGCCGGTGGTGGAGTATGTGCAAGAGGCGTTAGCGGCGTATCACGAGGGTGGGTGTGATTTTGTCTTGTCGGTGGGTGGCGGCAGCCCGATCGACACTGCTAAGGCGGTGGCGGTGCTGGTGACGAACCCCGGCTCGATTGAGCAGTATAAGGGGATCGGCAAGATCGCTAATCCCGGTGTGCCATTGGTCGCCATTCCGACCACTGCCGGCACTGGCAGCGAAGCAACGATTTACACGGTGATTACTGATCAAAAAACCGATGTCAAAATGCTGATCGGCAGCCCGTACCTGATGCCGACGATTGCAATTGTCGATCCCATGTTGACCGTTTCGTCGCCGCCGAGCGTGACGGCGGCCACCGGCGTTGATGCGCTGGTGCATGCCATCGAAGCCTACGTGTCAGTCAAGCGGCAACCGATGACCGATGTGCTGTGCTTGTCGGCGATCGAGCTGATTTCGAGCAATATCCGCCAAGCGTGGTCAAACGGCAACAATATCGAGGCGCGCGAGAAGATGATGTTAGGCGCGACGCAGGCCGGTATCGCTTTTAGCAATTCATCGGTGGCACTGGTGCATGGTATGTCGCGCCCGATTGGCGCCTATTTCCATATTGCCCATGGCGTCTCGAACGCCGCCTTGTTGGCAGTGGTGACAGAATTCAGTCTGGTGGGTGATCCGAAGCGTTATGCTGATGTGGCGCGCGCGATGGGTGAACCGATCGAGGGTCTGTCGATGATGGAAGCCGCTGATCGGGCAGTCGTGGCGATCCGGCGGTTGGTGCGCGATATCAAGATCCCGTCGTTGCGTCAATTGGGTGTCGAGCGCGAGCGGTTGATGGAGCTAGCGCCAGCTATGGCGGATGCGGCGATCGATAGCGGCAGCCCGGCCAATAATCCGCGCAAGCCGACCAAACAAGAGATTATCGAATTGTACGCCAAAGCCTACGACGAAGGCGACCGGATGGCTGGGTAACAAACCGGCGGGTACAGCGTAGGGGCACATGGAGGGGCACAGCGTCGCTGTGCCCCTCCATGTGCCCCTACGTGCGCCACTTGCGGCAAACAATCGTCGTCCCAACGCCCTCTTTCGACTTAATATCGAATTCATCCATCAACCGCTTGGCGCCGGGCAACCCCATCCCCATGCCGCGCGAGGTGCTATAGCCATCTTGCATCACCAGATCGATATTCGGGATGCCGGGCCCCTGATCCTCGCAGATAATCTCGATCCCCTTGCGCGACCCCTTCTCGATATCGCGTACCGTCACGTTGCCGGTGCCTGCATAAAGAAAGATATTGCGGGCCAGCTCGCTCACGGCAGTGGCGATGCGCGCCTGATCGATTGGCCCAAAGCCAAGCGCTTTGGCCATATCGCGAGCCATGGTGCGCGCGATGACGATATCAAGGTCGCTTCGAATGACAGCAGTCTTACTCTGCGCCATCGTCGCTCTCCTCGCTGGTCATTCGCTGCATCATAGCCAACCCCTTTTCGAGGTTGAGCGCCGTGAGCACGCGCGGTAATTCAAGCCCTAGCTCAACCAAGGTAATCGCAACTGCCGGCTGCAAACCGGTGAGCACCACCCGCGCCCCCATCAGGCCGGCCATCGCCGCGATGTCGGCGATGAGACGCCCGATGAAGCTATCGACGACATCGAGCGCCGTCAGATCGATAATCACGCCGCGAGCGCGCGTGTCATGGATCTTTTGCAAGAGATCGTCTTTGAATTGTACTGCGGAGGCATCATGGAGAGCCACCTGAATCGAGGCGATCAGGATGTCTCCAATTTTCAAGATTGGGATGCGAAGATTATCCAAGACGCGCTCCTCATCTCATTCCAGCGAGTGTTATCTTCTCGCCCTCATATTATCGCATAATTGCGAGCACTCCGGCAACGACTGCACCGGCCAGCAATGGTACACTTAGATTATCGGTGCCGTGTGGGGAGACCCCTTCGGCCACCGTCGCAACTAATGCCGCGACCACGCTCGCCGCCAGCGCCGCCCCTGCCCCGATCGGCGCGCTCTGCGGGCTGAGCGCCGACCCCGGCACCAGCAACAGGGTGAGGAACATTGCGATCGCACTCGCCGCAAACATTGCGGCTGAGCCTTCAAACGAGCGCCTTCCGCGCCCGACTTGGTAGTGATGGCGGCCCCAGCGCTTGCCGATAATGGCGGCGAGCGCGTCGCCCCACGTCATGGCCATCGTGCCGGCGGCAGCAATATATCCACGATCGTCTGGTGAATTGGTGCGCCAGAAGATCAGAAACAAGATCGTGATTGACAAAGCAAAATAGACCGTTCCCGGTGTGCTGTCAGGTGCGTCAACCGCTGCAAGCAGCCGGAAACGGTAAAAAATAAAGTTGAGCACGATAAAGGTGGCAAACGGGATAATGCCGATCGTCCAGTTCTCAAACAGGGCTAGTACGCCAAATACCCACATCCCGGCGCCAATGTGGACGAACTTGCGGGTGAAATCTTGCGGATAGCCGCGCCAACGGCGGATCACTTCAGCAATGATGAGGAGGCCAAAGGCGTACCCGAACGAGACAAGCAGGCCGATCAGATCGCGTGTACTCATAGTGGCGCCGATGCTATCGATGGCGAAACTTGCCTCTTATTCTATACCGTAGGCGGGCAAATCGTCAATTGATCAATCATGGTATATCGTGTGAATGTTTAATGACAATCTTCAGTGCGAGCATACTATGCCTGTTTACGCACCAAGCGGCAGGCAAGTAGCGAGCCAGTTGCTGGAATGCGGTGGTTGTCACGCTCCATCCCTCCACTACGAGCTTACGGCAAGCGCTGTTGCGTCCTCTTTTGCCCCCTGACGGCGATGCTGGGTGGCATACCCGCAGCACTCGCAGTATACTAACGTTGCATCCATATCCAAGAACGTGCAAGCAGATGGGGCGACGTAACGTTGCTATAAGGCGAAGTGAGATGGCGAGACGCTGGATTGTCATCTCTCGGTGCAAAGGAGCATCGTATGCTGGTTGCCGAATCGACTGCCGTTGTGACTGCGGCAGTACAGGCGGAAGATCACGTCCGTCCGCTTTACGATACTTACGGATTTGCCCGCATTCCGGCGACGATCGAGCGGCTGTTGGCCGGCGCTCAGGTTGATGGGTTGCCGGCTGCGGCACTGGCCGGCTTGCCGGAACATCCGCAGACGGTCGTGCTCGTGTTGCTCGATTCGTTTGGCTGGCAGTTTTTCAGCCAGTTCGTTGATCAGGCGCCGTTTCTACGCCGGTTTCTGCATGAAGGCCGGATTAGCCAGCTCACCAGCGCCTTCCCTTCGACCACCGCCGTCCATGTGACGTTGTTGCATACTGGTCTGGCTGCCGATCAGAGCGGCATTTACGAGTGGCATATCTTTGACCCTGACTTGCAAGCGGTGATTGGTTCATTGCTCTTTTCACCGGTGTTTGAAGTGAAAGCGGATGGCTTGATGGCGTATGGGGTCGATCCGGCGCTAGTCTATCCGCCCGAACGGTTCTACCATCGCTTGCGTGCAGCCGGCGTAGCGAGTGCCGTCTTGCTACCGGCGCCCTTGGCCCATTCAGTCTACACGCGCACGTTGTGCAGCGGCGCGCTAGTGACGCCATTTCAAAACCTTGCTGATGCAGCGGCCCGTTTACACTATTTGCTCGAACGCCAGCGCGGGCCGGCGTTCTATCTCGTGTACGTTGATTCAATTGATGCGAAGATGCATGAGCATGGGCCAACAGCGGATGCGGTGATGGCTGAAATCCAAACCGTGCTTGATCAGCTCGAACAACATCTGTTGCCGGCATTGCGCGTTGCGCCGCAGCCGGCCCTGCTCTTGCTGACTGCCGATCACGGCCATATCGCCGTTGATCCGCAGCAGGCGATCGTCTTAAACCGGCTCTGGCCCGATCTCGAACGTTATCTGCGCCGTGGCGGCGATCGCCAGCCGCTGCCGCCGTCAGGTTCGCCGCGCGTTGCCATCCTTCATGTGCAGCCGGGAGCAGTGGCTGACGTGCAAGCGCAGCTCCAGCAACGGCTGGCCGGGAAGGCAACGGTCATGCCGACTGCCGAACTGCTGGCTGCCGGCTATTTTGGCCCCCAACCCAGCGAACGATTACGCGCGCGGTTGGGTGAACTGACCATTTTGCCTGCACCCGGCGAGGCAATGATCTGGGATCACCCGCGGGCCAAGCCGTTCAAGCAACGCGGTTTGCACGGCGGTTTGACACCGGTGGAAATGCTGACCGAATTAGCGGCGTTGGCGGTGTCATAGCTACTTGCGCCGTGTGATAAGATAACGAGAGATGCTTGCTTTGCAGCGGAGGCTTTGCTGTGTCTGAGACCGAATCTTCACCGCCACCATCGCCGGCCCCCCGCTTCAACCGCGATACGTTGCTCTTAATTGGCGCGCTGGCATTATTGGCGCTTGGCGTCGCCTTGACCTTTATCTTTTCACCCGGCACGAATGATGTAGCGAACCCGGTGCCAACGGCGACCAGCGAACGCCCGCCGACGCAGGTTGGGCCATACCCGGTGCAAACATCGCCAGCGCCGGCTGGCGGGGTGGCAACGGTCGGGCCTGCCTACCCCGCTACGCAGCCGACCGTTGATCTGGCCCAAACCCAAACCAGCGTGGTGCTCGAACTGACTGCGCTCGCCGCTACGGTGCAGGCGGAAACGACCTTGACCGCCACTGCCGCCACGGCAGCGCCGGCCTATCCGGTGCCAGAAGGGACGCCGCCGTCTCAGCCGACGGTTGCGCCAACTGCAACGGTGCCGCCGCCTCCCACGTCCCCGCCGCCAACGATTGCCGTGCCGCGCCCAACTTCGCCGCCGCCTCCCACGCCAACCACGTCCGATCTCGTGATTGACGATAGTCCGACCGTGCCGCCGCCGCCAACCGCGACGCCATTACCGACGGCGACTCCCGCGCCTACTCCCATCCCGGCGCTGGTGTTGCGGGGCAGCACGCGCTGGGCTACCGGGCAGAGTCCGATTGTCCTCAACCGCGATGTGCAAATTCCGCCCGGCAGTGAGTTGATTATCGAGCCGGGGGTCGAAGTGCGGTTGGCGCCGGGGGTATCGATCTATGTTGATGGTGGCCGGATGATTGCGCTGGGCCAGCCCAACCAGCCGGTGCGCTTTGTGGGGGCGACCGGCGCGCGCTGGAGCGGGATTTTTGGCCGACCCGGCGGCTTTATCGCGCTTGAACATACCGAGATTCGGGGTGGCGGTCTGGGTGGGACGGTGTTGGTAAGCGAAGAGGGCGGTCTCGTCGTGCGGTTTAGCCGGATTACCGATAACGGCGGCGGCGTGTTAGTGGTTGATTCGCGGCTCGAAATGACGTACAGCGAGATTGCCGGGAATGATGTGCCATTTGGCGCTGCCCTCGATGCGGCCTACAGCCGTGGCAATTTCGTTACCCTCACCGGCAACCGGATTGGCGGCAATGTGCTGAGCGCTGGCGCGCCGATGGTGCGGTTGGCCAATCAAAATGCCCGCGATACCCTTAATCTGGCGATTGAAGGAAATCTCTTCCGCGGCGGTAGCGCTAATTTGCAACTGACGACCAATGGCACGTTACAGGGCACGATCGTTTGCAATGCGCTGATCGGCGACAATCTTGGCCTGAGTTTGCGCAGCGAGACGGTGCAAGTGAACCCTGAAGGCACGTTCCCCATGCCGTTGCGCGTCGAGCAAAACTTCATCGAGGGCCATACGCCGGTGATCCGGCCAACCTACCTCACCTTTGGCATTGGCCGCGGCGCGGCCAGCGAGATCGCGCTCGATATGCGCAATAATTGGTGGGGGCATGCTTCGGGGCCGTATGAGCCTGACGCCAACCCGCAAGGCATTGGCGAAGCGGTTGGCAGCAATATCACGTTTGCCCCGTGGTTGACGGCGCCGCCGGCGTGTGCTCCTTCCCGGTAGGAGCGCGCCGCTCGACCAGCACCACTAATACCCAACCGATCACCGCACTCCCGGCGACGACCAACGGTACGTTGCCGGTGAGTTCGGCAATGGTGCCGGCCAGCATACCACCCAATGGACTCAGACCCATCAGCATCAGGGTAAACACGCTCATCACCCGCCCGCGCAGCTCATCGGGCACGATCAGTTGAATGAGCGTATTGGTCAATGCCATCGTGGTCACACCGGCCCAGCCGCATAACCCGATCAACACGAGTGCGAGCGGCACGTTGCGCGCTTGGGTGAAGGCGATCAGCAGCGGGGCATAGAGCAGCGCCGCTGCGGTTAGCAGCTTATCGCGGGGTGCATCATCGCGTAATTGGGCCAGTATCAATGCTGCTACCAGCGACCCCAACCCGCTCGCCGCCGACAGCCAGCCGAGGCCGGCAGCGCCGATGTGCAGAATATCGCGGGCAAAGACCGGCAACAGCGGCAGATGCACGAAGCAAAAGAAACTCACCGCACCGGCGCGGAACAATAGCGCCCGCACGTTTGGTTCGGTCATAATATAACGCAAACCGGCTTGCAGCATTCCGCCGCGGCGCGGGCCAGCCGGAGCTTGGGAGTCGAGGCGCATGAGCAGCAAACTAGCCAACACCGCCCCAAAACTCAACGCATTAAACAGGAACGCCGGCCCCTCGCCAATCCATGCCACGACCATACCGGCCACGGCTGGCCCCATCGTGCGCGCGCCGTTAAAGATTGACGAATTGAGCGCAATCGCATTCAGCAAATCCTCGCGCCCGACCATCTCGACCGTAAACGCCTGCCGGGCCGGCGCATCAAAGGCATTCACCACCCCCAACAGCAACGCCAAGATGAGCACATGGCCAATCTGCACCATTCCGCTGAGGGTGAGTGCAGCAAGGATTGCCGCCAACGCCATCGCGGTTGATTGGGTGATGAGTAAAATCCGTCGTTTAGGGAAGCGGTCGGCAATGGTGCCGGCAAAGAGGGAAAACAACAGCACTGGCAGCGAATTGGCTGCCGCCACCAAGCCGAGCAGAAATGGCGAGTCAGATAGCCGCAACACCAGCCAGCCTTGCGCCACACTCTGCATCCACGTGCCGGTCAGCGAAATCAGTTGCCCGCTGAAAAAGAGGCGGTAGTTGCGATGGCGCAGAGCGCGGAACATCGCCGGCCAATGGTCAGAGTCGGCAAGAACATGGCTTGTGCGCATAGACGTTACTCGGTGTCTTCACGATCGCGATGAGTCTGGAGTGCTTCATACAGATGTTGCATCGCGTCGTGGAAGGCGGTTAACTCTTCGGGGGAAAGGTAACTCAAACGTTGTTCCACCAGCCGCCGGTGGCGCGGGCGCAATTCCTCAATCAGCGCCTTGCCGGCAGGCGTCAACTGCACCAGTGTCACCCGCCGGTCACGCGGGTCGGTAGCGCGCTGCACCAAGCCGCGCCGCTCAAGCCGGTCAACCAGCCGGGTGAGGTTGGAATTATCAGCCAGCATCTCGTTGCAGATATAGCTCAGCGGTACCCCCTCTTCGGTAGCGTAGAAGAGGATCGCATACTGCGGCGTTGAGAGATCGTAAGGCCGGAACTCATCACGATTGAGCTCCTGAAAGCGGCGATGCAGCTTCAGGAAGAGACGATAGGCTTCGATCTGGGGTGAATCGGTGGTGCTAATTTCAGGCATACGCTTATCCTAGACTTGTCAACTATTGTATCAGAAGTATTGGATTTGGCAAGTAAGAATTGCGCCTGACCCCAAGCGTGTCGGTGTCAGGCGCAGCGGTTGCGGCGTGCTCACCAGTAGAATGCGAACAGCCAGACCATCAGCAGAAACGCGACCGCTCCGGTCAGAGTAATGGCGAAGAAGACGGGCTTGACCTCAGGATCGCCGCTCCACTCGGGCTGCATACCTCTCTCCTTTCCGGCGCTGAGCGCCGACACGGCCTTATGTGACACATTGTACCGCGTTTTGCGCAGATGTGTGACAAGACAAGCAGGTACGGCCCGTTGGGTTATGGCGGGATATACTTGCATAGTTCGCACAACAACCATATAATGCGTTCACCATGCATTGCACCCGTCACACGCAGCGCTGCATTCGCCGGCGGCACGCCCCGTTGATGATTGCCTGTGTGAACGGGTAGTGTGTGGCAAGGGATGTTCTGTTGAGAAAGGATCTAGCGAAGATGCTACGGAAACACACCCTGTCGTGGATTGCGCTGGTTGCATTGTTGGCAACGTTGCTCGCGGCTTGTGGCGGCGGGCAACCGGCTACTAGCGGCGGTAGCGGCGGTAGTGGCAGCAATGTGACCACTGGCGGCCAGCCGGTGACGATTCGCTGGCGCACCCGCCCCGGCGATGCCGCCGAGCAGCGTGTCTATGAAGAACTGAATGCTCTAGTCAACGAGAAGCTGAAGGATAAAGGGATTACCGCGGTCTACGATCCGGCGCCTAATCAGGGGTACTTCGAGAAGCTGAAGACCGAATTGGCTGCCGGCAATGCGCCCGATATCTTCTGGATCGGCGGTGTTGAGCTGGCCGATTTCGTCAATACCGGCCAGATTCTTGATCTCAAGCCGCTGATTGATGCCGACAGCAGCTTCCAGTTGAGCAAATTCTACCCCAATGTGATCGAGCAGTTGACGCGCGATGGCAAGATCTACGGTTTGCCGCGCGACATCTCGACCATGGTCGTCTACTTCAACGAAGACCTGTTCAAGGCGGCTGGTCTGAAGACTCCCAAGGAGCTAGCGGCTGAAGGCAATTGGAACTGGGACACCATGCTGGATGCGGCGCGCAAGCTGACCAATCCGGCTAACCAGCAGTATGGTCTCGGCTTCGGCAACTGGTGGGGGCCGGGTTGGGGCTATTTCATCAATGCCGCCGGCGGCAGCCCCTTCACCCCCGACCGGCGCGGCTGCGCCCTGAACACCCCAGAGGCGATTGCCGGCGCAACGATGGTGCGCACGCTCTACGACGAGAAGCTGCTGCCGGCTGGTGACGCCGACGGCGAGGCGCTCTTCAATGCCGGCAAGGTCGCCATGTACTTCAACGGTCGCTGGTTTACCCCCGGTGTCCGCACCAATGCTCAGTTCAACTGGGACGTGGCGGTGATGCCGGAGGGTAAGGTCAAGAGCACGTGGCTCTTCTGGGGGCCGTACCTTGTCAGCGCCAAGACGGCGAACTCGCAGGCGGCATGGGAGGTGCTGAAGGTGTTGACCAGCGCCGAGGCAACGGCGAAGGTGGCCGCGCTGGGCACCAACATCCCGCCGCGCAGCGATCAAGAGGCGGTAAATGCCTTCCTCGCTTCGACCCCGCCGGCCAACAATCAGGCTTTCCTCGACGGCATTCCCTACGCGGCGCTGGAAGCGCCGGTGTGGGACGGCAACTGGGCCGATTTCAGCGGTATTGTCCAGAGCCTTTGGGATCAGATGATCGCCGGCCAGATCACGCCTGAGCAGTTTGGCCAGCAGGCTTGCCAGCAGACGGCCAGCACCTTCAAGTAGAGGCCGGCGCGATGGGCGGAGCGGCGGGCGTGCGCCGCTTCGCCTGATCGGCTATACCCTTGTGCGGGGCGTGCTTTGTCATTGCGAGGGCGCAGAGCGCCCGCAGCAATCTCCCGCTTCGGCGAGAGCGAACGCACAATGGCCCCCACCCCCGCCCTCCCCCGCTGGGGGAGGGAGTCAGCGGGAAGGGTGCCGCTCCCGTGCTCGTGGGGGGATATGGCCCCCACCCCAGCCCTCCCCCGCTGGGGGAGGGGGGACAGGGCAGGATGCCGGAGCGGGTGGCTCCCGCGCTCGTGGGGGGATATGGCCCCTCCCCCAGCCCTCCCCCGCTGGGGGAGGGGGTAGAGGGCAGGATGCCTGAGCGGGTGGCTCCCGCGCTCGTGGGGGGATATGGCCCCCACCCCCGCCCTCCCCCGCTGGGGGAGGGGGTAGAGGGCAGGATGCCTGAGCGGGGTGCTCCCGTGGTCGGGGGGGATATGGCCCCCACCCCAGCCCTCCCCCGCTGGGGGAGGGGGTAGAGGGCAGGATGCCTGAGCGGGTGGCTCCCGTGGTTGGGGGGGATATGGCCCCCACCCCAGCCCTCCCCCGCTGGGGGAGGGGGTCAGCGGGAAGGGTGCCGCTCCCGCGCTCGTGGGGGGATATGGCCCCCACCCCAGCCCTCCCCCGCTGGGGGAGGGGGTCAGCGGGAAGGGTGCCGCTCCCGCGCTCGCGGGGGATTGCTTCGCCGCCGGTGGCGGCTCGCAATGACAGGAAGGGAGCGGGGGCGAGCCCGATTGTCATTGCGAGGAGGCGTGCTTTGTCATTGCGAGGGCGCAGAGCGCCCGCAGCAATCTCCCGCTTCGGCGAGAGCGAACGCACAATGGCCCCCACCCCAGCCCTCCCCCGCTGGGGGAGGGGGTCAGCGGGAAGGGTGCCGCTCCCGCGCTCGTGGGGGATTGCTTCGCCGTGCGGGGCAATGCGCTGCATTGCCCCGCACGGCGAAGCAATGACAACTGGGGGAGGGGGGCGTGACCTTCGCCTGCCCAGCGTAAAACGGTGCAAAAACGTATTCTCGTGTGATAGCTCGCCTTCGCCGTTTGTTGCCGCAGGCGGCGATGGCAGGCTCGTCACCATGTCCCGGAGGTACGCCATGGCCAACCAAGCGCCGGCCGCTCTGCCTGCACCAACCGCGCGCCGTCTGAGCGGGCGGCGTGTGCGGCAATGGATCGACGCTTTCGGCATGCTGTTGCCGACCATTTTAGGGGTTTTGATCTTCTTTTTGGTGCCGCTCGCTATCTCGTTTTACTTGAGCTTTACTGACGCGCGCCTGTTTGGTGATCCGAATCTGGTTGGCTTGAACAATTATCAGCGCGCGTTGTCTGACCCGACCTTCTATCGGGCGATGTGGAATACGGCAGCGTTTTCTTTGGTGACGCTGATTGTTTCCACGGTGCCGGCTTTGCTGCTGGCCGTGATTTTGAACGAGCGGATCGCTGGCCGCACTTTCTTCCGCGCCGTCTTCTTTATTCCGGTGGTGGCGTCAGTGGTCGGCGTGACCCTGCTCTGGCGCTATCTGCTCAACGTCGATTTTGGCTTCGTCAATTACGCCATTCGTCTGCTCGGCTTCGAGCCGATTCCGTGGCTGACGCGCCCGGAATGGGGGTTGGCCAGCGTGATTCTGGTCTTCTCGTGGAAGACGATTGGCTACAATATGGTGATCTTTCTGGCCGGCTTGCAAGGCGTGCCGCCGCAGCTCTACGAGGCGGCTAGTCTGGATGGGGCCAGCCGCTGGCAGCAGTTTCTCTATATCACGGTGCCGATGCTCTCGCCGACGACGTTCTTTGTGCTGGTGACAACGCTGATCAATTGTCTGCAAGTGTTCGATGTGCCGATTGCGCTCGGGTTGACCCGCTCGAATACGGTTGGGCCAGCCGATTCGATGTTGACCATCGTGCCGTTGCTCTGGCGCGAAGCTTTTATCGGCGGGCGGATGGGCTACGCTTCGGCGCTGGCATGGTTGCTGTTTGTGATTATTCTGCTGCTGACCTTCATCCAGTTCCGTATGTCGCGGCGGTGGGTGCATTACGAGTAAGCGAGGTGGGGTGATGGCAAGCTTGATCTTGCGCCGGCCATGGGAAAAGCTGCTGGCTTATGTGGTGCTGAGCATCACCGGCTTTGTCATGGTCTTTCCGTTTATCTATATGGTGCTCTCCTCGCTTAAGCCTTCGACCGAGGTGGTGCAGGTGCCGCCGACGCTGTGGCCGAGCGAGATTCGTTGGTCAAATTACGTAGAAGTGCTCAATATCGTGCCGCTCGGCACCCAATTGATTAATACCGTGATCGTGACCGCGCTGGTGGTGCTCGGCTGGGTGATTACGTCGGTGCTGGCCGGTTACGCCTTTGCCCGGCTCGAATTTCCCGGGCGCGAGTTTTGGTTTGGCGCGTACCTCGCCACGCTGATGGTGCCGTTTGCTGTGCTGATTGTGCCGATGTACCGCTTGATGCTGGTCTTTGGCTGGGTTGACCGGTTAGAGGCGCTGATTATTCCGTGGCTGTTTACCGCCTACGGCACCTTCTTGCTGCGCCAGTTCTTTATGAGTGTGCCGAAAGACTTAGAAGACGCGGCGCTGATCGATGGTGCGTCGCATTGGGGCATCCTCTTCCGTATCTTTTTACCGCTGGCCCGTCCGGCGATTGCGACGCTGGCGACGTTCGCCTTCCTTTATGCGTGGAATAGCTTCCTGTGGCCGTTGATCATCATCAGCAGTCCAGCGCGCAAGGTGGTGACGCAGGGCCTCGTCGATCTACAGGCGCTCTATGCAGCGCGCGTCGATCTGATTATGGCTGGCTCGACGCTGGCCATTTTGCCGACGCTGATCGTCTTTTTGTTCGCCCAACGCTACTTCATCGAAGGGATCGCCACTTCCGGTTTGGCCGGGCGATAAGCGGGGAGGATGCGCATGCGCCATCACGAACTTTTTAGCCGGCCCCATCGCCGGCTCAACCAGCTCACCGGCGAGTGGGTGCTGGTTTCGCCTCACCGCACGCAGCGCCCATGGCTGGGGCAGGTGGAAACGTTGCCACCCGCCGAGTTGCCGGCTTACGATCCGAACTGTTACCTCTGCCCCGGCAACACGCGGGCCAACGGGGCGCAGAACCCAGCTTACACCGAGACGTTTGTGTTTGAGAACGATTTTGCCGCGTTGCTGCCGGATATTCCGCTCGAGCGGGTCAGTATCCGCGCACCGGGTGTTGATGGCGAGATTGGCCCGGCGCTGTTGCACGCCGAAGCCGAGCGCGGCATCTGCCGGGTAGTCTGCTTCTCGCCGCGCCATGATCTGACGCTGGCCCAGATGTCACAGGCCGATGTGCGGCGGGTGGTTGAGGTTTGGGCCGAGCAGTACCGTGAATTGGGCGAAATCGACTGGGTGCAGTCGGTGTTGATCTTCGAGAACCGCGGCGCGATGATGGGGGCGTCGAATCCGCATCCGCACGGCCAGATCTGGGCCAATGAGCAATTGCCGAACGAGATGCGCAAAGAGCTGGCGACGCAGACGGCCTACTGGCACGAGCACAACCGCTGCTTGCTCTGCGACTATCTGGCGCTGGAGCTGGCCGCCGGCGAGCGGATCGTCTGCGCCAACGAGACGTGGGTGGCGCTGGCGCCATTTTGGGCGGTGTGGCCGTTCGAGACGCTAGTGCTGCCGCGCAGCCATACCGGCGCGCTGCCCGATCTTGATGAAGCCGGACGCGAGGGGTTGGCTGCCATCTTGCGCGAACTGACCGCGCGCTACGACCGGCTGTTTAACGTCACCTTCCCCTACAGCATGGGCTTCCACCAGCGTCCCACCGACGGCTTGGCACATGATGGCTGGCACCTGCATGCCCACTTCTACCCGCCGCTGCTGCGCTCGGCCACCGTGCGCAAGTTTATGGTCGGCTACGAAATGTTGGGCCAACCCCAGCGCGACCTGACCCCTGAACAGGCGGCGGAACGGTTGCGCGAAATCTAGCGGCGCTCGACCCTACCACGCCGCCGGAAAGAGCGCCTCTACCACCCCCACCTCATGGCTGGCGCAGCGCAGATCGCCGGTCGCGCGCAGATCGCTCGCGCTGCGCCGGCCCAGCAGCAACGCCGAGAGACCGCCGATCGTGATCTGCGCCACCTCAACATCGGCGATACCGGCCCCAGCGCTGATCTGCACCATCCCGGCGCGGCATTCAATCCGCGCCGATCCCCACTCGCCGCGCAAGCCAATGCTGCCTTCCCAACCGACGTAGCGTGAAGCGGCCAAGCGCGCAGCCAGCGCCGGCTGCTGAGAACGCAACGCAGCGAGCGGATCGATCGCAATCCAGACCGGCGTCACGGCTTCGTCCGGCGGCAAGCGCACGGTCACGCTTGCGCCTAATTCGAGCGCAGCCTGCGCCAGCGGGTGATCGGGCGTTAACCACAGCTCGCGCACGGTATTTGGCAACCGGCTGAGCAACGCGCGCGCCGCGCCGGTATCAACCGCACGGCCCTCGATCACCGATTCGCCGTACAGCATCGCATAGCCGGTGACATTCCCAAACCGATCGCGCGCCACCAGCGGCGGCTGCGCGGCGATCTGCCAGCGCCAATCGGCTTCGTAGCGCAACGGAATGACGCAACGGGGCGCGGGCGCGTGCTGATCGAGCGCCACCAAATCGGCCACGTCATCGAGGGTGGCCAGCGCCAACGAGCCATCACCGCCGCGCCACGCGACCCGGCTATCCAGCGTAGCCGGGATCATCCCCCACTGGCCGGCTACGCTCAGGGGCAATGGGCAACGCAACCATGCCATCCCGGCGGCGACGGCAATCTCGGCAGCCGCGGCGAGCAGCGCAGCCACGAGGTCAGGATGGTTACTGCCGGCCAATTCCACTTCGCCCACCTCAAACCGGGCGAGCTGGCGTTGCCAGCGTGTATGGGTGACGAGACCGATAGCCTGATCGCCGCTCTCGGTGGCAGCGATCAGGTGCAAATCAGGCCGGTAGCGCGGGTGGCGCTGCTGGTGGGCCAACACCGCTGGATCGATCAGAGCGGGGATCTCAGTGGATAGCGGGCTGATAGTTAGATGACTCATGGTTTATTCAGCAATTGTCTTGTCGCTAAACTATGCGATTGTCTCATTCGGGGCATCATTGGGCAACAACATCGCTACGATTTTTAAACCTTATTTGTCATCTCCTGCTCATCTTACATACTTCTCGATCGCGCCGTAACTTCCTACAATGCAGCGCAGAGGGACATACACCAAGCGATCGTGTCGCCGGTTGTTTCGGCCACCGAGGCGCGAAGCGGAGACGTTGAGCATACGAAGCGAGGAAATCGATGATTGCGCCTACCATGACCACCTTGAACTCACCGGCAACGTTGCATGCGTCAGTCGTGGGCGATGAAGCGGCGACCGGCCTTGCCACGATAGATGTGGAAGAATTAGCCCGTCGTTGCGCGATTGAGAGTGAGCGGTTTTACCGCGGCCAGTCGCACGACTCGCGCTACAGCTATGAGTTATTCCGGCGGGCGCTGGTTGAGCGTGATGAAACCGCGTGGAATTATCTCTTTCAACATTATAGCCCGTTGGTTGAGGGTTGGATCCGGCGCAGCGGCGCGTTTGTCAGCAGCGGCGAGAGCAGCGAATACTTTGTCGTGGGCGCGTTCGCGAAGTTTTGGCGCGCGGTAACGCCTGAACGCTTCGCCTCGTTCCCCAATCTGGCTTCGCTGTTGCAATACTTGCAACTGTGCGCGTCAAGCGTCGTGATCGACTCGGTGCGGGCGCAGTCGTGGGCCGAGATGATGCCGGAGGAGCGGATCAGCGAACAGCGCATGCCGCGCCTCTCGCCGGATGAAGAGGCGATGCAGCGGGTCGATCGGCAAGAGTTCTGGCGTTTCATTGACAGCCAATTGCACAACGAGAGCGAGCGGGTGGTGGTCTACGGTTCGTTCGTGCTCGGCCTGACGCCGCGCGCCATCTTCGAGCGCTACGCCTCCCTTTTCGAGAGCGTCTACGACGTGTACAACGTCAAACGCAACGTATTAAGCCGGCTGAGCCGCAATAACCACCTGCGGGCGCTGTTTGCGCAGGCGTGAACGTAAAGGCGCAAAGGGAGCAAAGGCGCAGAGGTTTTAAACGCAAAGGCGCAAAGGACGCAGAGGACGCAAAGGGTTTAAACGCAAAGGCGCAAAGGACGCAGAGATTTTAATGAAAAGGCGCGAGGGCGCGCAGTGGGCGTTCCCGATTGTCATTGCGAGGGCGCGCAGCGCCCGAAGCAATCTCCTGCTGAAGCGCGATCGATACGGTGACGCAAGGGCATGGATCACGAGTGCGACTGATTGACGCGGATCGAACAGCGGTGTTGAACCATACCTAGCACCTTCAGGGTCAATACTGAAAATCTTGTGTAAGCGGGAACGTGAAAAACGTTCCCGTTTGCGTTTCTTTCAACAGGAAACGCTTGCAGGTTCATCTGCTGAATTGGTTGCTCACGGAGGCGCGCCGGTATGGAAGAAGAACAATTGAGCGACGGCGCAACCCATCTTTCCGGCTCTGAGATTGTTGCTGCTGCCGATGGCGAAGCTGATGAAGCCATCGTTGACCATTTACGCCACTGTGAGCTGTGCCGCCAACGGGTAGCGGCGTTGCGCGCGATGCAACAGGCGTTGCGGCGCCGTCTCTACCGCGCTCTTTGCCCCTCGACCGAGCAGTTGGCTGACTATTGTCAAGGTCTTTTGTCTCCTGCCCAACAAGCGCTTCTTGCCCACCATATCGCCTCGTGCCCCTATTGCAGCGCCGAAGTTGACCTCATGCTGCAGCGCGATCCGTTGATCGACCGGCTGTTGCTCAGCGATCTGCTGAACCGGCGGGTGTTGCGGTATCTGCGGTGATCAGGCAGAGCCAGCAGTGCGCTGGTTGCGGCGCGCTGTGGGAGCCGCACAGCCGTGCGGCGCTACGGTTGATCCCCACAACTGTTGGTTGGAGCCGTACAGCCGTGCGGCTCTACGGTTGATCCCCACAACTGTTGGTTGGAGCCGCACAGCCGTGCGGCTCTACGGGGGTGCGATCTCTGGCGGGGTGCGGTACAATACAATTAATTGCAACCGCCGCCGCTATCGCATCGTCGCATACGTCGGGGCCGTTCGCCAACCGGGCGAGCCGGTTACGACGAGGAGTTGGCTATGGCAGGAGAAGTGAATCTGCGCGCCGCGCTGGCGCGTCCCTTTTTGGCGGCTACGACTACGCCGCAGGTGGCGTACATCTTGCTCGAAGCGCAGCCGGCGCCACAGATGACGCAAGTGCGGATGCCGGTCAACGTCTGCTTTGTGCTCGACCGCAGCGGTTCGATGAAGGGCGAGAAGATCGAACGGCTGCGGCAGGCGGTGGTGAAGGCGATCGAGCAACTCGACCAGCAAGACTCGATCGCGATCGTGATCTTCGATCACCGCACCGAAGTGATTGTGCCGGCGCAACCGGTGCGCAACCGGGCCGCCATTCTCGATCTCGTTCACCGCATCCGCGATGCCGGCGGCACCCGGATTGCGCCGGCAGTCGAGAAGGGGTTGCAAGAACTGCAAAAGATGCCTGCCGGCGTGCGCCGCCTGATCCTGCTCACCGACGGCCAAACCGAGCACGAGAAGGAATGTCTGCTGCGGGCCGAAGATGCGGGCCGGCTCGGCATTCCGATCACCGCGCTCGGCATCGGCAAAGACTGGAACGAAGACCTGCTGATCGAGATGGCGAATCGCTCGAAAGGCGTGGCCGACTACATCGCCCAACCGAGCGAAATCGTCAACTACTTCCAGCACACCGTCCAACGCGCCCAACAGACCGTCATTCAGAACAGCGTGCTCACCCTGCGCTTAGTGCAAGGCGTGACGCCGCGCGCCGTCTGGCAAGTGACGCCGCTGATCGACAACCTCGGCTACCAGCCGATCAGCGATCGGGCAGTGAGCGTCAATCTCGGCGAACTCGAAAGCTCACAGGCGCGCGCCTTGCTGATCGAGCTGCTGGTCGATCCGCGTCCGCTCGGCACCTACCGGATCGGGCAAGCCGAACTGAGCTACGACGCGCCGGCGTTGCGGCTGGCCGGCGAAAAGGCCAAGATCGACATTATGCTCACCTTCACCGCCGACCAATCCCAATTGCAGCAAGTGAATCCGGCGGTGATGAACATTGTCGAAAAGGTGAGCGCGTTTAAGCTCCAGACCCGCGCCTTGCAAGACCTTGCCGCCGGCGATGTGAGCGGCGCAACGCAGAAGCTGAAGAGCGCGGTGACGCGCCTGCTCAATCAGGGGGAAGTGGAGTTAGCGGCGACGATGCAGCAAGAGATTGCCAACCTCGAACAACAGGGCCAAATGTCAAGCGAGGGCCAAAAGACGATCAAGTTTCAGGGCCGCAAGACGGTGCGCTTGACTGATATTGAATTGCCGAAGGAGTGAGGAGAGTTATATTTACCGCAGAGAGCGCAGAGGACGCGGAGGGGAAGGGTGAGCGGTGACACAAAACCCTCTGCGCCCTCTGCGTGCTTGGCGCCTTTGCGTTTGAATCCTCTGCGTCTTTGCGTTCTTGGCGCATCGGGTGGAACCGCACGGCCGTGCGGCTCTACGGGTGATCTCCACAACCGTTGGGTGGAGCCGCACGGCCGTGCGGCGCTACGAATATCCCAAAACCCTTTGCGCCCTCTGCGTCCTTCGCGCCTTTGCGTTTACATCCTCTGCGCCTTTGCTCGCTTTGCGCCTTGGCGTTTGAACCCTTTGCGGCCAACGGACGCTTGCCTCATCACGGACAGTCTCGGTAGAATGGAGGGAGTTCGACCATGGCCAGTTGACCAACCGGCGCGTGGGCGCCGGCATACCGCAGGCATTTCACATAAGGACACCACGTATGTACATTCTTGTCACCAACGACGATGGCTACCAAAGTCCGGGGTTAGCGGCATTGCGCGCCGTGTTGAGCGAAATCGGCGAGGTGGCGGTGGTTGCCCCTGACCGCAACTGGAGCGCCGCCGGCCACTACCGCAAACTGTTCGACCCGCTGCGGGCGTGGGAAGGAACGCTGAGCGACGGTTCGCCGGCGCTGATCTGCGACGGCACGCCGGCAGATTGCGTGGCGCTCGCGGTGATGGGCCTGCTCGACCGCAAACCCGATCTGGTGGTATCGGGGATCAATCTGGGAGCTAATCTCGGCACCGACCTGCTCTACTCCGGCACCGTCGCTGCGGCGATGGAGGGCATCGTCTTCGGGATACCGGGGTTAGCGGTCTCGCAAGTGCGGCCCAAAGACGGCCAGTGGGACTTTCGGGCGGCGCAGGTAGCGGTGCGGCGGTTGGTGACGATCATTCGCGAGCGCGGTTTACCGCCGGAAGTGCTGCTCAATCTCAACATCCCGGTGGTCGCTCCCGGCGAGCTGCGCGGGATCAAAGCGGGCCGGCTGGGCCGCCGCGTCTACCGCGACGAGCTGGTCGTGCGCTACGACCCGCGCGGGCGGCCATACTACTGGATCGACGGGGCCGAGCCGGAAGACCACTGCGAAGAGGGCACCGACATCGCGGCGATCAGTGAAGGCTACGCCAGCTTGACGCCGGTGCAGATGGATTTGACCAGCCACCGCTGGCTGGAAGAGCTGCGCCGGTGGGAGTTGTGAGTGGTTTGGGCGGCGGGGTGGGGTAGGGGCACAGCGCCGCTGTGCCCCCCCCCCCCCCCCCCCCCCCGGCCCCCCCCCCCCCCCCCC
>NZ_LWQS01000059.1 GCF_001650695.1 Chloroflexus islandicus
GGCGGGATAGGCGCGCCCTCCTGTCATTGCGAGGGAGGGGCGGCACCCAGCCGCGCTGGGTGGCGCCCGACCGAAGCAATCTCCTCCTTTAGCGGCAAGGGTGTCTCTTTCGTGCGCGCGGGAGATTGCGTCGCTGCGCTCGCAAGGACAGGTTGCGTCTGTCACTGCGAGGGGGTGTAGGGGCAGCGCGCCGCGCTGCCTACCCCCGCAGCAAGCTCCGCCTTCGGCGGAAAGGGTGCGTGATCCGGCGCCCGGCCCTGAAGGGCCGGGCTAAGCTTACGAAGCCCGCTGCGCGGGCTGGCCCTCACCCCCAGCCCCTCTCCCACTAGCGCGGGAGAGGGGCGTGCCGCTGCCATGTTCGGGAGGGATGGCTGCGCTGCGCGGGCAATGATAGGCGGGATAGGCGCGCCCTCCTGTCATTGCGAGGGAGGGGCGGCACCCAGCCGCGCTGGGTGGCGCCCGACCGAAGCAATCTCCTCCTTTAGCGGCAAGGGTGCCGTTCTCGTGCTCGTGGGATTGCGTCGCTCCGCTGCGCTGCGCTCGCAAGGACAGGCGAAAAGCGGGTTGCCGCACTCAGAGTCATACTTTCTTTCCCCACAGTTGCCGATTTCTCACTTTTCTGATCACTGGCACGTCTGGTATAAGTGTTAAGGCATACCATAAATTTCCTTCAGCTTATGCTAAGGAGCGCCAAAACGTTATGGCAACCGCGACCACGATGACCCTCGACCAACTGGCGCGTGGCCAGCCGGCGGTGATTGTGCGGATTGAGGGCGATCGCGCGCTGCGCCGCCGTTTGCTCGATATGGGGTTGATTACCGGCGAGACGGTGATCGTGAGCGGCGTTGCGCCGCTCGGCGATCCGCTGGAGGTGACGGTGAAGGGCTATCGGTTATCGTTGCGCAAGGCCGATGCGCGTTCGATTCAGGTGGAGCTGAAGCAATGAAACAGACGAGCCATCCGATTCCGTTGCGGTTTGTTAATCACGGGGTTCGCGCGAAGTTGGTCGGGATTCAAAGCAGCCAGCGCATCAGCCGGCGCTTGTCTGAGTTGGGGTTTGTGCCCGGTATTGAGCTGTCGGTGGTGGCGGATAGCGGCAGCGCTTTGATGATTGCTCTCGGCGATACCCGGATGGCGCTGGAGTATCCGCTGGCCCATGCGTTGTTGGTGACGGTGGTTGAACAGGGGGCTTGCTGATGGCAGCGGTACTGGTGGCTTTGGCTGGGAATCCGAATGTGGGCAAGAGCACGATCTTCAATGCCCTGACCGGCCTTAATCAGCACACCGGCAACTGGCCGGGCAAGACGGTCGAACGCAAAGAGGGGCGCTTGTCGCTGAAGGGGATGGCGGTGACGGTGGTCGATCTGCCCGGCGCCTACAGTCTGGCCGCCCGTTCGCTCGAAGAGCAGATCGCGCGCGATTTTATCGTCCGCGAGCGGCCCGATCTGGTGGTGAACGTGGTTGATGCCGCGAATCTTGAACGCAACCTTTACATGACGGCCCAATTGCTCGAAACTGGCGTGCCGTTGTTGGTGGCGGTGAATATGATCGACATCGCCAAAAGCCGCGGTATCACCATTCATACTGCGGCGCTGGCCGCTGGGTTGGGGGTGCCGGTGGTGGCGCTAGCGGCTGGTCGCGGTGAGGGTTTGCCGGCGCTGAAAGCGGCGATGGCTGAGCGGTTAGCTGCTCTGCCCAAGCACGAGCTGGCGCGTGAGGTGGCAGTATGACGACGATGGCTGGGTTTGCGCCGCAGATTCCTTTTTCCTATCCTGCACCGGTCGAGCGCGAGATCGCGCAGTTGGCGGCGCTCTTCGCCCAAACGCCGGCCTTGGCTGTCTACCCGGCGCGCTGGCTGGCGATTCAGGTGTTGGAAGGCGATGAAGCGCTGCTGGCCGAGATCGAGGCCCACGGCGGCAGCGCTGTGGTCGCGGCGCTGAACGATAGCCTTGAGCGGCTGCGCGCGGTCTATGGCGATGAGCTCGATATTGTGATGGTTGACCAGCGCTACCGTTTCGTCCACGAGGTGGCTACGCGCGCCGTGACTCGCCCGGCGACCCCGCCCGCCACACTCTCTGACCGGATCGACCGCATCGTGACCCATCGCTGGTTCGGCATTCCCATATTTCTGGCCGTCATGTGGGTGGTCTTCAAACTAACCACCGATGTCGCGGCGCCGTTTGTTGATTGGCTCGATAGCGTGGTGAGCGGCCCGCTCAGCCGTGGGGTGAGCGCGTTGCTGGGCATGGTTGGCGCCGGCGGCGGTTGGTTCGAGTCGCTGCTGATCGATGGCGTGATTGCTGGGGTGGGTGGGGTGCTGGCCTTTGTGCCGGTGCTGTTGAGCCTCTACTTTGCGCTGGCGCTGTTGGAAGATTCGGGGTACATGGCCCGCGCCGCCTTCGTGATGGATCGGGTCATGCGGCTGTTTGGCCTCCACGGCAAGAGCTTTTTGCCCATGATCGTCGGTTTTGGCTGTTCGGTGCCGGCGATCTACGCCACTCGCACGCTCGACAGCCGCCGCGATCGCATTCTGACCGGTCTGCTGGTGCCGTTTATGAGTTGCAGCGCGCGCCTGCCGGTCTATGTGCTGATTGCGATGATCTTCTTCCCCGCCTACGCCGGGCAGGTGATCTTTGGGTTGTACCTCACCGGCATTGTGGTGGCAGTGGGGGTGGGGGCGCTGGCACGCCGTACGCTGTTCGGGCGCCAGCCGCCAACCCCATTTGTGCTCGAACTGCCGCCGTACCGCTTGCCCACCCTGCGCCATATCTGGCGGCAGATGTGGGAGCGCACCGCGGCGTTTGTGCGCAAGGCGGGTACGGTGATCTTGGCGACGAGTGTTGTGGTCTGGCTGTTGCTGGCAATCCCGGCGCGCGGCGATGGCCAATTTGCTGCGACGCCGGTTGATCAGAGCGCCTTTGCTACGCTGGCCCACGCGGTGGCGCCAGTGTTTGCGCCGCTCGGTTTTGGCAATTGGGAAAGCAGCGGTGCGCTGGTGACCGGCCTGATCGCGAAAGAGGTGGTGGTTGGCACGCTGACGCAGGTGTATGTGGGAGAGGATGCGGTCGCCGAGCCGGCAGCGCCGCCGTCGTTGGGTGAAGATGTGGTGGCGATTGTCACCGGTTTTGGTGCGGCGATTGGCGATGCGTTGCGCGCGTTGCCGGGGATTATCGGGATCAACCTCAGCGCGGTGGAAGCTGAGCCGGTGGCTGACGAGTTGGCGACGGCGATCCAAGCCGGTCTCGCTGCGAGCAGCAATGGCCATGCGACAGCGGCGGCGCTCGCCTTGCTCGTCTTTGTCTTGCTCTATACGCCGTGCGTGGCGACGCTGGCTGCCAGCCGGCACGAGTTCGGCCTGCGCTGGATGCTGACCAGTTTGCTGGGCCAGTTTGCGATTGCGTGGCTGGCGGCGTTGATCGTGTTCCAAGGCGGGTGCATGATCGGCATGTAAACTGCTCGTTGCGTGAGCGATGAGGGTGAGGCGTCAATGCTCTATCAAATCCTCGAAATCCTCGAACAAGCTGAACAACCGTTGTCGCTGGCCGAACTCAGCCAGCGCTTGCAGATCGAACCGAGCGCGCTTGAGGGGATGATCGCGTTTTGGGTGCGCAAAGGCCGGTTGCGCGATACGGCGGTGCTGGGTTGCGGCGGGGGCGGGGCCGGCTGCACGTGCCACGCCTACCCGCAGGGCTGCCCGTTCCGCAGCGCCGGCCCGCGCATGATCACGTTGATCGACTAAACCCCTCGCCAATCACCTCGTCGACCTCGCCGACAATCACGAAGGCGGCGGGGTCAACCGTGCTAATGATATTCTTGAGCGCACCAATTTCAGTGCGGGCCACCACGCACAGCAACACGGCCCGCGTCATACCGGTGTAGCCGCCAATGCCTTCGAGTTGGGTGAGGCCGCGACCGAGCCGGTGGAGCACGGCTTGCCGGATCGGTTCTGGCGAGGAGGTGATAATTAGCGCCTGCCGCGCGCCTTTGCCGGCAGCCAGCACTGTGTCAATCGCCCGGCTAGAGGTGAACGCCACCAGCAGCGCGTACAGAATCTTTTCGGGGCCGTAGCTAAACAGGGCCGCGGTAAAGACCATCGTGTCGAAGCCTAACAAGCTGCGCCCCGGTTGAATACCGAAGCGCCGCTCGATCAGGCGGGCGAGAATATCGCTCCCGCCGGTGGTACCGCGCGCGCGCAAGACCAACCCAATCCCCAACCCGTCAATCAGGCCGCCGTAGAGACTGTACAGCAGCGGATCGTTGGTGATCGGGCGGGCAAAGGGGGCGAGGCCATCGATCGCCAGCGACATCACCACCACCGTGTAAAACGTGCGCACGCCGAAAACTGCCCCGCCAAGGTAGCGCCAGCCGGCAATCAGCAACGGCACGTTGAGGATCAGCACCACCGCGCCGACCGGCGTACCGAGAAAGGTATTCAGCAACTGGGCCACGCCAGTAATGCCGCCGCTCACCACCTGATTCGGCACTAGAAAGAAGCGCACGGCAGCGGCGCTCAGCAGCGCGCCAATCGTGAGCAAAACGTAGTCGTACATTGTGCTGGCAATCCGCCGCCAGCGCGATGAAGCGGTCATGTCACACCTTTATGCACGCAAAGACGCAAAGGGATGGAAGCGGGTAAAAGCACGCTTTTACGCACTAACAACCCTTTGCGTCTTTGCGTTCGTTTTTCCTATCAGCACTACAACCCAGCCGCGCGGCGCAACTCCTCCACGCGGTTGGTGCGCTCCCACGGCAGATCGATGTCGGTGCGGCCAAAGTGCCCGCCGGCTGCCGTCTTGCGGTAGATCGGACGGCGCAGATCGAGGTCGCGGATGATCGCGCCGGGCCGCAGGTCGAACACCTCATTGACCGCCTTGAGAATCACCTCATCGGCGACCGCGCCGGTGCCAAAGGTCTCGACGCTGAGCGAGAGCGGGCGGGCGACGCCGATGGCGTAGCTCACTTGCAGCTCGACGCGGCGGGCAAGGCCGGCGGCGACGATGTTCTTGGCCACCCAGCGGCAGGCGTAGGCGGCGCTGCGATCGACCTTTGAGGGGTCTTTGCCGCTGAAGGCGCCACCGCCATGGCGGGCCACGCCGCCGTAGGTGTCAACGATAATCTTGCGTCCGGTCAGGCCGCTATCACCCATCGGGCCGCCGATCACGAAGCGTCCGGTCGGGTTGATGAAAATCTTGGTCTGCGTGTCGAGCCACGCTTCCGGCACCTCAGTCTTGATCACGTGCTCGATCAGATCGGCCCGGATCTGCTCTTGGGTGACATCCGGCGCGTGCTGGCTGCTGATCAGCACCGTATCGACCCGCACCGGCTTGCCGAAGCTGTACTCAACCGTCACTTGCGACTTAGCATCGGGGCGCAGGTAGGGCAAGGTGCCATCTTTGCGCACCCGTTCGAGCCGGCGGATCAGCCGGTGCGCGAGTGCAATGCTAGCCGGCATCAGCTCAGGCGTCTCGTCGCAGGCGAAGCCGAACATCATGCCCTGATCGCCGGCGCCGACTGCCTCGACATCATCCTGCATCGCACCGATCTTGGCTTCGAGCGCCTTGTCAACTCCCATGGCGATGTCGGGCGATTGGCCGTGGATAGCGACCATCACGCCGCAGGTATCGGCGTCGAAGCCGTATTCGCCACTGGTATAGCCGATCTCTTTGACCGTGCGGCGGACGATCTCTTCGATCGGGATGTAGCCGCGCTCGTAGGTCACTTCACCCAACACGACGATCAACCCGGTGGTGGTGGCGGTCTCGACCGCGACCCGCGCTTTCGGATCGTGGCTGAGGAAGGCGTCGAGGATGGCGTCGCTGATCTGGTCGCACATCTTGTCGGGGTGCCCCTCGCTCACGCTTTCGCTGGTGAAGTAGAAGCGCGGGGAGTTCATGAAGGTGTTCGCCATAGTCAACCTCTTGCTGTGTGGTGGTTCGACCTGTTTGCTATCGGACGGGAGGCGCGGCCCCACGGGGCCGCGCGTCCGCGACGATTTACGTGCCCTCTTGCCACGAATTGAGGTAGGCCTCTTGTTCGGGGGTGAGGGTGTCGATCGAGATGCCCATTGCCGCCAACTTCAACGCTGCGATCTCGCGATCGAGTTCTTTGGGCAGAGCATGCACGCCGACCGGCAACTTGCCTTGGTTGCGCAACAAGAACTCGCTCGCCAACGCCTGATTAGCGAAGCTCATATCCATCACCGCGCTGGGGTGGCCTTCGGCGCTGGCCAAATTGATCAAGCGGCCTTCGCCGAGCAGATTGATCGCCCGCCCGTCGCGCAGAATGTACTGATCAACGAAGGCGCGGGGTTGGCGCTTCTCGACGCTGAGCGCTTCGAGGGCCGGGATGTTGATCTCGACGTTGAAGTGGCCGCTGTTAGCGATCACGCAGCCGTCTTTCATCACCGCGAAGGCATTGCTGTCGATCACATGCTTGTTGCCGGTAGCGGTGACGATAAAGTCGGCTTGCGGCGCGGCCTGCTCCATCGGCATGACCCGGAAGCCGTCCATCACCGCTTCGAGCGCCTTGACCGGATCGATCTCGGTGACGATCACATTTGCGCCCAAGCCGCGCGCACGCTCGGCGATGCCGCGCGAGCACCAGCCATAGCCGGCGACGACGAAGGTCTTGCCGGCCAGCAGGATGTTGGTAGCGCGGATGATGCCGTCGAGCGTGCTCTGGCCGGTGCCGTAGCGGTTGTCAAACATGTGCTTGGTGTCGCTATCGTTGACCGCGATCACCGGGAAGGGCAACACGCCTTGCTTGGCCATCGCCTTGAGCCGGATAACACCGGTAGTCGTCTCTTCGGTGCTGCCGACCATATGCGGGATGAGGTCAGGCCGATCCTTCAGCACGCCAGTCACCAAATCGGCGCCGTCGTCCATCGTCAGTTGCGGATTGTGATCCAGCGCTGCCCGGATATGGCTGTAGTAGACGTCGTTGCTCTCACCCTTAATCGCGAAGACCGGGATCTCTTCGTAGGCAACCAGCGCCGCCGCCACATCATCTTGGGTGCTCAGCGGGTTGGAAGCGACCAGCACCACATCGGCGCCGCCGGCGGCCAGCGTGCGCATCAGGTTAGCGGTCTCGGTGGTGACGTGCAGACAGGCGCTGATGCGCAGGCCGGCCAATGGCCGCTCGCGGGCAAACCGCTCGCGGATCAGGCGCAGCACTGGCATCTCCTTCTCGGCCCACTCGATCCGCTTACGGCCCTGCTCGGCAAGGCTAATGTCTTTGATGTCGTAGCTCGCGGTCATACCGTTTCGTTGCTCCTTTACTCATGCCCAACCAGCGTGCCTGCCGGCCACTCCGGCGCTAACGCTGGTTCGAGAATAACCGAATGTGTTGCAGTGTTGGCGCTGGCAAACAGCGCCTCCATCGCAGCGAGATTATCGAGCGATTCGGTGAGCGGCATCGCGCCGATGGCGGGAATAGGTTCGCCAACGGCGGCCAGCCGCGCAAAGCCTTCCGCCTCTAGTTGAAAGTGATCGGCGGGCGGAATGGTGATCGTTTCCACCGTAACGTGGCGACCGCCGCGAGCC
Organism: Chloroflexus islandicus; assembly: GCF_001650695.1. Taxonomy (GTDB): domain Bacteria; phylum Chloroflexota; class Chloroflexia; order Chloroflexales; family Chloroflexaceae; genus Chloroflexus; species Chloroflexus islandicus. Next base: position 7,542 of record NZ_LWQS01000059.1, read on the forward strand.
ACGGCGATGGTTGTCGCCTGTTCGGGGGTCGGGTTAAACGGACGTTCGAGATGGATCCAGCCGGCGTCGCCGATAATCTCAACCCGCTGGTTCCACGCGCTGCGGAAGCTGCACGTGATGGTGGCGAAGCGATCGCCGGCAAAGCGCAGCAAGCCGCTGAGGCTTAGATCGATCGGTTCACCGGCGCTAAACGCGCTCGCGATCTGGGGGCGGGAGCCAACGACCATGCGGGCATAGCTCAGCGGGTAGCAGCCAATATCGTAGAGCGCGCCGCCGCCTAAGGCGGGGTCGAGGCGAATATTCGCCGCATCATCGAGCCAGAAGGCGAAGCTGCCGCGAACCTGTTGCACCTCGCCGATCACGCCGTCGGCCAACAAGCGTTGGACAGTGATCGTCTGCGGATGGAAGCGATACATAAACGCCTCCATCAGCAGCCGCCGGTTGGCTTGGGCCGCAGCCACCATCGCCAACCCGTCGGCTAACGTCGTCGCCATTGGCTTTTCGCAGAGCACGTGCTTGCCGGCCTGCAAAGCCGCAATGGCCCATTCGGCATGCAGGGCATTGGGCAGCGCGATATACACCGCCTCAACATCTGGATCGGCTAACAGCGCGGTGTAATCGCTATAGGCGCGCGGAATGCCGAAATCGGCGGCGAACGTCACGGCGCGGGCAGGGTCACGCGCCGCGATCGCGACGGTCTGTTCGGTTGGCGAAGCGGCCAGCGCACCGGCAAACCGGCGGGCAATCCGGCCAGCGCTGAGAATGCCCCACTTCATGCCGCCTCCCGCAGCGAGAAGACGTCGAGCGGCAGATCGTGACCAAACGCAGCGCGGTACCGGCTGGCAAACTGGTTCAACGTAAAGCGATGCTCTTGGCAACCGCGCTCTTCAATCGCGTAGGCCGCGCAGAGCGCCGCGATCCGGCCGGTCACTTCCAGCGGCAGACCGCGCGCCAGCCCAAACGCAATCCCAGCTAGATAGGCATCGCCGGCGCCGGTCGGGTCGCGCACCTCGCTCACCGGCGCAACCGGAATCTGGGCCGCTAATTGGCCATCGACATAGATCTGCGAGCCATCAACCCCGCGAGTGACGACCGTAATCGGCGCGCGTGCGATCAGCTCGTCTTCGCTGATGCCAAGGCACTTCGCCATCATCCCAAACTCGTAGTCGTTGCTGATCAACACCCGCGCCCCTTGCAAGCCAACCGCCAGCAGGTCAGGGTCAAGCCGCGGCGTCTGCTTGCCCGGATCGAAGATATAGGGCACTCCCATCTGCTGGCATTCGAGGGCGAACCGGCGCATCGCATCGGGGTTAGTCGGAGAAATCAGCACCAGATCATCCGCCGTCAAGCCGCGATTTAAAAGGGAATTGTGGTGATCGTGCCCCATCGCGCCAGCGTAGAACGCGACAATCTGATTATTGGCCTGATCGGTATTGATAAAGCAAGAGGAGGTAAACTCGTGCTCGATGATCGCAATCCCGCTGGTGTCCACTCCCTGCTCTTCGAGCCACTCGCGATAGGCGCCGAAATCGTGGCCGGCGGCGCCGACGATCAGGGGCCGTTCGCCGAGCAGCGCCAAATTATAGGCAATATTCCCGGCGACGCCGCCGCGCAGCTTGCGCATCGAATCGACCAGAAAACTGACCGAAATAATATGCGCTTTGTCGCTCAGCATAAAATCTTTGAAATAGCCGGGAAAATCCATGATGTAATCGAAGGCAAGTGAACCGGTGACCACGATCTTCACGGTACGTACTCCTCTGCATACCCCGCGACCAGCGGGAGACCAATGTTACATGTCAGTAAAACCAACCGCCTGTTGGATTAACTGCGCCGTTTCGGCGCAAAGCTGCAACGCTTGTTCAGCTTGGGCCGGATTAAGGTAGGCTAAGCTACCGGTAAATGAGAGAAACGATTGGCGCTGCACCACTGCCGCATCAACGCCGGTGGTGGCGGCGATCTGATCGATCGCCTGCAACGTCTGATCACGCAGCTCGGCACTCTGCGCGTTGGCGAGCAGGCGCGCTTCTGCCGGCACTACTCCCCACGCCACACATCCGCCATCGGCCAGAAATTCGGCGAGCGGCGTCGCAGCGGCTAGCAGCGGTTGTAGATGGTCGGCCAGATGGCAGCCGATCACATCGACCGGCAGATGCAACACCTCTCCCCACTGCACCGCGCCGCTCAGAAAGAGACCGCGGCGGCTCGGCAGAGCAGCCAGCAACCGGTTGAGCAGATCGAGGCCATCCTCCCATGTGAGCGGGCAGAGCGGCGTTGACAGCGCATCGAGGAACGGCTCATCAATCATTGCTAGCCGGCGAATGGCGTAGCCTTGCACCTGTTCGTGCTGCCATGCCACGCGCAGGCTGCACAAATAGAGCAAGAGCTCGCGCCATTCCGGCTCATAGGCCAGTGGCCGGTCGTGATCATCGGTCAGCGCCAAGCTGAGGCTCACCGGGCCAATCGTCTCGTATTTGAGCAGCAGCGGTTGCCGTTCTTCGGTATTGAGCCGGCGCAGCAATTCTTCCAGCACAGTGACTGCCGGGCCGCTCAGCGCGGCAAACTGGGCATCGCCGCGGAGGTAGGCGAGACCAACTTGGGCCGCATCGCGTTCCAGCGTTTCGTGCTCAACCGCCAACCGGTCACGTTCCACATCGATCTGCACGCCGGGCAACCCCTGCGCCGCCAGCGCAAACGGCGTATCGGCTAGCGTGCGCGGCGGCGGCAACGGCCATGCCGGCGTTTGCGGCAGATACTGGCAGATCAACTGGGCAACCGTTGCCGGGTTGGCATGCGGCAACCCGCCGCGCAGCAGCGGCCGGCAAGCTGGTTGAAACGCGCCAAAGCCGCTCATGGCTTGCTCGCAAGTTGACGTAAAGCGTCAAGGAAGGGCGGGCGCACCACGCCACGCTCGGTAATAATGGCCGTCACCAATTCGTGCGGCGTCACGTCAAAGGCTGGGTGCGCGGCATTGACACCGTGCGGCGCAATCGCGATCCCGGCAATATGCGTCACCTCAGCCGGATCCCGCTCTTCAATCGGAATCTCGGCGCCGCTAGCAGTGGCGAGGTCGATGGTGGAGTAAGGAGCGGCGACGTAGAAGGGGATGTTGTGATAGCGGGCCAACACGGCCAAGCCGTAGGTGCCGATCTTGTTGGCGACATCGCCGTTAGCGGCGATGCGGTCAGCGCCGACGATAATGCAGTCAACGAGGCCGCGCTGCATCATAAACGCGGCCATATTGTCGGTAATCAGGGTCTGGGGGATCCCGGCTTGAAGCAGCTCCCACGCGGTCAAGCGCGCTCCCTGCAAGAAGGGGCGCGTCTCATCAACAAAGACGTGGATCGGGCGGCCTTGGGCGAAGGCGGTGCGGATCGGGGCCAGCGCAGTGCCGTAGCCGGCGGTGGCGAGCCCACCAGCGTTGCAGTGGGTGAGCACGTGACCGCGGGGCGGGATCAGCGGCGCGCCGTGGTCGCCAATGGCGTGGCACATGGCCAAATCCTCGGCATAGATCGCCTCAGCCTCGGCCAAGAGCGCCGTCTTGATCGCGTTGACGCCTTCGACGGCAACCGCCTCGGCCCGGCGCACCATGCGCGCGGTGGCCCATGCCAGATTCACGGCGGTGGGACGCTGCGCGTCGAGGGTTGCCTTCGCCTGCTGGAGATCGGCGAGCAACGTCTCTGGATTGGCAGCGCTGCTCTGGCGGGCGGCCAACGCCATTCCGTAGGCGGCGGTGCAACCGATCGCCGGCGCGCCGCGCACTTGCATGCTCCGGATCGCGTGAGCAACGTGGGCCAACTCGGTGCAATGCACCACTTCAAAGGTATGCGGCAGCTTGCGCTGGTCGATCAGGCGAACCGATTCCTCTTCCCACCAGACAGTGCGGAGTTCCATAGGCGTTGCAATAAGATGGAGCCACTCGCGCGGCGAGAGGCTCCGATAATCACGTCGTTCCTCTCATCTTCCGGCCAATGTTGTCCATTGCCGCTGGATTTGGCACCTTCCCTGACGGGGGTTGCCGGGCGTCATCGGGCCAGTCCCTCAGCCCATCTCGATGAGCATCTGAAGTTTGCCGGCGCGCCATGGCGCTGCGCGCAAACGTTGTGTGCGATTATAACACGGGTATGCACAAGCGGCAAATGACCGCGATCGCCGCTTCTACACAAAGTGGGCAAACACCTGATTGCCCAGCATCCGGCCACGGTCGGTCAACCGCACCCGTTCGTGATCGATGGTGATCAACCCCTGCGCGCTGAGTTCGGTCAGGGTGGCGCCGTACACCGCGGTTAACGGCTGGCCGGTGCGGGCGGCGAAATGGGCGAAACTGACGCCGATGTCGAGCCGCAACCCCATAAACATCGTTTCGGCGGCCAGATCGGCGCCGGTGAGCGGCGTGGTTTCGGCGATCGGGCGCTGGCCGGCCTGCACTGCGGCGATGTAGTTGTCGATTGGGCGCAGGTTGGCGTACCGCTGCGGGAAGACGTGGCCATGCGCGCCGGCACCGGCGGCAAGATAATCGCTGTTGAGCCAGTAGGCCAGATTGTGCTGGCAAGCCAGTGTGGGCGGCGCGCCGGGCCGGTCGGCGGGATGCGGGCGCACCCAGTTGGAAATCTCGTAGTGGCGGTAGCCAGCTTGGCCGAGCAGCTCCATCGCCAGCTCGTACATCGCGCCGGTCAGATCGTCATCGGGCACGCGCAAGCGTCCCGCCGTCACCTGTGCGTAGAGCGGCGTGCTCTCTTCCAGAATCAGCGAGTAGAGCGCGAAGTGATCGACGTCCCACCTGATCACCTCTTGCAAGGTGGCGCGCCATTCGGCCAAGTCTTGCCCCGGCAAGCCGAAGATGAAATCAAGGTTAATCGACTCAAATCCCACGCTGCGAGCGTCTTCGTAGCTGGCCCGCGCTTCGGCGGCGGTATGAATGCGACCGAGCATGCGCAAGGTCGGGTCGTGCAGGCTCTGCACTCCCATACTCAGCCGGTTGACGCCAAGCGCGCGCAGATCGCGCAGGTAGTCGCGGCCCAATACCGTGCCGGGGTTGGCTTCGAGCGAGATTTCGGCTTGCTCGATAGGCACGATTGCCACCGCTGCCTGCAAGATGCGCTCGATCTGGGCCGGGGTGAGCATACTCGGCGTGCCGCCGCCAAAGAAGATGCTCGGCCGCAACGCCGCCGCTTCGGGCGAGGCCGGCAATGGCGGGATGTGTTCGCGCAGCATGGCCAGCTCGGCGCAGAGCGCATCAACATACGCCGCGATCCGGTGCTCCATGTTGGCGTAGGTGTTGAAATCGCAGTACGAACAGCGGCGATGGCAGAATGGAATATGAAGGTAGAGATGGCGCATAACAGCGTTACCCGATCAAAATCTGCTCTTCAGGGTAGGCAACCGCTTGCGGCGCGGCATTGGGTCGCGCGATCGCGGTGATGATCGTCAATGCGCCTAACCTGCCCCAAAACATCACCGCAATAATCACGAGTTGGCCAAAGGTATTGAGTTCACTGGTGAAGCCGAGCGTCAAACCGCATGTCGCAAACGCTGACACCACTTCAAAGACGGCGCGATCGAGGGTGGTGTCGTGGGTGGTGACAATCAGCCACGACGCAAACAGCACCACGAAGAGCGAAATGGTTAACACAGCGGCAGCGCGCCGCACCATGCCGGTAGCGAGACTGCGCCCGCCAAACTGGGCGGTCGGCAAGTTGCGCGCGTAACTCCAGAGCGAAATCGAGAGCACGGCGAAGGTTCCGGTGGTAATGCCTCCTCCCATCGAGGCCGGCGCACAGCCGATGAACATTAACGCGATGAGCAGCAGTTGGCTGCCCGCTGTTAATTCCTCAAAGTTGGCGATGCCCGAAAAGCCGGCGGTGCGGGCCGAGATGGATTGAAACGTGGCGACGATGATCTGGCGGTCAAGCGGTTGCCCGTGCAACGCGCCATCGGCATCGAACCCCTCGCTCAACCAAAGCCCGACGGCGCCGCCACTCACGAGCAGCATGACGACAATGAGCGTAATGCGCGTGTGTAGCGATAGCTTGCGTTCGTAGGGGTATGAGAGAAGATCGGCGATGACCGGTATGCCTAAGCCGCCGAGAAAGATTAAACTGCCCAAAATAAACAGCGTCACGCTGTCACGGGGAATCCCATTCTCAAAACCGGGGGAGCCGGTAAAGAGATCAAACCCGGCGTTGCAAAATGCCGAGACAGCGTGAAACATCGCGTAGAAGAGCGCTTGCCCCTCACTCAGCCGCGAGTCGGTGCGCCAATGAAGGTAGAGCAGCGCGGCGCCAATGGCTTCGATGGTAATCACTGTAATCAGCACCCGCCGGGTGAGCGTAACAATCGCTGCCGGCGAGAGCAGGCCCAGCGAGTCACTCAGAGCAATGCGATCCGTAAAGCTGATCCGCCGTCCCAACAACCGGAAGATAATCACGGCGACGACCATAAAGCCGACACCGCCGATCTGAATCAGGAGCATGAGCAGGATTTGGCCGGCTAATGAGAGGTCTTGCACCGGCGTAATCACCGACAAACCGGTGACGCTCAAGGCGGAGGTCGCGGTGAACAGCGCCTCCATGAAGGTTAATGGTCGCGTGCTGCTGATCGGCAGCAAGAGCAGACCGGTGCCAATCACAACCAAGAGCGCTAATCCACCCACAATCCGGATCGGCGGTGGGATGGGCTTGCGCCGCAAGCGAGCTAGATTGCTCCCGCTGACAAGGGTCGTCATGATGATAGATCGCAGAAGGTGCTGATACTGGCGTCAGCGCCGATGATCAGAATCCGGTCATCGCGGCTGAACACGTACTCTGGCGGCGGTGTAACGATCATCTTATCGTTGTGTTTGACCGCCAGTACGTTGATCCCGTAGCGCCGGCGCAAGCCGCTTTGCATGAGGCTCTGCCCAACCAGCGGCGCCGGCACTTTGACTTCAGCCACACTGAAACCATGGCCAAGGTTGAGGTGCTCGAGCACGTGCGGTTCGGCGAGTTGCCATGCCAGCCGGGCGCCGGCTTCGTGTTCCGGCAACACCACCATATCGGCGCCGACGCGGGTTAAGATGTATTGCTGCCGCTCGTTGAGCGCCTTGCACACCACCCGCTTGACGCCGAGTTGCTTGAGTGCGACGGTGGTCATCAGGTTGGCTTCAAATTGCGATCCGATCGCCACCACCACCGTGTCGAATGACAAGATGTCAACCGCCCGCAGCGCATCTTCGTTGGTTGAATCCAGCGCGACCACTTGGGTCATGCGGTCGGCTAATTGCTGGACAATATTCGGATCGCGATCAATCCCTAACACCGTGTGGCCGCGTTCAAGCAAGTTTAGCGCGACGCTGCGCCCAAAGCGGCCAAGGCCGATCACGGCGAATTCGAGCCGGCTTGGCTTGCGCGCCATGCGACTCTCCCTCCTTCAATGGCGTCGTTATTCATGTCACTGGTGTCATTGTACCGCATGGGGCGCATGGCTGTGCGGGGGGCGGGGCCAGAACATCTGTCCGGCGCCCGGCCCTCAAGGGCCGGGCTACGCTTACGAAGCCCGCTGCGCGGGCTGATGCCCCCACCCCTTGCCCCTCCCCCGCTGGGGGAGGGAGCCAGAACTGCCTCTTATGCACTTCCTGTCATTGTGCGGGCGCGCAGCATCCGTGGCAATCTCCCCCTTCGGTGGAACAGGTGCATGAGGGGATGGCTCCCGTGCTCGCGGGGGATTGCTTCGCCTCGCTAGCGCTCGGCTCGCAATGACAGGCGGAGAGCGGGGCGCGCACAGCCCCCACCCCTTGCCCCTCCCCCGCTGGGGGAGGGGTGATGGGGAGCGTGGCACCGGGCTTTGAGGCATCGCGCAGCGATCAACCGTTGTCATCAATCAAATGTTCTGTCCGTACCGCTGTGCGGGGGGTGGGGATCCGCACCGCCGTGCGGCTCTACAGGTCGTGGTGTACCGGCGTGGGGGGGAGCCGCACGGCCGTGCGGCTGAACAATACGTGGGGCACATCGTCAGGGGGAGCCGCACGGCCGTGCGGCTCTACAATGTTTTACAGGTCGCGGGCCAATGCCCGGCCCTGTTCGGTCAGGCATAACACGTCGCCTTGCCGCCGCACCAACCCGCTCTGTTCGGCCCGGCGGACGATCGCGTTGGCGAAGGCCGGTGGCCAGCGCAGTTCTTCGATCAGGTGGCGGGGATGGCACTCGATCGCCGCATCGCCAGTGCTCTCGTGGTTGAGCAGGTGCAGAGTTAACATCTGCACGGCAAACCGCTCGCGCCGGCTGCGGTGTTGCAACGCCTGCGCAACGATGCCGCGCTGCGGCGCGAAGAGCCATGCCGCGCCGAAGCCAATGCCGGCCATGGTCGCCATAGCGCCGGCGATCGAGACATCGAACCAGCGCGCAACCCAATACCCGCTCAGCGCAGCGGCGACGCCGATCGCGACGCTGAGACCAATCATGCGCGGCAGCCGGTCAGTGAGCAGGTAGGCCGTCGCCGGCGGCGCGACCATCAACGCGATCACCAAGATCGAGCCAACGGCGTCAAAGGCAGTGACGGCGGTTAGCGAGACGCTGGTCATCAGGCCGTAGTGGATGATGGCGGGGCTGAAGCCGAGAGTGGCGGCCAAGGCCGGATCAAACGTCGCCAATTTCAACTCTTTGTAGAAGAGTGCGAGCAAGATCGCATTCAAGATCAACGCGCCGCCGCCGAAGATCAACGCGCGCGGCAGATCGATTCCCAACAGCTCGATCCGGTCAAACGGCGCAAAGGCCAATTCTCCCAGCAGCACGCTGTCGGTGTCGAGGTGGATGTTGCCGGTGTAGCGCGAGATGAGCAGCACCGCGATACTGAACAGCGCCGGAAAGACCAACCCGATCGCGGCGTCTTCACGCACCAGCCGGCTGCCGCTCACCATTTCGACCAACCAGACCGTGATCACGCCCATTGCTGCTGTACCCACAAACAACAGCGGCGAGGCGAGGCTGTTGCTGATCAGGTAAGCCAGCACAATCCCCAGCAAGACGGTATGGCTGATCGCGTCGCTCAGCATGGCCATGCGGCGCAACACAAGGAACACTCCCGGCAAGGCGCAGGCGGCGGCGATGATCACGGCAATCAGTTGCACTTCGAGTTGTGGCGTCAGCATGGCCTCCACCTCATCACTCGCCATTCCCGATCTGCCATTGCCGCATCAGCCGCCACCGTCGCCAGAGCAAGCCGCGTTCGGGGGCGATCAGCAGCGAGATTGCGGTTAAGGCGCTCATCGCTAGCACAATCACCGGCCCAGTAGCGAGCCGCTCGCCCTGCGCGCTGATCCACGCGCCGATAAACGCCGCTAGCGCGCCAAAGCCGGCGGCCAGCAGCACCATCGTCTCGAGCCGGTTTGTCCATTGGCGGGCAGCCACCGCCGGCGCAATCAGCATCGCGCTCATCAACACCACCCCGACCGTCTGCAACCCGATCACGATAGCCGCGACGAGCACACCGGTTAGCAAAACCTCAAACCGGCGCACCGGCAGTCCAAGGCTGCGGGCAACATCGGGGTCGAAGCTGATCAGTTTCACTTGCGGCCAAAAGATCGCGATCAACGCCAGCGCCGGCCCGCCAATCGCCAGCATGGCCCACAAATCGCGTTCGACTAAGGCCGCTGCCTGCCCGAACAGAAAACTCTTAAGGCCGGCTTGGGCAGCGGTGGGTTGGCGCTGGACATACGAGAGCAGCACCAAGCCAAAGCCAAAAAAGACGGCGAGGATGAGGGCCAGCGCCGCGTCATCCTTGATCCGGCTGGTGCGCACAATCGCCAACAACCAGAGCGCAGCGACCAGCGCTGCAATGGCGGCGCCGAGCAGCAGCGTAAACGGGTCGCGCTGGCCGGTCAGCAAAAACGCGAGCGCAATGCCGGGCAAAGCCGCGTGCGACATTGCATCGCCGAGCAATGCTTGCCGGCGCAGCACCGCAAAGCAGCCAAGCAAGCCGCTGATCGCGCCGAGCAGCATTGAGCCGAGGGTAACGTTGCGCAGCGTATAGTCGGTGAAGAGTTCCATAGGCTCACATCAATCTCCCGGCGCCGGTGTGGGTGTGGTGACAGCGCCAGCCGAACCGTTCGCCCCCAGCAGCGCCACCCGGCCACCGTAGGTTGCGCGCAGATTGGCTTCGGTAAACACCTCGCGCACCGGGCCGGCGGCAATCCGGCGCACATTGATCAACGCCACCTGATCGAAATACTCTGGCACGGTTTGTAAGTCGTGATGCACCACCACCACCGTCTTGCCGGCGGCGCGCAGCTTGCGCAAGACGTGGATGATCGCCCGCTCGGTGACAGCGTCCACCCCTTGGAACGGCTCATCCATAAAATAGACCTCGGCGTTCTGGGCCAAGGCGCGGGCCAAGAAGACCCGCTGCTGCTGGCCGCCGGAGAGCTGGCCGATCTGGCGGTGGGCGAAATCGGCCATCTGCACCTGTTCGAGCGCAGCCAGCGCCGCTTCGCGCTCGGCCCGGCCCGGACGGCGCAACCAGCCAAGCTGACCGTAGCGCCCCATCATCACCACATCCAACACCGTCGTGGGAAAGTCCCAGTCAACGCTGCTGCGTTGCGGTACATAAGCGACAAGGCGGCGTTGTTGTTCGTAGGGCTGGCCGTGAATCCGCACACTGCCCGCTGCTGGCTTGATCAACCCCAAGGTAGCCTTGAGCAGCGTCGTCTTGCCGGCCCCGTTAGGGCCGACAATCGCCATCAACACCCCCTGCGGCACGCGCAAATCAACATCCCAGAGCGCCGGTTTATCGCCGTAGGCGACGGTCAGGTCTTCTATTTCGACGGCAAACGCCATACGTGTTTCCTCCATCAGTACGGTTATTCAATTACTGCTGGTTGCTCTCATCAATCTGAACCGGCAGGCGCGAGCGCAGCGACGATCGTCTGCATATTGTGGCGCATCATGCCGGCATACGTCCCGGCTGGCCCATCGGGATCGCCAAGCGAGTCAGAGTAGAGTTCACCGCCAACCCGCACCTCGTGGCCGGCGGCGCGAGCCGCGCTCTGCACCGCCTCGATCGTGCGCGGCGAGACGCTGGTCTCGACGAAGATCGCCGGAATGCGGTTGGCGACCACCAGTTCGGTCAAGGCGCGAATATCGGCAGCGCTGGCTTCGCTGGCCGTGCTAATGCCTTGCACCGCTTCCACCCGCAAGCCGTAGGCCTGCCCAAAGTATTGAAAGGCATCGTGCGCGGTCACAAGGATGCGCCGCTCGGGCGGAATCTGCCCAGCCAGCGCGCGTAGCTCCGCATCGAGTGCTTGCAACTCAGCCAGATACTGCTCGCTGCGCTGCCGGTAGATCGCGCTGCCCGCCGGGTCAACCGCGATCAACGCATCGCGCACCGCTTCCACCGCGTAGCGCCAGCGTTGTGGATCGTGCCACACGTGCGGGTCATAGACCTTATCACCCTCCTCCCAGCGCAATAGCAGCGCCTCCGGCACCGCTTCCGCCACAGCGATCGCGGGTATCCGCCCGCTCCGGTTGATCGCCGTAAACACCCGGCTCAGACCAGCTTCGAGGTGCAAGCCGTTGTAGAGAATCAGCCGGGCCTCTTGCAGGGCAAACAAGTCGCTCTCAGTCGCAACATAGGTATGCGGATCAATGCCGGGGCCGAGCATCGTGCGCAACGCCACCCGCTCGCCGGCCAACGCCTGCACAATATCGCCGATCGGGCCAGTGGTCGCGACCACCCGGATCCTCCCATCGGCTGCCGGCGCGGCGCAGCCGCTTAAGATCACGAGCATGATCACGATGAAGCCTAGCCGAAGACGCATATCAATCCCTGCAAAAATATTTTTTAGCCATGCCTAAAATAGCAGAGAAACCACCCCCTGTCAAGAGGCTCTAACCGTAGATGTTTTACCGCAGAGGGCGCCGAGGGCAGGGATTTCGGTTCCCCTCACCCGCTTTCCGGCTGTCATTGCGAGGGAGTGGCGGCACCCAGCCGCGCTGGGTGCCGCCCGACCGAAGCAATCTCCCGCTTCAGCGGCACAAGCCGGCTCTGGGAAGGCAGGACGGTGAACCCAGCTCTGAAGGGTCACGCTAAGAGTACGAAATCTGCGGCGTGGGGTGCTGGCCCCCACCCCCGGCCCCTCCCCCGCTGGGGGAGGGGGGATCTTGCCCCCACCCCCGGCCCCTCCCCCGCTGGGGGAGGGGGTGTTTTTTTACCGCAGAGGGCGCAGAGAACGCAGAGGATGAGTACCATTCCAAAGAGCTTTGCGCCCTCTGCGTCCTCTGCGCCTTTGCGGTAAAATTCTCTGCGCCTTTGCTCGCTTTGCGCCGTGCGTCTAGGAGAGCCGCACAGCCGTGCGGCTTTACGAAGGGCGGCCATACATCCCGTACCGTCGCTGCGGCACAAAGCCGCACGCGCGGTAGAGGTTGAAGGCCGGCACGTTGGTCTCTTCCACTTCGATCCGGATATCGTGATAGCCAGCGGCGAGCAGACGGTGCAGGGTGGTCAGCAAGAGCAGCCGGCCATACCCGCGGCCCTGCTGGTCGCGGCGCACGCCGAAAGTCGTGATCATGATCCCCTGCTCGTTGCGCAGCAGGCGCATCGCCGCCACCGGTCTCGCGCCGATTTCGCCGATCACAAAGCGATGCACCGGGTTCGCGATGCGGTCGGCGACAAACGCCGCCACCTGCTCGACGGGGTCGCCGAAGGCATCGGCGATGATCGCGGTCAGCGCATCGGCGTCATTGGGTTCAGCGAGGCGGGTGTGCCACGCCGCCGGCACATCAGGCAGCGGCGGCAGCCGGGCCGGGTCAAGGACAAGCTGCACTTCGATGTTCAGCCGTTGCAACCCCAATGCCGCCGCGAATGGCGCGACCGCTGGCCCCGCTTCATCAGCCACCGCCACCCAGCTCCCGCCCCGCGCCTGCGCCCATTGCCCGATCTGGGTCAGCAAGCTCCGGCCAATGCCGCGCCGGCGCCACGCTGGATCAACCGCAATCACGGCTTCGATCTCAAAGTAGCCGTACAGCACCGCACCCCCCGCTACGGTCTCGCCGATCCGCGCCGCGACCAGTGCCGGCAACGGATCGGCATCGAGCCACACCGGTAAGACGATGCCGTCGCTGTGGTTGCAGCGGTCAAACAGTTCGAGCACGGCGGGCCATTCGGAACGGGAGATGATCGTGATGTTGAGGGTCATCGTGGTGGTTGGTGCTTTCATATAGGCAGGCGAGATGGCGCCGGCTTTTTTCTCAGCACATAGTGCCAGTGGCGCCGGTTCGGCGCCAAATGTCTGCATGCTCAACGCACACAGCGTAAGGTGTGTTAACTGCAATATGAGTATACGCTATATCAGCTCGGCTTTTTGCGGCTATCCTAACTCTCTGCCAGCATACGCAACCGGCGATCGAGCGGGCCACCTTCACGGTAGGCTGCGCTGTGCGCAAACCACGCCGGCAACAGATCGCGCTCGATCCACGTCCAGCGGTCGGTGGTATTGGCAATGCTACGCGCGCCGCTCAACACCGCCGGTAAGCCAAAGAAGTTGGGGAAGGACGGCCCCCCCACTGGCCCGCCGCCGGTAAAGTCCATCCACGTGCCCAACGAAGCGATCAGGCGGCCAAGGTCTGACAAGCGGGCCATATACGGCGGCAAGATCGTCATCTGCTCGTGGCGCAGCAGGGTCAGCGCCGCCTGATTCACCAACTCCCAGCCGTCAGTGAAGGTCTCAGGTTTGCACATGCGTTGCGCGCCTTCATCAAGCAGGCGAAAGGCTACCAGAATAGCCTGATCGCTCTCGGCAACGCACCGCTCTAGCTCGGCCAACCCGCCGTGGATGTAGGCCAGATGGGCCCAGCCGGTATCGTTGAAGATAGCATCGTTGGCCTGTTTGATAACCAACAAGTCTTCCAGCAGTTGGCCGGTGGCGGCGGCGTGCAGCAGGGTAGGCGCAAGCAGGGCCAGACTTACGCCGCGCCCCGCCAGCACGCCGAGCAGGTCGAGCGTGGCGGCATTGGCCGGTTGCGCAGCGCCGTTGCCGATCATCCGCTGCGGTGCCATCAGTTGCTCGGCCAGCGCGATACCAATCCCGGCTTGGGCCGAAGCAAAGGCGGCTAAGCCAGCCCAGCGAAACAACCACGGCTGGCGCAGATACCAACTGGCGTAGGCGGCGGTGATAGCGCGATTGCGCGCGACGAGCTGGTTAACCGGGGGCAGATGGCGATCGATGATGGCGCACCAGTCGGTTTTGGTGGGCATAGGGTTCCCTTATAGACAAAGCGACGTTCCGTCTCTCATGGTACAGCAGGCAGTTCCTGCGCTCGCGGGGAGTGGTGTGGCCCCACCCCCGGCCTCCTTCTCCGGGGGCAAGGGCGATCTGCCCAGAACCCGGCCCTAAAGGGCCGGGCTAGGATTACGAAGCCCGCTGCGCGGGCTGCTGGCCCTCACCCCCAGCCCCTCTCCCACTGGCGCGGGAGAGGGGAGCGGAGAACCGAGTGTTGAGGCGTCGCATAGCGATCAAACAGTAGTACTCAACCAAGTGTTCTGTCCATCCCTCAATGGGGGAGGGAGTTACAGCGATGCGGAAAGTGGCCGCTCCCGCGCTCGTGGGGGATTGCTTCGCCGCCTCCGGCGGCTCGCAATGACAGGCCCGTCTGTCATTGCGAGGGCGCGAAGCGCCCGAAGCAATCTCCCGCTTTGGCGCGAGCGAACCCACCGCGGGTTGCTCCCGCGCTCGTAGCAAGCGGCGTGGCCCCCACCCCCGGCCCCTCCCCCGCTGGGGGAGGGGGGATCTGGCCCCACCCCAGCCCTCCCCCGCTGGGGGAGGGAGGTGCAGCGATACGGAAAGGGGTTGCTCTCGCGCTCGCGAAGCGGCGGTTATGGAGTGCGGCAGTTTGACTGCCGCACTCCACAGTTCCTACAACTTATACCCAATCCGGCGCAAGAACTCTTTCCGCCACGCGATACCCGCTTCGTCCTCAACACCCAGCGGCGGCGAGCCGTCGATCACGCCGAGGATGCCCCGCCCTTGGCTGCTCTCGGCGATCACCACCTCGACCGGGTTGGCGGTGGCGCAAAAGATGCGGCAGACCTCCGGCACCTGTTTGATGGCGTTCAACACATTGACCGGATAGAACCCGTTGCCAAGCACGATGAGAAAGCTGTGCCCGGCGCCGATCGCCAGCGCATTCTCGCGCGCCAGCGTGATCAACGTCTCGTCGGTGCCGCTCCAGCGCACTAGCCGTTCGCCCGACGCTTCGCAGAAGGCGAGGCCGAAGCGAATCCCCGGTACGGCGTTGACCAGTGCCTCGTGCAGATCTTCGACCGTCTTGATGAAATGGCTCTGGCCGAGAATGATGTTCAGCTCAGCCGGTTTCTTGATTGGCACGAGATGTAGTTCCATCGCTCACCCCTTCAACCTCAAGCCGCAAAGACGCAAAGAGTTTTACACGCAAAGGCGCAAAGACGCAAAGGTTTTGAGTATATGGTGTAAGCGTGCTTGTACCCCTCCCCAAAAAACCTTCGCGCCCTCTGCGTTCTTGGCGTCTTTGCGTTTAGAATCTCTGCATCCTCTGCGCCTTTGCCCCCTCTGCGCCTTCCGCTTACCACGCACCCATCTCTTTGATGTCGTTATGCGGCGCCGCCACTTCGCGCCGGTGCTCGGCGACGAACGAGGCGATGGTTGGCTGCGCCAGCCGGGCAAAGTCGCTGTAGGACAGGCTCAACGCAGTGGTATGCTCTCCCGGCTGGATGAAGATAATCGGATCGGCGGTCAGTGTCTCGTCAACGTACACCGGCATCTGATAGAGATTGCCGAACGGCGGAATAGCGCCAATCTCACAATCCGGGAAGGCTTCGGCCAATTCCAACTCGGTCGCCAGCCGCACCTCGCTAGCATTGAGCAACGCGCGCACCTTTGCTACATCAATCCGGCGCGAGGCCGGCACCACCAGCATCACCAGCTCGCCATCGGCCACTGCGATCACCACCTTCGCCACCATCTGGTTCGGCACGTGCTCGCGTTCGGCCACTGCCTGCGCGGTGTAGGCCGGCGCGTGATGGTAAAGATGGTAGGCGACGCCATTGTCGTGCAGATACTGTTCGAGCCGTTCGCGGCACTTCATTGTGCTGCCTCCTTTGTTCTGGGGAATGGGCCAATTGCCACGCATGCGCACCTATCGCAAGGATAGGTATACTGTAGCGCAAGCGCGGTAGGTTGCGCGAGAGAGATTGCTCACCTAACGCAAAGATCTGTTTACTAGGACGCAAAGGGCGCAAAGGATGTAACACGCAAAGGCGCAAAGTGTACAACGCAGAGACGCAGAGGGAGCAAAGACGCAAAGGATGTTGTTTGGGATGGTTCGAGCCTGCTTGTACCCCTCCCAAAAACCCTTTGCGCCCTCTGCGTCCTTCGCGTCTTTGCGTTTAGCATCTCTGCGCCGGCGCAAAGGCGCAAAGGGTTTGGTGGAGTGGTTCAAGCGTGCTTGTACCCCTCCCCAAAAAGCCTCTGCGTTCTTAGCGTTCTTCGCGCTGATTTAGCGCGTTACAATGAGCTAAATCGCGATTTTACAACCCCAAAAAGCCTCTGCGTTCTTAGCGTTCTTCGCGCCTTTGCGTTTAAAATGCTTTGCGTTCTTGGCGTCCTCTGCGCCTTTGCTTGCTCTGCGCCTTTGGATTAGGAGGTCGTATGCTATGGCCGCTCTCGCCTGACCGATGTTTCAGCAGCGACCCGGCCCGCCGCACCCTCGCCCGCGCGCTCTACGAACAGGTCAACACGTTGCCGCTCGTCTGCCCGCACGGCCACGTGCCGCCGCAGTTGCTGGCCGATCCAGTAGCGCGCTTTGGCTCGCCGACCGAACTCTTCATCCTGCCCGATCACTACATCTTGCGCATGCTAGCCAGCCAAGGGGTTTCGCTCGCACACATGGGGATTGCGCCGCGAGATGGCGGCTGGCACGAGACCGATCACCGCGCGATCTGGCAACGCTTCGCCGAACACATTCACCTGTTTCGCGCCACCCCCACCGGCCTCTGGCTGGCGACCGTGCTGGTTGAGCTGTTTGGGGTCACGGAACGGCTCACTGCCGCCAGCGCCCAACGCATCTACGATCAGATTGCGGCCCGGCTGGCCGAACCGGATTTCACCCCGCGCGCGCTCTTCCGCCGCTTCCAGATCGAACTGCTCGCCACCACCGACGCCGCGACCGATCCGCTCGACCACCACCGCCGCCTGCGCGCTGACGGCTTCCCGCAAGTGCGCCCCACCTTCCGCCCCGACGCGCTGCTCGCGCTGGCTGACCCCGGCTGGCGCGAGACTGTTAGCCGGCTAAGCAGTTTGGCTGGGATTGACGTGGTGGATTACCGCACCTTCATCATGGCCATCGAACAGCGGCGGGCCGCGTTCAAAGCGCTTGGCGCGCTGGCAACCGATCACGGTGTCGAGACGCCATACACCGAGCGGCTGAGCCCAGTTGAAGCAGAGACAATCTTCACGCGCGCTTTGCGCGGCGCAGCCACGGCAAGCGACGCGGCCCGCTTCACCGCCCACATGCTGATCGAGTTCGCCCGCATGAGCTGCGAAGACGGCTTGGTCATGCAACTCCATGCCGGCAGTTTGCGCAACCATCACGCGGCGCTGCTAGCCCGCTTCGGCCCCGACAAAGGCGCCGACATTCCGCTCGCCACCGAATGGACGCGCAACCTGCGCCCGTTGCTCAACGCCTACGGCGACGACCCGCGCTTCCGCCTTATTCTCTTCACCCTCGACGAGAGCACCTACAGCCGCGAGCTAGCACCGTTAGCCGGCTACTATTCCGCCGTGCTGCTCGGCCCGCCGTGGTGGTTCTTTGACAGCGTGCAAGGCATGCGCCGCTACTTCGATCTGGTGATCGAAACGGCTGGCTTCGCCAACACCGCCGGCTTCAACGACGACACCCGCGCCTTCTGCTCAATCCCGGCCCGCCACGATGTCTGGCAGCGCGTGAGCTGCGACTGGCTGGCCGGCCACGTGGTGGAAGGCCTGCTCACCGAAGACGACGCGGTCGAGCTGGCCGGCGAACTGGCGGTCGGGTTGGCGCGCCGAGCGTATCGCCTGTAGAGCCGCACGGCAAAGCGAGCAAAGGCGCAAAGGGTTCAAACGCAAAGCCGCAAAGAACGCAGAGGGCGCAAAGGCTTTAAACGCAAAGCCGTTGTAGAGCCGGACGGCTGTCCGGCTCCGCAGAGGGCGCAAAGGGATGTTGGTGTGTTGATACCCCTCCGCGTCCTCCGCGCCCCCTGCGGTAAAAACCCCAACCGGCGCCAAGGTGGTTAGGGAAGCGCCGCTCCCCCCATGTCATTGCGAGCCGAGCGGTCGGGGCCGAGCGTTGCTCGGCCCACCGCGAGGCGAAGCAATCTCCCGCGAGGGCGGGATCCCATCACTCACCGATCAGCCCGTGCCGTGGGCTTCGTAAGGAGATCCCGCCTCTGAGCCGGCTCGTGCCGCTGAAGCAGGAGATTGCTTCGGTCGGGCGGCACCCAGCCACGCTGGGTACCGCCGCTCCCTCGCAATGACAGCCGGAAAGCGGGCGAGGGCGTCAACACAAAGCCGTAAAGCGAGCCAAGGCGCAGAGGGTCACACGCAAAGCCGTTGTAGAGCCGGACGGCTGTCCGGCTCCGCAAAGGCCGCAAAGTATGTAACACGCAAAGACGCAAAGGCGCAAAGGGTTTGGTGGAGTGGTTCAAGCGTGCTTATGCCCCTCTTCAAAAAACCTTCGCGCCCTCTGCGTTCTTCGCGCCTTTGCGTTTAAACATCTCTGCGCCTTTGCTTGCTCTGCGTCTTTGTGTGTAAGGCAATGCGTCTGCCGGATCGGGCGAACGGGCGTAAAGACGCACGGCAGTGCGTCTCCCCGGCAATGCGTCTGCCGGATCGGGCGAACGGTGGATAGAAAACTGGATTGCGGGTGTGTTACACTCCGGATCGACGCAGCTCTAGCTATGGAGTGCGGCAGTCACACTGCCGCACTCCTCACATTTAGCCGGTACCGCCTAGCCAGAAAGGAACCACCCTTGCTCCTCTACTACCTCGACCTTGCCGGCGTCGCAGTGTTTGCCGCCAGTGGCGTGATCGCCGCTCGCGACCGCGGACTCGATGCCTTTGGCCTGCTAGTCGTTGCAGCGGTGACCGCGATCGGCGGCGGCACCCTGCGCGATCTACTGCTCGACCGGCACCCGATCTTCTGGATCAGCGATTCGTGGTACGTCATCGTGATCATCGCAGCGGCGGCGCTGACCGTTGCCTACCTGCGCTTCTGGCCGGCGCCGCGCACACCGCTGCTCGTGGCCGATGCGTTAGGCTTAGGCTTATTCGCCCTCTCTGGCGCGCAAGTGGCCGAAGCCGCCCAATGCCCGCCGCTGATCGTCATCCTCCTCGGCACCATGACCGGCGTCACCGGCGGCGTCTTGCGCGATGTGCTCACCGCGCAAGTGCCGCTGATCCTGCGCCGCGAAATCTACGCCACTGCCGCCGTCAGCGGGATCGCGGTCTACCTCGGACTAGGAGCGTTCGGGGTCGCGCAACCGATCGCGCTCGCGGTGGGCATGCTGGTGGTCGTGATCCTGCGCCTGCTGGCCGTCCGCCGCGATTTGCACCTGCCGGCGCTGGGGCGGGCATAGAGAGCGGACACGGATTGGCACGGATTTGTGGCCCACTCCCAAAAGCGCCGTGCGCATCCGTGGCCGCTCCCCCCAAATGATCCCGCCACCCATCACGGCCAGCACCGCGCCGTCTCCACGATATGCTGCGCCAGCGCCGCCGGCAGCTTCGGCTGCTGCAACTGCTCGGCCAACGCGACGATCCACGGCGCCAGCGCCGCCAGATCGCCGAGCAGCGCCGGACGACCACGGCGGGCAAGGTCGCGCAACGTCTTGGCGAAGAGGGCAGCGTTGTCGCCGTGCGCGCTCGCGAGCTGCGGGGCGAGGGCGGCTAGTACTGCGGTACGGATTCCTTCAAGGTTAATGGCGCAGGCGCTGGCGAGTGCCGCGGCTAGCAGCACTTTAGGCAGGTAGGGAATGAGGGTGGTCAACGCGAAGGAACGGGGCACTTCTTCGGTGATGTCTTGAGTAGCAGTGAAGGCGTCGGTCAGCACGGCTTCCCGTTTGATAGTTGGTAGGTGAGGGGTGAGGGTGACCAGCGCATAGAAGCGGGATTCCGCATCGGTAATGACGTAAGCGGCGGCGAGGGCGTCGGCGAGGGCCTCGGCCAGCACCGGTTCGGGCAGGTGGGGAGCGAGAACGGCCAGCGCAAAGGTGCGGGATTTCACATCGGTGATAGCGAGAGCAGTGGTGAGGGCAGCGGCCAGCCCAGCGTCCCGTTCGACAGGTGGTAGGTGGGAGGCAAGGGTAGCTAGCGCATAGGCGCGAGCTTCCTCATTGGTAATGGCTTGGGCAGCGGCGAGAGCCTCGGCCAGCAGCGGAGGCGATAGATGGGGGGCGAGGGCAGCCAGCACCGTGGCACGATTTTTCTCATCGTTGATCGCTTGGGCGGCGGCGAGAGCCTTGACCTGCGTCGCTTCCCGGTCCGGAGACGGTAGGTAGGGGGCGAGGGCGGCCAGTGCTTCGGCGCGGTACCACTCATCAGTGATGGCTTGAGCGGCGGCGAGGGCCTCGATCAGCAGCGGTTCGGGCAGGTGGGGGGCGAGGGCGGCCAGCGCGCGGGCGCGGTACCGCTCATTAATGGCTGTGGCGGCGGCGAGGGCCTCGGCCAGCAGCGGTTCGGGCAGGTGGGGGGCGAGGGCGGCCAGCACGTCGGTGCGGCTCCATTCATTGCTGATCGCTTGCGCAGCAGTTAGGGTCTCTGCTAGTGCCGCTTCCCGGTTGGGCGGTGGCAAGAGGGGTGCGATAGCAGTGAGCGCCTTGGCACGGTACCCCGCATCGGTGATGGCTTTGGCGACGTCAAATGCATCGACCAGCAGCGGTGGTGGTAGGTGGGGGGCGAGGGTGGCTAGCGCCTCGGCGCGGGCATCCGCAGCGCGAATGGCTTGGGTGGCGGCGAGGGCCTTGGTCAGTACAGCGTCCCGTTCGGCAGGCGGCAGGTGGGGGGCGAGGGCGGCCAGCGCCTCGGCGCGGTACCGTTCATCAGTGATGGCTTGGGCGGCGGCAAGGACCTCGGCCAGCGCCGCTGTCTGGTCGGGTGGGGGCAGGTGGGGGGCGAGGGCGGCCAGCGCCTCGGCGCGGTACCGTTCATCAGTGATGGTTTGGGCGGCGGTGAGGGCCTCGGCCAGAGCCGCTTCCCGGTCCGGAGGCGGTAGGTAGGGGGCGAGGGCGGCCAGCGCGCGGGCGCGGGCATCCGCAGCGCGAATGACTTGGGCGGCGGCGAGGGCGTCGGCTAGCAACGGTTCGGGCAGGTGGGGGGCGAGGGCGGCTAGCGCTGCGGCGCGGGGACCTTCATTGGTGATGGCTTTAGCGGCAGTGAGGGCGTCGGCCAGCAACGGTTCGGGCAGGTGGGGGCCGAGGGCGGCCAGCGCCTCGGCACGTTCATCCTCAACACGAATGGCGGTAGCAGTAGTAAGAGCCTCAGCTAACACGTTGTTTCGTTCGGCAGACGACAGGTGAGGAGCGAGGGTAACCAGCGCACGGACGTGGTACCTTCTATCAGCGATGGCGACCGCGGCCAGCACTTCGTCCCGGTCGGCAGATGACAGGTGAGGAGCGAGGGCAGCCAGCACACGAACGCGGTACCTTCTATCAGCGATGGCGAGGGCGGCGGCGAGGGCTTTTGACAGCAGCGGTTTAGGCAGATGGGGGGCGAGAGCGGTCAGCGCCTTGGCGCGGGGCCATTCATTAGCGATAGTTTGAGCGGTAGCGAGGGCCGCGGCCAGTAGTGGTTCGGGCAGGCGAGGAGCGAGGGCGGCCAGCGCCTCGACGCGGGGCCATTCATTAGCGATGGCTTGGGTGGCGGCAAGGGCGTTAGTCAGCACGGTGTCCTGTTCAACAGGTGGTAGGTGGGGAGCGAGGACGGCCAGCGCGCGGGCGTGAGAATACTCATTGGAGATAGCTTGAACGGCGGCGAGGGCGTTAGTCAGCACTTCGTCCCGTTCGGCAGGCGGCAAGCGGGGAACGAGGGCGGCCAGTGCCTCGGCGCGGGGCCACTCATCAGTGATGGCTTGAGCGGCGGCAAAGGCCTCGGCCAGCAGTGGTGATGGCAGGTGCGGGGCGAGGGCGGCCAGTGTCTGCGCTTGGTACCATTCATCGGTGATAGTGCGGGCAACCTCCAGTGCCCGTTCCCACAGCAGTTCGATGCCGGCCTCGATGAGCGCGCCGATACACGCGGCCTGCTGCCTTGCCTCCGGCATGTGCGCTACCGTCTCTAATGCTGCCGCTGCGCTCCACGTGCCCTCCGGCGTGCCTATTTGCACCAGTTGCACCAGCAGTTCCGGCGTGAGGTTGCCGCTGCGGCTGCGCAGGCTGGCGGCGATCAGCGCGCAGCGTAGGGCTAACCCAAGATCGTTATGCTGATCTGCCCAATCCCAGAGGATGGCGAGGTCGCTCAGATAGCCGGTATCGCTCCCCTCCGCCGCGGAGCGCGCCACCTGCCACGGTTGGTAAACGCGCTGGCCGTCAGCGCTGGGGACAATCTCCGTCAGCACGCGCTCCATCAGCTCCCATTCCCCGCCAGCGCGCAGGTGGGCGATCCAGAACTGGCGCAGGTAGTCGGGCAGGGGCTGGCTGCGGTTGGCGTACCACTGCTTGCCGTAGCTGATTAACCGTTGCTGGAGCTGGGCCCGATCCTTGGCCGGGTAGACCTGTTCGAGGAAGACTTCGCGCAGCCGTTGGTGGCTGAAGACATACGTGTGCTCGCCAACGGTGATGATGAACCGGGCCACCTCGTCGTCGTGAACCGCATCAACAATCTCGCTCTGTTCGGCGAAGACGTCCGGCGCCAAGGCTTGGAGATCGTCGCTGCTCAGCGGCCCGTAGGCGGCGGCGCAGAGCGCCAGCAGTTCGCGGATGGGCCGGCTGGCTTGCCGCCGTTTCCGTAGGCTGTCTACCCAATCTCTGAGGAATTCTGCCAGACCCGGCGGTCGCCGGCTGAGGGAGGCGGGGGTGATCGCGTTACTGCGCAGCGCCTTGATCAGCAGGTTGCACGTCAGCGGATCGCCTTCGCTGACCCGGTAGAATTGATCGATGAAGTCCGGATCGCCGGCCTGCTCCAACCCGCTCTGCCGCAGCAGCGCAGCGACGGCAGGCCGGGTAAGGTTGGCGAGGGTGAGCTGCTGGACCGGCGTGTAGTCCCAGCCAAGCTGGTGTTGGTAGCCGGCGCGGGTGGCGTTGGCGTGCTCGCGCGCCGCCACGATGATCTTCACCCCAGCGGCGGGACGGCCCAGCGGGCCGAGCTGCCAGCCGGTCGCTTCATCAATCCCGTCGATCGCTACTAGGAGTTGGACGCCGGCGGGGAGCGGGCGGCGCAGATAGTCGCTGATCAGCGCGCGCAGGCTGGGCGGCGATTGGTCGTAGCGGCTGTATTGGTCAAGATCGTTGTGGGCTTCGGCGAGACTGTGGGCCAGCAATCCTAGCGCAACCTGCTCGCTCGCGGTTTGGAAGCGGATGCTGATCGGCGCGAAGATGATCCGCCACTGCGGGGACTGTTGTTGCACCCGCGCGATCCAGTGAACGAGCAGTGCCGTTTTGCCGCGTCCGGTCGGGGCGACCAGCAGGGCGCAGGGGTGGTCAGGATCGGCCAAGAAGGCGTCGAGCGCGGCCAGTTCGGTCTCACGTCCGCCAAAGACGGCGGTGTAGTGTTCGATCAGTGGCTGCACCAGCGTTCGATACTGCACGGGCAGCGGACGCCAGATCGCTTGGTACTGATGAACAACCTTATCGCCGGCGACATAATCGCCGCCAATCTGGTTGACATCTCTGCCGGCGTGGATGGGGCCAGATTGGTTCGATTGTCCCTCACTTATCATTCCGCTCCTTGCGTACCTTTTCTGCCACCTTGCGCGCGACGGTTGCGAAGGCGGTCGCCGGCTGAGGGAGTCGGGGGTGATCGCGCCGCTGGTAAGCGCTTTGATCAGCAGGTTGCACGTCAGCGGATCGCCTTCGCTGACCCGGTAGAATTGATCGATGAAGTCCGGATCGCCGGCCTGCTCCAACCCGCTCTGCCGCAGCAGCTCTTCGACGGCGGGCCGGGTGAGGTTGGCGAGGGTGAGCTGCTGGACCGGCGTGTAGTCCCAGCCAAGCTGGTGTTGGTAGTCAGCGCGGGTGGCTTTGGCGTGCTCGCGCGCCGCCACGATGATCTTCACCCGATCGGCGGGACGGCCCAGCGGGCCGAGCTGCCAGCCGGTCGCTTTATCAATCCCGTCGATCGCTACTAGGAGTTGGACGCCGGCGGGGAGCGGGCGGCGCAGATAGTCGCTGATCAGCGCGCGCAGGCTGAGCGGCGATTGGTCGTAGCGGCCGTATTGGTCAAGATCGTTGTGGGCTTCGGCAAGGCTGTGGGCCAGTAATCCCAGCGCGACCTGCTCGCTCGCGGTTTGGAAGCGGATGCTGATCGGCGCGAAGATGACCCGCCACTGCGGGGACTGTTGTTGCACCCGCGCGATCCAGTGAACGAGCAGCGCCGTTTTGCCGCGTCCGGTCGGGGCGACCAGCAGGGCGCAAGGGTGGTCAGGATCGGCCAAGAAGGCGTCAAGCGTGGCCAGTTCGGTCTCACGTCCGCCAAAGACGGCGGTGTAGTGTTCGATCAGCGGCTGCACCAGCGTTCGATACTGCACGGGCAACGGACGCCAGATCGCTTGGTACAGATGAACAACCTTATCGCCGGCCACATTATCGCCGCCAATCTGGTAAACGTCTCTGCCGGCGTGGATGGTGTCGCGGCCAGATTGGTTCGATTGTCCCTCACTCATCATTCTGCTCCTTGCGTACCTTTTCTGCTACCTTGCGCGCGACGGTTGCGAAGGCGGCCTGCGGCCCAGTGAGCGCAGCTACCGTGACCTCAAAGATATCATCGGCCATAGCGGCAAGGTTGCGCAGCCAGCGGGTGAGTTTGTGCTCGTTGGCTTGATCCCTTTTCAGCGCCTCTTGCTCAATCTTCTTGACCGTATCACTCATCTCGGTTTTATCAACGTTCGGGTCTTCCGGGCGGGCCTTGATGGCGGCGTAGATCGCGGCGAAGGCGCGGGCGAAGGCCGCGTGGTCGCTGCTCTGCTGCACGATGGCCTGTGCATGTGAGCCAATTGCGATCCCGGTGCCGCTGATGTTGCCGGTGGTGATTTTGTCGCCGGCCACATAATCACCGCCAATCTGGTTGACATCTCTACCGGCTCGAATGGTGTCGCGGCCCGACTGGATCACCGTGTTGTGGGTGCCGGTGATGATCGGGCTGTTGCTCGCTGACCCGCCAATCCCAACTGCCCCAGCGCCGCTGATCGACTGCGCAAAGACCCACTGGCTGTGCTCCGGCGGTACCTCGCGCAGGGCAACGCCGGCGGGTGGCGCGTGGTCTGCCGGGAAGTCGCCGAGCGTGGTGGCCCCGCGGTACAGCGCGACCGGAAACGGCCCTACTCCCTTCAGCACCGTCAATTCCGGTTCTTGGGTATCGCAACGGTGAAGCTGGCGCTGCGCCGGCGTTACATGCCGTTGCACCGCGTCAGTCACCGCAAAATAGAGATGGGTGTAGAGGTCGAACACGCTGATGTAGCCGGCCCTCCCGCTGAAGCCGTGCCCGCGCAAGCCGTCGGTCAGCGCCTGCGCAAAGATGGTGAGCGGGCCGGGGCCGATGTACGAGACTTGCTGTTCGCGACAGGCGGTAATGATGATCCTGCCGCTGCCGGTGGCGAGGATCGCATCGGCAGTGTGCGCCGGCAACGGCTGGCCGATAGAGAGCTGCTCGCTCCCGCCAAGCACGGGTGACAGCTCGCCGGCGTGGCAGGCATTGATCAGCAAGAGCAGCCGTTGCGCCGGAATCGCGCGCAGCCTGTCGAGCAACTCTGGCTGGCTCACTGCCGTACCGGCTGCCACCTGATCACCGGCCCAGCGGGTATCGTGCGTCGTGAGATGGTACATTTTATCGGCGCTATACGCACCGTGACCGCTGTAGAAGATCAACACCGTATCAGCATGCGTCGTGCGCGCGGCAAGGTCATTCAACGCGGCAAGGATGCGATCGCGGGTTGCAGTGGCATTGGTCAGGAGCGTTACCTGCGCTGCTGGATAGCCGCAGAACTGCGGATCGCGTACAACCGTCGCCACCGCCTCGGCATCAGCCACCGTGATCGGCACGTTCAGCCGCGGCTCATACTGGTAGCTGCCGACTCCAATGATCAAAGCGTGGCCGTGGGTGAAGGGCATAGGCTGGCCTCACGATGTATCATTTCAAGCGATATTCACTATTATAGCGCGCCTTATGCTGCTCTTGCAGGCAGGTAACTAAGCGGCGTATGATGCACAGCCGCGCTACGCTGGCTCGCAGCGTGATGGATAGGCTTATTCAATTACTAGGACACAGATGAACACGGATGGAATGGATTTCCACGGTTTTGGGGGACCGCAAAGCCGTGTCTATCCGTAAAATCCGGGTGTATGTCCCATTCAAACGCAATCGGACGCGGATCCACCTCATCTTCCGGTTAGCTCCCTGCACCCTCACCATCGCCGTGATATACTTTTTGCATACCTTTTTCGCGTGATTTGCATGGGACAACGCCATGAACATCTTTACGCTCCGTGACCGGTTGATTGGCGAGTATCGCGATTACACCAGCAGCTTTTACCAGATCCGCGATGCGCGGATCCGCCAGACGGTAGAGGACGCGATTGCGAACGGGTTGCTCTGGCCGGATGCGCTGATCCAACTGAACCCGGCCTTTCAGCCGGGGGCGTGGATCGATGATCTGGTGGCCGAAGGGGTGTTGCATCCCACCTGTGGCCAGATCTTTCGCCGCGACAAGGATCGCGGCCCCAGTAAGCCGTTGCGCTTGCATACCCACCAAGAAGCGGCGGTGCGCACGGCGCGCGCCGGCCATCATTATGTCCTCACCACCGGCACCGGTTCCGGTAAGAGTCTGTCGTACATTGTCCCAATTGTCGATCACGTGCTGCGGCGCGGGTCGGGCAATGGCATTCAGGCGATTATCGTCTACCCGATGAATGCGCTGGCCAACAGCCAGTACGGCGAGTTGGAGAAGTTTCTCCGCGCGGGGTTTCCCGATGGGCGCGGCCCAGTGACCTTTGCCCGCTATACCGGCCAAGAGGACGATGAAACGCGCCAAGCGATTATTGCCCAGCCGCCCGATATTCTGCTCACCAACTATGTGATGCTCGAACTCATCTTGACCCGTCCGCTTGAACGCCAGTTGGTGGCGCAGGCGCAGGGATTGCGGTTTCTGGTCTTTGATGAGCTGCATACCTACCGTGGCCGCCAAGGATCGGATGTGGCCCTGCTCATCCGGCGGGCGCAGGATCGGTTCGCCTCTGCGCACATCCAGATGGTCGGCACCTCGGCGACGCTGGCCGGCGCGGGGACGTTTGCCGAGCAGCAGGCGGAAGTGGCGAAGGTGGCGTCGCAGATCTTCGGCGTCACGGTGGCGCCCGAACACGTGATCGGTGAGACGCTCCGCCGGATGACGCCAGAGCGGCGGGTGGACGACCCAGCGTTTCTGGCCGCGCTGCGCGACCGCCTCCGCGATCCTGCCGCGCCGCCTCCCACCCGCTTCGATGCGTTTATCGCCGACCCGCTGGCGAGCTGGATCGAAAGCGCGTTCGGCGTGCGCGCCGAACCCGGTAGCGGGCGCTTGGTGCGGGCGCAACCGTGCAGCATCACCGATGCGGCGGAGAAGCTGCACGATCTGACCGGCGCGCCGGTCGCGGATTGCGCCACCGCCATCCAAACCACCCTGCTCGGCGGCTATGCCTGCGAACCCGATCCCGCCACCGGCATGCGTCCGTTTGCCTTCCGCCTCCACCAGTTCATCAGTCGCGGCGATACCGTCTACGCCTCGCTCGAACCGGAAGACCGGCGGTTTATCACGGTGTATGGCCAGCAGTTCGTTCCCGGTGCGCGTGAGAAACGGCTGTTTCCGCTCGCGTTCTGCCGCGAGTGCGGGCAAGAGTACTACAGCGTCTTCCGTGTGCGTGATAGCCAGACCGGACGGGAGTACCTCACGCCGCGCACGCCTGATGAGCTGAGTGACGATACTGCCAGCGAGCGGGCACTTGGCTATCTCTATGTCAGTCGTGACGCGCCGTGGCCGGAGGACTGGGACGCGCAGCTCGACCGGCTGCCCGACGAATGGCTGGAAGAGACTGCTGCCGGCGATCTGCGGGTGCGCAAAGATCAGCAGAAGTTTGTACCGGAGCAGATGATGGTCACGCCTGCCGGTGAAGCTGGTGAGGGCGCGCTTGTCTGCCACTACGTGCCGGCGCCGTTCCGCTTCTGCTTGCGCTGCGGCGTCTCGTATCAAGCCCGGATCGGCGAGTTTGCCAAACTGAGCACGCTCAGCTCGGAAGGGCGCAGCACGGCGACTACGATTCTCAATCTCGCCGCCATTCACGCCCTCCGCGAATCAGAGTTGCCGCGCCAAGCGCAGAAGGTGCTCAGCTTCACCGATAATCGCCAAGACGCGGCGCTGCAAGCCGGCCACTTCAACGATTTTGTCGAGATTGGCGTGTTGCGCGGCGCGATCTATGCGGCGGTGCAACGCGCTGGGCCGCAGGGGGTGCGCTTCGATGAACTGACCCAAAAGGTGTTCGAGGCGCTCAACCTGCCATTTGCGGCCTATGCCGCCAATCCGCAGGCGCGCTTTGCGGCCAAGACCGAGACCGAGCAAGCCCTCCGCAACGTGTTGGGGTATCGCATCTATCGCGATCTGAAGCGCGGCTGGCGGATTACCTCGCCCAACCTTGAACAGTGCGGTTTGCTCGAGATTCACTATGAGTCGCTCGCTGATCTGTGCGCCGCCGAAGACATCTGGCACGCAACGCATCCGGCGCTCGCCGGTGCGTCACCGCAGACCCGCCGCGAGGTGGCGCGGACGCTGCTGGATGTGATGCGGCGAGAGTTGGCGATTCAGGTCGAATATCTCGACCAGACGTATCACGAGCGGCTGCGCCAAGCCAGCAGCCAATACCTGATCGCGCCGTGGGCGCTCGATGAAGACGAGCAGATGGAGCATGCCGCCGTGCTCTATCCGCGGTCGCGCGGCCCGAACGATTATGGCGGCAATCTCTACCTCTCGGCCCGCTCAAGCTTTGGCCGCTTGCTCCGCCGGCGTACGACCTTTCCTGAGTACGGCGAACGCATCAGCCTTGCCGATACCGAGGCGATCATCCGCCAGCTTCTCGAGGCGCTCGTGATCGCGGGGTTGGTTGCCGTCGTCGATCACCCGAGGACGCCGCGGGACGTGCCGGGGTATCAGCTCAAGGCGTCCGGCCTGCGCTGGATGGCCGGCGATGGCGCCCGCCCCTTCCGCGACCCCATCCGCATGCCGAACGAGTCGCAAGACGGCGGGCGCACCAATCCGTTCTTCGTGCGCTTCTACCGCGAGGTGGCGGCGAAACTGGCCGGGATTGAGGCCCGCGAACATACTGCCCAAGTCCCGGCGGAAGATCGCCAAACCCGCGAACAGGCGTTCCGCGAGGGGGCATTGCCGGTCCTCTACTGTTCGCCGACGATGGAGCTGGGGGTGGATATTGCCGAGCTGAATGTGGTCTACCTGCGCAATGTGCCGCCGACCCCGGCCAACTATGCCCAGCGCAGCGGGCGGGCCGGGCGCAGCGGCCAGCCGGCGCTGGTGATGACCTACTGCTCGACCGGCAGCCCGCACGACCAGTATTTCTTCCAACGGCCCGAACGGATGGTGGCTGGCGCGGTGACGCCGCCCCGCCTCGATCTCGCTAACCAAGAGTTGCTCCGCGCGCATATCCATGCCGTCTGGCTGGCCGAATCCGGCCTCAGTCTCGGCACATCCTTGCGTGACGTGCTGGATGTCGCCGGCGACAAACCTTCATTGAAGGTGCAACCGCACGTCGAGGCGGCGCTGGCCGACCCCGGCGCGCGCCGGCGCACCCGTACCCGCGCCGAGCAGGTGCTTGCCTCCCTCCGTCCGGCATTGCAGGCGGCGGGGTGGTACCACGACGGTTGGCTCGATCAGGTGATCACGCAGATCCCAGCGGCGTTCGACCGCGCCTGTGACCGCTGGCGCAGCTTGTACCGGTCGGCGCTGGATCAAGCGGCGGCCCAAGATCGGATCATCCGCGATGCGTCGCGCAGCGCCGGCGACAAGCAACAAGCCGAGCGGCTGCGCGCCGAAGCCGAACAACAACTCAAACTGCTCACCGCGGTTGATAATCTGCTCCAATCCGACTTCTACAGCTATCGCTACTTCGCCAGCGAAGGCTTCTTGCCCGGCTACAACTTCCCGCGCCTGCCGTTGTCGGCCTACCTTCCCGCCCGCCGCACCCGCCAGCGCGATCGCGATGAATTTCTCTCCCGCCCGCGCTTTCTGGCGATTACCGAGTTTGGCCCGCGCGCGATTGTCTACCACGAAGGGTCGCGCTACATCATCAACAAGGTCATTATGCCCCCCGCCAGCGAAGACGAGCCGCTGACCAGCGAGGCCAAGCGGTGCGCGCAGTGCGGCTATCTCCATCCGCGCGCCAGTGCCGGCGATCCCGATCGCTGCCACCACTGCAACGAACTGCTCGATCCGCCGTTCCGCAGTCTATTCCGCTTGCAGAACGTCGCCACCAAACGGCGCGACCGGATTACCTCGGATGAAGAAGAGCGCATGCGGATCGGGTATGAGGTCATCACCGGCGTGCGCTTCGACGAGAGCGGCCAACGCGGCGTCGCCAAGCGGGTCGCGACCGTCATGCGCGCTGACACCCCGCTGGCCCGCCTGACCTACGGCCACAGCGCGACGATCTGGCGGATCAACCTCGGCTGGAAGCGGCGCAAGGTCAAGGAACAGCACGGCTTTCTGCTCGATATCGAGCGCGGCTATTGGGAAAAGCATGACCGGGCGGATACCAGCGATGACCCGATCTCCGAGCGCGTCCGGCGCGTGATCCCGTATGTTGAGGATTACCGCAACTGCCTGCTCTTCCAACCGGCGGAGCCGCTCTCACTGGCGGCGATGGCGTCGTTGCAAGCTGCCCTCAAGCATGCTATGCAAGCCGTCTTCCACC
Organism: Chloroflexus islandicus; assembly: GCF_001650695.1. GTDB lineage: Bacteria > Chloroflexota > Chloroflexia > Chloroflexales > Chloroflexaceae > Chloroflexus > Chloroflexus islandicus. The sequence goes on from NZ_LWQS01000059.1 coordinate 38,670, forward strand.
TTGAAGACAATGAGCTGGCGGTTGACCCGCTGCCGTCTGAGGCTGATCGGCGGCTGCTCCTCTTCTACGAGGCCGCCGAGGGTGGGGCGGGTGTGCTCAGCCGGCTGCTCGATGAACCCGACGCGCTGGCCCGCGTTGCTCAAGAGGCGCTGCGCATCTGCCATTTCGATCCAGCGACCGGCGCCGACCTGCGCCGCGCTCCGCGCGCGCGCGAAGATTGTGAAGCGGCCTGTTACGACTGTCTGCTGAGCTACACCAACCAGCGTGATCATGCCATCCTCGACCGGCAGGCCATCCGCGCGGTGCTGCTCGATCTGGCGCAGAGCCGGGTTGACGCCGCACCCGCGGCTGCGAGCCGCGCCGACCATCTCGCCGCGCTGCTGCGCCAAGCCGGTTCCGACCTCGAACAGCAGTGGCTGCACTTCATCGCCGGCCGCGGCTTGCGCTTGCCCTCGCACGCCCAATCCCTGATCGCGGAGTGCCAGACCCGGCCCGATTTCGTGTATCGCGACGAGCAGGTGGCGGTGTACATTGACGGCCCGCACCATCTCTTCCCCGAACGGGCCGCCCGCGATGCCGAGCAGCAAGCGTGCCTTGAAGATATGGGGTACACCGTGATCCGCTTCGGCTATACCGATGATTGGGAGGCGATCGTGGCCCAGTATCCGTTCGTGTTTGGCCGCCCGGCGACGCCGTAGCGCCGGACGGTTGCCCGGCGCGCAGAGGGCGCATTGGGGGAAATAGCCACAAAGAGACACAAAAGCCACAAAAAAGTTTTGGTGTATTGTGTGTCTCTTTGTGGCTATGCATCCCCCTCGCTCCGACATGGGGTGGGTGGTGAGTGCAAACGGTGTATCGCTGGGAACATATCAAACCTTTCGCGTCCTCTGCGATCTTCGCGCCTTTGCGTTTAACCCCTCTGCGCCTTTGCTCGCTTTGCGCCGTTATGGGGAAATGCCGCTTCCCCTTTGTCATTGCGAGCCGAGCGGTCGGGGCATCACGGCGTGATGCCCGCCGCGAGGCGAAGCAATCCCCCGCGAGCGCGGGATCCCATCACTCATCGGTCAGCCCGCACAGCGGGCTTCGTAAGGGTCGCCCGCCCCTTCAGCGCCTGCCATCCCAGTGCCGGCGCGTGCCGCTACAGCGGGAGATTGCTTCGGTCGGGCGCCACCCAGCGCGGCTGGATGCCGCCGCTCCCTCGCAATGACAGGTGGAACGCAGGGGTGGGGATGGGGGTGGGGGCTAGCAACCCGCACCACGGGCTTCGTACCCCAAGCCCGCCCCTTCAGCGCCTGCCATCCCAGCGCCGGCTCGTACCGCTACAGCGGGAGATTGCTTCGGTCGGGCGCCACCCAGCGCGGCTGGGTGCCGCCGCTCCCTCGCAATGACAGGTGGAACGCGGGCGAGGGGCCGGGGGGGGCAACGCCAAACCGCGCGGGGGCAAAGGGTTGGGGGCGAAGCGCCGCCCCCCCTTTGTCATTGCGAGCCGAGCGTAGGGGCATCACGGTGTGATGCCCGCCGCGAGGCGAAGCAATCTCCCGCGAGCGCGAGACCCCATCACTTACCCATCAGCCCGCGGAGCGGGCTTCGTAATCCTAGCCCGGCCCTTCAGGGCCGGGTTCCTGCCATCCCAGCGCCGGCTCGTACCGCTACAGCGGGAGATTGCTTCGGTCGGGCGCCACCCAGCGCGGCTGGGTGCCGCCGCTCCCTCGCAATGACAGGTGGAACGCGGGCGAGGGGTGTCCCCTCACCCCCAGCCCCTCTCCCACTGGCGCGGGAGAGGGGCGCTGCTGCGTGCCGCCAAACGATGCAACAGCCACCAACAAGAAAGATGTTGTGCGTTTTGTGTCTCTTTGTGGCTATTCACTCCGGCACAGGCCAGTGATTGCGGGCCCCAAGTGTTGTATCATATAACAAACCATCCATACCGTGACGAGATCACCCTATGACCACATCCGCCGCCTTCACACCCGGTTCACTGGTGCGCGCCCGCGGGCGCGAATGGGTCGTCTTGCCCGAATCAACCCCTGACCTGCTCGTCGTGCGCCCGTTGGGAGGGACGGATGATGAGATCACCGGCATCTACCTCCCGCTCGAACCGGTCGAGCCAGCCACCTTTGCCCTGCCCGACCCCGCCCATCCCGGTGATGCGCGCTCGTGCCGGCTGCTGCGCGACGCCGTCCGGCTGGGGTTCCGTTCCAGCGCCGGCCCCTTCCGCTCGTTCGCCCGCATTGCCGTCGAGCCGCGCCCCTACCAGCTCGTGCCGCTGCTCATGGCGCTCAAGCTCGATCCGGTGCGTCTGCTGATCGCCGACGACGTCGGGATCGGCAAGACGATTGAAGCGGCGTTGGTCGCTCGTGAATTGCTCGATCGCGGCGATGCCCAACGCCTTGCCGTGCTCTGCCCGCCCCATCTCGCCGAGCAGTGGCAGACCGAGTTACGCGAGAAGTTTCATCTGGAGGCCGAGCTGGTGCTGCCCGGCACCGCCGCTCGCCTCGAACGGCGCTGCGCCCTCGGCCAGTCGTTGTTTGAAGTCTACGACCACGTGATCGTGTCGCTCGATTTCATCAAGTCCGAGCGCCGCCGCGATGAGTTCTTGCGCACCTGTCCCGATCTCGTGATCGTGGATGAAGCCCACACCTGCGCCTTTAGTCTCGAACGGCGCAGCGGCCAGCATCAGCGCCACGCGCTGGTCAAAGCGCTGGCCGCCGATCGCCAGCGCCATCTCATCCTCGTCACCGCGACGCCGCATAGCGGTGATGAAGCGGCCTTCCGCTCGCTGCTCGCGCTGCTCGATCCCGCGTTCGCCGATCTGCCCGACGACCTGAGCGGCCCGCAGCACGAGGCTCACCGCCGCCGCTTGGCCGCCCATTTCGTCCAGCGCCGGCGCGGCGATATTCGCCACTACCTCCACGCTGATACGCCCTTCCCCCAGCGCGATGACCGCGAAGAGACCTATCGCCTCAGCGAGGGCTATCGCCGGTTGTTCGATCGGGTGCTGCGCTATGCCCGCGAGACGGTGACCGATCCTGCCGGCGGCAATCGCCATCGCCAGCGCGTGCGCTGGTGGTCGGCCCTTGCCTTGCTGCGCGCCTTGGCCTCTAGCCCGGCTGCCGCCGCTGCTACCCTGCGCACCCGCGCCGCCACCGCCGATACCGAGACCGTCGAAGAGGCCGATGCGCTCGGTCGCCGCACGGTGCTCGATCAGATCGATGACGAGAGTAGCGAGGGGATGGATGTCATTCCCGGCAGCGATCCCGGTGAGGATGGCGATGCTTCACCGCTGCGCCGCCGCTTGCTCGATCTGGCCCGTGACGCCGAGGCGTTGCGCGGCGCTGGCGATGCCAAGCTGCAACGGGCAATTGGATTGGTGCGCGAATTGATCGACGACGGCTATCGCCCGATTGTCTTCTGCCGCTTCATCCACACCGCCGAGTATGTCGCTGCCGCCCTCCGCGAGCATCTGCCCAGCGTGACGGTCGAAGCCGTCACCGGCTTGCTGCCCCACGACGAACGCGAAGCGCGGGTGCTGGCGCTGGCTGAGCATCCCAAACGGGTGTTGGTGGCGACCGACTGTCTCAGCGAGGGGATTAATCTGCAACACCACTTCAACGCGGTGCTGCACTACGATCTCTCGTGGAACCCGACCCGCCACGAGCAGCGCGAAGGCCGGGTTGACCGCTTTGGCCAACCCGACCCGACCGTGCGCGTGATCACCTATTACGGCGTGGATAACCAGATTGACGGGATCGTGCTCGATGTCTTGATCCGCAAGCATCGCGCGATTCGCAACGCCTTGGGGGTGTCGGTGCCGGCGCCGATCGACTCGGATGCAGTGGTCGAAGCGATCTTCGAGGGCCTGTTGCTGCGCGGCGGCGTGCCCGCTGCCGGTGCGCAGGCGGCCTTGCCCGGCTTTGCCGAAGCGATGGTTCCGCAGCGTGAAGCGCTGTTCCGCAGTTGGGAAGCCGCTGCCGATCGCGAGAAACGGTCGCGCACGATGTTTGCCCAAGAGAGTTTGAAACCCGATGAAGTGGCCCGCGAACTCGACGCGGCCCGCGCCGCGATCGGCGGCAGCGCCGAGGTCGAGGCGTTTGTCCGCGCGGCAGTGCCGGCGTTCGGCGGTGTGGTGACGCCGGCCAACGGCGTGTTGCGGATCGATCTGCGCGAAGCGCCGCGCCCGCTCAAAGACGCCACTGGCGTGGCTGAGACGCTGGCTGCTCGTTGCACGCTGCCGGTCGCCGACGGCGAGGTCTACCTCAGCCGCACCCATCCGTTTGTCGAAGGGTTGGCGAGTTACGTGCTCGAAAGCGCGCTCGATCCGCTCGGCGCGAGCGTTGCCCGCCGCTGCGGCGCCATGCGCACCCGCGCCGTCGCCACCCGCACCACCCTGCTGCTGCTGCGCCTGCGCCACCACGTCATCACCCGCCGCGCCGCCGGCGAAACCGCCATGCTCGCCGAAGAATGCGTCACCGTCGCCTTCACCGGCGCGCCCGACCGCGCCGTCTGGCTCGATCCCGCCGCCGCCGAAGCCTTGCTCGCCGCCCAACCCGACGCCAATATTACGCCCGACCAAGCCACCCAATTCCTGCGCCGCGTGATCGATCACTTCGACCTGCTCTGGCCGCAGCTCAATCAGGTGGCCCACGACCGCGCCCAACAGGTGCTGGCTGCCCATCGCCGCGTGCGCGACGCCGCCCGCATGCGCGGCGTTACCTACCGTGTCGAACCGCAAACCCCGCCCGATGTGGTGGGGGTGTACGTATTATTGCCGGTGGCGATGTAATGGAATAGCCACAAAAAGATTTTGTGAATTTTACGTCTCTTTGTGGAATAGCCACAAAAAGACACAAAAGCCACAAAAAGATTTTGTGAATTTTGCGTCTCTTTGTGGAATAGCCACAAAAAGACACAAAAGCCACAAAAGATTTTGTGAATTTTGCGTCTCTTCGTGGCTATTCCACAGCCACAAAAGGTTTTTGTGAATTTTGCGTCTCTTCGTGGCTATTCCACAGCCACAAAAGGTTTTTGTGAATTTTGCGTCTCTTCGTGGCTATTCCACAGCCACAAAAGGTTTTTGTGAATTTTGCGTCTCTTCATGGCTATTTCAGCCCGATCTATCCGTCGTCGCTCGCTTGTCTGACAGGATACCGTCTATGCCGACTCGCACCCGCACCCCCTTCACCGCCATCCGCAGCGAAGGCGCGCTCCTGCCGCCCGACTTGCTCCAGCGCATCGCCGATGGCGATCCCACGCTCGGCGGGCTTGACCCGGCAGCCTACCACCTCGTCGCTGGCGAACGCCTCTCCGAGGCGATTAATCGCTCGTGGAGCCGCCTGCTCGGTCTGTGGGAGTCGTTTCGCCACGCTGCCGCTGCGTTGCCTCCCGCTGATCCCGCCACCGGCCTCACCCGCGAACGCTGGTTGCTGCCCCTCTTTGCTGAATTGGGCTATGGCCGTCTCCAACCGGCCAAGGCGGTCGAGGTCAATGGCAAGACGTATCCCATCTCGCACCTGTGGGGCCAGACGCCCATCCACCTCGTCGGCTGCGGCGTCGATCTCGACCGCCGCCAGCCCGGCGTCGCCGGCGCCGCCAAGGCCAGCCCGCATAGCCTGCTCCAAGAAGCCCTCAACCGCAGCGAGGCATGGCAGTGGGGGTTGGTGTCGAACGGCCTCCGCCTGCGCGTGCTGCGCGATACCGTTCATCTCACCCGCCAATCGTACCTTGAGTTCGACCTCGAAGCGATCTTTGCCGGCCAGCTCTACGCTGACTTTGCCCTGCTCTGGCTGATCTGCCACCAGTCGCGGGTCGAAGCGGGGCCGGACGGCGCCTGCTGGCTCGAACGCTGGTCGCAGGTGGCGCAGGCCCAAGGCGCGCGCGCGCTCGATCGGTTGCGCGCCGGCGTCGAGCAGGCGATTGCCGCTCTTGGCCGCGGCTTCCTCGCCCATCCCGCCAACAGCGCCGTGCGCGAGCGGCTGCGCAGCGGCCAGCTCAGCGCCCAAGACTATTACCGCCAATTGTTGCGCTTGGTCTACCGGCTGCTCTTTCTGTTGGTGGCTGAAGATCGCGATGTCCTGCTCGATCCCCATGCCGATCCCGTTGCCCGCCAACGCTACACCCAGTACTACGCCCTCGCCGGCATTCGCCGCTTGGCTGAACGGCGGGCCGGCACCCAGCACGCCGACCTCTACCGGCGGGTGCGGCTGGTGATGCAGTGGCTCGGCGGCGACGGCGCGCCGGCGCTGGCTCTGCCCGCCCTCGGCGGCTGGCTCTTTTCGCCGGCAGCCGTACCCGATCTCGATGCCGCCGAACTGGCCAACCGCGACCTGCTCGCCGCCCTGCGCGCGCTGGCCTTCGTCGAAGATCGCCACGGGCGCCGCATGGTCGATTACCAGCATCTCGGCGCTGAAGAGCTGGGCAGCGTCTATGAGTCGCTGCTCGAACTGCGCCCCGTCCTCAACGTCGATGCCGCCAGCTTCGCGCTCGAAACCCTCAGCGGCCACGAGCGCAAGACCACCGGCAGCTACTACACGCCGAGCAGTCTGATTACCGTCTTGCTGGAGAGCGCGCTCGAACCGGCGCTGGCCGCCGCCGCGCGCCAGCCCAACCCCGAACACGCCATCCTTGCGCTGAAGGTGGTTGATCCGGCCTGCGGCAGCGGCCACTTCCTGCTTGCCGTTGCCCACCGCATGGCCCGCCGCCTCGCCGCCGTCCGCACCGGCGACGAGGAGCCGGCCCCGGAAGCGACCCGCACCGCCTTGCGCGATGTGATCGGGCGCTGTCTCTATGGGGTTGACCTCAACCCGATGGCGGTCGAGCTGTGCAAGGTGAGTCTGTGGCTCGAAGCGCTCGAACCCGGCAAGCCGCTCACCTTCCTCGACCACCATATCCAGTGCGGCAACAGTCTGATCGGGGCGACGCCGGCCCTGCTCGCCGCCGGCATTCCCGACGGCGCGTTCGATCCGGTCAGCGGTGATGACAAGACGGTCTGCCGCGAGTATCGCAAGCGCAACCAGCGCGAGCGCAGCGGCCAGCTCAGTATGTTCGATGCGGCGCAGGCGCCATGGGAGCGGCTGGGGAATCTGGCGACGGCGATGCTGGCCGTCGATGCGCTGCCCGATGCGACAATTGCCGATGCGCGCCGCAAACAAGCCTTGTACGAAGAGATGGTGCGGTCGAGCGGCTACGAGCACGGGCGCTTGCTGGCCGACCTCTGGTGTGCGGCGCTGGTCTGGCCCAAAGTGACCACTGACGCGCTGCCCTACCCGATCACCGAAGAGGTCTTTCGCCGCGCCGAACGCAATCCCTACGATCTGCCCCACTGGCTGCGGGCCGAAGTCGAGCGGCTGGCCAGCCAGTACCGCTTCTTCCACTGGCACCTCGCCTTCCCCGATGTCTTCCGCCCGTGCGCGCCAACCGACCCCGCCGGCAGGCCGCCCGGCTGGACGGGAGGGTTCGATGTGGTGCTGGGCAACCCGCCGTGGGAGATGATCAACCTGATAGAGAAGGAACATTTCGCTGATGTGCCGGAAATTCGCGACGCGCCGACCAAAGCTGCTAGAAAGCGGTTAATGGAGATTTGGCATGCTGGCCACGAGTATCAACGTGCTCGCATGATGCAGTACTATGAAACGTTGTATCGGTCTGAAGCTGAGCGTCGTTTTATCCAAAGCAGTGGCCGTTACTCACTTACTGCGGTGGGCCGGTTAAACACTTACGCCCTTTTTGCGGAACTATCTCGCGATCTGCTCGCGCCGCACGGGCGGGCCGGGATCATCGTGCCGACCGGCATCGCCACCGACGACAGCACCAAAGCCTTCTTCGCCGATCTGGTGCAGCGCGGCCAGTTGGTCAGCCTGTACGATTTCGAGAACCGCGAGAAACTGTTTCCGGCAGTGGATAGCCGCCAAAAATTCTGCCTGCTCACCATCGGCCACACCGCGCAGCCGGCCCGCGTCGCCTTCTTCCTCACCCAGCCGGCCCAGCTCGCCGATGCGCAGCGCGTTTTCACCCTCAGCGCCGATGATCTGGCCCTGCTCAACCCCAACACCCGCACCGCGCCGGTCTTCCGCACCCGCGCCGACGCCGATCTGACCAAAGCCATCTACCAACGCGCGCCGGTGATGGTCAACGAGCGGACGGACGAGAACCCGTGGGGAGTGCGCTTTATGACGATGTTTTCTGCTGCAACTGATAGCCATCTTTTCCATGCTGCGCCGGGGGCCGGGTTGCTGCCGCTGTACGAAGCCAAGCTGCTCCACCAGTTCACCCACCGCTGGGCCACCTACCACGGCGGCGCCAAGCCGGAGACCCGCGACCTGACTGCCGCTGAGCTGGCCGACCCGGCGCTGACGGTCACGCCGCGCTATTGGGTACCCGCCGCCGAAGTTGAGCAGCGGTTAGCCGGACGCTGGGCACGGCAGTGGTTGCTGGGGTGGCGGGATATTACAAGAGCTACTGATGAACGCACGTTCATTGCAACGGTCTTTCCAAGGTACGGAGTAAGTGATACTTTTTTACTCATGTTTCCAGAAGCTGATACTTTGTATACAGCTTGCCTTCTAGCGACGTTGAATAGTCTCACTTTTGACTTTGTTGCTCGACAAAAGATTGCTGGCGTCCACGCTAAATTCTTTACCGTAAAACAACTCCCCGTGCTCCCCCCTGCTGCCTTCACGCCGGACGATCTGGCCTACATCGTGCCGCGGGTGGTGGAACTGGTCTACACCGCGTGGGATATGCGCCCCTTCGCCGTCGATGTGTGGGAGGAGGCAGGCAGTGGGGAGTGGGGAGGAGGGAATAGGGAATGGGGTACAATGGTGCAGCGAGCGATTTGGCAGCGGTGGAGGGAATGCAATGGCAGCGGAGATGCCGATCCGGTCGTACCGGGATCGACGGATTTGGCAAGCAGGAATGAATCTGGCCGAGCAATGTTATTATCTGACGCAGACCTTTCCCGCGCAGGAACGGTATGGCATGATCAGCCAGATCCGGCGCGCGGCGGCGTCGATTCCGGCCAACATCGCGGAGGGCTATGGCCGCGAGAATCGGGGCGAATACCTCCAGTTTCTCAGGATCGCGCAGGGATCATTGAAGGAACTGGAGACCCATCTCTTGCTAGCGGAGCGTTGCCGCATCACCGGCAGCCAACCGATCGCGCCGATCTTGACCCAGTGCGAGGAGTTGGGCAAGATGCTGCACACGCTGATCCGGCGTCTTCAGCACACCTAACCCTATCTCCCCACTCCCTATCTCCCCACTCCCCCCCGCCGCCCTTCCGCTGGAACGAGGAGCGGCGCGCGCTCATCCGCGCCGAACTCGATGCCCGCATTGCCCGGCGCTACGGCCTCAGCCGCGACGAACTGCGCTACATCCTCGACCCCGCCGATGTCTACGGCCCCGCCTTCCCCGGCGAAACCTTCCGCGTGCTCAAAGACAACGAACTGCGCCGCTACGGTGAATACCGCACTCGCCGGCTCGTGCTCGAGGCGTGGGATCGGGAGCCACACGCCTAAATCACCGCAATGCCGATACGGGTCAGTACTTTGCTATGGTTTCCAGTACTTGACAATACCTATCGACCGTGTTATAATCTCAATGCGTACAATTGTTGCGCGTGCTGATTTTTGTTGACTTCTTCTTACTCTCCGTAATCCCCTCTTTGTTGCGTGTAAATTCCCGTTAGTGTCTGTACCTTCTTTGTACCGCAGTATCCCCTCTTTGTTTTGCTACGATTCGTAATTTTTACGAACCGATACAAGTGATGGCTGTCGGCATCGTGCCGGCATTGGCAGCCCTCGTATCCCGTAGGTCTTGCTGGCATTGTGCCGGCAAGACCGATAGCGCGGCCAAGGAGGTACCATGACCGAACTCGACGCCGGGACACCGCTCCTGTTCGCCCTTGGAATCACGGTGGACTGGTACACCGTGGTTCGTGTTGTGATCGAGATAATACGCTTCGTGCGGGAGCAATGGGGCCAACAATCTGCACCCCAGCCGCCGTCTTCGTTCGTTATTTGCATGCAACTGGAGAAAACCATTGCCAGACGTGGAGCGCACAATATCGTAGGTCTTGCTGTCATTGTGCCAGCAAGACCGATAGTGCGGTCAAGGAGGGGCGCCATGCTCGATCGCGACGTCGGGACGTCGTTCCTGCTCTCCTTTGGAACCACGGCGGGCCGACCCACCGTGGTTCGTCTTGTGTTCGAGGGGGCATGCTTCGTGCGGGAGCAATGGGGCCACCGTCCCAACTCCACACCGACGATAGTGATCATTCTCACTCAACAGGACAAGACCATTGCCGGACGCCGATCGCATAACCAAGGGGCAAAGAGCAAACGCCGGAAATCTCGCCGGCGAAGACGGTTTCGACCCTGAGCTGACCACGCATCGGTCGCGCAACCCACCAGCTCCGCCGTGACGACCGTAGACGCATACCCACGGTGGGGGATGTTCTCCCCCACCGTGACCGCAATGCGTACTCGCTGAACAACTCCTCATCAACACTGCGAGCCGTGGCCAGCGGTGACAACGAACGCTGGGCGACGGAACTGCGCTGACGGAGGCAACGCTGGCGATGGTTTGGCATTGTGCCTCACCATCGAAGCAGCATGGTGGGCAGCGCGCATCATTGGCTAACCGGTGCGACACAATGCTGCAATATCGCCTCATCCAGACCTCATGCCGGTCTGTTCCGGCGACGCATCTTGTGCTGGCGGTCATAGGTGAATACCGCACTCGCCGGCTGGTGCTAGAAGCGTGGGATCGGGATCACCAAACACAACAGGACACGGATTAAGGGGGCAAAGGGTTGGGGCGAAGCGCCGCCCCCCTTTGTCATTGCGAGCCGAGCGGTCGGGGCATCACGGTGTGATGCCCGCCGCGAGGCGAAGCAATCTCCCGCGAGGGCGGGACGCCATCACTCACCGGTCAACCCGCGCAGCGGGCTTCGTAGCCCAAGCCCGGCCCTTTAAGGCCGGGTACCCCGTCCTGCTATCCCAAAGCCGGCTCGTACCGCTAGAGCGGGAGATTGCTTCGGTCGGGCGGCTCCCAGCGCGGCAGGGTGCCGCCGCTCCCTCGCAATGACAGCCGGCAAGCGGGCGAGGGTATACCCTCACCCCCAACCCCTCTCCCACTAACGCGGGAGAGGGGCGCTGCTGCGTTCCACGTAACCGGTGCCTTTCGCGCAGCCACGGCGGCTCCCCCTCGCTCGCCGTCAGGCGGGCGAGGGGGCCGGGGGGGGAGGGCACCTCCCCTCCCCCAGCGGGGGAGGGGGCGGGGGGGGGGGCCAAACACAAAGACGCAAAGG
>NZ_LWQS01000060.1:0-177927 GCF_001650695.1 Chloroflexus islandicus
CTTCGTACCCCTATAGCCCGGCCCTTTAGGGCCGGGTTCTGGACGGATGTTCTGTTCGCCCGTGAACCCGCGCCAGTTGAGGGGCTGGGGGTGAGGGCCAGCAGCCCGCGCAGCGGGCTTCGTACCCCTAACCCGGCCCTTTAGGGCCGGGTTCCGGTTTAGACTCCGTCCGCTCTTAAACTATTGAGAGGAGGCGCCATCCCAATATCATTGCGAGCGGTGCGCCACCCCTCATGTCATTGCGCGGGAGCGGCGGCATCCAGCGGAGCTGGCGCCGCCCGACCGCAGCAATCCCCCCCTTCAGCGGAACCGATGCCTCTCAGCCATAGCGTCCCGCCTTGACACCGCTCCGCCCGCCGTCTATACTCTCTCCGCTATGCGTACTGCACTGACCCGCTTTAGCTGGCTGGCCCTCCTTAACGCGCTGCTTGTCGCTGCGCTCGGCGTTGCCGTCTGGCTCGATAACGCCGCTTTCCGCGGCATCGCCCAATACCCGCCGGTCAATCAACCCTTCCCCTATAGCGATGGCCCGGCGCTAGGGGTGAACGTCTTTAACCTCCACCTTGAGCCTGACCCCGCCGCAGTTGACCGCACCTTCGCCCTTGCCCGCGATCTCGGCGCGCGCTATGCCCGCATGCAGGTGCCATGGGACGACATCGAGATCCATGGCCGCGGTGATTTTAGCGACCGCCGCAATGCAGCGACGATCGGCGAGGTGTCGAGTTGGGCGAAGTATGACCGGATCGTCGCTTCGGCGGTGGCCCACGGCATCGAGTTGATTATGCGCGTCGATCGCCCACCGCAATGGGCTTGCGCCCTCGGCTGTGCGACGCCGGAATTTCAGGCCGGCTTGGCGATTGATGGCAATTCGATGGCCCCGCCCGATGATCTGGCCGATTATGGCCGGTTTATCGCCATACTGGCCGAACGCTACCGCGGCCAAGTGCGTTTTTTTCAGATTTGGAACGAGCCGAACCTCATGAATGAGTGGGGGTGGCAAGAGCCAAAGCCGGCTGATTTTCTGGCTCTGCTGCGGGTGGGCTATGAAGCGGTGAAGCGGGCGAATCCCGATGCGGTGGTGCTCTTCCCCGGTTTGGCCCCGACCGACGGCCTCGATCCGCGCGCGCCGATGACCGAACTGGAATACCTCGATGCAATTTACTCCCTTGGCGGTGCGGCTTATTTCGATATTATGTCGGCCCAGAATTACGGCCTCGGCCAACCCCCCTCCGAGCATCGCTACGTCTTTTTGCGCGGACGCGACAATTGGCGGTGGGATCGGCCCATCGATACCCGCAACGATGTCAGCCGGGTAGTGCTGCTGCGCGAGGTGATGGAGCGTCACGGTGATCTGGCGACGCCGGTCTGGGTGACGGAGTTTGGCTATAACGCTGCACCGGATCGGATTCCGCCCGAGCGTCGCTTTGTCTGGGGGCCGCCGGTTGATGAAGCGACCAAGGGTGCGTATCTCGCGGCCCAAATCGAGCGCGCTCGCCGCGAGTGGCCGTGGATGGGAGTGATGAATGTCTGGATGTTGCGCTATGGCGGCTATGCCGAGCCACATCCTGATGACCCGACTCCGTACTTTGCCCTAGTTAGCCGCGATTGGCAGCCACTTCCTTCATATACCATTTTACGCGATTATGTCAAATCACCCGCGATTGCTGCCGTTGGCGTGCATCGCTGGGATCACCCCGCCGTGACGGTTACTGCCGATGGCTGGCAGGTGCGGTTTGCTGGCACCGGCATTGAGTTGCGCGGCGGCGCACCGGCGGCGGTGTTGCTCGATGGCGCGCCGGTCGCGCTAGCAGACAACGCTCTGCACGGTTTGCCCGATGCGGTGCATACCCTCGAACTACGTGGCGGCGCGCCTCCTGCCGAGTTTGCTGTGGCGCGCCATCTGCCGTGGCGACCGCTTGGCGATTATGGCCCCCTACTGCTGGTGGTCGCATTGGTCATCAGTAGCGCCTTCACGATGCGCGCTGCATTGCCGCTGCTCGATCATCTGCTGGCCCGCTGGCAACGGATCGATGCTCATCGCCGCGAGTGGGTTATCTTCGCACTTCAAGGCATCACGCTTGCTATCGCCTACCGCGCCTCGGCCCAACTGCCGCTCACGCTGCTTGGCCTAGTGCCCTTTATCGGTCTTGCCATTGCCCGGCCTGATCTCGCTGTCCGCTGGGTAGCTATCACGGTGCCACTCTACTTTTTGCCGAAAGGCTTGTTCGATGCCCGCTTCGGCATTCGCGAGAGCGGCATCTATCTGCCGTTGCACGAAGTGGTGTTGCTGATCGCCGCCTTCGCAACCCTGCTCCGTGATTGGCGCTTGCTGCCGCGATCGTTGCGTCTGCGCGCTTCGACGGTGATCACCCTTGCCCCGGCTGCATTCGTTTTACTCGGCGGCCTTTGGGGTGTGCTGATCGCCGAAGTGCGCGGCCCGGCCGTGCGCGAACTGCGTTGGATGATCGTCGAACCGTTGCTGTTCGCTGCCCTGCTCTGGTGGCACGAGCGGCAAGGCCGCCCCACGCTCATGCCAACGCTAATCGGTTGGATCGCTGCCGGTACCGTCTCTGCTATCGTGGCGCTGGCCCAAGCAGGCGGGATCAACCTCGTGCCGCTGTTTGGCACTAAAATCGGGCACGGCGAAGATCTGGTCGCAACAGAAGGTGTCGTGCGCGTCACTGGGTTCTACGGCCACCCCAACAATCTAGGGCTGGCAATGGGGCGGGTTTGGCCATTAGCGGCGGTATTGGCTTGGGCCGCATGGCGGCAACAGCAGCATTGGGTCGCGCTTGCCTTCACCCTCTGCGCCACGCTGGCGCTAGCTGCGTTGGGGGTGTCGTTCTCACGTGGCGCGTATCTGGGTGCGTTGGTCGCTGCCGGTGTTTTGATCTCTTTCACCGTGGCGCCACGTTATCGCCGGTTGCTCCTCATCGGCGGCGGCGTTGGTGTGGCACTGGTTGCAGGGGCCATCACCACGCTCGGCATCGAACGGCTCAGCTTCCTCACTGGCAGCAGCGCAATCCGCTTAGCAACGTGGCGCGCGGCGCTGGCGATGCTGCTCGATCACCCGCTCGGCATTGGCCTCGACCAGTTCCTGATTGTCTATCAACGCTACATCGATCCAGCGCTCCGCGACACCAATGAAATCTATACGGCCCATCCCCACAACGTGATCCTTGATCTGTGGCTGCGCGGCGGGCTACTGCTGCTGCTCGGCTTGGCTTGGGCGACGTGGCGCATCGTGCGTGCGCCATCGGCGCAACCCCATTCTGCCTTGGCGATCGGCGCTGCCGCTACGATAGCTGGCGCGCTGGTGCATGGGTTGGTCGACGCATTCTACTTTTGGCCCGACATAGCTGTCGCATTCTGGTTGTTGGCCGCATGTACCGGATACCGCCTGCCCCATGGCCAATCCCGATAGCTGCTCGCCGTTGCTGGGCAAAGCTGCATTGGGCGCGATCTGGCTGCTCGTTTCTTGGACGAGCGTCACCACTGAACACAGCATAAAGCCGTAGCCACGGACACTACAAATAATGTTCGGCGAGTCTGGTTCGCTTTCAAGCTTCTGGCGTAGCCGGTGAATCCGCATTTTGATCAATTCGCGCGCCTCGATATGAGAGAAATCTTGTTCGTAGAGCACACCTGCTAGCTCTTTGAATGAAGCCATCTGTTGAGGCGATTGAATAAGATGCTGCAACAGCTTCATTTCACCTGTGCTCAATTTGATCAACCGTCCCGCGATAATGACGTGACGCTGACATGGATCAACCAGCATTGATGGTGAAAGCGGTGATATAAGCGTGGTTGGCTTCCGTATGCGCCGGCGGCTCATAATGAACGGCACCCGTTGATAACGCCGCCATACCTGATCAAGCGCACGCTGTACGCTTAATAATACCCGTAATCGAATGTTATTTTCAGCAGCGCCCGAATAAACCGTTAAAATATCAAACTCTGCGCTGTATAAAATCACTAAAGAGTTTGTATTTTGCACAAAAAAATCAATAACTACACCGGTTTCGGCTAATAACCAAAAGTCAAAACTTAATATCATCACATCGAAGACTGCCTGCACGAGACAGTTATAGGCAACGCTGATATCACCTACAGCGATGACCGCCCAATGATAGGCGTTCAGCGCTCTCATCAACCTGCTGCGACGATATGGATTACTCTCAACAAGCAATGCAATACCGGCTACCATGGTCAAAACCTTCGTAATGAACCAAGCAAATGTAGGGGGAGTATAGAGGGCTGTAGCGCAGCTTCGCAACTGCCAGCCCTTCCTAGGCGTCGTTAGTACTGTTTACCTACTTGTTTATCGATCATCCACGAAGGTTTCTATTTTCATATACCTATAGTCAACTTTAGTTGATAATTCTTCTTTTCAAGACCCCCGATTCATCGGCTACGGTTGCAGTGGTATAATGCAGCTATGGCAAAAACACGCACCCTTTTCGTCTGCCAACAATGTGGCGCCCAACAGAGCCGTTGGATGGGGAAGTGTCCTGAGTGTGGCGCATGGGATAGTCTGGTCGAGCAACTGATTGCTCCCGCCCGGCCCTCCGGCGCCAGCCGGCCTGCCGCACTCAGCCCAAATCAGCCCGTCCGCTTGCGCGATGTGCCGCTGGCCGATTTCCAGCGGCTACCGGTCTATGCCGAGGAATTTTCCCGCGTGCTTGGCGGCGGCCTCGTCCCCGGTTCCGTCGTGCTGATCGGCGGCGATCCCGGCGTTGGCAAATCAACCTTGCTCGGCCAAGTGGCCGCCCATTTTGCCGCCAGCGTTGGCCCGGCTCTCTACGTCAGCGCCGAAGAATCAGCCCAACAGATCCGGCTGCGCGCCGAGCGGCTTGGCCTCGCCGCTGATGATCTGTTTGTGCTCGCTGAAACATCGCTCGACTTGATTATTGAGCATATTCGCACCCTTCGCCCGCGTTTGGTGATCGTCGATTCGATTCAGACGGTCTATCTGCCCGAATTAACCAGCGCCGCCGGCAGCGTCTCCCAAGTACGCGAGGGTGCGCTCCGCCTGATGCAATTGGCCAAAGAAACGGCCATTCCGATCGTGCTGGTTGGTCACGTCACCAAAGAAGGTGCGATCGCTGGCCCGCGCGTGCTCGAACACATTGTCGATGTCGTGCTCTATCTCGAAGGCGATCGCTTTCACCAGTTTCGCCTGCTGCGCGGGGTCAAGAATCGCTTCGGCAGCACCAACGAGGTCGGCGTGTTTGAAATGGCCGGCGATGGGTTGCGTGAGGTACGGAATCCGTCACAGGTCTTCCTCGCCGAACGCAACACCCACAGCCCCGGTTCGACCGTCGCCGTGACCCTTGAAGGCACTCGCCCGCTGCTGGTTGAGGTACAGGCCCTCACGTCGCATACCGGTAACGCCCAACCGCGCCGCACCACCAACGGGTTTGACCTCAACCGCTTGTTGATGCTGACCGCGGTGCTGTCGAAACGAGTTGGATTGCCCCTGTTTAATCAAGACTTGTATGTGAATATCGTAGGCGGGTTGCGCATCGGCGAGCCGGCGGTTGATTTGGCCGTCGCGCTGGCCATTGCCTCGTCCTACCGTAACCAGCGCATTGCGCCTGATGTGGTCTGTCTCGGTGAAATTGGCCTGTCGGGCGAATTGCGCAGCGTGAGCCAGCTCGACCGGCGCTTGAGCGAAGCGGCAAAGCTGGGGTTTCGCCAAGCGGTTATTCCGGCCCATACGACCCCGGAAGCGCCACCCAACTTGGCCGTTACGCCAGTGCGTTCGTTGGCGGAAGCAGTTGAACTCCTCACCCGCAATGTGCGATCATCACCGTCTGACCTCCAACAAGGGTGAGACATGAGACCAAGTCTCGATTTTATCGTGCGCCTCATCGGCTTTGGCTGGATGGCTTATCTCGGTTTATGGCTAGGCCGTTCCCTGTCAGGGCCAAATCCGACACCTGACCAAATCCTTGCCACCGCATTACTCATGCTCGCTGGCGGCGGCCTTGGTCTCATCCTTGCGCCACGTTTGATTGTCGATCCATTGCGCTCGCTCTTTCGACAGGCGCGTGTCATCCCGCTCAGTGATGTGATGTTAGCGGCAATTGGGATCCTCATCGGTCTCTTTGCCGGCGTGCTGCTCACCGTGCCGCTGGCAATGCTGCCGGCGCCGTATGGGAACCTGCTTCCGATTATTGCAACGGCTATTTTGGTCTACTTTAGCGCGTCGATCTTGTATCTGCGCAAACGCGATCTGATCGAATTGATCAACCTGTGGCGCCAACAACGGGCCCAACTCACTCCGTCTGCCTCACCAGCCAGCGAAACAACCCCTGCGCCAGCAACCGGTCGTCGCTATCTGATTGATACAAGCGCGATTATCGATGGCCGGATCGCCGCGGTTGTCCGTACCGGTTTTATGGAGGGAACGTTGCTGATCCCTTCCTTTGTGCTGGCTGAATTGCAGATGTTAGCTGACTCGAACGATGATTTGCGCCGCCAAAAGGGCCGGCGCGGCCTCGAATTGCTCAACCAGATGCAGCAGTCTTCACCATTGCCGATCGAGATTCTTAATCACGATCTGCCTGATGTGCTGCGCGTTGACGATAAGCTGATCGAACTAGCTCGCCAGCATCATTGCCCGATCATTACCAATGATTACAATCTCAATCGAGTCGCTGGATTACAAGGGATTACCGTGCTCAGCATCAATCAGCTCAGCGATGCCCTCCGCCCGCCGGTGATGCAGGATCAGCGGTTGCACATTTTGATCCGTAACGAAGGGAATACCCGCCAACAAGGGGTAGGATATCTCGATGACGGCACGCCGGTGATCGTCGAGAACGCCCGCCATCTTATCGGGCAAACCATTGAAGTGGTCGTGACGCGCATTCACCAGACCCAAACCGGTCGCTTGATCTTTGCTATTCCAGCCGAGGAGGCGTAATGCGCGCAGTGATTCAGCGTGTCAGCGAAGCGTCAGTGACCGTTGATGGGGCGGTCGTTGGCGCCATTGGCCACGGCTTGTTGATTTTGCTTGGCGTCAACCAAACCGATACCCTTGACGATGTTGATCTGCTGGCCGAGAAGATCGCACATCTGCGCATTTTCGGCGACCACGAAGGAAAGTTCAATCGCTCACTGCTCGATGTTGGCGGCGCTGCGTTAGTGGTCTCGCAATTTACCCTCTATGCTGACACCCGCAAGGGCCGCCGACCGAGCTTTACCACCGCCGCTCGCCCTGAGATCGCTGCGCCGCTGGTTGATGCCTTCGCCGCTGCGCTCCGCGCCCGCGCCATCCCTGTCGCCACTGGCGTCTTTGGCGCAATGATGCAAGTGGCGCTGATTAATGATGGCCCAGTGACGATCGTGATGGATAGCGCTGAATTACGCTTGCCGCGCCGTTCAATCTAGCTAGACGGTCGCACTTCGTTAATCCCCTTCAGGTATAATACGAGGTATGGAAGCGACGATTGTACGCATTCAGCGTGAAGCCGATATTTATGTCGCTCTAAGCGCCGGCCGCCGGTTGGCCGGTGAATTGCAGTTTACTGAAACGGATCGCACACGGATTGAGATTTGCATTCTTGAGTTGGGCCACAATTTGATCCGGCACGCGGGTGGTGGTGAGATCGAAATCAGCCCCGTTCACCATCCACAGGGTATGGCCGGTTTGGCCGTTGAAGCTCGCGATCACGGCCCCGGCATTCCTGATGTCGAATTGGCCCTGCGCGACGGCTATAGCACGACCCATTCGCTCGGCGCCGGTTTGCCCGGCGTGCGCCGGCTGATGGATGAGTTCCACATCCATTCCACCCCCGGCGTGGGAACGACAGTACGCGCTGTGAAGTGGCGTACTATCCGCAGATAACGAGGCAGTATGAAGCTTGTGTGGGGAGCAGCACTACGGCCCAAGCTCGGCCAGAGTGTCAGCGGCGATGCCTATGTGGTGTTGCCATACGATGATGACCGGTTGCTGGCTGCGGTCATTGATGGGCTTGGCGGTGGCGATGCCGCTGCCGAAGCCGCCCGTCGCGCCGTCGCCGTCCTTGAAAGCGATCCGGCTGGCGATTTAATGGATTTGATGCGCCGCGCTGACCGCGCGCTCGTCGGCAGCCGCGGCGCAGTGATGGCCTTGCTTCGACTTGATGCCCGGATGCGCACCGCTGAGTTCGTCGGCGTCGGCAATATCGGCGCGCAAGTGTATAGCGACGTGCTGATTAAACCGATCTCGAAAAATGGCATCGTCGGGTATCGGTTGCCCCAACTCTTGCGCCTTTCCTATACCTACAATTCTGGCGATACCTTCGTTTTATACAGTGACGGCATTTCGAGCCGGTTCACAACCGAATCGCCGCCCGATCTGCACCGTTCGCCGCAGCAGATTGCTGATGAGATTTTAGCCCGCTTCGGCAAAGACAACGATGACGCAACGGTTGTCGTCGTGCGCAGTGAATAAAGAAAGCCGCCGATCGCCTGTATGAAGCCTGTGCTGAGCCATTGGCTGCAAAACCAGCAGGCTGCCCTGCTGCAACAGTGGAATGATTTGCGCGACACGACCACGGGGCCGGTCGCGACCCAAGTTCAGCTCGATCTGCAACGCTTTGCACTCGCACTGGCTGCTGTCGCCAACGGTGACGATCAACCGCTGCGTGAGCTGTTTAGCGAATTGGCCGCTGCCGAACCCGGCGCCGATTTGCCCGCGCTGGTGCGTAACCTCAATCAGGTGCATCGCGCCACCCGCGCCGCATTGCTCCACGATACACCTGATCTTGCTCTGATCGATACGCTGGCTGAATTGTTCGATCAGATCATTGCGACCTTAGTCGATATTTGGGCCGAACATACCAACCAGTTGATCCACGAGCGCGAATTTATTGCTGCTAGTCTTGATGCCGCCTCGGCGGCAGCCGACCAGCGCGCGCTGCAACTGAAGGCGCTCAACGATATTTCGCAACGCCTCTCAGCTACCCTCGACCGCGATGAGCTGCTTGAGATCGTGATCGATAGTCTGCATCGCTTGACCGACGCCTACCACGTCGCAGTCTGGTTGACTGACCCTACCAACCAGCTCCGCGTTGTCGCTAGCCGGGGCAGCGCCGACGGCCCGCCGGTTGGGTATTGCTTGCCGCCTGCCAACCCCGTGATTCAAGCTGCATTTACCCACGCCGGCAGCACGTTTTGGCCGGCAGCGCCAGTTGATCCTGACCACGACTGGTTGATTGCCGGTTGCAGCGTGATGGTGCTCCCGATGATCGGCGGTGAACGTTTGATCGGCGCCGTGACGCTGCAAGAACGCAATAATCCGCTCGATCTTCGCTTTATGCAAGATCTGGCTCAGAGCATCGTCAGCCAAGCGACGATTGCCTTGCAAAATGCTGACCTGTACCATACGATTCGCACCCTTAATGCCGACCTTGAACAACGGGTGATTGAGCGTACCCGCGAGCTGGAAGAAGAGAAGGATCGGCTCGCGACCCTGCATGCCATCGCCTCACAGGTCAATCAGACGCTTGATCTCGATCAGATTCTCAACAACTCGCTTGAGATGTTGGCCCGGATTGTGCAGGCTGAACACGCCTCGATCTTGCTGGCCGAAGAAGATAACCCAAGCTTGCTGGTCACGCGGGCTATTTTGGGCGCAAAACTTACCCATGATAATGTGGTGCGCTTTGCGATTGGTCAAGGCATCGCCGGTTGGGCGGCTCAGCATGGCCAAACCGTGCTGGTCAATGATGTCTCGCAAGATGAGCGCTGGATATCGATCCCCGGCAGCACCCGCAAGCGCGAAGGTTCGATGATCTCGGTGCCGCTCTTTGTGCAAGGCGAGGTGATTGGGGTTATGACCCTTTCGCATTCGCGCACCCATTTCTTCAACGAAGGCCATGTCCGCCTGCTCAATGCCTGCGCTGGCGCAATCGCCATCGGTATTAATAATGCGAATCTGTTCCGCATGATTAGCGCCGAAGCTGAACGGCGCTACGAATTGCTCGATCGCCAACAGAAAGAGACCAGCCAGATCGCCGCTATTCTGCAAAGCTTGCTCGATGGCGTGATCGTGTGTGATCTCTACGGCAGCGTGTTGAGCGTCAATCAAGCCGCTAGCCGCATTCTCCACCGCCCCCTCGAAGAACTCTTGCTCTGGAATCTCCACGATATTATTCAACGGTATCTGGGTAATCACGCCGCCGAATTACCGCTTGATGATCTGCTGCGCCGGCCGCTCAGCGTCACCGGTGAAGCGCGGACGTTTTCGACCACGGCTGTGATCAATGGCCGGACGATCAATGTCTCCCTGAGCCCCGTGCTCAAGGCAGATGAAAACGAAGATGAAGAAGATGAGGATGAACTCATCGGCGCTTTGTTGGTGCTGCGCGATATTACCCGCGAAGTTGAAGCCGATCGCATGAAGAATGAGTTTATCGGCACGATGTCGCATGAATTGCGTACGCCGATGACTGCGATCAAGGGTTTTACCCAATTGCTGGCGATGGGTGGGTTGGGGCAATTGAACGATACCCAACGCGAGTTTGTCAATACCATTTATAGCAATACCGAGCGCATGATTAATCTCATTAACGATGTGCTCGAAATTACCAAGATCGAGTCCGGCAGCATTGATCTCGAATGGCGCTCGCTCCACCTCGCCGAGGCCCTCAGCGGTGTGATCGCCGAGTTGCAACCGCAGATCGCGCAACGCCAGCATCAATTGACGATTTCGATCCCGCCCGGCCTGCCGCTGATTCGGGCTGATTCGATGCGCTTGCACCAGATCCTCTATCACGTGCTGCTCAATGCCATCAAGTATACTCCCCCCGGCGGCAACATCACCATTGCCGCTCGCGAGACCCTCAATGTCGATCTGCCCGAACCGGTGCGCAGCACACTGAGCGATAGTCGCCGCTATCTAATGCTTAGCATTAGCGATACTGGCGTCGGTATCAAGCCCGAAGATCTGCCCCGCATCTTCGACCGCTTCTTCCGCACCGATAACCCGCTCAAGGTGGAAGCGGGCGGCACCGGTCTCGGGTTGTCGATTGTGAAACCGTTGGTCGAATTGCTCGGCGGGCGAATCTGGGTTGAGAGCACGGTCGGCGAAGGCAGCACGTTCTTTATTGCCCTGCCCGTCGCTCACGACCGCGCGTAACCGTTTCACAGACTTGGCCACCCCAAAGACGCAAAACCTGCTCGATCGCGATCATTCCCATGGCTGATGATTCACTAGGATAGTATGTTATAATGCGCACTCATAATATCGGCATTACCGACCATGGAGGAAGCGCGCATGACGCCTCTGATCGGAATCTCCTGCGGCACCTTCCGCGACCGCGATTGGTGCCCTCCTTCATACGGCCATCGCCAAACCTATGTTGATGCCGTGCTGCGGGCCGGCGGCGCACCGCTGCTGATCCCGCCCCTGCTCGACGCCACTGCGCTGCGCGCGATTTACGACCAGCTCGACGGCTTGGTGCTCGCCGGCGGCGGCGATATTTCGCCCAGCCACTACGGCGACCAACCCCACGAGCGCCTTGGCATGATTGACCCGCCGCGCGATATGGCCGAACTACGCCTCGCGCGCTGGGCTGCCGCCGATGGCAAACCACTGCTCGGCATTTGCCGCGGTGTGCAGATGATTAATGTCGCCCTCGGCGGCTCGCTCTACCAAGATATTCCCTCTCAACTTGGCTCGCCGATCGATCATAACGCTTCCTATGCGCGCGAAGATTGGACGTTCCTTGCCCATCCGATCACCATCGCGCCTGACTCGCGCTTGGCCCGCTCGCTTGGCACGACTGACCTCATGATCAATTCGTTGCATCACCAAGCGGTGCGCCGTGTGGCTCCCGGCTTGCGCGCGGTGGCATGGGCGCCCGATGGCGTGATCGAAGCGCTCGAAAGCGAGGATCACACCTTTATCGTGGGCGTGCAATGCCATCCTGAAGCGTTGCAGGAAGCAGCCGATCCGCGCTGGCAAGGTCTATTTGCCGCCTTTGTCGAGAGTTGCCACGACACGCGCCGCCAAAGCCGCGCCGCTTAGTCTGCCGTACCATAGAAATGCTATGACTGATCACGCTCGTCCCCTGATCGGCATCACTGCGATGCATAGCGGCGCCAGCGCCGATGGCCGCGAGTTGCAGGCAGTGCGGCCTACCTATCTGCGCGCCATCGAAGCTGCCGGCGGCATCCCGCTGATCATCTATCTGACCGATGATCTCAGCGCCGTGCGTGCGCTGTATGACCGGTGCGCCGGCATCCTCTTGCCCGGCGGCGATGATGTTGATCCGGCCTATTACGGCGAAGCGCCGCACCCGCAGCTCGGCCCGGTCGATCCGCAACGCGATGCGGTTGAGATAGCGTTAGCGCGCTGGGCTGCCGCCGATGGCAAACCGCTGCTCGGGATTTGTCGCGGGTTGCAAGTGATCAATGTCGCACTTGGCGGGTCGCTCTATCAAGATATTCCTTCCCAATTCGAGACGACCATTGACCATCGCGCCAATACCCGCACCCGTGCATGGACGGAACTGACCCATCCGCTGACGATCACCGCCAGTTCGCGCTTGGCGACGGTCTTGGCGGCTGAACAGATCGGGTGCAACACAATGCACCATCAGGCGATTAAAATCCTCGCTCCCGGCTTACGTCCGGTCGCCTACGCTCCCGATGGCATTATCGAGGCGTTTGAGACCACTGGCGATCACTACCTGCTGGCCGTCCAATGCCACCCTGAACACCTTTGGGATAGCAGCGAACCGCGCTGGCAGGCGTTGTTCGCCGATTTTATCGCCGCATGCCGGCCATAGTAGGGGCAGCGCGGCGCTCGACCTGCTCCCCAAAGTACGGGTAGCGCGCTGCTCTGCCTCTGCTATGCTATGCCTGTACCAATCGTTTGCTGTGACACCGATAACCCAACCTCATTATGATTGGCATTTTCGATTCCGGATTGGGCGGGCTGACGGTCACGCGCGCCATCCATGACCGGATGCCCCACGCTGATCTGATCTACCTTGCTGATAGCGCCTATTGCCCTTACGGCCCGCGACCGGTTGAAGAGATCCGCGCGCGCGCACTGGCTTGCGGGCGGTGGCTGGTTGATCAAGGTGCGCGTATCGTCGTGGTCGCGTGCAATACCGCGACGGCTGCCGCGATTGAATTGCTGCGCCGCGAATTGCCAGTACCGGTCGTGGGGATGGAACCGGGAGTGAAGCCGGCGGTAGCCGCCACCCGCCGCGGCAAAGTGGCGGTGATGGCGACTAGTGGTACGCTCGCGAGCGATCGCTTCCGCGCGCTCGTGAATGCCTACGCTGCTGATGTTGAAGTCTATGCGCTGGCCTGCCCCGATTTAGTTGAGCAAGTTGAAGCCGGCGCCATCAGTGATGAGCAAACCCGGATGCTTATCGCCGGCCATCTCGCCGCCGCACCCGACGCCGATGTGATTGTGCTGGGGTGTACGCATTTCCCACCCCTCACCCCGCTCATCAGTGCCTGCGCTGGGCCAGCGGTCACAATTATCGACACCGGGCCGGCAGTTGCGGCCCAAACCGCGCGTGTCGCCGAGCGAATCGGGTTGCCAGATGGCAGCGGTGCGCTGCGCTGCTACACCACTGGCGACCCGCAAGCCATTGCACCGGCCCTTGCCAACGTATGGGGAGAGGCCTTGCCGTTAATTGGGGTTGAAATACCCTCGTAAGGGCTATAAGGGCGACGTTGGGGTCGCCCTTACCTTATCACCCCGTCGCATCCTGCGCTGGTTCAGCCGGCGCTGGTTCAGGCGGCGGTGTGGGGGTTGGCAACGGTTTGCCATCGGGGCCGAGGTCAGCCGGATTATACTCAAAGATATCAGGCCATGGCTTGAAGCGCGTGACAAACTCGCGCCGTTCAATCTCTTTCCCATCAGGGCCGAGCACAATCCGGGTAAAGAGAATATCCATCCCGCCACGGGCCTTATCGCTCTGGCGCGGCTGGCCCACGGGCCGATCCGGCACCGCCACGTAGACCGGCTCGGTCGGGGCTGGCGTGCGGTTGGTAATCACCGGCCCTTCCAGCAACACTTTCCGGCCAGTCTCAGGGCCATAGAGCCGGACTTCGGCCAAATTACGCCGGGTATCCACCAGTGTCTGCATCAAAATCCAGCCACCGGTATCGTTGAGAAACTTCAAATCAGGACCGCCGGTAAAGATCGTCGCATCCATCCCCGGCCCGTCGCCATAAGGACCAAAGCCGTACCGATCGTACCAGTTGATGTAAAACGAATGCCCCCAGCGTTCGGTGATCGGCAGGCCAGCCCAAAACGCAGCGCGGAACACCGTCGTGCTATCTTGGCAAATCCCGCCGCCCCACTCCAACTGGGTGCGATTCTGAATAATCGCGTACCCCTCAACAAAACCGTTTGAGCCATCAATCCGGCCAATGGTCTGATTGAAGGAAAACTCTTCGCCGGGAGCGATCAGCACACCGTGCAGCAAGCGCATGCCGGCTTGAATATTGGTCACGCGGTACGGCGCCGAGCCGGTAAAGTCGCTCCGCCCAACCCCAATTAGGGTCGTAATGCCCAATTGATCGAGGTTCGCTGCATTGATCGGCGGCGGGATCTCGCGGAAGCTGACCGCTACGGTGCGCTGGTCGGCGGGTTTGGTCAAGGCTGCCAACACCGCATCGAGCGCCTGCGCTTCATCAATCCGCCGCCCCGGTTTGCCCTCTTGGAAAATTTCGAGCCGGCCATCGTTCCAATTCAAGCGCGGATAGGTACCTTTCACCTCAGTTGAGTCACCAAGCGCGATCAAGCGCTCCATGATCATCTCGCGATCGATGCTCACCACCAACCGGTCGCCGGCTGGATCGGCCACGCGCTCGACCCGGATCATACGGGCCAATTCATCGAGCGACCACACAAACGGCCGGTTATCAACCAGCAGGGTAATTGGCCCGGCCAGCATCGCTGCGATCTGATCTTGGGCCACGAACGCCGCATCATCGCGCAACGCCGGTTCGAGCGCGCGCGTGCGCAAGGCTACCGTATCGGGATTTAAGTCCTGAATGGCGGCTAGAATCTCGTGGAGCGTTTCCGTCACCAGCACTTGGCGACCAGTCGCGCTTGGCTCAACTTGCACCGTGGTGCCATTCAGCACCAGCCGGGCATCAACCGCTGGCCGTTCGACTTCGGCAACCCGCGCCAGCAAGTAACGCTGCATGGCATCTTGATCGATCGAAAGCCGCAGCGGCAGCTCAACCCCATACTGCCACACGGCCCCGATCTGTTGCAGATTGGTGAAGAGATCATTGCCCCGGCCAACGGCCAGCGCGGCATCCAGCGCTTCATCAATCTCGAGCGTCACCCCTAATTCAGCAAGGGTCGGCGTCCACGAACGGCCGCTGTACGTCAAGACCACCGGTTGGGCCAGAAAGGGGGCAAACGTCGCCTCGATCGCGGCGCGGGCATCATCACGGCTCAGGTTGCCCACTGGCACGCCACGCACGCTGACATTGGGCAAAATCCGGCCTGCATAGCTCTGTTCCAGATACACGAGCACGCCAGCAACAAGACCAACGCTGGCGAGCAGTATCAGCAACAGCCACCACCATCCACGCCGCGACCGGCGCCGGGTTCGCCGAACCGGGCCACGCTGCGCCGCCGGTTGTGGCACGGTTTGATCTGGCCAATCAACTGCGCCGGGCAACGACGGCGCAAATGTATCATCTACCGGGCGATCGTGAGCTGGATTGAAAGGCTGCGAATGCTGGGCCGACACCAGAACCTCCTCACCACCACATCATTTTGTCTGACAACTTACTATACCGTTGCTAGAGCGGCATGTCAATAAATCAAAGCTGACAAATAGCTGGCGTTTGGTTCAAGACAACGACGTCTCGCGCATCCGGATCAGTCTCTGTACCAACTCAAGCAAAGCCTCGGCCCGGAATGGCTTTTGCAGCGTAGCCACCACCGGCACATCCCCTAACTGGCTCGCATCAACTGGGTAGCCGCTGATCAGGGCCAACGGAATGCGCGCATCACGCGCCGCGATCCGGCGACAGAGATCGTACCCATTGGTATCGGCTAACGTCAGGTCAACCAGCGCACACGCAATCCCGCTATCGCCCCCCACGAGTTGGAGCGCTTCGCCGCCGCTGGCCACCGCTTTCACCTGATACCCGGCATGCGCCAGCATCCGTTCGATCAACAAGCGCACTTCGTCGTTGTCATCAATCACCAGCACCAACGGCCCGGCATCGCTTTCAGCAGGGAACGGGGAACGCTCCGTTACCGCAGCCGGTTGCGGCGCAAGCCAAACAGTAAAGGTGCTACCGCGACCGAGCTGGCTTTCAACCTCTAATGCACCCCCGTGCCGGCGGACAATGTTGAGTACACCCGCCAAACCGAGACCATGACCATGCGTTTTGGTGGTGAAGAAGGGGTCACAAATGCGCTGGCGAATCGCTAGATCAATGCCAATCCCGTTATCGCGTACCGACATCACCACATACTCGCCGGGCAACAACTGGTGTGGTTGAAGTAAGCGATGGGAAGTATCGGTATCAAGCGCGCGTTGCTCGGTCTGAATGCAAATACAGCCGCTGTGCTCCGGCAATGCTTCGTAGGCATTCATCACCAGATTCATCAACACCTGCCGGAGTTGCACTGGATCAGCCATAACGTCCGGCAACTCCGGCGCCAAATCAAGCCGCACGTCCACCCGTGCTCCCAGCGACGACTGCAACATCGGTAAGGTTGCTTCAATCAATTGATTGAGTTGCAGAGGCTGGACTTGTAGGCGATCTTCGCCGGCAAAATTCAGCAGTTGCTGCGCGAGATCACCGGCTTGGTGGGCAGCGCTCAACAGATGGCGCAGACTCTGCTGGGCAAATGATTCAGTGGTGTATGCCGTCTGCAATAGATGAGCATTGCCGATGATAATATTGATCAGATTATTGAAATCGTGGGCGATCCCGCTCGCCATCACCCCCATACTCTCTAGCCGCTCGAGCGCTTGCAGCCGCCGCTCAGAGTTCAGCAACGCAATCGACTGTTCACGCTGCTCAGTCAAATCTTGGCACACCAGCAATAGTTCGGCCACGTCGCCATTCAACTGCCGCCGGCACGTGATCGTCCAGAATAACCACCGCTTACGCCCCTGCACCATTAGCGTCGTTTCAAACGAGCGGCTATTACCGCTGCTCATCACCTCACGCACCAGCGCCGCAAACAATGGCCGTTCCGCTTCTGACAGCAACGCAGACGGATAATCAGCTCCGATCATCTCGCCGCGCGTGCGGCCAAAGACCTGCTCGGCCATACGGTTGAATTCGGTGATGCGCAAATTAGGGCTGAGGCAGATAATCACATTGCCGGCCAATTCGATCAACGAGCGAAATCGCTCAAAGGTTTCGAGCATACGGGCAAAGAGAAACGAGTTTAATAACGCAACACTGACTTGATCGGCGAGCAGCGATAACAAGAAAAAATCTTCATCATCAAGCGGGGGATTGCCAGTTGACTCAACAATAATCACGCCGGCCGGCGTGCCTTCAGCATAACGCAAAGGCACAATAATGCACTGGGTCGTACCCGGCCGCACCTCGAGAAAATCAGGATCAAGGCTGGCATCGCGCACAAACTCGGCCTTGCCAGTACGCATCACCCGCCCCGCCACACCCTCGTGCAAATGGATCGTCTGCAACACCTGATCATAGCCAACAACTGATTGCAAACGCAATGCGCCATCTTGCAATAAATAAATGCTGACCAACTGATACCCGAACACAGAATGCAATTGGCGCACCACGAGTTGGCAGAGCATCTCGGTTTGCAACGCCGAATTGACGAGGCCGGCCACCCGCTGCACCAGCAACAACTGGTTGAGCCGGCGTTGCATGGTGCGATAGAGGATGACATTTTCGACCGCCAGCGCCATGCGCTGAGCTAGTTCTGTCGCAAACTCAATATCGGCTGGCGTAAAGCGGCGGTCCGAAGCGTCGGTGAAATTCAAGACCAACACCCCATTGACCTGATCGCGCGCCCGCATTGGCACACAGAGCAGGTGGCGGGGCCGGACTTGCCCCATAATTGCCCGGTACGCTGGCGAAAATGCCGGTTGTTCGCTGTACTCGTCGGGAAGATCGGCCAGCAAAACAAGCTGCCCGCTCCGCAGCACGTGGGCCGGGGCAGAGGCTGGATCAACCAACGGATCGGCTTGGACAAGCTGTTCGGCGAGCGGCTGTTGGCGGGGATCGGCACAGGCCATCGCCACTCGGCGCGCCTGCTGATGTTCGTCGCGAATGATGATGGCGCACCAATCGCCTAATAGTGGCACTAACCGGCGGGCAACCTGCTGAAACGCCTCAAGTTGGTTGAGTGAGACGAACAAGACGCCTACATCGGCGAGCAAACGGGTTTGTGCGGCGGTCCAGCGTTCATCCATGTGATCACGCCGAATATATGTAGTAATACATCAACAACCCGCCCGCCATCTCGCAGGATTATTTTTTAGTATACACTTGCTTAAGCGCCGCTTCAAGCAATATCTCGTGATACAATGCAATTGATTCATAAACTAAACGAGGTGGAGCACGCTGTTATGGAACGCGCCCAATCGATGCCAATCACCACTGCAACGACGAAGCTCGGCCTGCTTGACTGGTTGAGCCTGAGTTGCCGGCATATCGCCTTGCTTGCTGCCATGATTGCGACTGCCGGCAGTCTCTTTTTTAGCGAAGTCTTGCGCTGGATTCCCTGCGAATTGTGTTGGTATCAGCGGATTTTGATGTACCCGCTGGTTGTTCTGCTCTTTGTCGGGATTTGGCGCGATGATCGCAAGGTCTACCTCTATGCGCTACCGTTGGCGCTGGCCGGTATCGCCGTTTCGCTTTACCATTATCTGATGGTGATGCTGATTATCCCTCCTGCCCCTTGCGCCGGCGCGGTGCCTTGCGCGTTCGATTACATCAATATTCCCGGCGCGCTGAGCTTTGTGAAGATTCCGTTTCTGGCGCTGGTAGCCTTTAGCATCATTAGCGTGATGATGGCTAATCTGGCGCTGGCCGAAACGCCACCAGCCTGTGGCCGCCCTGCCCGTATCACGGCGACGGTGATCGTCCTCGGTACCGCCGCGCTCTTTATCGGCTTGGGGATGATGATCTAATCGTTAGCCCCTCTATAAGCAAACTGTCATTACCTAACTGCCCGGAGTGTGGTATACTCCGGGCATCAATACTGGCTGGCTAGGGCTGCGCGGGGGCGCAGCCGGGAGGAACGCGACACCACGGATTGAGACGATGAAGCGCATGGGCTTCGCCTACCGGCGAAGTTGACGAGGACGGAGGTTCCCGGCGCGAGCCGGAGCTAACGGGCGCAAGCCGCCCGGAACATCGAGTGATCAGCGGAAGCCTCCCCGGTGCAGGGCGCCACCGGCGAGCCGATGGGGCAACACCTCCCGGTGACGGGCAAGGGCAGAGCCGTCGGCAGCGACCCGCCACATGCTTTTCCCCCACAACCCGATCTGAATGATCCTGTTCACGCTGCTTGACCGCAGGCGCTTGCTCGCGCTTTCTGCTGCACCCTATGCAGCAGTTGGCTGCGCGCCTGCTGGTTGGCGCTGCCATGAATGATGAGGAGTTTTCAGTATGTGCGGTATTGTTGGGTATATTGGGCCCCGCGAAGCGACCACCGTCGTGATCAATGGGTTGCAACGGCTTGAATATCGCGGGTATGATTCCGCCGGCATCGCGATCTATGACCCTGATCTCGGCTTGCAATTGCGCCGCAGCGTCGGCAAGCTGAGCAATTTGCAACAGCGGCTGGCCGCCGAACCAACCCGCGGCCAGATCGGGATCGGCCATACTCGCTGGGCCACCCACGGCGGCGTGACCGAGTTCAACGCTCACCCCCACCGTGACGACAGCGGCGCGATTGTCGTCATCCAAAATGGCATTGTCGAGAATTATCTCAGCCTCAAGGGGCGGTTGCTCGAACTCGGCTACCAGTTTGAGTCGCAAACCGACACCGAGGTGATCGCGAAGCTGATCGGCCATTACTACCGCGATAGCCGCGATCTGGTTACGGCGGTGCGCCAAACGCTCAGCGAGCTGCGCGGCGGCAACGCGATTGTGGCCTTCTCGATCCACGAACCTGATACGCTGGTGGCGGCACGACTTGGCAATGCCGGCGGCGTGGCGATCGGCCTCGGCGAGGATGAACAGTTTATCGCCTCGGATATTCCAGCGATCCTTGACTATACCCGCACCTTGATCTTCCTCGAAGATCGCGATGTCGCCGTCGTGCGCCGCCACAGTGTCACGATCACCCGGCTTGACGGCGCCCCCGTCGAGCGCCCCACCCATACGATCGCGTGGGATCCGGTGGCGGCGGCCAAGGGCGATTATCGCCACTTTATGCAAAAGGAGATTGCCGAGCAGCCGCGCGCGTTGATGGATGCGCTGCGCGGACGGATCGACCAAGAGCGAGGCCGGATCGAGCTCGAGGATCTGCGCCTGAGCGATGACGATCTGCGCCGGGTGCGCCGGATCTACGCTACCGCCTGCGGTACGGCGTGGCATGCGGCGCTGGTGGCGAAATTTTTGATTGAGAATCTCGCCGGGGTGCGGGTTGAAGTCGATTACGCTAGCGAGTTCCGGTATCGCGGGCCGATCTTGCAGAGTGATGGTGAGCGCGATGCCTTATTGCTGGCGTTCACCCAAAGCGGCGAGACGGTTGATACGCTGGCGGCGATGGAAGAGGCGCGCGCACAGGGTGCGCCGAGCGTGGCGATTGTCAATGCGATCGGCAGCCAAGCGGCCCGCGTGGCCGACGGCGGCCCGCTCTACCTGCATGCCGGCCCTGAGATTGGGGTGGCTTCGACCAAAGCCTTTACCTCAATGCTGGTCGTTGCCTACCTGTTCGCACTGCGGCTGGCGCAAGCGCGAGGCACGCTCACGCCGGCCCAGATCCGCGAGCATATTCAGGCGTTGATCGAGCTGCCCGGCAAGGCGGCGCAGACGATCGAGCTGGCGACGCCGATCTGCATCGAGCTGGCCGAACGTTATCACCGGGCCGGCAACGCGCTCTTCCTTGGCCGCCAGATCAACTATCCGATCGCGCTTGAGGGCGCGCTTAAGTTGAAAGAGATTAGCTACATCCACGCCGAGGGCTACCCGGCGGGCGAGATGAAACACGGCCCGATCGCGCTGATCGACGAGAACATGCCGGTGATCTGCATTGCGCCGCGTGACCACATCTACGAAAAGATGATCAGCAACGTCGAGCAGGTGCGCGCCCGCCACGGGCAGGTGATCGCGATCGGTCACGCCGGCGATACGCTGCTGGCCGAAAAGGCCAATCACATGATCGGCGTCCCTGCGACCCTGCCGCTCTTGCAACCGGTGCTGAACGTGATCCCGTTGCAAATCTTCGCTTATCACGTTGCAGTATTGCGCGGATGCGACGTTGATCAACCGCGTAACCTCGCGAAAAGCGTGACGGTGGAATAACCAAGGAGGCAAGGGGCGCACAGTAGTGCGCCCCTACGACGATGGGCGTACCGTCTGGGAAGCTTGTTCGGCGATGGCGGCCTCGGCTGGTTCGACACCGGCGGGTTGGTACCGGGCCCGCTCGTAGATGGCGGTAAGCTCGGCAAACGGCGCGGGGTCGGGCAAAGTGGGTGCTACCGTCGCATACCACTCGGCGGGTGTCTGGGCTGGAGGCCGGCGTAAGCCGCGCTCCTCCAGCGCCAGCAGCGCCTGAATATAGGCGCGGCGCACTCGCGTCACTGGGTCGGCGCCGCGCAGAGCTGCCAGCGCCGCTTGCAACCCGCTCAACCGGCGCTGAAACGGATTGCGGAGCGCACCGAGCAGATCACGCACATCGGCCAGAAGACTTTGACCGACATCGAGCGACTCGCGCTCTTCATCAGTTGCAACCCGGCGCGCGCGCCGCCGCCACCAGACCAACAAGACCAGCAACACCGCCAGCGGGATCAACGCCAGCCAGAAGGTTGCCTGTTGCGCCAAAGCGATCACTGTCTCAACGGCGGCATCGTCGATCGGCGCCGTATCGGTCACTGGCGGCGGTTCAGGGCGAAGGTTCATCTGGGCCAGCGCCTGCCCCAACAGCGCCAAGAGCGCCCGGATCAGATCACCAAAGATCACGGTGAAGAGATAGACCAGCGCCGCTCCAATCAGCGCCAACGGCAACAGCAAGAAGCGCAGCAGATTGACCACGCCATCGAGCGCCGCTTCACCGCTGAGCAGCGCAGTCAGCGCCGCCCCAATCGCCAACACGCCGCCGATCACCCCCAAGAGCAAGAGCGTCCAGCGCAGATCGAACACCCGCGCGCGATCAGCCGCCGTTTCGACGAGGTGGGCTAGCGCCAGCGATCCTAAGCCTGAGCCGATCGCGACTGCGACATACGAGAATAGGAGATCATCGGGCAAGGCAGCGCCGGCGCGCAGCAGCGGGCCAACCAGCAGCGACGCGATCACGGCAGCCATCCCTCTGCCGGCAAGGGTGAGAATGGTGGCGCTATCGTGGCTCTCCAAGCCGGCTCCCCGCCACGTCAGAAAAAACGCAACCAGTGTCGCTATGTATGCAAGACCGCTTTGGGGTTGGCCCGGCAGCAAGGCTGGCCACAGCGCCAGCGGATCACCGCCAATCACCAGCCACAGCAAGCCGGTGGCGGCAAGCAGCGGCGCCAGCGCCAGCGGCAGATAGTGGAATGGACGGCGCAGCCGGCGGGCCGCGCCATCGGCTAGCCAACCAAGCAGCACGGCGCTAAACAACCCCGGCCACGGCAACGTGAGCGCTGCCAGCACCAGCAACGATAACGCGACCAGTGTCGTTTCAAAGGCGGCAAGGAGAACAATACGCAACAGGCGGATCATGGATGTAAACGTAAATGTGTATGGGCAGAGCAGTGCTCTGCCCATCTTGTTCGCAGAGCAGTGCTCTGCCCATCTTGTTCGCAGAATGCTGTTCTGCCCAGCTTATTGGCAGAGCGCTACTCTGCCCAGCTTGTTCGCAGAGCGCTACTCTGCCCCTACTTGGTCTCGCGGTACACCACGTGACGGCGGACAATCGGATCATACTTGCGCAACTCGAGACGGCTCGGATCGTTGCGCCGGTTCTTCTCGGTCGTATAGGTATGGCCGCTCTCGGTGCTCTTCAGCTTGATCACGATGCGGTTACCCTTCTTGCTGGCCATAGTGATCCCTCTTCCCAGAACTACACACGAAATTGCGCCCTTGGGGCGCACTAGCGGTTAGTATACCATACCAACGGCATGCGAGCAACTTACACCGCGGCATAGGAGGGGTTTAGCGAGGCTAACCCCTTTCTACGCCGCCGCCTCGCGCCGGAAGATCACCCGGAGCGACGAATCCTCAAAGAAGGCATCTTGGGCGCGCAAACGAGCCAACGATTGCGGCAACACAATGCGATGGCGGTGCCAGCCAACCGAAATCAGCAGCTCGTCATCGCTCTGGGCCAGATGGACTTGATCCTCAGAGGCAAACGGCAGCGGCACGATCAAATCGTAGCCATCGGGAGTCTTTTCCAGCCGTTGGGTGGGGCCTTGATAGAGGAAGGCCGCCGGATCGTGCTTGCCAAAAAGATGGTCGGCCAACTGCGAAAGCAACTCAACCCCGACAATCTCTTGCGAGAAATGGGGCGCGCGCAAGATCGGCAACGGCTCGAACATCTCCTCGACCATTGGCGCGTATTGCTGCTGCATCGCTCGCCACTGGCCAAAGTGAGTATCCACTTCGGGCGGCAGAATCCGGTTGACGACAATCGCATCAACCGCATAGCCGAACAGGCTCAGGTAGGTTAGCGAACGTTGCGCCTCGCGGATCACCATCTTTTCGAGGTTCATCACGATCCGCGCCGTGCAAATCTGCTGGTTCGTCAACAACTGGCGCACATCGATCAGCGCATCGATCGCCTGCTGCGCCGATGCGAGCACATCGTCATCGGCGATCGGCATATCGGTCACTCGCCGCGCCACCGGACGCACCACCCGCAGCAGCGCCCGCGCAATCGGGAAGAGGCGAGCAATCCACCATCGCATCACATCGGGCAATGACAACAAACGTAGCGTCTCGCCGGTGGGAGCGGCATCGACCACGATCACGTCATACTTGCCTTCATCGTAATGGCGCTTAATCTGAAGCAGGCTGAAGAGTTCTTCGGTGCCGGGAATAACCGACAGCTCGCCTTGGGCGATCGTTTCGACCCCCTGCCACGCAAGCAGATCGGCTAAATAGCGAGACACCACCCCCCAGCTCGACTCAAGCTCGTGGAGGGCGTTAATCTCTTGCGCCCACAGATTCGGCGCCACCTGAATCGGTTCGGCGCGCAAATCAACCCCGAGCGAATCGCCCAGCGAGTGGGCCGCATCGGTCGAGAGCACGATAGTCCGATACCCAAGTTGGGCGCAGCGGAGGGCACTAGCCGCTGCCACACTGGTTTTGCCGACGCCGCCCTTGCCGGTGTAGAAGAGGATGCGCATACTCGACCGTTCATTCTAGAAGCGACTTTGCTTTATAATACCGTTAGATTGTCTTTTATGCAAATGGATGGTCACGCCCAACCGAGATCATCAGGCTTCGCTGGCGAACGACCCTCCTCATCGTCCTGTTTGCCGCTCAGCTCCTCTTCGAGCATCTGATCGACCATTTCATCCCAATCTTCACCGGCGTCTTCGCCTAGCTCTTTGCCCAAGCGCTTGGCCCAGCGGGCAATCGAACGCGGATCGCTCTCGTCTAGCCCCATAAAGTTAGATGGATCGGCTAACGACTCGATCCGGTCATCTTCCGACTTCAGGGTAGCAAAGCGCGAAATGGCGCGGCGAACCTCGGTATTGCCGCAGCGCGGGCAAGCCAAACCGGGTGGATCGCTAAAGCCGCGCACTAACTTTTGGAATTGGCCATTGCAGGCCGGGCAGAAGTATTCATAGATCGGCATAGCCAACCTCGTGATAGATATGTCATTGCCAGCCGCCGCAGGCGGCGAAGCAATCTCCTGCGACAGCGGGATCAAGGACGGATAGACCATCTGATCCGGCCCCCGGCCCTGAAGGGCCGGGCTAGGGTACCAAGCCCGCTGCGCGGGCTGCTGGCCCTCACCCCCCAGCCCCTCTCCCACTGACGCGGGAGAGGGGAGCGCAGCACCAAGCCCTCAGGCATCGCACAACGATCAACGGTTGTGCTCGACATTCCACCTGCCATTGCCAGCCGCCGCAGGCGGCGCAGCAATCTCCTGCGTCAGCGGGATCGCCCCCTCACCGCACTCGCCGCTTCCCGCTTGTCATTGCGAGCCGCCGCAGGCGGCGCAGCAATCTCCCGCGTCAGCGGGAGGGATGCGCACAGGCATACTTCCCGTAGAAGCAGGGGATTGCTTCGGGCGCTCCGCGCCCTCGCAATGACATGAGCATTGTCCTCGACAAACTGCTCAAATTATAGCCTATCCCGGTTTCAAACATCCGTTGCTAAACCATAACCTTAGCGAATAATCGCTTCAACCAACGGCAATGGCGGCGGCGGCGCGTCATGAATAGTATAGGCGGTGCGCAACTGATCGGCAACTGCCTCAACATCGCTTTGGCGCGCCGCATGAATGGTGAGAAGCGGATCACCGGCAGCGACGCGCGTTCCGACCTTCGCCCACAAGACCAACCCAACCGCATGATCGATCGTATCTTCTTTGCGCGACCGGCCACCGCCGAGCGCATTCACCGCCAACCCCAACGCCTGCCCGTCAATAGCGGCAACAAACCCAGCCCGTGGCGCCGGCAGCTCGACCTGCACTGGCGCCGTAGGCAGCCGCTCCGGCTCGTCAAGCACCGCCGGATCGCCACCCTGATTAACCACCATGGCCCGAAACTTCGCCCACGCCGCACCACTGCGCAACGCTTCGACGAGCATTGTCCGCGCTGCATCAGCATCGGACCGCACCCCAGCCATCTGCACCAGCTCGCTACCCAACACCAGACACAACTCAACCAGATCATCCGGCCCCGTCCCGCGCAGCGCGGCGACGGCTTCGCGCACTTCGAGCGCATTGCCGACCGCAAAGCCGAGCGGTTGCTGCATGCTGCTCAGCACGGCGGCCACCTTGCGCCCGGCGTGGCGGCCAATCGCCACCATGGTCTGCGCCAGCCGGCGCGCATCATCGAGCGTGCGCATAAATGCGCCTTGCCCATATTTGACGTCAAGCACAATGCAATCGGCGCCGGCCGCCAGCTTCTTGCTCATCACGCTGGCAGCAATCAGCGGGATCGACTCAACCGTGGCGGTTACATCGCGCAAAGCGTAGAGTTTCTTATCCGCCGGGGCCAAATCGCCGCTCTGCGCAGCAACGACCAAACCCAACTCGCGCACGGCGCGGCGAAATTCTTCGGCGCTCAGGTTGGTGCGAAAGCCGGGAATGCTCTCTAGTTTATCAATGGTGCCGCCGCTAAACCCGAGGCCGCGCCCGCTCATCTTGGTCACCGGCAACCCCACTGCCGCCACCAACGGCGCCAGCACCAGCGTGGTCTTATCGCCGACGCCGCCGGTCGAATGCTTATCGACGGTCAGCGGAGCAATATCGTGTAGATCGAGCATATCGCCGCTGCGAGCCATGGCCATGGTCAGATCAGCCGTCTCGCGATCGTCCATGCCGCGCAGCACAATTGCCATCGCTAGCGCCGCCATCTGATAGTCGGGAATCTCGCCGGCAGCATATCCTTTGACAACCCAATCAATTTCAGCCGTCGTCAATGCTCTGCCGTCACGTTTGGCGGCAATAATATCAACCATGCGCATCGCGGCCATTCCTTTCCCACCTTGCGCAGCGCTTCAACCTGCGCGCAACTCGCGGATCGCCTGTGGCACCAATGGTAACAGATCGCCGGCCACCACGCCGGCATCACCCATAGCTGCGCGGGCCTTGGCCCCAGCAGCGCCATGCAGATAGACACCCAACGCCGCAGCCGCAAATGGCGCACACCCCTGCGCCATCAACCCGGCGATGATACCGGCCAATACATCGCCCGAACCGGCGGTCGCCAAAGCCGGATTAGCGCCATCGTGAATCAGGGTATGGCCATCAGGCGCCGCGATCACCGTTGTCGCCCCCTTCAGCACCACCGTCTGCCGCCAGCGTTGGGCCGCCTCCGTTGCCACCGCCACCGCATCCGGCGGCAACTCGGTCACACCAAGCAACCGGCGCATCTCGCCGGGGTGCGGCGTCAACACACAGCGTTCGGGAGATAACCGCTCGAACCAGCCACTGGCGCTCGCCAGTAGATTGAGACCATCGGCATCGATCACCGTCGGCGGCAATTCGACGGTTTTCTGCGGCACATGCGCTATCGCATCCCCCACCGCGACAAACCCCACCCGCGCCCGGCTGCGTACCTGATCGAGACCAAACAGGCGCAACACCAACTGGCGGGTCGCCTCAGCTTGGCCCAAGCCCGGCCCGATCAACAACGCCTGATACCGCGGCAAATCGTCGGCCAGCTCATCGACCGCCGCCGGCCCGATCGCCCCCCAATCGCCTTCGGCCACCGGCAGCAACGTCACTTCCGGCGGCACCTTGGCCAGCGCCAACACATTGCGCCCAGTCGCCAAGGTAACGAGACCGGCGCCCGAACGTTGCGCGCCGGCGCATGCGAGCGCCGCGGCGCCGGGGTAATTGATCGAACCAGCCAGCACCAGCACCTTGCCAAACACGCCCTTGTGCGCATCAGCCGGACGCGCCGGCAGAAATGCGCGGGCTTGCGTTGCCGTTAACAATTCACTCATTGTCAATGCCTCATCTAATGAGCCTAAACCAATTGGCGCGACCACGATCGTGCCGGCATAGCCTCTTCCGGGCCAGAGCAACAAACCACGCTTGAGCAAGCCGGTCGCCACCGTCAGATCGGCCCGGATGGCGACGGTTGCCACCTGCCCATCATCGGCAGCCACACCGCTCGGCAAATCGATCGCTACAACGCGCAGATCAGCGCGCTGCGCGCGGGCAGTGTTGGCAGCAGCAATGATCGCGGCCAGATCGTCTGCCGGCGGACGAGCGCCGGTGCCGAGCAGACCATCGATGACGAGTGTTGCTTCGGCAAGCATAGCCCTCAGCAACGCCCCATCCGCATCGTCAGCGGCGTGTACTTCGCGGATGCCGCGCGCGCGGCATGCCAGCAGGTTATCATCAACCCGGTTGCGCCGCCAGCAATAGAGCGTCACCTGCGCGCCGGCATCGGCCAAATGGCGAGCGGCAACCAGCGCATCGCCACCGTTGTTGCCGGGGCCAACCAGCGCCAGCACGGTGCGCCCGGCCAACGGCGCGAAATGAGCAAGCGCAGCCTCCGCCACCCCGGTACCGGCACGCTCCATCAATACGGCCCAATCACTGCCGGCGGCCACCGCCGCTTCCTCGGCGGCGCGCATCTGGGCCGCTGTCACCACAAACGGCGAAGCAGATTCCATGCGCCACTCCACCACACAGGTCTCGCTACAAACCCCATGCGACCACGCTAGCCAGCGCCAGATCACCGGTATGCGACAGGCTCACCGCCAGCGTTTCAATCCGCAGGTCAGCCGCCGTCTGCGCCGCGATCCCCGTCAGCCGTAACGCAGGCCGTCCCGCCGCCTCACGCACGACCTCAATCTCAAGCAACCCAGCACGCGGACGATCGGCAACGGCTAGCGCGCCTAAGCCACGCAGGCCGATTCCTAGGGCCTTAGCACACGCTTCCTTGGCTGCCCACCGCGCCGCCAGCGCCTCAAAACGCAGCGTGCCATCAACGGACACACAATCGGCCTGCTCGGCGACCGTATAGACGCGAGCGAGAAAGCGCTGGCCATAGCGCAGCGCCGCTTGCCGGATGCGCGCCACTTCAACCACATCAACGCCGTGATAGAGCATCATCTTGCGTTATTGCGTCCCGACCAACGACACATCGACCACCCGCGCATCGTAATCATGCCCATTGGCATAAATTTCAACGCTGCGCAAATAGCGGTAATCGGGCAACCACCCCTCATCGCGCAGATCGACCCGGAAGCGCGTCCACGTTGCTGGATCAACCCGCTGATAAAAGACGCCATCGGCGCGCACCCGCAACTCCTGATCACTGGCTGCCGTGTAGAGACACACCACCCGCTCTTCGTCAGGGTCAGTGGGACTACTGCGGCGGGCCACAATCCGGATCATAATCGGGCATTCGGTGCCGCGATCGCCGGCGGCCAACAAGGATTGATAATCAATTCGCCCCCAGAGTGAAAAGACCAGCGAGCGGAACTCAGACACATCAACACCGGCGCCATTCACCCCCAACGACTGGCGAATACTGGTCACAAACCCGTTGACTTGCCCGCCCGTCCGGTAAAACCACGCCGCGGTACGCCGGTCTTCCAGCGGGCAGGTGAGGGTTGGATTCGGTGGCCGGCAAATCGTCGCCAAGCGGAAAAAGCCCCGTTCGGGCAACGGCAGGTTCGGCGTCCCTGAGACTTGCCATGTTGTCGCGCGTGGTAATGTCGGATCATCGGTGCGAGTGGTATTGTTATATTCCGCCTCGGAAAAGAGGGAAAACCCGCCATCACGGATCAACTCCCAGCGCGCCGGCACCGGCAGACCGGGCAAGCCCGCCGGATCGACCTCAACGCGCTGGCCGGAAGCTATCCGTACTGGCTGGCCAACCACCCCATGCACGATCGCGCTGCCGGTACGCACCGCAATATCGGCGATCAGGGCTGGCCGGCCATCGCTGCGGATAACGCGCCGTTCCGGCGGGTACAGGCCAATGCTATAACTGCCGCCGGGAGTGAACTCAACCCGCGCATCGCCAACCAACACGGTAAAGCGCACTGTTTGAAACGGCTGATCGGCGCGCAAGTCGTACCGCACATACCCGCCGGTCTGTTCCAGCGTGACCTGCAAGACGCCGCTATGCCAGCGGGTGGTGCGCAGTTCGATCAAGCGCAATTCAGCGCCAGCCCACAAATCGAGCTGGCTGCCTTCAAAGAGGCGCAACGAGGCCACTTGCCCATACCCGGCATTCGGCAAGGCGCGCAACACATCGCCTTCGCCAAGCTCTTGCTGATCGCGCGTACCCTGAAAGATCGTCCGGCCTGCCGGCTGCCATACAATACTCTCATTCAGACTCCGCACGACCAATGTCGCCTTCTGCGTATCAGTCGCCGCAAGGTACCACTGCCGCACACTCAGCGCTACCAGCGTGACAAGGGCCAGAAACAACCCCAAAAACGCAAACAAGGTCAGCCACGCAATGCGGAGGGTGCGGCGTTGAGCAACTAATCGATCATCTGGCACAGTTGTTGTTCCCATACCGTGCATTATACTCGAAGCGACCTGCCTGCCGGCAAGCGTCCTCATACCAGCCGGATCGCAAAAACTTGAACAAACGTACTTGACAAAACAAGTGTTCGGAAGCTATAATTGCTACATCAGTTCTAGTTTTGTCTGCCGCAGTCCGCCGGGGCCGCGGCCTAATGAAAGGATAGCGGCCATGAGAAGACGCGAGATGTCTGATCGACAAGCGGATATTTACGAATACATCGTCAACTTCATCAAAGCGCGCGGCATCTCGCCATCGATCCGTGATATTCAGCACGATCTGAACATCTCATCGACCTCGGTCGTTTCCTACAATCTCGACGTGCTTGAAAAGTTGGGCAAGATCGTGCGCAACGACAAGATCTCGCGCGGGATCAGCATTCCGGGTTTGTCACCGGCGCTGTTGAGCCAAGAGATTGGGCGCGTGCCCTTGCTGGGAACCATTACCGCCGGTTCGCCCCTGCCCGACCCCGAAGAGATTGACCACAGCCGCGCCGAGCAGATCGTGGTTCCGGCCGACGTGGTGCCACCCACCCGTCTCGACGGGGTTTATGCGCTGAAGGTGCGCGGCCAATCAATGATCGATGCCTTGATCGACGATGGTGATATTGTGTTGCTGCGCCGGCAAGAGACGGCCGAAAACGGCCAGATGGTTGCGGCATGGTTGATCGACGAAAATGCGGTCACGCTCAAGAAGTTTTATCGCGAAGATGGCCGCATTCGCCTCCAACCAGCCAACTCGACGATGCAGCCGATCTATACCGCACCCAATAATGTGCGCATCCAAGGTCGCGTGATCGGCGTGTTGCGCAGTCTGGTGTAGCCTACTCGTCCCCACTGATAAGCCACACTGCCGCGCGGCTTATCACAGTGCGAGTAAGCACATACACGGCGTACGCCAGCAGATCCGAGAGTGCGTCAGGGTTGGATCTTGTAAGGGCGTAAGGGCGGGTTTGAAACCCGCCCTTACGTCACCACCCGCCCGTACCACCCGCCTGTACGTCATCCTATCTCGACCACATCCGCTACGGCACCGGCGCTGGATCGATCGGCACCGGCATCGGTACCGGTTCGACCGGCATCAGCCACGGATCCACCGGCGGCACAATCCACCACCAGTCAATCCGCATCCAGATCAACAGTGCAATCGCCCCTACCGCCGCCACAAATCCCAGATCGCTCCAGCGTGGTCGCCAGCGCCGCGCCGGCAAGGCAAGGTGTGAGCTAAGCCAGAGCAAGATAAAGGTGCCCAGCCAGAAACCTAACAAGGTGGCCCGATAGACCGGCATGAGCACCGGCCCCTCTTGCGCATACCGGATAATACCAACACTAAACTGCGACAAGAAGGGCACAACCATAAAGGGATCGTTCACGCTAAAAAACGGCACATCGGGCTGAAAGGCGGCTGGAGTTACGGTTGTCACTGCTACAATTGCGCTAAACGGATTGAGGTAGAGCAGCCACGGCGGCGGGCTTTGCCCCATCGGGTTGCTGAATTGCGGCCAAATTGACGCCACCAGCAACGGTACCCCGCACAAGATCAGCACCAGCGTATAACTCGCAATCGTTGCCGGCGTCGTCCGGCCAAACAGCGATGAACAGAAGAGCCCGATCGTGCCGAAAAAGAGCGCAGCACTGCCTAACAGCAACACCACCCAAATCAACGTGCGCAGCTCGATCCCGCCGAAGATTAACACCGTGCTAAACACCGGAATGGACGCCACAATCAACAGCAAGAGATAGCTGAGCGCGCCAATCAGCTTGCCCGCCAGCAGTTGGCCGGGTTTGAGCGGGGTGGCGAGCAGCATATCATAGGTCAACCGTTCCCGCTCACTGCTGATCGCGCCGCTGGTGAGGATCGGCGCCACCAAGACGATAAAGAGCATCTCGGTAAACGCCAACCCCTTAAAGAGCGCCTGCCCAATGTGCGAGCTGAGCACTACCATGCCGGTGCGGGCCTGAAATACCATATACTGGTAGATGCCAAATGCACTGAGGATCAGCAACAATAAAAAGACGGTCAGGATCAGATACGGGCGAAACCCGCGCATGCGTGTGCGCGCTTCCCGCACCAGTATCGGATTGAGCAGTGGCCGGCGAATGTGGGTTGCCATACGCATTCTCACCAGTAGCTCATGATGACAAACGCCTCAAGGGCAGCGATGCCGTTACCTGCTGCAATGGTGCAGAGTGGTCTTGCCGGCATACTTATCTCCGGCTTTAACTGTTGGTTTGGCCCGTGGTGGCCGTTAAGCGCAAGAAGAGTTCTTCCAGATTTTCGCTGCGTGCGCTGAATTCGCTGACCGCGACGCCGGCATTGACCAACTCAGCGAGGATCGCAGCACACTGCTCTTCATTGAGCGGCTCGCTGAAGTCGATCATCAGCGCCCGCGGATCGGCGGCGGCAGCGCTGGCGGCGCTCACCAGCGGGTGGCGTTGCAGCAGCGCCAGCGCCAAGACCACATCGCTCTCGCGGGCAATGCGCAACCGCGCCCGCGCACCGGTCGCTAACTGCTGCTGCACCTCGGCCAACGGCCCGCTGATGATCATCCGTCCGTGATCAATGATCCCGATCGCGTCGCATACCTCGGCTAATTCGCTAAGAATGTGCGAGCTGAGCATAATCGTCTTGCCCATATCGCGCAAGGTGCGCAGCAGTTCGCGTAACTCCACCCGCGCCCGCGGATCAAGCCCACTGGCCGGTTCGTCGAGCAGCAAGACCGGTGGATCATGCACCAGTGCATGGGCTAGACAGAGCCGCTGCTGCATCCCGCGTGATAGGGTCTGCACAAAAGCATCACGTTTGCCGGCCAGATCGACCAGATCGAGCAACTCATCAACCACCTGCCGCAGCCGCGCACCACGCAACCCGTAACAACGGGCAAAGAAGTCGAGATATTCCCACACCCGCAGATCGTCGTAGACGCCAAAGAAGTCAGGCATATAGCCGACCAGCCGTTGCGCGGCGCGCGTCGTCAACCGCTCGCCCAGCAGGCGCACCTCGCCTTTGGTTGGGGACAACAAGCCGGCCAAAATGCGCAGCGTGGTGGTCTTGCCGGCGCCGTTAGGGCCAATAAAGCCGTAGATGCAGCCCTGTTCCACCCGCAAGTTGAGCCGGTCGAGTGCAACCAGCTTTTTGTTGTAGCGGTGCGTGAGATCAATCGTCTCGATCGCTAGCGTCATGGCATTCGCCCCTG
Source organism: Chloroflexus islandicus (assembly GCF_001650695.1). Taxonomy (GTDB): domain Bacteria; phylum Chloroflexota; class Chloroflexia; order Chloroflexales; family Chloroflexaceae; genus Chloroflexus; species Chloroflexus islandicus. The sequence continues at coordinate 33,505 of NZ_LWQS01000060.1, forward strand.
TATGACCGGATCAACATAGACACACGAAAAGCTCTGACCTTGATCGAGCCGTTGCAGACGAACCCGCATCACCCCATTACCGTTGAGAAAACGCGCTGGTTGCTCAAGGCCAGCGGACAGGTTTTGAATCATCGGATCGATCGACAACGCCTCCCACTGGCCCTGACTCCAATCGTACACTTCGATCCGGCCATTCCAGAAGACATCGGAACGGACAGCAACCTGCAAACTATTGACTTGCAAGCCCTGTAACGATCGCGGCAAGGTAAAGCGTATCACTGCCGGTTGCATATCAGGCATCACGCCAATTTGATTACCAGCATAGCAGGGACTATTCATATTACTCATCTGCTCGATCGTAGCAGCAAAGCCACTGCGCAACGTGAACTCGCCTACGATCTGGAGCTGGGCAATACCGCGCACCAGTGCCAGCCGCTGTATCGTTGCGCGTCGATCAACTAGTTCGAGCTGCGCTCTTTGGTCACTGTACCAACCTAGCACCAACGGCTGCGCGCCGCGCGTACCCGTGCCATACCCATACAACGCATCAAGGATGCGGCCACGCAGTTGCAACTCCGGCGGGATCGGTTGGCCCATCCGCCCGCTCTCTTCAAATTTCGGGCCATAAATGAGATAGCCCAACATGATGCCTTCAAAAGTATGCTTAGGCCGCTCGAGCTGCACTGTACGTTGTTCATCCGGCGCAAGCGTCTCGATCAGCGCCAGATAATCGTTATACACTACGACCACATCTGCGAGCGTTTGGCCGCTGCGGTTAATGACTTCACCCTGCACCTGATCGCCATTGACGGTAATCTGCGCTTGGAGACCGGGTGAAGGCACGATCTGATCCAGCATCACGGATTGCAACGACCATTGCGCCACATTCAACCCTTCTACCACCCGGCCATCAGGCGCTATCTGAACATAGCGGCCATTAACCGTCGGCCCCGGACTCCACGGCCCCTGTACGGTAATCGGACGCACCAACGGCGCTTCACCAACCGCGCGCAACCGGTAGGTGGAACGATCGGGCGAAAAGATGCCAATAAAATCACGCTCGCGCGCCAAGCCCGGCTCAGCGGCATCAATCAACGAGATTTGGCTGACGATCACATCACCACCGCGCAAGTTGAAGCCAGCGCCATAGGCAATTGCGGCAAAGATCACCGTCATCGCCGGCACCACCACCCAACCGAGCGCCAGCCGATCGAACCGGCGCAAAACGAGATAGGTGACCGGCCCTACCATGATGAGATAGCATCCGAGCAGCAAGGCAAGCAGGTTCATGGAAGGCAGATCAAGCGCCGGCAAGCTCGTCAATGCGCTTGCCAGATTCTCTTCGACAAACGCCCCGTAGAGCTTCGCACCGAGCGCCATCCCCGACGGAATGAACGCTGGCGATGGCAAGAGGGTTTGCCAAAGTTCACGCCAACCGGGCCAATTGCTCAATTCCGGCGTCGCCAGATCGAACGCGATCGCAACGACATTGCCGTCGCCGTACCGTTGGCCAAAAGCCAGCGGTGTTGGGCTATCAAGCATTGGCAGGGTGAGTGGATAAACGTGGTGCTGCTCATCATTGCGTGGCGTGAGCGCCAGTGGCGTAAGTGGCGGATCGCTGATCGACGGCAAGAGATTGCCCGGCGTCACCGGAACGAGCTCAGCCGGCAACGAAGCCAGTGTGCGACTGATACCGGCATCACCATTCACAATTAAGGTGCCGCCGCGCAAGACCCATGCTTGCAAGGCGCTGCGCTGCGCCGGCGCCAATTCAGCGGCTGCGACATCGGTCAAGATCAGCGCATCAAACGGCGATAAGCCTAACCCCTCTGCCGGAATATCGGCTAGCGCAAACGCTACACTCGTGACCTTTATCCCATCGGTAAATAGAACCGGGAGACGCACGTCCCGCTCGCCAACCACACCTACCAATAATCCTTCACTGACCGGTTGCAAGCGCGCTGAAGCCGTGGCGATCTCTTCGCCATTGACCAGTACGCGCACCCCCAATTGGCGCGGCGCACCCTGTATGTGGATATAGAGCGTCAATCCTTTCCGGCTGCCGCCGGGTAAATCAACGATAGCGCTGTGGAATGGCCCATTCGGAGTGCCGGCCACAATTTCCGCCGTGCGATCAACCCCATTATTGGTCACCTCGATCACAACCGGCAGCCATGTGCCAGCGCGCGCAAAGCCTTGAAATGCGGGCCGCACAGTCAGCGTTACATCGGCATTCTGGGCAGCCACTGGCGCCAGCCACACCGGCCCTATCACCGCTAGAACCATCACCATTACGAGCCAACGCCATGCACGCTTGGTCTGCATGCGGCATCCTCCCTCCAGCAACACCTGCACTGGCATTCCGGTTCAAGGACGTTCCCGGTAAGGAAAAAGTTCCCTAAAAACACAACCACGCCAACCCTCAGCGCGAGGGGAGGCGCGGCGCGCAAAGCTGCGGTACAATAGGGAACGGCTAGCGGCGCAGACGGCGCGGCAGATTGCGATCGCGGACCCGAACCCGGATCGGCTCAGGCTGCACCCGACGCAGCGAAATGAACAATCCTCCGGCTATGAGGATGAATGCCGCCAGTAGGATGAGTGTGGTCATACGCGAATCCTTTCCGCTGCGAAGAGGTGAGCACCCGCAGGGGTACGTACATAGCTTCAGTAGTGAGTAGTATAACGAAAAATTGTTACCACGTCCATACCATTTGGTGGATTTTTAGCGATTTTTCATTTTCGCCATCACGGGCAAGAGCAACGTATGCTGGATGCGGACGCTATTCGGGCCGGTTTAGCTCCCGGCGCAACCCTGCCGGCCACCATTCACTGTTACGAACAGGTTGGCTCGACGATGGATCTGGCGCGTACGGCCATCGCGACCCTGCCACCAAGCGCCCTGCCGGTATTGATCGTCGCTGAAGAGCAAACGGCGGGCCGGGGCCGGCTTGGCCGGCGTTGGGTCGCCCCACCGGGCAGCGCGCTGCTCTTTTCGCTTGGCCTCCGCCCACCGGCTGCCGTCACGACGACACCCACCGCCTTGATTTGGCTGGCAGCCGTAGCGTTACTCGAAACGATCGAAGCAGAAACGCCGCTGCGCGTTGGGTTGAAATGGCCGAATGACGTGTTAGTGCAAACACCGGCCGGCTGGGCGAAAACCGCCGGCATCCTGCTCGAAGGCGGGTGGGATAACGGCACGCTGGCGTGGGCCATTATTGGCTGCGGGATCAACGTGAGCGCCGCGCCTGACCCACAAACCACCCTTTACCCCACAACGGCCTTAACAATTGCTGGTGCGCCGGACGTTGACCGGCTCAGGCTGTTGCAGGCATTGCTGCGCCGGTATGACTTCTGGTTCCGCCAGTTGCAAGCCGGCGACAGCGATCGGCTGTGGGAGGTGTGGCGCAGCCGGTTGCTCACCCTTGGCCAGATGGTCACGATCGCGACCGGTAGTGGCACGATCCACGGCAAGGCAGTAGATGTCACGCGCAGCGGTGCGTTGCTCGTGCGCGAACCCTCCGGCGCAGTCAGCGTGGTCGAGAGCGGCGATGTAGGCTTGATTGGCGGTTAGCAGCCAAACTGACGTCTTCAAAACGAGACTAACCGATCGATCCCACAATGCAACCGCAATAAACGTACTGCCGCTCTGGATTCGCGCTCACATCAGCCATTTTTCAGCCCTACATCATTTTAACGGTTGTTCACGTATTTGGCGTGATATGGTATAGTAACATTCGGTGCGGAAGATTATCACAAAGATGCCCGATCCGCGTCCGATCGCCGCAATGCGCGACGGTGACAAACAAGTGGGGTGGGTTCTGTGTTGTCACGTCGCACAGCTACAGCGAACGGCATCTGAAATTCGGAGCAGGAGGTTATGTTGGCTTTGCGCAGGCGCATTCTGACCAGCGCCGCTTTCATCATAAGTCTGATTGCCGTAGCCATGATGCTGCGCATTGCCTTTGAATGGCGTCAGGCGCTGGCTGATATTGACGCAATGATTGTCACGCCGGTAACGTTGCCCACTGAAGCGAGCGTTGCGCCAACTCCCCAATCGATCACCTCTACCAGCGAGATCTATGGCCCGCCACCGGCCCCTCTAGCGGTGCAGCCAACCGTAGTCCCGCCGCCACCGGTTGATAACCCGCCGGCAGCAACGGCAACCGCTGAAGCGCTGCGGCTCAGCCGGCCCGAAATGAACATTCTCTTGTTGGGCACCGACGCCCGGCCTGATGATACCGGCCCCACCCGCACTGACGCGATCGTGCTGGTGCATATCGCCCGCGATACCGGGCGCGTTAGCATGCTGTCGATTCCGCGCGACCTCTGGGTGAGTTACCCCACCGGCGGCGAAGGCCGGATCAATGCCGCCTATGCGATTGGCGAGAATCGCTTCGGCCCCGGCGGCGGCGCGGCGCTGGCCAAATCGACGGTGAGCAAGCTGTTGGGGTTGCCGGTTGATCATTTCATCTTGATCAATTTTGAAGGGTTCAAGAAGATCATCGATCTCATTGGCGGGATTGAGATCGACGTTCCCCGCGCCATCTACGATCCGGCCTACCCCACCGAAGACTACGGCACCATCGAGGTCTCTTTCAAGGCTGGTCGCCAGTGGATGGATAGCGAGCGCGCGCTGATTTATGCTCGCACTCGCCACGCCGATAGTGATTTTGGCCGCAATCAGCGCCAGCAGCAGGTGTTGATGGCTATTTTCCACCGTATCCGCGACCGGGGGCTACTCCAGCAATTGACCAGCCTCGATGACTATACCGGCGCCCTGCGCGGTTACGTGACCACGGATCTCAGCCGCCGCACGATGCTCGAACTTGCCAGCTTTGCCCGCACAATTGATAGCGAGAACATTCTGCGCTACGCGATTGACTCGTCATCGATTGTCGAACTTGGCGGCGGCGCAACCTTCCGCGTCCAACCACAAGCATTACGGCGGATTGTCGCCCAGTTCACCGGTGAAGCCGTTTCAACGGCTGGCGGCGAGTAGTGCATTCCTGTGACCGAGCCTTCCGCTTCGACCAGCGTCTTTCGCAGCATTGCGCTGGCGGCGTTGCTGATTAGTCTTGGCAACGTCGCCAGCCGCGTGTTGGGGTTGGTGCGCGAGCCGATTATCGCCGCCTACTTCAGCCGCGGTCTGGAAGTTGATGCGTTTACCTTGGCGTGGACGCTGCCCAATGCCCTCTACGAGCTGCTGATCAGCGGCGCGGTCAGTGCAGCGCTGGTGCCGGTGTTTAGCGAATACGCCGAACGTGACCGCGACGAGTTCTGGCGCGTCGTTTCCACGGTCATCACCCTCGCGTTTACGATGCTGGTCATCGCCAGCGCACTGCTGGCATGGCAGGCGCCGCTTGCGGTGGCGCTGCTCGCTCGCCCCACCGAGTCAGTGTTGCAGGCTGAAGCCGTAGCCTTGGTTGGTTGGCTACTGCCAGCGGTGACGCTCATGGGGATTTCGGGGATCGTTACCGCTGTGCTGCATGCCCAACGCCGGTTTTTGTTGCCCGCTTTTGTGGCGGCTGCTTTTAACACCGGCATGATTATCGGGATTGTGACGCTAGCGCCGCTGGTGGGAATCAAGAGTCTCGCCGCCGGCACATTGTTGGGGGCCAGCGCCCAACTCCTGATCCAGTTGCCGGGCTTGCGCGACGCCAAATTGCGCATCCGGTTCGATCTGCGCCATCCGGCTGTGCGGCGCATTTTGCGCCTCTATGCGCCGGTTACGCTTGGGATCGGTTTTTCGCTGATCGGCGCGGTGATCGACCGCTGGCTGGCGTCAGGATTCCCGGCGGCGCTTTCGACCATGCGTTTTGCCACCACCTTGATCCAGTTTCCGTTGGGGTTAGTCGCTTCGGCGGTGGCGCTGGCCGTCTTGCCAACCCTGTCACGCCAGAGCGCCGCTGGTGATGAGCCGGCGTTTCGGGCCACATTGGCGATGGGTCTTAAGATTGTGTTGCTGTTGATCCTGCCAGCCACCGCCGGTCTGGCCGCGCTCAGCCAGCCGATTACCGCCACCCTCTTCGAGCGCGGCGCGTTTGGCGCCGAAGATACGGCTATCACCGCGCTCGCGCTCCTTGGTTATCTGCCGGGATTGCCGGCAGCCGCGATCGATCAGATGCTGTTGTTTGCCTTCTACGCGCGCAAAAACACTCTCACCCCCAACTTGATCCAAGGAGCAGCCATTCTCTGCTATTTGGCAGTTGCTGTGCCGCTCGCTGAAGGGACATCGCTTGGCTTCTTGGGGTTAGTGCTGGGTAATTCGGCTCAATGGATCGGCCATGCAATCATTACCGCATGGCTGTTGCAGCGATCGTTGCCGTTGGGTGGCTTGCGGCTGGGTGAAGCAACGATGAAAGGCGTTATCGCCAGCGGCATCATGGCGCTGGCCGTGAGCGGCATTGCCGCACTGGGCCAGAGCTGGCCGCCACTCGCGCAGGTGGCGGTGGCGGGCAGCGCCGGCATCGCGATCTATACGCTCCTCGCCATCGCCTTGCGACTGGAAGCGGCAACCTTTTTGCTCAACATCATCCGGGCGCGGTTGGGGCGGACGCCGTCGTCATAGGGGAGAGCACTGGCGCTATGACGTCCCGTACAACCGTTCCTCAAGCGCCTGCATCCGCTCGACGAAGAGTGATAGGAAGCGCGGCGTATCAAACGCTACGACTGCCCGCGCGTTCGGTTGGCGGCCATCTTGGAGCATGAAATCAGCCACAGTGAAACCCATCGTCAGCGGGCTGCACGTCTCGACGGTGACATGCACATCGGCATACGTGGCCAGATCGGGCAGAAAGACCAACGCCAGCGCCGCCGGATCGTTGATCGCACACCCGTCGTAACCGAAGTACCGCTGGTGAAACTCGATGTAAAAACGGGTCGCATCGGCGATAAAGCGCCCGATTGGCTTGCCGGCCTGCGCCAACCGGTTGACCTCACTCTCGTGCAGCCGCACCAGCCGGGTGATATCCCACGGCATAATCACCAGCGGCGCACCCGAGGAGAAGACAATCTGGGCCGCATGCGGGTCGGCATACACATTAAACTCGGCGCGTGGCGTCACATTGCCATCGGCCCGCAACGCACCACCCATCATGACGATCGCACGCAACGCACCGGCCAACCGCGGCTCTTTGCGGAGCGCCAACGCCACATTGGTCAGCGGCCCGACGGCGACTAACGTCACTTCGCCGGGTGCAGCCATCACGGTGCGAATGATAAAATCAACCGCATGCTCATTCGCTGGCTGAATCTGCGCTGCCGGCAGCCGCGCATAGCCTAATCCACGCTGGCCGTGGGTGTCGTGAGCCGTGGTCAGCGGCCGCAGCAGCGGCCGGTCGCAACCCACAAACAACGGCACCTGCTGGCCGCCACCCAATTCGAGCACGGCTAAACCATTCGCCACCGCTTCGGCTAAGGTGCAGTTGCCATGCACCACGCTCAAATCGGCCAGTTCGATTTCGGGTGAAGCAAGCGCGAGTAAAATAGCTAACGCATCATCAATACCGGGATCGGTATCAAGAATGATGCGGTGGGGCGAGGCACTCATAGCGACTCCTTAATCAGAAACAAATCGCACTACTGAAACGTTGATTACTATAGCATAGGATGTAGCGCGCATTGACGCCCTGCAAGGGGCGTGCCATAATGAGCGCGAGACGGCTGCAAGAGGAGTTGGCATGCGCGCCTATCTCGATATCGAAACGGCCTATAACGGCGTCATGAGCGTGCTGGGAATCTACCGGCAAGACCGGGGCATTATTCAGTTGGTCGGCGGCGGGATAAGTGATATTGCGCTGTACGATGCGTTGGAACATGTGACGACCATTGTTACGTTTAACGGCAGCAGTTTTGATCTGCCGGTGATCAAGCGCCAGTTGCACGCCGATCTGCGCGCCGAATTCGCCCATCGCGATTTGTTGCACGAATGCCGCCGGCGCGGATTGCGCGGCGGTCTGAAAGGCGTGGAAGAAAAACTTGGCATTGCCCGCGCCTCTGCCGGCCTCAGCGGGCGTGACGCGCCACGGCTGTGGGATCGCTACGAGCAGTATGCCGATCACGCCGCCTTGCAAACCTTGCTGGATTACAACCGCGATGATGTGGTGAATTTGGCGTTGCTGGAAGCCATTCTTGATGCGAATGGCCCGCTGTTGGCCAATCCCGCCCGCACGGTGAAATTGTGGTAACTCGTCACTGATTTGGATGCCTGTGCAAGATCGCTTACCAATGCAACCACAACTACTTGACGGTCGCTACCAAATTGAACGATTGCTCGGCGATGGCGGCATGGCCCGCGTCTATTTGGGGCGCGATCTGCGGCTGAATCGCCCGGTAGCGATTAAGATTCCCCATCCCCATTTGATGACCGATCCCGACTTTCTGGCCCGCTTTCGCCACGAAGCGCACGCGGCGGCGATGGTGAGCCACCCCAATCTGGTCGATGTCTACGATGTCGGCCAAGATGGCGACCAGCACTATATCGTGATGGAGTATGTCGCGGGGTCAACGCTGAAACAATTGATCAACCGCGAAGCGCCGTTTGCCATCCCGCGCGCAGTACGAATCGGCGAGCAGATTGCGCGCGGCTTACATGCCGCCCACCGCGCCGGGTTGATCCACCGCGATATTAAGCCGCAAAATATTATCGTTACCGATGACGGTCAGGTGCGGATTACCGATTTCGGCGTCGCCAAGAGCCATCTTTCCACCGCGATGACCGAAACCGGCATCACGCTCGGCACCGTTGACTATATCGCCCCCGAACAGGCACAGGGCCGCCCGGCGACACCGCAATCTGACATCTACGCGCTGGGGGTCGTTTTGTACGAGATGCTCACTGGCCGGCTGCCCTTTACCGGCGACACACCAGTCGCGGTGGCAATGAAGCATATTAGTGAACCGCCGCCGCCGCCGCGCCGCTACAACCCGCATATCCCGGCTGCACTTGAGGCGATCATCCTCCGCGCGCTGGCTAAAGATCCGGCCCTGCGCCAGCGCAGCGCGCTTGAATTGGCCGAGGAGTTGCGTTCGTATGAGCAACTAGTGACCCAAGCTACGGTGGTCAATCCCGGCGTCGAGCCACCGGCGCAGGGGCGGCCCGCCGCGCCGCCACGCCCCGCTCAAGTCACGGCGAGCCGTCCGGCGGCAATCCCAAGCCCACGCCCAACCACTGCCCGCGCCCCGCGGCAAGAAGGCTTGGGGTGCGGTGTCTTTCTGGTCGGGATGCTAACGCTGGCCGGCGTACTGGCGGTCGTGTTTGTCGTTAGCAGTGGAATGCTGAACAATCTCTTCGGCAACCCCTCACGGCCACCAACCACCCAACTGCCCAATGGCCAGAGCACCGAGGTCGCGCCGTCGCCGACCGTGGTGGCAACCGTTACGGTACCCGAACTCGTGGGCCGCAGCGATGGCGAAGCGCGCTCGTTGTTGCAGCAAAATAAGCTTGTTCCCATGCCTAGCAGCGAGCATAACCGCACCGTGCCACAGGGGATCGTCATCACGCAGGCCATTCCACCCGGCACGATCGTCGAAGAGAATAGCCCGGTTTCGTATACCGTGAGCCTAGGGCCATTATTGGTGGAAGTGCCGAATGTTACTGGTACGCGCCAAGATATTGCCCGCAACCAACTGGCTGCCGCCGGTCTGGTGGTGAACGTGGTGGAAGAGCCGAGCCAGCGGGTTGATGAAGGTTTTGTGATCCGCCAATCGCCAAGCGCAACGCTGCGCATCCCGCAAGGCGATACGGTGACGATTTACGTCAGTCTTGGCGATGTCGTGCGCTTCCCTGAGGTGATTGGACGCAGCCGCGCCGAGGCCGAAGCCATCTTGGCCAATACGCCGGGATTAACGCTCGTGTTTGTTGATGTGCAGGGCCGCGACCGGTTGCCCAATTTCGACCGCTACGCGCCCAACGAAGTGGTCAGCGCTGCGCGGGTCGTCGGCAACAATGAGGTGATCGGAATCAATAACGGCGATTACATCCCTCGCGGCAGCAGCATCGTGTTAGGCGTGCGCGCCGAAGAGTAGGGGCATAGCGCTGCGATGCCCCTACTCTTCAGCGCGCCACAACTTCATTCAAAAAACAACAACGCGGGTGGCGTCATTGCCACCCGCAATCATTGAACGCTAGAACGCGCCGCTTAGGCGTGGTCAGCGGTCGGTGCGTATTGGGCATGCAACCGTTCAGCTTCGGCCAACAATTGCTGGCGCTCGCTGACGCTCAGCGCCCGATCGGCAAAGCGGCGCCACTCTTCATTCATAGCCCACGCCCACTGTCCGGCAGCGGTCTTGATCCAGCGCGGCGCCTTGGGGGTTGCATGGTGATTGGTTTGCATCATGCTTCGTCTACCTCCTCATCAATCAAGTAAGACACAACTCCACTATCTTATAGATGCCAGTCACAAGTCAAGTGTAACAACTTGTTCTTGCGACCGGCTGAATAAAGCGTCACTCGCGGCTAACAACCTGCTCATCGCGTTGCCAGCACGGTTTCTTCGCTGATCCGGCCATTGCGCAATTGGAACACCCGATCGGCAACACCGATCATCTCGCGGCTATGCGTCACCATTAGCAGCGTTTTGCCCACCTGCCGGGTGAGACGGTCGAGCAGATCAAGCACCTGCGCGCCGGTATCGCTATCAAGATTGCCGGTCGGCTCATCGGCCAACACGAGATCGGGGTTATGGACTAGGGCGCGAGCAATCGCGACCCGCTGCTGTTCGCCGCCGCTGAGCCGATCAGGATAGGTGTTGGCGCGATCGGCTAACCCTACCGCCGCCAGCATCTCTAACGCCATTGCGCGCGCCGCCGGCCCGCGCTGGCCGTTTAACTCGAGCGGCAACAGCACATTTTCTAGCGCCGTCAACGTTGGCGCAAGGTTGTAGAACTGGAACACAAACCCGATCGACCGGCGGCGAAAGAGCGTGCGTTCCCGTTCGCTCAGTTGGTCAAGCCGCTGGCCAGCCACCCAGATCGCGCCCGAACTCGGCGTGTCAATCCCGCTGACCAGATTGAGCAGCGTGCTCTTGCCGCTCCCGCTTTTGCCAAGCAATACCACAAATTCGCCGGCAGCGACAGTGATCGTAATATCGTGCAACACGGTGCGCTGTTGATCACCCTCAAGGTATGATTTCGTGACCTGCTCGCACCGGATGACAGTTTTGTCAAGCATTTGCATTGCCTATCGCAACGTTTTGCACAAATATAGTAGTATTATACGGCATGTTGCCCAGAACATGCAACGCATTGTGTCATAGCACTGCGCTGGCTTAGGTAAGAAGTGCGGCAGTGGAACCGCCGCACTCCATAGTGAGAATGGCAAACGCATTGCGTAATGACGCTATGTGTCTTAGGTAAGAAGTGCGGCAGGGGGACTGCCGCACTCCACAGGGGGAATGAGAAACGATGCGCTACCGGCGCCAACGCGATTCATCCTAGGCGTATTCAAGCCAGCCGTAGCGATCGGGCCGCTCGCCTTGCACAATGCCAAAGAAGGCCTCTTGCACAGCAGCCGTGATCGGGCCGCGGCGACCAGCGCCCACCGGAATGCGATCCACCGAGCGGATCGGCGTGACCTCGGCGGCAGTGCCGGTAAAGAAGAGTTCATCAGCTAAATAGAGCATCTCGCGCGGCAAGATCTGCTCGCGCACCTCGACCCCCATCTCGCGCAGGAGGGTCATCACCGTATCGCGGGTAATCCCGCTGAGGATCGAGGACGTCAATGGCGGTGTGTACACCACCCCATTGCGCACCAAAAACAGGTTTTCGCCGCTGCCTTCGCTCACGTGGCCGTCGGCGTCGAGCGCAATGCCTTCGGCATAGCCGTTCGCCAGCGCCTCCATCTTGATCAACTGCGAGTTCATGTAATTGCCGCCCGCTTTGGCCAACGCCGGCATCGTATTCGGCGCAAAGCGATTCCACGACGAGATGCACACATCAACCCCTTGCTCCATCGCTTCGGCGCCGAGGTACTTGCCCCATTCAATCGTGGCAATCGCCACTTCGACCGGATTATTCTGCGGGTTGACGCCAATTTCGCCATAGCCGCGGAAGACAACCGGCCTAATGTAGCCGGAACGCAGCCGGTTAGCGCGCACCGTCTCTTTGACCGCCGCCACCAATTGATCGAGGGTGTAGGGGATGGTGGTACGATAAATCTTAGCCGAGTCGATCAACCGTTGCATGTGCGGGGTCAAGCGAAAGATCGCCGGGCCTTGCGGCGTCTCATAACAACGGATGCCCTCGAAGAAGCTGGTGCCATAATGAACGACGTGCGACATCACATGGATCGTCGCTTTATCCCATTCCACCAACTCACCATTGAACCAGATGTAATCCATTTTTTGGATCGGCATTGATCGTCTCCTTTGCTGGTATTCAAGCTCATGATTCATCAAACGCAAACAGATGCGGTTGCTGCCATCGTTCACCGGCGCGCCAGATCGGGATGCCGCCCGCGATCGGCTGCGCGCGCGCCGGCAGAGGGTGTAAGCGCGGGATCCGTTGCACGCCAGCCTGCCGTAACGTCCGCCCGACCCCGGCCACTGCCGCCTGCGGCGTGTTGGCATGGCGCGAGAGGTGGGCTAGCCAGACATCGCTCGGCGCGCCGGTAGCAACAATTTGGGCTAGCAACTGGCCGCATTGCGTGTTATCGAGATGGCCGCGCGGCCCGCTGATTCGCCGGCGTACCGCCGGCGGATACGGCGCAGACGGCAATAACTCGCGGTCATGGTTCGCTTCGATCACAATCAGATCCGCCGCGCTGAGCGCGGCTACCGTCGTCGCATCCCAACTGCCCAAATCAACGGCCACCGCAATCGTCACACCTGCCGCCTGTACGCGATACCCAACCGGGTCGGCAGCATCGTGCGGCACGCGAAAACTCTCGACGCTAAATGCGCCGATCGCGCCCCGTTCGCCAACGGGCAAAGCCGCGACTGGCGCCGTCGTCGCCGTGTCACCGAGCGCCGCCAACGTCGGCGCATTGGCCACCACCGGAACGCCGTACCGGCGAGCGAACGCTACTGCACTTAGGGCATGATCGTCGTGCTCGTGGGTCAGCAGCACAGCTCGCACCTGTGCGGGAGCAACACCGCGCGCGGCAAGCAATCGTTCGAGTGAGCGCAGTGAGATGCCGGCATCGACCAGCAACGCCTCATCACCCGCCTGCACCAACAGCGCATTGCCGGCGCTGCCTGAAGCTAACGACGCGACCAGCACACGATCCTCCAACCCGCTTTCCCAATTCTTTGCGCCGGCAATATCGTCCTCATCATTCACTCCGCTATGCCGAGCATGGTCGTGCTATGGTGATGCATGCAGCCAGCGCGCCAACACCTCGCGCGCGGCCCGCGCCGCTTGCGCCCGATGGCTGATCTGATTCTTGCGCTCGGCGCTCAGCTCGGCCAAGGTCGCATCTTCATCAAGCACGTAGAAGAGCGGGTCATAGCCAAACCCACCGCTACCGCGCGGGGCAAATTCGATCACGCCGGGCAACGTCCCTTCAACCAGCTCGGTCGGACGATTGGGATGGGCGAGCGCAATCACGCACACAAAGCGGGCCAACCGTTGATGCCACGGTACATCGCGCATCTGGTCGAGCAGATACTGCAACTGGGCCGGGCCGGTCACGCCGCCATACCGGGCCGAATGCACCCCCGGCGCGCCACCGAGCGCCGCTACTTCTAAACCGCTATCGTCGGCCAAGGTTGGCAACCCGCTGAGTGCGCAGTACCCCTCGGCTTTCAGCCGCGCATTCTCGGCAAAGGTTTGCCCGGTCTCATCCACTACCGTCGTAATGCCGAGATCGGCCAACGAATAGAGGCGCAGGTTGAGATCAGCGAAGATCGCGGCAAGTTCGCGCAATTTGCCCGGATTGTGGGTGGCGATAAGTAATTCGTGCATAACGTTGTTCGTCGGGATGCCCACGCTAAAGCTGGCAGTCATTGTACACGAATGTAGAGGCGCGGGCAACCAAGGTACAGAGCAGGCACTAGGGAATAGGCAGGCAGGGAAGAAGCGCTGTAATACGCTGAGCCCACTATCCCTACTCCCTCATTCGTTGACGATTGTCGCCCTTGTCGAGTACAATCAAGACAAGTGAATCGTACCAAGGCATTGACAGGCAGGCATGAACAATCTTTCCGGGACTCAATCAATCGAACGCGCCGCACCGCTCAGCATCCGTTCGTTGCGCGCCCTCGTGCGCACGATGCGCCCGCGGCAATGGATCAAGAATGTTTTCGTCTTTGCCGCGATCGCCTTTTCCGAAGGACGTCTCTGGTATCATCAACCGCTTGAACTCCTGCGCGTGATCGGGGCGTTTGTTGCATTTAGCATGGCGGCTAGCGCCATCTATCTGATCAACGATCTGGTTGATATCGAGAAAGATCGGGCGCATCCGAAAAAACGGCATCGCCCGTTAGCGGCTGGGTTGCTGAGCCCCACTGTCGCAGCCGTGACCGCAGCGGTTTTGATCGTTTCAGTCTTTCCGTTTGCGGTCTGGCTTGATGGCGATCTTGATTTTGCACTGGTGCTGGCCATCTACGTGGTGGTGCAGGGTTTTCTCTACAGCTATTGGCTCAAGAATGTCGTGATTTTCGACATTCTCATTATTGCCGCCGGTTTTATCTTGCGCGCCGTTGCCGGTGCGGCGGTGATCGATATTGTGATCACACCATGGCTGATCGTCTGTATGGGGTTGTTGGCGCTCTTCCTTGGCATCGGCAAGCGTCGCCACGAGTTGAAACTGCTCGAAGACGGGGCCGGCAACCACCGGCGCATCCTCGAAGAGTACTCGATCCCCTTGCTCGATCAGATGCAGGCGATTGTTACCGCCAGCATCGTGATGGCGTACAGTATGACGGCCTTCTCGGCGCCGGTTGCGCCACAAAAGCCGTTTCCCATGCTGATGATCACCATCCCGTTTGTGGTCTATGCTATTTTCCGCTATCTGTACCTGATCTATCAACGCGATGGCGGCGGCGCGCCCGAAGAATTGGTGCTGCAAGATCGCCCGCTGGCGCTGAGCATTATCTTGTGGGGTCTGACCGTGTTGGGTGTTTTGATCATCTTTCCGTCGTAACTGCCGTGTATACCTTCGTCAAATTTGGTGGTTCGGTCATTACCGATAAGACTGGACGCGAAGCGGCTGATGTGCCTGTGATCGAGGCGCTGGCTAGTGCAGTCGCGGCGGCCCGCGCTGCCGATCCATCGCTGGCGTTAGTGCTCGGCCATGGCAGCGGTTCGTTTGGCCACCACTACGCGGCGCGCTACGGCGTCCATCGCGGCACGCCGCTCGACGCCGATCATACCGGCTTTGCCCTCACCGCCGCCGCGGCACTGCGCCTCAACCGGATCGTGGTTGACGCCTTGCTCGCCGCTGGCGTGCCGGCGGTTAGCTTGCAACCGTCGGCTGCGCTGCGCAGCGCCAATGGCCAGATTACCGATTGGGAAACGACGCCGATCAGCGAGGCGCTCAAGCGCCGGTTGGTGCCAGTGATCCACGGCGATGTCGCTTTTGATACGGCTCAAGGCACCGCGATCATCTCTACCGAAGCACTGCTGAGCTTTCTGGCGCTCCGCAGTCCGCTGCAACCGCGCCGGATCGTGCTGGTCGGTGAGGCGGCGGTCTACACCGCTGATCCGCACCGTGACCCGTCGGCCCAGCCAATTCCATTGATCAATCGCGCCAATATTGGGCAGGTGTTGGCCGGCGCCGGCGAATCGCGCGCCGCTGATGTCACCGGTGGCATGCGGAGCAAGCTTGAGTTGATGTGGCGCTTGGTCGAGACCGTGCCCGGCTTAGAAGTCTACCTCATCGGGCCGCAACCCGCCTTGTTGACCGCGGCATTGCTTGGCCAACCGCTCGCCAGTGGCACATGTATCCGGCAATGACCACGCCTGAACACCAGATTCGCCAGCGCCATAAGGCGTGGAAACGCCTTGAGGAGCTGATTGCCCGCGCTAACGGCGGAATCGGCCAATTACCGGCGGACGAATTGCGCGAGCTGGGCCAACTGTACCGGCAAGTTTGCACCGATCTCGCCATTGCCCGCCGCGATTATCCCGATCATACCCTTACCAACTACCTCAACCAGCTCGTGACGCGCGCTCACGGGGTGATCTATCGCTATAGCGCTGCCGAACCCAATCGGGTCGTCACGTTCTTCCGCTATACCTTGCCGCACACCTTCCGCGCCACGTGGCCGATGACGTTGACCGCAGCGCTGGTGTTTCTGTTGCCGGCGATCGCCTCGTTTATCGCTGCCTTCCGCGATCCCGCCTTGGGTGAAACCTTCGTGCCCGGCGTTGATTTCATCGTCAATCAGATTCGCAACGGTGAAGAGTGGTGGTTGCGGATCAATGAAGGCCCTGCTGCCGCTTCAGCCGAGATTATGACCAACAATATCACAGTGGCGATCAGAGCGTTTGCCGGCGGGGTCACGTTAGGATTGTACACCCTCTACGTGTTGCTCGTAAACGGCTTGCTATTGGGCACGATTGCCGGCATTGCCCAACGTTTCGATTTTGCGGCCAACCTCTGGGGCTTTGTCGCCGCGCATGCCACCCTCGAACTCAGTGCCATTTTTATCGCCGGCGGCGCTGGCCTGCAACTTGGTTGGGCGATTCTCCGGCCCGGCACGTTGAGCCGGCGCGGCGCCCTAGTCGTAGCTGCCCGGCGCGCCGTAGTGTTGCTGATCGGTTGCGCCTTGATCTTGGTTGCCGCCGGTCTGATCGAAGCCTTTATTTCACCCACTACCCTCCCGCTGGCCCTAAAACTGTTCGTCTCGATCAGTTCAGGCATCCTCCTCTACGCATACCTGCTGCTCAGCGGGCAAAATAGGGAACAGAGCAGCAAAGCGCCAAGATGAGCGGGTACCTATCATTCACCGCCTCCTACCGGTCGCCGCACCAGCCGGATCGACTCCACAATCACCGTGCCGCCATCACCGGCGCTGACCGGATCGAAGCGCAACCCGCCCACCAGATCAAGCCGATCGGCCAAGGCGGTGACATCGAGCCGGTAAGTAGCCACCGCCGGCCCCTGCGTGAGGGTAAAGCGGAGCGAATACGCTTCGCTGGTCTGGCCGGCTGGGTCAAGGAGAAAGAGTTGGGCATCGCGCGCAGTGGTTGTCGCCGCCAAACGCACCTCAATCGCCGCTACATCAGCCAGCGAGAACAGCAACGGCGGACTGATCAGCGCCGGATCGAAGGCCGGCTTCACCTGCCAACCGGCAGCCGTCATGGCTTCAGCCACTACGCCGGTAGCGCGCCAACCCCAGCGTCCGGCGCGAAAATCCCAGCCATCCGTCCACAATAACGCATTCGCACGCGGGATCATGCGATACGACGGCAGATCGGCGGCCAACGCCACCGGTCGTAACTTGGCTTGGAGGGGGGCGTAGCAAGCCGCTACCTGCTCGGCGGTCAAGCCAAACCGCTCAGCCGGAGTTGGCGGTTGGCCGGGTGGGGCAGGCGCCGGATGCTGCGCTTCATCGGCAATCAGTACCGCATAGCCGCTCGCCAAGGCAGTCTCGACCCGTTGGTGGATGAGGGTGCAAGCCGCCGGCCAATCGCCGCCGCTCGCAGTCATTGCCTGATTAAGGCCATAGACGGTATCGCGCCCCCAGTAATGCGGCAGATAGAGTTCGAGCACGCCGTCAGGCACAATGATCAGATCGCCGGGTTGGCTCAACTCAGCGAGCGCTGCTGCAATCCGGCGTTGCAGATCGCGATTGGCATCACCCCGTTCCACAATCGCCGGCAAATTGAGCGCCAGCAACACCACTGCCAGAGCAACGCCAGCTCCACCTGCCAACCCTGCCCGCCAACGATCGAGCGGATGGCGCGTAGCCAACGCTGCACTGAGCAGCACCGCCAGCGGCGGCAGGCTAGCGATCCAGAACTCGATATTATCCGGTTCCCACCAGAGGAAGAACAAGCCATACACCAGCAGCCAGCTTAACAATCCGGCTAGCAACGAGCGCGGCAAGCGGGCAATCCCTCGCCACCCAGCCAGCAGCAGCGCGCATGCCAGCGCGCCTATGATCGCACCGCCGTTCATGGCCAGCGTTTCACTCCAACCCTTGCCCAAACCGGCCAACTTCGCGCCATCAATCGCGCCCCCCCAAAATCCGGTGCGGGCATAGCCGGTCAACCATGCCCACACCTCATCCCAACGGCGCATCCCGCTTACACCAAACGCCACCCACAGATACGCGCCACCCACGATAAACCCCAGTGGCAGCAGATAGGCCATTGCCAAGCGCAGGCGGTCACGGTGATCGCTCACTGCCAACCCAAGCGTCACCAGCGCCGGAACCGCTAATAAGGCATTGGTCTGGTGGCCCAACACCGCCACTCCGTGCGCCACCCCCAGCCAAAAGGCCGTCTGCCAGCGTGGCCGGCGTGCAATGGCAGCCAGCAGCCACAACGCAGCGATCAGGGCAACCGCGGCAAGGGTGTAGACCTCTACCTCAACGGCGTAATACCAATAGGCATAACTCCAGCCAACGCTCAGCGCCGCCGCCAGCGCGGCAATGGTCGAGCCAGTCACCGCGCGCCCAAGCAAAAAGAGCAACACTACACCGGCCGCACCGGCAAGCGCATTCACCGCTTGCAGCCACAGCTCGGCGCTACCCTGCCAACCCAAGCCGGTCGCCAGCCACCGGATCAACGCCCCCAGCGGACCGTAGAGGAGGTGATGGGGATGAAACAACTCTGGCCATGGCTTACGATCCACATCAAGGACATACGAGAGGGCATCATACGTATGCACCTTGGTTAATGTAAGCAGATAGAGGGCAACAAAAACGACGCCGAGCAACGGCGCCAGCCAGCGCGAATACATCTGGGAATGGTTCATGGGTGACGTTCAGATGAGCTAACTTCGCTATACCGGCAACCTCTCATCACGAGCAAAGCTATGATTTAGGATATACAGAGTGCGGCAGTGATACTGCCGCACTCCATACACGAGAGAGGCCAGTCCAAACGAACCGGATCATGTTCCCCGCAACAGCATCGGTCTTTTTCACCGCTAACCGATGCCATAACGCAACAGAACTTTATTCTGCCGGTTGCACCACAATCTGATCACCGATGGCGGTTTGAGTTGCGCCAATCACCCCCACCGGTAGTTCAAGCACATAGCGAGCGCGCCGGTGGCCAGCATAGAGCCGCCATGGCGGCAATGACGGATAGAGCGCCACGACCTGCCCCTGCCGATCAACGAAGATGGCATCGATTGGAAACCGCATAAAGAGCATATGAATGCTATTACACGGTTCAATCAACAGACCGCTGCCCGGCGGCAATGATGATCGGCCAAGTAAACCGCGGCCACGGCTGAGAAACGTGCGCGCCACTTCGCATTGACGGGCAAGGACAGCGCGCCGAGATTGATTCACGATCTGCACCATCACCGCCTAATTACCTGCCCCACTGTTCATCACCCCTAATGCCGTCATAATTCTCGGCACCGCCGGGCCAAGGATGACGACAAAGAGTGCAGGGAAGATCAAAAACACCATTGGGATCAACATTTTCACCGGAGCCTTCTGCGCTGCCTCTTCCGCGCGTTGGCGGCGGCGCACGCGCAACTGATCAGACTGGATGCGCAGGATCTTCGACATCGACACACCCAACTGATCAGCCTGTATCACCGCTGAAACAAAGGTCTGCACATCATCGACGCCAGTACGTGCAGCCAGATCGCGCAACGCCTCGCGACGGGTACGGCCCAGACGGATATCTTGCAAAACGCGCTGGAATTCATGCGACAATTCGTTATCCCACTTCTGCGCTACCCGCTGCAAGGCCAAATCAAAGGCCAATCCCGCTTCGACGCTGATACACAGCAGGTCGAGCGCATCGGGCAACGCCTTCAGAATATTCTTCTTCCGTTGCTTAATCTTGCGGTCGAGCCAAATACCGGGCAAGATATACCCAATCGCCGCTGCGATCAGAGTCCCCATCAAGGCTTGCATGAACGGCATACGGCCTATCACCAAGAGCCCAATCAACATCATCAACACGATTGCCAGCGCCATGCGCAAGCCGATGAACATATTGGGCGAGATATTACCGGGATTGCCAGCCAATTGCAGATTCGTCCTCAACCGTTCCTGATTCTGCTTAAGACCAAACCGGCCTAGCGTATTCAGGAGAGCGCGAAACATCGGGATGAGCACCCGTTCACGAAATGGCTGCTGCAGCTCAAGCTCTTCGAGTGATAACGACACATCGGTATACTGATCGAGACGTTCGCTGATTGCCCGCGACTGATTCATCTGGCGAACCGCAACGATGATCAGCGCAGCTCCGACCAATACGATCCCGGCGATAATCAAGATATCGATCATTGCTGCACCTCACACTTCGATATCGATAATTTTCTGGATCGCAAAATATCCCATTGCGATCATCGCCAACGACGTCACCGGCATGCAGCACCACGCCTGCGGCGGCATCCCGAATGTGAACAAGGGAGCCATATAATCAGGATTAACGACGGTGATAAACATCGCTAGTCCCACCGGCAGACCGGTAATAATCCATGACGAAATCCGGCCTTGCGCAGTGAGGGTAGAAATCTCACCCTTGATACGAACACGTTCCCGGATCGTATGACCGATAGTATCAAGAACTTGGGCCAAATTCCCACCAACCTCCATCTGGATACTGACGGCGGTAATCAAGAGATCGAGGTCATCAGAGGGAACGCGCCGGAGCAGGTTTTGCAACGCCTCCTCGGTAGAGCGACCGAGCCCAACTTCTTGCACCACCCGGCGAAACTCGGTCGAAGCGGGGGCAGGCGCCTCGCGCGAGACCATATCGAGCGTCTGCAAGAAGCTATAGCCGCCGCGCAGGGCATTCGCCATCATTGTAATCACATCGCCCAACTGGTTATTGAAGGCTTTCACGCGCTGGGCGGCACGAAGATTCACATACAGGTTGGGCAGAAAGGAGAAAACCACTGCGAACACGATGGCTGCCGCGACTTGGGCCAGAAAATTAGCCCGGCCAAGAATAAAGCCAAACACCACGCCAAGCAGTGCCGCCCCCAGCTTCAGGCCAATAAATTCAGCCACAGTAAGTTTCAGATCGGCCCGCGCCAGCTCGTTCTTGATCGAGCTGCCCTGTTTACTCCGCGAAACAACGGCATCAATCCGTTCAATCGCTTGGCGCGTGACAGGCTCATTGGGCCGTTCTTGCGCTTTGCCGCCGGCATACGTCTCAAGGCGCTGCGCCACATCAACCGTGGCCGACTGCCGCATCAGCGCCACCACCACGGCCAGCAGCACGACCAGCAAGAGGCCTAATACGCCTAACGTAACCGGCATCATCTCCGGTGAGAACAAGACATCCATAGGATCGACGCCTCCCTCTAGCGCCGGCGGTGGGCGGGATGCTTAGAAGCTGAAACGCTCCGACGAACCAAAGATGGTTGGCGGCAAGAAGATGTTAAGCGCCTCGAACTTCTCGAGGAATCGCGGTCGCACCCCAGTGGGGCGCAATTGGCCCACAATCTTGCCCTTCTCATCCATACCAGTCTGTTCAAAGACGAAAATATCCTGCAAGACGACCACGTCGCCTTCCATCCCAGCAACTTCAGTGATTTGGGTCACTTTGCGCGAACCGTCTTTGAGACGCGACTGTTGCACGAAGACGTGAATAGCAGACGCGATTTGCTCACGGATAGCGCGCGCGGGCAGATCCATGCCTGCCATCAAACACATCGTTTCAATACGGCTGATGGCATCACGCGGCGTATTGGCGTGAATCGTCGTCATCGAGCCATCGTGGCCGGTATTCATCGCCTGCAACATATCGAGCGTCTCGCCGCCACGGCACTCACCAACGATAATTCGTTCGGGGCGCATACGGAGACAGTTAATCACCAGATCACGGATCGTCACCTCACCCTTGCCTTCGACGTTTGGCGGACGTGATTCGAGCGTTACAACGTGATCCTGTCGTAGTTGCAACTCAGCAGCGTTTTCGACGGTAATAATCCGCTCGTCTTCTGGAATAAACGACGATAGCACGTTGAGCAACGTCGTCTTGCCTGAACCGGTACCGCCGGCCACCACAATATTCAGCCGCGCCTTGACGCATGCCGCCAGAAAATCGGCCATATCTTGCGACATCGAGCCAAAGCGCACCAGATCTTGCACCGTCAGCTTATCTTTGCGGAACTTGCGAATGGTAATGGTTGGCCCATTCAGCGCCAAGGGGCGGATCACCACATTCACGCGCGACCCATCTTTGAGGCGGGCATCAACCATCGGTGACGACTCATCGACGCGCCGGCCCAGCGGCGCCACGATTCGATCGATAATCCGCATCACGTGGTCATCATCGGCGAAGGTAATATCGGTTTTGATCAACTTGCCCTTCTTTTCGATATAGACCTGTTTCGGGCCGTTGACCATAATCTCACTGACATCTTCATCGGCGAGCAACGGCTCAATCGGCCCCAAGCCGATGATATCAGCGGTAATGCTCTCAAACAGACGCTGGCGCTCGGCGCGTGACAACACGATGCTCTCGCTATCGAGAATCGCGTTAAAGATCTCTTCGACCTGCTTGCGCACCTTAGCCGGATTGTTGAGATCCATTTGCGGATTCAACTCGTTAATGAGGCGATCCTGCACGCGCGAACGCAGCTCACGGAACGTCTCCTCTGTACTTGGCGCACCAACCGCCGGCAACCGGCCGGTCGTATCAGGCCGCATCGGCGCACGCGACGCCGCCGGTTCGACCGGGGTAGGGACGTTCCCACCAATTCGCTTCAGCAACGACATCGCGCTCACCTCCCTTATCGGTACCGCAACCACCAGTCAATGCCACACGCATCAGCGGCGGGGGATCAGACCACCAAACAAACTGCGCGACTTCGCCCCACTCTCGGCAGTCGCCTCTTTGCTCGCTTTCGCGACCAATTCGCGCGCCAGATTCATTATATCCTTCGCCACTTGATGGTTAGGTTTCGCCATCACGATTGGCGCTCCCTGATTGATCGCCAGTGTCATGTCCTGCGCTGCATCACCAATCTGCAACGCCAACTTGCGTTGTAGATGCTTCTCTACCTCATCAGCGCGAATCCCGGTGCGATTAGTCGCCTTATTCAAGACCAACATCACCTTTTCGGAAGGGTAACTCAACAAATCAGCCACTTCCAGAAAGAGCTTGACATTGCGGATGCAATGCATCTCAAGCGTCATCAGGGTCACGATACGCTGGGCCATATCGAGCGCGGCCAGCGAGCGGTCTTGAAACGAGGCCGGTGTATCAACTACGACGTAATCATACTCTTGCCGCAACACCTCAAGAATGGCACGGATATGATCAGCCGTCACCATTTCGCCGCGTTGCGGGTCGGGTGGAGCCAGCAGCACCTTCACTTGGGTGGGATGGGTGGCCATCACATCGTTGAGCAAATCGCGATCAAGGCCTTCGATCCGCGCCGCGACGTCAACAATTGTCTTATCAGCGCGCAGATTAAGAATAACGCTCAGATCGCCAAAGATCACATTCCCGTCAACGAGGGCAACCTTCTTATTGGTTTGCTGCCGGATCGCGATCGCCAAATTAGCAGCAATCGACGAGACACCCACCCCGCCTTTCGGGCTAAACACGGCAAAGATCTGACCATCAACCGAAGGTTTGCCGTCTGTTGCTGCGCCAGCCGCTGCGCCGCCGGCAACCGCTACCACCGGACGCATCGCCGCCAGTTTAGCAACATGCCGGATGGAACGGTAGAGGTCATCGGCGCTAATCGGCTTGATCAGAAACTCGCGCGCGCCGGCCAACATCGCCCGCCGGATGTAATCAGTCTCGCCCTGCACGCTCATAATGATGACTTGAATACCCGGATCTTGGGTCAGAATCGCTTCGGTAGCAGCGATCCCGTCCATATCGGGCATATTGATATCCATCAAAATGACCTGCGGACGGTACTGGCGAGCGAAAGCAATCGCCTCGCGCCCATTGCTCGCTTTCGCAACAACTTCGATATCTTTTTCAAAGAAGAGCAGCTTCTCGAGCTGATCGCGCGTGTCGATGACATCATCAACGATCATGACTCGAATCTTGTCGGCTTCACTCATGCCTTAGCTCCTCAGACCTCGTACTATTGTGTAGTTGCAACGGACGCACACGCTCGCGATAATGCATGGGTTATGATAGACCGTACTGCATATTGTCATTGTACCCTAGAGCTGGCACTTATGGAATAGCTCATGGGCGCGGAGTTGGCGTCGGTTGCGGCGTAAAGACTTCAGCTTCGCTATAGACGCGAGGCGGCAGCGGCTGCGGCAACGGCAAACCAAACTCACGCACCAACAGATCAAGCGTCACGCCGCTGGTCGTCTCAATCGCTGCATCCCCGCTGCCACGGAGGGCCAGCACGATCCGCGCACCGCTTTGAGCAGCGAATTCGAGCAGCTCGATCTCTTGATCCGTCAAGGCTAGCACCACCACCCAATTCCCTTCCGTCAAGGTATTCGCGCTGGTAGTATCGCCAACCGGCTGGTTAATCGGCTGACCGGATGCATCAACCGCTGGCGCGCCAGTAGTATCAGTAGTAGTGGTCGCGGTTGTTGCACCAGCTTCGCCTTCAGCCGCCGGCGGCACAGCCGGACGCAAGATCTGCAACACTTGCGCACGCTGGATGATGGTCTTAGTGGTAAAGAAGGTTTGGTTCTCGCCGTATTCGTAGGGACGCACTGCCCGGTCAACATCGTTGACCGTGATCACCTGCTCGGATGCGCTGGGGCGGATAATCTGGCGATCGACCGAAAAGGTCGCGATCACGTCAACAAAATCGTTGATCGCCACTTGATCGGCCACACCTGACAAACTATCAACTAAGATGGGATATGCCTTCACCTGCGCTTGGCCGGGCTCGGCGGTCGGGATCCGTTGCGCAAGGCCGGCATCGCGCACATTATCGCGCCGGATCGACTGGCCAGCCACGACCGGGTTGATCAGCAACTTGCCGAGGACATCATTAATGTTGCTAAAATCGTTCTTTTCGTCAAATTCGGTGACGGGTACTTCCACCACATCGAGCAGCGCCGGATCGTTGAGCAAGGTATTGGCGTCAAGATCCACCCGCGCCTGTACCACACGCACGAGCGGCACTGTCGTTGGCGTCGGCGGAATTTCCGGCGTTGTTGAGGTAGTAGTAGTCCGTCCCGCGCCGCCACGCAAGAGCAAGAAAGCCGCCAACCCACCAATAATGACGATGAGGCCGATGAGTAGAAACAGTAATGCGCCACGCCGCATAGAAGGCAACCTTCCTGTTCAGAGCGAAGCCGGTCAGCTTCGCGCATTGCCTTGCCCATTATAGCATACGCTGGCAAGAGGGAACAGGAAGTTTACGCCTTTTATGCGGCGAAGTTGTCTTTACACTTTAGCATTGACACTGTAAACACTACGACGAATAATCGTTTTCTCCATCGAGAAAGCGCGCAATTGCGTGATAGCACGCCGCTGGCTCTTCAACCATCGGTACATGACCGCAATCAGGAATGAAATAGACCTTCGCATCCGGCAAGTAACGGCTGAGTGCTTGGACATTGATTGGTGGAAAGACCGGATCATAGCGCCCGCTGATCAACAACACCGGCGGCAATGGCCGTTGCACAGCGCGCTTGAGCTGGGGATGGCCCATGATCGCCGCCGCTTCCATTGCGACCAACGGATCCATCGCGACGAGATCGGCAATGCCTTGCACTAACAATGAACTATCGAGCGGGCGACGCACCATCGGGCGGGCCAGCAGTTCAGGCGTGGGAGGCATCGTCCACCATGCCTGTCGCCATTGCTGGGTCACACCCCACCATGGCCGCCACCAGATCAGCCACGGTCGCCAATACGCCGCCGCTACTTGCCATTGCGCTCCAGCGATCGTGACCAGATTATCTTCGTAGAGATTGGCGCTGAAGCCAAAGCTGATCAGTCCTAAACGCTCAACCCGTTCGCAAGCGAGATCGGCAACGGCTAACGCAATTGCCGCGCCCAGCGAATGGCCCACCAAAGCAAACCGGTCAACATCAAGTGCATCGGCAACCGCCAACACCGTGCGCGCATACGATGCCAGCGTCACCGGCTCGATCGGCGCTGGCGAAGCCCCACAACCGGGCAGATCGATGGCAATCAACCGCCGATTCGGCAAAAAAGCCGGCGCAGCTTGCCAATAGCGGCTCGAACCACCCCATCCATGCAAAAAGATCAGGGGGCGTCCCTGACCAGAAACCCGAAACGCGACTGGACCAAGCGGACTTTCAATTTCCCAGAGTGTCGGCGACGTTGACATGGCAAACCTCCTCTGTTCGCTGGATCCACTATAATCCCAAGCAGTTACAGAATGTTGTCAAATGATGCAATGGCGGCTGACAAATATGTCAAATACGTGATGAGGGAGGGGTGAGTGACGAGTGAGATCATTGCGGCATTGATCGCGGATCTCGCGTCGCTGCCGGCGCCGATCCATACAGCCAACATGTATGCATGGGAGACGGACGACGACGAGCACCAGCGCGGCAATGCTATCCGGCGGGCGAATCTGGCCTTGGCGCTGCAACTGGCGTATGAACGCGGCCCTGATCTGGTGCTGATCGGCGAAGCTCCCGGCTATAACGGCGCGCGCCGCACCGGCGTGCCGTTTACCAGTGAACAGATTTTGTTGGCGGGGGTCGATCCTCCCGGCCAGTTTGGCGCGGCGCGCGGGTTCCGGCTGGCAACGAACGATGGCCGCATTTCACGCGAGCAGACGGCGACCATCGTGTATCGCGAACTCGCGGCGCTAAACCGGTTTGCAGTGGGATGGAACGCTTTTCCGCTCCACCCGCACCAACCCGGCCAGCCGCAGAGCAACCGCACCCCGCGCCAGAGCGAGTTGGCGCTCGGTTTGCCATTGTTGGCTCGCGCCTGTGTACTCTTTGCCGGCTGCCCAGTGGTGGCGATGGGGCGGATCGCGAGCCAAGCGCTGGCCCAGCTTGGCATTGCGCACCATGCCGTGCGCCATCCGGCCCAAGGCGGCGCGCGCCAGTTTGCTGAGGGATTACGGAGCGTCTTGAAACGATAAGGCGCAGAGGGGGCAAAGACGCAAAGGGTTTTAACGCAAAGGCGCCAAGGACGCAGAGGGCGCAAAGATTTT
Organism: Chloroflexus islandicus; assembly: GCF_001650695.1. Lineage (GTDB taxonomy): Bacteria > Chloroflexota > Chloroflexia > Chloroflexales > Chloroflexaceae > Chloroflexus > Chloroflexus islandicus. Next base: position 60,674 of record NZ_LWQS01000060.1, read on the forward strand.
TAACGCAAAGACGCAGTAGAGCCGGACGGCTGTCCGGCTCCGTAAAGACGCAGAGGGCGCAAAGGGTTTTGGAGGTTCATCAAAAGTGTGCTTGGGAGGCTGGGATCAGGATGTTGTACGCCTTCGTATCTTGGCTTGACATGCCCTAGCGTTCAGATTGCTTTGCGTCTTAGCGTATCTTCGCGTCTTGGCGTTCCGATTCTCTGCGCCTTTGCTTCCTTCGCGTCTCTGCGTTACAGATTTGCTATAATGCAGGCAGATGCAATTACTTGACTACGAAATGGTTTCTTATGCACCGATTATCCCTGCTCTTGCTAGCGGCAATGCTCTTGGCGGCGTGCGGCCTGCCGGCGGCTACGCCACCCACCCCCGCCGAGACGCCAACTTCCGCTGCCACCCCAACCAATACCCGCCCGCCAACGCCAACCCGTGACCCGCGGTTGCCGACCTTGCCGCCCCGCATTACCCCCGGCCCTACCGCGACGCCGTTCCCGCTCGCAGCCGGTTGGTGGGACGGCGCGGTCTGCTATGAGATTTTTGTGCGCTCGTTTTACGATAGCGACGGTGACGGGATCGGCGATCTCAACGGGATTATTGCCAAGCTGGATTATCTGAACGATGGCGATCCCACGACTACAACCGATCTCGGTATCAACTGCATCTGGCTGATGCCAGTGGCCGAGGCCGCCAGCTATCACGGCTACGATACGATTGATTACTACACGGTCGAAAAAGATTACGGCACCAACGACGATTTTAAGCGGCTGGTCGCCGAAGCAGATAAACGCGGGATCAAGATTATCATTGATCTGGTGCTGAATCACACCAGCACCCAGCACCCGTGGTTCCAAGAGGCGTTACGCGACCCCAATTCGCCCTATCGCGACTGGTACCTCTGGTCGGCGATTGACCCCGGCTACCGCGGCCCGTTTGGTAACAATGTCGTCTGGCACAAATCGCCAATCCGTGACGAGTACTACTACGGCGTCTTCTGGGGTGGGATGCCGGATCTCAACTTCCGCAATCCGGCGGTGACGGCGGAAGCCTACAAGATTGCCCGTTTCTGGGTGGAAGAGATGGGTGTAGCCGGCTTCCGGCTCGACGCGATCAAGCATCTGATCGAGTACTACACGCTGCAAGAAGATACTGCCGAGACGTTTGAATGGCTGCGCGAGTTTCGGCGCTTCCTTGAGCGCGAGCTGCCGGGCACCTTTACGGTCGGCGAAGTCTACAACGGCAACCCGCGCACCTTAGCGCCGTATTACCCCGACCAGCTCGACTACTATTTCGAGTTTGAAGTCGCCAAGCAGATTGTCGGCGCAGCCAATACCGGGTTGGCGCGGCTGTTGATGCAAGCCACCCAAGATGCCTACACTAAACTGCCCTACCAGCGGTGGGCGCCGTTTTTGACCAACCACGACCAAAACCGGGTTATGTCAGTGCTCGGCAACGATGTTACCAAGGCGAAGCTGGCGGCGCTGGCGCTGTTGACCATGCCGGGATTGCCGTTCATCTATTATGGGGAAGAGATTGGCATGCTCGGCGTTAAACCCGATGAGCGCATCCGCACGCCGATGCAATGGACAAAAGAGGAGTTTGGCGGCTTCACCAGCGGCTTCCCATGGCAAATGCCGCAACTCGATTACCCATCGAAAAATGTGATGCTGCAAGACGAAGACCCGGACTCGCTGCTCAATGCCTACCGGCAACTCATCCACTTGCACATCAACACACCGGCGCTAGCGACCGGCGACTTTATCCCGTTGCAGGCCAAAGGCGACGACATTGCCGCCTACATCCGGCGCAGCGGTGATGATATAGTAGTAGTGATCATCAATTTCGACGCCGTCCCGACCGAGCCGTTTACGCTCTCGTTGAGCGGGAGCGATTTGCCGGACGGAACGTACCAGCTTGTGTCGCTGTACGGCACGCCGCCGGCCCCGCCGGCGCCGCTGACCATCAGCAACGGCGCGATCGTCGAATACCAACCGTTCACCGAAATCCCGGCCCAGACGGGCTATATCTTGAAGGTGGAGCGTTAATGTTACGGAGAGTGACTGCCACCCGTTATGTGGCGCCGCTGCGCGAAGGCGGCTCGCTGCCGGCGATTGTCGAAGCCGACGACGACGGCCTGTACGTGGTCAAGTTTCGCGGCGCAGGGCAGGGGCCAAAGGTACTGGTCGCCGAGTTGATTTGCGGCGAACTGGCCCGCGCGCTCGGCTTGCCGGCGCCGGAACTGGTGCTGATTGAGGTTGATCCGGCGTTGGGGCGCAACGAACCCGACGGCGAAATACAAGACTTGGTAACGGCCAGCGCCGGGTTGAATCTGGCGGTTGACTTCTTGCCCGGCGCGCTGGCGTTTGATCCGATCGCGATTCGCACCCTCAACCGCGAATTAGCTTCGTTAATCGTCTGGTTTGACGCTTTTATCACCAACGTGGATCGAACGCCGCGCAACACCAATTTGCTCTGGTGGCACCGGCGGCTGTTTCTGATCGATCACGGCGCGGCGCTGTACATGCATTACACGTGGCACGATTATCAAAGCCGGGCCAGAATGCCGTTCAGCCAGATCCGCGAGCACGTGCTGTTGCCGGCGGCAACCGAATTAGCAACAGTTGATGAGACGCTGGCGCGGCAGATTACCCGCGATCTGCTGTGGGAGATTGTGGCGAAGGTGCCGGATGAATGGCTGGCCGATCCGCGCTTCCCCTCGGTTAAAGCGCACCGGGCAGCGTATGTCGAATACCTCAGTCTGCGGCTGGCAGCGCCGCGCGCATTCGTACAGGAGGCCATCGATGCCCGCGAGCGCCTTTGAGTATGCTCTGTTGCGGCTGGTGCCGCGCGTCGAGCGGGGCGAACAGATCAACATCGGGGTGGTGCTGCTCTGCCGGCAACAACGCTTTCTCGGCATGCGCACGCAACTCGACGAGGGGCGGATTGCCGCGCTCTGGCCCGATCTCGATCTTGAGCCGGTGCGTGAGCAATTAGCCGCCTTTGAGTTAGTCTGCGCTGGCGGCAGGGCAGCGGGGCCAATCGGGGAACTGCCGATCTACGAGCGATTCCGTTGGCTCACGGCGACGCGCAGCACCATTATCCAACCCTCAGCGGTGCATTGCGGGTTGTGCGAGCAAGCGCCGGCGACGCTGGAGCACATCTTTGCCGAGATGGTGCTGGTGCCGGGTGAGGTGATGGCGCCGCATAGTCGCAACGAGACGCAAAAAGAGATTGGCAACTAGGCGAGATGCAAGGGGTGCGCGAGCCGATCGGCTCACAACTCGGCGCGCACCCGTTCGACCATGGCTTGGAGCGCAAACCGGGCCTTGCCCAGATTAGCAATCTCGCTGAGCACGCCGAGCACCCCGTAATAGCCGGGCATAATCTGGGTCGCCAGCATCAACAGCGCATCGGTTTCGATCACCAGATCGCGCACATACCCGGCGCCAATCCGATCAGCCGCCGCGGTTGCCCGCGAGGTCAGTTCAGCCAATTCGAGTTCGGCTAACTCGATATCGAGATCAAGTTCAACGGCGGCGGGGTGATAAGCCATCGCCACGCTGAGGCCATCGGTGCCGACAATGCCGGCAAACTGGGCGCCTTTGACGCTGGCGATCGTTTCGTTGAGGATCGTGGTGACGTTCATAACAGTGTGATTGGGTTATTGCGAAGCGATTGCATAGAGCGGTTGTTTCAGCTTGTGGACGATCGCTGCGAGTGGCTTCATCCGCTATCGGGGCAGAGCAGCGCTCTGCCCCTACGCGCGGGGGCAGAGCGCTGCTCTGCCCCTACGCGCGGCTCGCAATGACATCAGGCAGCGATGCTCTGCCACACCCCGATGGTCCCTACAACTCCCGCCGGCCTTCCAACGCCGAACCAAGCGTTTCGGGATCGGCCCATTCCAGATCGCCGCCGGTGGGCAGGCCACGGGCCGGGCGCGTGACCCGCACGCCGAGCGGAGCCAGATCGCGCAACAGTAAGAAGGCGGTCGCTTCACCCTCGGTATTGGGATTGGTAGCGAGAATCACCTCGTTGACCGGCTCGCTACGCACACGGGCCAGCAGCTCATCAATCTTGAGATCCTCGCGATAGATGCCCTCAAGCGGAGCGATATGGCCGTGTAAGACGTGGTACAGACCGCGATAGGCGCCGGTACGTTCGATCGCCAGCACATCGAGCGGCTCTTCGACCACGCAAATCTTGGTCTGATCGCGGCTAGGATCGCGGCAGATCGGGCACAACTCGCCGACGGTGATATTGAAGCAGCGCCGGCAATACCCCACCTGCTCTTTGACATCGAGGATGGCCTGCGCCAGTGCTTGGGCCTGCTTCGGCTCAGCGCGGAGCAGGAAGAAGGTCAAGCGCGAGGCGGTCTTGGGGCCGATGCCGGGCAGCTTGGCAAACTCCTCGATCAAGCGAGCGACTGGCGCAGCGATCAATGTTTGTTCTGGGTGAACGGCCATACCTTCCCCGCAGCGGCTTAGAACAGCCCCTTCAGCCCGCCGGTGAGCGGCTGCATCCGCTCTTCGGCCAACTGCTGGGCTTTGCGCGAAGCGTCGTTAATAGCAACGAGCAACAGGTCTTGCAGCATGTCTACATCATTCGGGTCAACCACCTCGGGCGCAATCGTGATGGACTGCACCTCGCGGTGGCCATTCATCTTGACCGTAATCGCGCCGCCGCCGGCAGTACCCTCCACAATCGTGGCGGCCAATTCTTCCTGCACCTTCTGCATCTGGCGCTGCATCTGCTGGGCCATCTGCATCAGTTGGCGTTGATTCATGGAATCTGCTCCTTTCACGCACTGGTAAAGAGGTTTACATTTGGCTTTGGCGTGCGGCAGTTTGACTGTCGCACGCCATATTGTCACGCTGAAACAATGATTTGGAATGCAGCAGTTGCACTGCCGCACGCCATACGATCGCACACAGACAACCCACTCACGACAGGTCACAGAGCCACGCACTTCTGCTACACAGGGTACCATACTGCGCGCCGCTTGTACAGCAATCATTCCGGTTCGAGCGGCTCAATATCCACGATCTGGGCATCAAAGATATTCAGGGCAGCGCGCACCAATTCATCTTTGCGCGCCTCGCGAATCTTGCCGCGCAGATCGGTGGGTTCGACCGATTTTTCTTCGATTGTGCAGCGGACGGCGTAGACTTTGCCTAACCGGCGGCGCAACACCTCTTCGATAATCGCCCGATTTTTCGGCTCTTCCAGCCGCTCTTTGTGAAAGGAAGACGACACCAGCAAGACGATAGTATTCCCTTCGACATCGTAAGGGCGGGCGCTATTGAGCAGCGCCTGCACGGTCGGGCTGCGCGGGCGGACATCGCGCTTAAAGTCTTCCCACGTCGCTTCGAGCTGTTCGAGCAAGGACAGTTCGGCATCAGCGGCGCGAGCGACTGCCGGATCAGCCGGCGGGCGGGCGTGTTGGGCCGCGGCCCATGCTGCCGGCGGCGGGGGCGGCGGGTCGGCGGCAGGCGCAGGCGCGGGCACTGATGGTTCAGGCGACGGCGCTGGCGTAACCGGCGGCGGGTCGGCAGACACTGGTTGGCTGGCAACCGGCGGGCGGGGTGGTTCAGCCGGGCCAGCCGGAGCCGGTTGCGGGCGGGAAGCGGGCAGCGGCGCAACGCTTGCGCTTGTGACAAAGCCAAATTGGCTCTCAGACAAGTGCGGGCGCGGCGCGACGGCTGGTGCGCTCGGCTGGGGCCGGGCCGGTTGCGGACGCGGCGCTACCGGTTGGGCCGCGGGGGCGGGAGCGAGCAACGCTTCGACCACCGCTACTTCGAGCGGCAGATGGCCGTAGGGCGTCGTGCGCAACTGGTAATCAAGATTGCTAAACAGCTTCACCCACTGCACCAGCGCTGCCATCTCGGCCTGCTGCGCCCACTGCGCCAACTGCGCCGCCTCATCGTCGCCGAGGTCGAGCAGCGAGCGATCGCCGGTCGCCTTAAGCAACATCACCGCGCGCAGCCGTTCCACCAGATCGCGGGCGAACTGGCGCAGATCAGCACCCTGATTCGCCACCGCATTGACCGCGCGCAGCGCGGCGGTCAGGTCAGCGGCGAGCAAGGCCGCGATCAACGCATCTACTTCGGCGGCAGCAGTCATGCCGAGCAGACTCTGCACGTGGTGCAGGGTAATCGGCCCCTCGACGAACGAAGCCAACTGTTCGAGAATACCGAGCGCATCGCGCATACTGCCGGTCGCAGCGCGGGCAATCGCTTCGGGAGCGCCATCGGCCAGCGCGATCCCCTCAGCGGCGGCAATCCGGCGCAAGTGGGCCGCCATCGACGTCACGCTATGGCGGACGAAGGTAAAGCGCTGGCAGCGCGACAAAATCGTCGCCGGCACCTTATGCACTTCGGTCGTGGCGAGAATAAAGAGCGCGTGATCGGGCGGCTCTTCGAGTGTCTTGAGCAGAGCATTAAACGCCGCAGTCGAAAGCATGTGGGTCTCGTCGATGATATAGACCTTCATGCGAGCGACGCTGGGACGAAACTGCACCCGCTCGATAATCTCGCGCGCATCCTCCACGCTAGTGTGGGAGGCGGCATCCATCTCGATCACATCAACCGCGCGGCCCTCGGCGATCGCCGTACACATCTCACACGTCCCGCAGGGACGCGCCGCCGGATCGGGATGGAGACAGTTCACCGCCTTGGCCAGCAAGCGGGCCATCGTCGTCTTGCCGACGCCACGCGGGCCGGTGAAGAGATAGGCATGGCCGACCCGGTCTTCGGCAATCGCATTGCGCAGCGTCTGCACCACATGCTCTTGCCCCACCAGCTCGGCAAAGGTTTGGGAACGCCATTTGCGGTAGAGTGACTGAACTGCCATCGCGCTTTCGGGTGTCGGTTGGTCAGCAGAGGGTATTATACCAGAGGCGAGCGGACAGCATATCTCTTAGAAGCCCGCGGCGCGGGTTGAATAGCCGCGAAAAGACACAAAAGGCACAAAACATGGTTTGAATATCTTTGTGGCTATCCCCCAAACCTCATTTTGCGCTCTGCGCCCTGCGCGCCTTTGCGTTTGAACCCTCGGCTACGAAGCCCGCTGCGCGGGCTGAATAGCCACGAAAAGACGCAAAAGGCACAAAACATGGTTTGAATATTTTTGTGGCTATCACCCAAACCCATTGCACGATCTGCGCCCTGCGCGCCTTTGCGTTTAAATCCTCTGCGGCTTAGCATTGCCTCCCTCCCATCCCAACCCTGCTCCCACTGCGCGGGAGCGGGGAGCGCAGCGCCGGACTGTGAGGCATTGCACAGCCATTAGAAGCCTGCTGCGCGGGCTGAATAGCCACGAAAAGACACAAAAGGCACAAAACCATGAGGTTGATGGTTTGGGTATCTTTGTGGCTATCCTCCGAACCCCGTGGCACTCTCTACGCCCTTATTTACCGCCACTATGGACTGATGACGGATGGAGCGGCATCAAAAACCATTTGCTTCACCTTGGCATTTTTGAACTCACGAGCGACAATCGCATCAACATGCCCGACATCTACCGGATCGGGTTCGGGCTTGGCCGGCGCGGCGGGGTCAAACCGATCAACACTAGAACATCACCGGTGGTATAATGGTACGCTAGTATCACCCGTCTGCGCCAGAGGATGCCCTATGCTCACCTACGAGCAATTGATTGCCCTGTTGATCGAAAGCCTCGAACAACACCAGATCAACATCGTCCACACCCAAGAACTGCTTGACGTTCACACGTTGGGGCGCAGCCTACACGTGACTTGTTTGCCGCCGAATACCGATAAAACCGGCGCATGGGCACAACCGCCGTTGCGCGCCGTGGTGAGCATCCACTGGCCGGCGGAGCTGACCATTGCCTCATTGCACGGCCAACCCATCATTGATGCACTTAACCAGATCGCCGCCGAGCGGCTGCGCACGATGCGGCGCGCGAGCCCAATGGCGTTCGACGTGACCTATTTCCTGCCGCTGAGCGATGACGAACAGCAGACAACCCATTTTGAGGATGCAACCACCAAAATCCTCGAGCTCTTTGCGCGCCATACTGACATTGAGGATAACTTCGAGATCAACGGCGTCTTCCGCTTAAGCAGCGAACAGTCGCCAGCACTGGCGCAATTAACCGTGACCCGGCTCTTCCCGGTGGAGCGATTGCAGGCTGAGGCGGTGGAAGAGGTGATTGCGGCCATGAGCGGCGAACTGCGCGAGATCCTGCCGCGGTTGGCAACGGTCTTTCCGCCAACGCCGAGCGATCCTGAACCGGGGCTTGATCCGCAGTTTTATTTGCGACCACCGACTGCCTGATGCCATTTTCGCCTTCCGCGCTGCAAGCTCTGCTCCAACCCGGCGTGAGCGAGCGCTGGCAAGCGGTGCAACGCTGGTTGCACCCCGAAATGCTGGCGCTGGCTAACCGTGCCGCCGAACGGGCGGCAGCGCTCTTGCCGCGACAGTGGCCGCTGTACGAGTTGAGCTTCAAGGCGCGACGCGCGATTGATCGCGGCAAGGGGCGGCGCGATCCGATCGAAGACTATTGGTTCGCGTTTGACCGGCCACCGCGTGGGGCCGGCGTTATGCTAACGGTGAGCGGGGTTGAACGCACAGTCACCGTGGGTTTGCAACTGTGGGGAGCGCGGCGACCGCAACTGGCCCGGCTTTGGCGCGAAGCGCGCCCGTTGTGGGAAGCGCTGATCGACCGGATCGGCACGGAAGGGCAGGCGAGGTTTGCCAGCCGCCGCCCGCCCGCGCCGGGCATGCGCTGGATCGATCACTATCTGGCCCAACGGCAAGCCCAATATCTGTGGGCCGGTTTTGTCTATCCGTGGGATAACGTGCCGCCTGACGAGCGGCTGATCGATGATCTTTGCGCGTTGCTGCCGCTCAATGAAGCCTTAATGGAGCTGGCCGAGATCGAGCTGGCGACCACCCACACCTTGCGTGAGACGCTAGAACGCTACCACGCCGGATTGCCGCCGTTCGAGCAGATTGCCGCCGCGATTCGCCGGCGCGGGATGGTGACTGATGAACGTATACTGGAAGCGTTTCATCTGGCAGTGCAAGCGCGACCGCTCGTGATTCTGGCCGGGCCGAGCGGCAGCGGCAAGACGTGGCTGACCCGGCTGTACGCGGATGCGCTGATCGGCAGCGGCGAAGGCCAACCCAACCCGATCTACCTGCTGGTGGCGGTGCAACCCGACTGGCACAGCGCCCGCGACCTGCTCGGCTACTACAACACGCTCACTGGTCTCTACCAGCCGACCGCATTTCTGCGCCATGTGCTCAAGGCCGCCGCCGACCCCGATCAGACCTACATCGTCTGCCTCGACGAGATGAATCTAGCTCGGCCCGAATACTATCTGGCGCCGATCCTCTCGGCGATGGAGACTGCCGAGGGATTGATCGATCTCGGCACCCCGTTGGCCGAAACGCCGCTGGCCGGCGGTGGCGTGGTGCGCAACCCGCTACGCTGGCCGGCCAATCTGCGCTTGATCGGCACCGTCAACGTCGATGAAAGCACCTTCTTGCTCAGCGACAAAGTGCTCGATCGGGCCAACTTGATCGAACTAGGGAACTTTGATCTTAACCGCTTCCGCGCCGTGTATCAAGGAGCGATCGACGACCAGATCTGGCAGATGCTGGCCGCGATCCAGACCCACATGGCAGCGGCAGGAAAACCAGCCGGGTATCGGGCTTTGGGTGAAACGCTCCGCTTCATCGAACAAGCCAGCAGTATGAGTCCATTCGAGGCGCTAGACGTACAGATGCTCCAGCGCCTCTTGCCGCGCCTGCGCGGCGACGACACCCCGCGCTTCCGGCAGGCGCTGCGCGGGTTACAAGCGCTTTGTGAAGGAAGGCTCCCGCGCAGCGCAACCCGGCTCGAACAGATGCTAGCCCGGCTTGATCGCGAGGGGTATACCGACTTTTACGGCTGATCCGGCGTCACGCCACCCGCACCGCGGCGAGACAACGCACTGGCGAGGGGACACTGCCCACGTGTTGCCACGTACGCCCGCGATCATCGCTGCGCCAGATTTGGCCGGTATCGGTACCGGCCCACACCACATCAATATGATAGGTGCTCGGCGCAAACGCGCTGAGCGCGCCTTGCCATGCACCGGTCACTTCCTGCCACGTTTTGCCGCCGTCCTCGCTGCGCATAACGCGCGTGCCCTCAGCGACTGCGGCTAACAACACCTCCTGCTTCCCCGACAGCACCGCCAACAAACGCGCGTCCGGCACCCCCAAATCGGCATCGCGCCAGACACCCATTCCCTGCACGGTCGCTACCGGCAGACGATCACTGGCGAGAAAATTAAACAACGCCCGATCCTCGGCATCGGCCTCGCGCCACTGCCGGCCACCATCATCACTGCGCAAGAAGGCCTGCTTTGTCGCCACCACTAAACTCAGCGAATCGGCAGCCACCAGCGCGAACACCTGCTCGCCGGACAATGCCATATCGGGCAACAAGCGCCAGCGGCCCGCGCCACCCGGATCACTGAAGATGTACAGACCATTATCGGCGCCAACATAAAGCACTCCAGCCTTTGCCATGCCGCCTCCTTCGCCATACTGTCACACTGGCGCATGCTGCGCAACCATACGCGATTGTAGCATAGCATTGCATGATGCAATGTGATATGATGATAGAGTATCTCAAGCTAGAGCGCATCCCCGTTCAATGGTTCCATCCAGTTGCTCGCTGCACAATCACTGCGGGATGAGATTATGTCGCTCGCACATCTGCGCCAGCTTTGGCAGAGCGCCGATCCGGCGCCAAGCGCGCTGCGATTAGCGGCTTGGTACACGATCATTGCCGGAGCATGGATTGCCTTCTCTGACAGGCTCCTCACGCTTATGATCAGCGATATAGAGAGCTTGACCGGCTGGCAGACGGCCAAGGGCTGGCTGTTTGTACTGGCAATGGCCGGTTGGCTGGGATGGGAACGATGGCGCGCGCTCAAACGATACCAGCGCATCAACGACGAACTCCGCGCGCTCAATGCCTCGCTCGAACAGCGTATCGCCGAACGCACCGCGCCATTGCAGGCTGCAAATGCCGAATTGAGCCAGATTAATCAAGAGCTTGAAACCTTTACCGCAACGATCTCTCACGATCTCAAAGCGCCGCTGCGCGTCATTGAGGGCTATAGCCAACTCCTCTTACGCTTCCATGCGCACCGGCTCGACGATGACGGCAAACAATGCCTCAATAGCATTCGCACGGCAACCACCCAAATGAACCAACTGATTGACGATTTACTTGCCTATACCCACATTGAACGCAAAGTGCTGGAATATGCCGAGATTAACCTTGCCGCCATCATCGAAGAGATTTGGGCCATGCATACTGATCAAATCGAGACACGCGGCATCACCATCGAACAAGATATTCGCTGTCCGGTGATGCGCGGCGACGAGATCGGCATCACCTTGGCGCTACGCAACCTGATCGACAACGCGCTGAAATTTACGGCCCACGTTCCCCAACCGCGGCTGGCAATTGGCGCCGAAGCCGCGGGCGATACAGTGCGATTATGGGTCAAAGATAACGGGATCGGGTTTGACATGCGCCATCACGAGCGCATTTTTGTCATTTTTCAACGCTTGCACCCACAAGATGCGTATCCCGGCTCCGGAGTCGGGTTAGCTATCGTGCAAAAAGCGATTGAGCGCATGGGCGGACGGGTCTGGGCCGAGAGCAGCCCCGGCGCCGGCGCAATCTTCTACGTGGAGATCCCGCATGCCACCGCATCACCTTCATCTGTTGCTGATTGAAGATAATCCCTTTGACGCCGATCTCTTCCGGCGCGCAATGCTGCTGCACGATGCTACGATCAAAATCACGCATATCGATTCGTATCAAGCTGCATACGCCCATCTCCACAGCCTATCAGCGACTGCACCACCCTACGATGGGGTGGTGCTAGACCTGCACCTCCGTGATGGCGATGGCCTCGATCTGCTCGCCTACATTCGATCCCGCCATCTGCCGCTGGCTGTGATCATCCTGACCGGCGGCGGCGGCGATCACATGGTGATTAGCGCGCTCAAAGCCGGCGCTGATGATTATGTCATCAAGCGTGATGACTACCTCGACCGGATCGGCGCGATCATCGAGCAGGCGTGCCAGCGGTTTCATTCCCAGCAAGCGCGGCGCAGCCAGACCATTACCGTCACCTATGTTGAATTCGGCGCGACCGACAGCGAAGCAACGATCCACTATCTGCAACGCACCGCGCCCCACCTGCACTGTGTGCCGGTGCGCGGCCAGCGCGCCTTGTTGCACGGGCTGGCGCAGGGCCAACTGGCAAGCGATATTGTGCTGATCGATTGCGCGCAACCGCGCTTGGCCGTGCTCGATCTGGTGAAAGAATTGATCCAATTCCGCCGGCTGGTGCAACCGATCATTGTAATGGCCCAGCCGGGTAACGAGGAGTTTCCCTTACAAGCATTACGGCTCGGCGTGGCCGATTATATTATCAAACGGGAAGGCTTTCTCGCCCAATTGCCGATCGCGATCGAAAACGCCCACTACCGCGACCAACTCCATCAGCAAAATGAGCGTCTCCGGCTGCAAGCCCAAGCGCTCAACGACGCCGCCAACGCGATTATGATTGCTGACCGCAACGGTATCATCGAGTGGGTCAATCCAGCTTTCACCACCTTGACCGGCTACGAAGCAGCCGAAGCGATTGGCCAATCAACCCGTCTTTTGCGTTCCGGCAAGCAGGATCGCACCTTCTACACCGCGCTCTGGGATCAGATTTTGGCTGGGAACCCATGGCGGGGCCGGCTGATCAACCGGCGCAAAGACGGCAGTCTCTACCACGAAGAGATGACGATTACGCCGGTCACTGATGAAGACGGCGTGATCAGCCGCTTTATCGCCATTAAACAGGATATTTCCGAACAGGTCGCCCGTGAGCAGCGCCGCGCCACGCTGGCCGCCATTGGGACATCCCTGCGCCCGGCGCAATCGTGGGCCGAGTTGACGCCAATCTTGTTGGGGAAGGTGCGCGAGATCTTTGAAGCTGAGAGCATTGCCCTTTTGCGGCAACATAACGGTAGCTTGCATGTTGATATCGCGCTGAGTTATCTAGCTACACTTGAACAACAACCAGCGGTGCTGGCCAGCTTGAGCGATCGGTTTCGGCACATCAGCGGCCCTATTTCGGTTGCAGACCTGCTCAGCGCGACCGGCAAGACCGTGATCGGCGCACCATTGTACGCCGCGAATCGCTTGGTGGGGGTCTTGTTGTTGCAGCGAGCAACGCCGCTGAGCGAAGCCGAGCTGGATTTGCTGAACGACATTGCCGAACTGGCCGCCAACGCGCTGCACCGCACTGACCTCTTCGAGCAACTGCGCGCGGCGAACGCCGAATTGCGCGCCGCGTATGATGAGACGATTGAAGGCTGGTCGCGCGCGCTCGATCTGCGTGACCGCGAGACCGAAGGCCATTCGCGCCGGGTGACCGAATTGACGGTACGGATCGCTGCGCGCATGGGCTTTAGCGAGGAAGAGCTGCTACACGTGCGCCGCGGCGCGCTGTTGCACGACATTGGCAAGATGGGTATTCCCGACGCGATCTTGCTCAAGCCCGGCCCGCTCAACGATGAAGAGTGGGCAATTATGCGCACCCACCCCACACTCGCGGTCGAACTGCTGCGCCCAATTGCCTTTCTCGCGCCTGCGCTCGATATTCCGTGGTGCCACCACGAAAAATGGGACGGCACCGGCTACCCGCGCGGTCTGCGCGGCGAGGAGATCCCGCTGGCGGCGCGTATCTTCGCCGTGGTTGATGTCTACGACGCCCTCACCAGCGACCGGCCCTACCGGGCCGCTTGGTCACGGGAACGGGCGCTGGCGTATATCCGCGAACAAGCCGGTCGCCACTTCGATCCGCGGGTAGTAGAAGTTTTCGAGCAGGTCATCGCCGAAATGGGCAGCAATGATATAATGAGATGAGGAAACAACGGGCGCAGCGCGCTGCGCCCGTACCTGATTGCAGGGGTTCAGTGCGCTGCGCCCGTGCCTGATTGTAGGAATTCAGTGCGCTGCGCCCGTATAAGGAGTTGGTATGTTGAATTTTCTCCGGCGGTTGCTGGGTGACAGCAACGAGAAAGAGATACGCCGGCTGCAGCCAATAGTGGAAGAGATCAACCAGCTTGGCCCCGAATTCGCCAAGTTGAGCGATGCCGAGCTGCGCGCCAAGACTGATGAATTCCGCCAGCGTCTAGCCGATGGCGAGACGCTTGATGATATCTTGCCCGAAGCCTTCGCTACCGTGCGCGAAGCAGCCGCGCGCACGATTGGGATGCGCCATTTCGATGTGCAGTTGATCGGCGGCATTGTGCTGCACCAAGGCAAAATCGCCGAGATGAAGACCGGCGAAGGCAAGACGCTCGTCGCCACCTTGCCGCTCTACCTCAACGCGCTCGAAGGCAAAGGCGCCCATTTGGTTACGGTCAACGACTATCTGGCCAAAGTCGGCGCTGGATGGATGGGGCCGGTTTACCACTTCCTTGGCCTCTCGGTCGGCTTTATCGCCCACGAACAGAGCGCGTTGTACGATCCTGATTATATCGATCCCAACGCCAACCCCGAAGACCAGCGCCTCGTCCATTGGCGGCCTTGCACCCGGCGCGAAGCCTATCTGGCCGACATCACCTACGGCACCAACAACGAGTTTGGCTTCGACTATCTGCGCGACAACATGGCCTACGAGAAGTCGCAGCTCGTGCAGCGCGAGTTGCACTACGCCATCGTTGACGAGGTTGACAATATCTTGATCGACGAAGCGCGCACGCCGTTGATCATCTCTGGCCCGGCGCAGAAGTCGTCTGATCTCTACCGCCAGATGGCGAAGCTCGTCCGCCAGTTGCGCCGCTCGTCGGTGACGGCCAAGCAGGTGAAAGAGGAGGGGCTGGAGCCGGACGGCGATTTCTTTGTCGATGAGCGCAGCAAGAGCATCTACCTCAGTGAAAAGGGGATTGAGAAGCTCGAAAAGCTGCTCAATATCCCCGCTGGCGAGAGCCTGTTCGATCCCGAACACTACGAGAAGACCCACTACGTCGAGAATGCGCTCAAGGCCCAGTTTATCTACCAGCGCGACCGCGACTATATGGTGACGCCGAACGGCGAAGTGGTGATTATCGATGAGTTCACCGGGCGGGCGATGCCGGGCCGGCGCTGGAGCGATGGCCTCCATCAGGCGATCGAGGCCAAGGAAGGGGTGGCGATTAAGAACGAGAACGTGACGCTGGCCACCATCACCTTCCAGAACTACTTCCGCATGTACAAGAAGCTGGCCGGTATGACCGGTACGGCTTACACCGAGCGGGAAGAGTTCGCCAAGATTTACAATCTCGATGTGGTGGTCATTCCAACCCACAAGCCAATGATCCGCGAGGATCTGCCCGACCAGATTTACGCCACCGAAGAGGCGAAGTTTAACGCTGTGCTACGCGAAGTGCAAGAAATGCACGAGATCGGGCGACCGGTGCTGATCGGCACCACGTCGGTCGAAACCTCCGAGCGGCTTAGCGCGATGCTTAAGCAGGCCGGCATCCCGCACAACGTGCTCAACGCCAAGCAACACGAACGCGAGGCTGCAATTGTGGCGCAGGCCGGGCGTAAGGGCGCGGTGACGGTCGCCACCAATATGGCTGGTCGTGGTACCGACATTCTGCTCGGCGGCAACCCCGATGGTCTGGTCGAGGAGTTTTTGCGCAAAGAGGGCCTGACCATCGAAACGGCCACGCCTGAACAGAAGCGAGCGGCGTGGGAGAAGGCGAAGGCGCTGACCGAGGCCGAAGGCGAAGAGGTGCGCAAGCTCGGCGGTTTGCACGTAATCGGCACCGAACGCCACGAGGCGCGCCGGATCGACAACCAGTTGCGCGGGCGCGCCGGTCGCCAAGGCGATCCCGGCTCGTCACGCTTCTTCCTCTCGCTCGAAGATGAATTGCTGCGCCGGTTTGGCCCGGTCGACCGGATCAGAGGCTTGATGGAGCGGTACGTTGGTTCCGATGTACCGTTGCAAGCCGGCCTGCTCGATCGTACCATCGAAGGCGCACAGACCCGCGTCGAGGGGTACAACTTCGATGCCCGCAAGCACACCGTCGAGTTTGACGACGTGATGAATAAGCAGCGCCAGATCATCTACGCTGACCGCAAGGCTATCCTCGACGAAGCCGATATGCGCGAGCGGGTGCTCGATCTGATGGCGGAAGAGATTCAGAGCCAGATCGACGAACATCTGAGCGATGAACCCGATGAGCTTGAGCTGACTGAGGTGCTGCGCGCGTATCGCCGGATCAACCCGACCCTGCCGCCGACCGTCACCGCCGAGACGTTGAAGGGGAAGAAGAAAGAGGAGATTGAGCAGTTCTTGCTCGATCAGCTCGAAACCGCTTACGCCGAGCGCGAGAAGGCGATTACCCCGGAAGTGATGCGCACGGTCGAGCGACGGGTGATGTTGGGCGCGATCGATCGCCAGTGGGTCGATTATCTGACCGCAATGGACGAATTGCGGCAGAATATTCTCTTGCAAGCCTACGCGCAGAAAGACCCCTTGATCGAGTTTAAGCGCGAGTCGTTCCGCATGTTCGACGAGCTGAAGGAGAACATTGCGCGCGATATTGTTTACAACGTGATCCCGGCCTCGTTCCAGTATGAAGCCTATCTGCGCCAAATCGCCGAAGAGCAGGCCCGCCGTTTGGCAACCGCACAAATCGCTGGCGGCAGCAGCGAAGTCGATCAGGCACGCAAACCGCAACGCCGTTCAACCCCGCAGATCGGGCGCAACGATCCGTGTCCGTGCGGCAGCGGCAAGAAGTTCAAGCATTGCCACTTGGGTCGTGAGCACGAGTTGGCGAGTTTAGGGAATGCAACGCCGGTGGCAACGCCTGCGCCGTCACCGGCTAAGCCAGCGCGTCCGGCCAACCCGGCTATCGCCGAAGAGGCGGCCAAGATCAAAGCTGCGATCGATAGCGGCCAATTGCCACAAAACGGCCCCGCCGCGCAACGCGGGCGCAATCCCCAATCGGTGCCGCGGGGGAAGAAGCGGTAACGTAACGCCCCCATCCCTTGCCCCTCCCCCGCTGGGGGAGGGGTTTTACACTCCTTCCCCCAGCAGAAGGGTGCCGGGAGGGGGCATACATTCTCACACCCTCAGCCCTTTGACGCCCCCACCCCAGCCCTCTCCCGGAGGGGGAGGGCTGGGGTGGGGGCAACGTGGCGATCGCTGCGGGCGCTGCGCGCCCTCGCAATGACAACAGAACACGCCCCGCGCACCTACCGCAGGGCTGCTGCCCTTGCTACATCGCCAAAAACGACAAATAAAAGATCAGCAAAAAGATAAACGACACCGCATTCGCAATCAGCGCCGCCATGTAACTAGGGGCAGCTTTGCGTTTGCGGATTAGCATGAGCACGAAGCCTTCAACCAGCACCGCTACCACAAACGCCCCCACAATCACGAACAGGGGGTTCTCTAACGCCAGCAGCAATTGGCCCAGCAGCACAATCACGACTGATGACACAATACTGGCCACCGCCACATCACCCAACGCGCGAAAGAGCGGTTGCCATTTGATCTGTACCATCGCCTGCCATTCAATCAACAACATTAAGATAATGATACCAACGCCGAGCGGGCTCAGGAAGAGTTCTTGAAACGGAAACATCAGCGCGATCCTTGTCTGCATACATGCGGTTGGTGAAGCATTATAGCGGATCTCCCGCTATGGCAACGCCAACCGTCGCGCTAACCCGCCGGCGAGATGCAGCGCCGCAGCAAAGGTGCGGTCGCGGCTGAGCAGCCGTAGTTCGCTGTTGAGCAGATCGGCCAGCGCTGGCCGATCAATCGTCGCCGTGCGTTCGATCGGGTGCGCGCCGGCAATAGTCGCGCGCGTGCAAGCGTGTCCGGCATCACTCGTCAATTCCACCACAAACTCTGCCTGCTGATTATCTACGGCCCGCAACGCCAACCGTGCCAGCCCTTCAACGCCGGCGCGATCGACTGGCCGGATTGCCACACTCACTAGCCGGATGGCCGCCGGCCCCACCCCCACTGCTGGTCGCCGCAGGTAGATTTGGATGGTCTCGCCCTCGATCCCGACTGCATCTTCCAGCGGCGTCCATTTCAAACAACTCGCCAGCCAGCCGACAAAGAGCAACGCCGCCACCGGATTCGGACGATTGCCGGCGGCGTATTCGATCACGATCTCGTCGATCCGGTGCAGGTGCGGCAAAAAGGGGCGCGTATCGAAGAATTGGGCCGTCAGTTCACGCCACGAGGTCAGGCGCGTCCAGCCCAAATCGCTCACCGCCGGCGCACCGTTGGCTGTCTGTTCAAAAGCGGCTAATTCGGCCAATTCCCGCAGCGGATCAGCAAAAGTGGTCGAATCGACGATGAGCCGGTCACAAAGCCGGTAGAGCCGTTGCACCAGCGGCTGGGCGAAGGGCTGCGGGCCGGGAGCCCACAGCACCACCGGCAGATCGGGCACCAGCAGCGGCAAGACGAGGCTGGCCAGTTGCCCAGCCGGTGCGCCGCGGGCGCTAATCGTCACCTGCTCACCGCAGACCTGCGTGCGACCAGCATTGGCCAGCGTACAGAGCGCCTGTGCGTTCGCTTGCAACTCGGTCGCCGGGCCGGGCCGGTCAATCACGATCACGGTACGGTTGGGGTGTTGCGCCGTAAGCGCCGGCGCTACCGCTAACGCTTGTTCGGCCCAACCATCATCAGGCGCGCGCACAATCAAGTTGAGCGTCAGCGCCCGAATCACCGCTTGCCCGCCAGCGTCAGGATGCGTCGCTTGCTCTTGCCACATCTGGCGCAATTCGCGCTCGATCGCATTGATATCGATTGCCGCTTCGCTCATACCATCTCCATCCTATAGTCGCCGCCACGACCGGCCATCGCGGGCGATAAATTCATCGGCTGCCGCTGGCCCCCAACTACCGGCTTCGTAATTGGGGAACGGCTGCGGCGGGCCTTCGGCCCATGCCTGCAAGATCGGCGTCAACAGCGCCCAACTGGTTTCAACTTCGTCACGGCGGGTAAAGAGGGTGCCATCGCCGAGCATGCAATCGAGCAACAGCCGCTCGTAGGCTTCTGGTGAAGTGACGCCGAACGATGCGCCGTAGCGAAAATCCATTGTCACCGGACGGATCTGCGGTTGGCCGGGAGTTTTCGAGCTGAATTTGAGCGAAATCCCTTCGTCAGGCTGGATCTTGATCGCCAAGACGTTTGGATCGAGGTCGTTGAGCGGTGTATCGGCAAAGATCATCGTCGGCGCTGCCTTGAATTGAATCGCGATCTCGCTCACCCGTCGCGGCAAGCGCTTGCCGCTGCGCAAATAGAACGGCACGCCGGCCCAGCGCCAATTGTCGATAAACAGCTTCAACGCCACATAGGTCTCGGTTTGCGAAGCGGGTGACACCCCCTTCTCTTCACGGTAGCCGCGCACCGGCAAGCCATTGGCGCTGCCCGGCCCGTACTGGCCGCGCACCGTATCGTTGACCGACAACGGGCGCACCGCGCGCAACACCTTGACCTTCTCGTCGCGCACCGCATCGGCATCGTAGAGCGATGGCGGCTCCATCGCCACCAGACACAGCAACTGCATCAGGTGGTTTTGGATCATGTCACGCAGCGCGCCAGAGGTATCGTAATAGCCACCGCGATCCTCGACCCCGATGGTCTCGGCAACGGTAATCTGCACGTGATCGATATGGCTCCGGTTCCAGATTGGCTCGAAGATGCCGTTGGCGAAGCGAAAGATCAAGATATTCTGCACCGTCTCTTTGCCGAGATAGTGATCGATGCGGTAGACCTGATCTTCGCGAAAGACCGATAACACCTCGGCATTAAGCGCCTGCGCGCTGGCGAGGTCGTGGCCAAACGGCTTCTCAATGATAATCCGCGTCCACCCGTTCGAGTGAGCCAACCCATGCGCGCCGAGCTGGGCCACGATCGTGGGGTAGGCATCGGGCGGGGTGGCCAGATAAAAGACGCGATTACCGCCGGTGCCGCGCTCGGCGTCGATCGCCGCTAGCCGCTCGGCCAAACTGGTATAGGCATCAGCCTCGTCAAAACTGCCGCGATGGTATTGAATCCCTTGGGCGAAACTGGCCCACAATTCGGGATCAACCGGCCCTGAGCGCGAATTGGCATTGACCGCCTCGCGCAGCAGATCGCGAAAATAGTCGTCGCTCCAATCGCGGCGGGCGAAGCCGACCACCGAAAAACCGCCGGGCAAGCGGCGTTCGCGAGCTAGATTGTAGAGCGCCGGCACCAGCTTGCGGCTGGTCAGATCGCCGCTGGCGCCGAAAATGACCATCGTGCAGGGTTCGGGGGTACGGCCAATGCGCAACCCGGCCCGCAGCGGATTATCCAAAACAGGCGTCGCCATGCGCTCACTCCGTGCTTGTTTTTTTACCGCAGAGGGTGCAGAGGACGCAGAGGTGTTTGATATATTACGGCAGGTTGACTTCCCCGCGCCGAATACGTTTATTTCCCTCCGCGTCCACTGCGACCTCTGCGGTAAATATGGCTTTATTCCGCCTTCTTGACCGCGTGGCCGCCGAACTGCTGGCGCAGCGCGGCCAACACCTTGGCGCTGAAACTGTCCTCCTGCCGCGAGCGGAAGCGCATCTGCAACGAGAGGGTAATGATTGGCGCCGGCACATCGAGATCAATGCTCTCTTGCACCGTCCACCGTCCCTCGCCGCTGTCTTCGACATAGCCGCGGATGCTGCTCAGATCGGCATCGGCGCTGAACGCGCGCTCGGCCAATTCCAATAACCACGAGCGCACCACGCTGCCTTGATTCCAGAGGTGGCTGATCTTGGCTAGATCAAAATCGTAGCGCGACTGGCGCAAAATCTCGAAGCCTTCGGCATACGCCTGCATCATGCCATACTCGATGCCGTTATGGATCATCTTGACGAAATGGCCGGCTCCATGCGGCCCGCACAGCAGATAGCCATCCGGCGGGGCCAGCGTCTGCAAGAGCGGTTCAACGTAGCGGAACGACTCCTCATCGCCGCCGACCATCATACAGTAGCCGACCTGCAAGCCCCAAATCCCGCCGCTGACGCCAATATCGAGAAACCGCAAGCCATGCGCCGCCAACTGCTCGGCGTGGGCAATGCTCGCCTTATAATTATTGTTGGCGCCATCGATCACAATATCACCCGGCGCGAGCAGCGGCGTCAGCGCGGCCAGATGCTCGTCGGTGGCAGCACCCGCCGGCAACATCAACCAGACCACGCGCGGCGGGGTCAGCATCGCCACCAGATCGGCCAATTCCTCCGCCGCGATCAGATCGTGCTCAGCCGCCAATTCACGCGCTTTGGCGACCGTGCGGTTATAGACAATCACCCGGTGACCGCCGCGGCGCAAGCGAATCGCCATATTCGCGCCCATCCGGCCCAGACCGATTAGTCCTACTTCCATCATTCGCTCCTCAAGCTAACTATTGCGAATGCAATTGATCATCCTTGCCTAAGCATTATACTCCGGTCTGATGCCGGCGCGAGTGCAATGCGGTATGCTAATTGGCGTTACGCAGAGTGATGGCGCTCGCGGATACCAACATCTGGCCCGGCAACGTCTCTACCATCAATAATGATCCCATTATTTCGGAGTGTAGGTATGTCAAATCCCTCCAACAACCAACCGCCTCGCCCACCGTACACCGGCGAGACGCTGGTGATGCGAAGAGTAGAGCACAAAAGCGCTCGCCAAGGCCCGCCATCGCCACCGCAAGCTACACCGCCACGTCGCGCCATACCTAAGCGGCGCTGGCCACTGGGTTGGATTGCGCTGGGGATAGTGGCCATCGTTGCGCTGGCGCTGGGGTTTGGTTACTGGCAGATCCACCGGCTGGCGCAGCGGATCGTGGTTGCCGATCCGCGCGGGCCGGTCATCACCTCGCCATTGTTGGGAGCGAATATTTTGGTGGTTGGGGTTGACATCCGGCGTGACCGTCCCGAAGAGGGGATACGCAGCGACACGTTGATGCTGGTGCGGCTCGATGGTATGGGAGGCTGGGCCAACCTGCTTTCGATCCCGCGTGATACACAGGTTGATCTGCCCAACCGCGGCCCCAGCAAGATCAACGCCGCCTATGCTTACGGCTATTACCACGCGACCGAACTCTACGGCGACGGTATTAGCCCGGAACAGGGAGGGATGGCGTTCGCCGCTGACACAGTCAGCCAGTTTCTCAACTTCGAGCAACGCGGCATGCGGGTCGATTACATGGTGCAGATCGACTTCGACGGCTTCGCTGCCTTGATTGACGCCCTTGGCGGGATTACAATCGACGTGCCGCGCCGGATCGTCGATGACGCCTACCCCACCCCAGACTACGGCGTCATGCGAGTCGTCTTTGAACCCGGCCCGCAACGGATGGATGGCGCGCGCGCCTTGATCTACGCCCGCACGCGCCACGCTGACAACGACTTTGGCCGCACCGAACGGCAGCAGCAGGTTGTACAAGCGATCGTGAATGAGATCCAGCAGCACAACTGGTTTGAGCGGATGCTGCTGTTGCCGCGCCTGCTCGATGCCGTGACCCAAACTGGCGATACGCCGGCCATTCTGACCACCCTGCCGCTTGCCAACTTCGACACCCTGCTGGCCATGGGCCGGCTAGCCGCCAACCTTGATCCGGCGCTGATCGGGCGCTACCGGATCGAGCCGGGCACGGTAGCTGTGCGAGAAAACGACACCAACCTGATCTGGGATGCCAGCGACGTGGCAGCGCTGGTCAATCGCTGGCTGACGCCGCCGGGAGAGGCGAGCGAACAAGCGCGGGTGCAGGTGCTCAATGGGGCCGGCGTGGTCGGGTTAGCGCGCCGCACCAGTGAAGAACTGAGCGCCAACGGCTTTACGGTGCTCGCCCCTGCTGACGCGCCGCCGGGAGACTACCCGCGTACGGTGGTGTATCAAGCCGGCAACGCCCCCTTCACCGCCCGCCGGCTGGCCCAACTGCTCGGCGCTGAGGTGGTCGTTGGCAAACCGGCAGAAGTGTATAGCGAGGCAGAAATTGTGGTGATCTTGGGCCGCGATCGCACGCCGTAAAGGAGGGGAGTGGGGAATAGGGAGGAGGGCAGGTAGCATCCTGACGCGCTGACCCCGATCCTTACTCCCTTTTGTTCAACCCTCTTCCAAGGTCGAGAGAATGCGGTGCGCGCGCACGGCTAGCCAGAGCGCAAAATGTTCCTCGGCGTTGTCGAGATCCATCCCGCTAATCTCTTTGATGCGCTCGATGCGGTAGAGCAACGTATTGCGGTGAACGTGCAACGCCTCGGAAGTAGCGCGCAGATTACCGAGGTTGTTGAAATAGGCTTCGAGCGTCTTGATCAAGTCGGCGTGCTGGCGTTTATCATACTCGGCGAGACTAGCGAGCGTCTCGCGGTAGAACGACCACAGCTCCGGCGTCTCGCGCAAGCGGATGAGCAAACGATAGACGCCTAAATCGCCGAACGCGAGCACGCGATCGTTCCCAAAAATCTGGCGGCCAAGGCTGAGAGCCTGTTCGGCTTCTTCGAGTGTGCGCCGCCATTCCGAGAGATGCGCTGCCGGCATGCCAACAGCCAGCACGACATTCGGATGATCGAGCAACAGGCGTTCGCGCAACTGCTCGGCCACCTCGCGCGCCCGGCTGACGGTCGGCAAGGGCAACATACAGAGCACATTGCTCTCGCGCCGCGAGATAGGCGCATTGATATTCAGCCGTTTCAGCTCATTCTGAATATTCGCCGCCGCCCGGCCCAACGTCGCCGCGCTGGCATC
Organism: Chloroflexus islandicus; assembly: GCF_001650695.1. Classification (GTDB taxonomy): domain Bacteria; phylum Chloroflexota; class Chloroflexia; order Chloroflexales; family Chloroflexaceae; genus Chloroflexus; species Chloroflexus islandicus. Next base: position 84,471 of record NZ_LWQS01000060.1, read on the forward strand.
ATCGATATGCACCAGCACTGCCGTATGGGGCGCCGTAAGGGTATAGCCCAATTCTTGGCCACGCTGGATCGCTGCGGCCATATCGGCTGGCGGCCCGGCCAGAATACTGGCAATAAAATCGCCGCGCAACCGCTCTTCGGCAGCCTGCACCGCCTGTTCTTTGGCCAACTCGAGCGCCAACGCCAAGGCGCCACGCTGCACTGCCGTGCGATCCCACGGATCAAGCGCTGTACCAGCAATCGCGACGTAGCCAGTTGGCACACTGCTATTGCCAATCGGCTCGACCCAGATTTGCTGGTTGAGCAAACTTGTCTCGCCGCGACCAGAGGGCCGCAGCGCCTGCAAGGCCAGCCGCGCCTGCCCGCGCCCACGCTGCGCCCGGATCACGCCATTCGGCGCATAACAAGCCACACTCTGGCCGGTACGCTCGTGCAAAATATCAAGCAAGCCGCCAATCCCGCCGCCTTGCAATGAACGTTGGGTCAGCAAATCGTAGAGCTGGGCGGCCCGCCGCTCGAATTGAGCTTCGTAATCGGTAATCAGGCGCGTGATCTCACGCTCGACCTCGCGCAGATCGATCCCATCGGGCAGATGCAGCAACGGCAGCCGGGCCTCTTCCGCCGCTTGCTGATCTTCGGGTGTGATCACGCCCAATGCAGCGACACCGGCAATCGGCACCGGCGCCTGCGCCAAGCGGCGCACCAACACCGCTAACGTTAACCGCGAATCGAGCGCGCGCGCCGCTTCAACCGATAGCAAGGCGAGTTCACCACCGCGAAGTTCGGCAAAGGCCGGCAACGTAGCGCGGAGGGTGGCAATCCAACTGACCTGACGCCCCAAGCCGGCAGCGCCAGCGACGACCGCAGTGCCCTCCGGCAACGCTAGTCGCACAACATCGCGAACGGTGATGGTTACCATACTAATGCATCACAAATCGTTATCACCGAAGTTGACCGTATTATACATTGTTCTGATGATCAACGTCACACGCCCCTCTTGACAACCACTTGTCACATCTGCTATAATCCCACTCACAATTATTGTTTATACAACTATTTTGTTGACAACGAAGTTATCCGAATGCCTATGACGCCATCCGGCACCGAGCAGCACCGTATGATCCAAGAAGTTTATGTCTTGCTGGATGATGGCGATCGCCGTGTCCTGCGCCAATTCCAGCTCAACCCTACCCAGTACGCGGCGCTGCTGTTGCTGGCTGAACACCACGGTGTGCGGCTGTCGGATCTGAGCGTCCATCTGTTGATTGACAAGAGCAGCACGACCCGCCTGATTGACCGCCTTAGCTCGCTCGGTTTGGTTGAGCGCATCGCTGATCCGAGTGACCGGCGCGTGCAACGGATCGGGTTGACAGCGCATGGCCGCGCCCACTTGGCCAAGGTGCGCGCTGCGCATAGCGAATCACTCGCGCGCCGGTGGGCGGTGCTTGATGGGGCTGAGCGCGAGTTGCTCACTCGCTTGCTACTCAAGCTCCGGCGCGAATTGACGATCATACAACATGGGAGTGAAGGAGGTGCGATATCGAGCGATAGCGATTGATTGGCCCATCTCATCACCATCGTTTCGACGGTATAGTTCCTGATTATTTGGGCATTGTTGCCCCAGCCAAAGGAGAAACGTGTGAAGCGCCTGTCGTTTGCACTGTTCGCGCTGCTAACCCTGTTCGCCACTCTCCTCGCCGCTTGCGGCCAACCCGCTCCCGCTGCCCAACCCACGACTGCTCCCGCTCAAGCCACGACTGCGCCAGCCCAACCTGCCGCTGGCGGCATGGCAATTACCGGCACTGTCACGCTCTGGCATGCCTATGGCACCGGCAGCGCCGAGGAGAAGGCGATCAATATGCTGATTGATCGCGCCCGCGCCGCCTACCCGCAGGCCACCATCAATGTGCTGCAAATCCCCTTCGATCAGATTTTTAATAAGTTCAACAACGAGGTCTCGTCGGGCGGCGGCCCCGATATGTTCATTGCGCCGAATGACAGCCTTGGTAGCCAGATCCGCGCGGGGGTGCTGGCCGATCTGAGCGAATATCAGAGCATGTTGACCGATGTCGCGCCGACCGGCGTGGCCGGTATGTCGCTCAATGGCAAGCTGTACGGCATTCCTGAGTCGTTTAAGGCGGTAGCGCTCTACTACAACAAGAGCAAGATCACCAACCCGCCGGCCACCACTGATGAGCTGCTGGCGCTGGTCAAAGAGGGCAAAACGCTGGTGCTCAACCAGAATGCCTACCACAATTTCGGCTGGTTGCAGGCGTTTGGCGGCCAACTGATGGATAGCAACGGCAAGTGCATCGCCGATCAGGCCGGCGGCCCTGAGTGGTTCGCTTACCTCAAGGCGCTGAAGGAAGTACCCACTGTCACCTTCTCGACCGATGGCGGCCAAGCTGACTCGCTGTTCAAAGACGGCAAGGCCGACATGATCATCAACGGCCCGTGGGTGCTGGGTGACTACCGCGCCGTGCTGGGTGACAACCTCGGCGTCGCGCCGATGCCGGGAGCCGTCAAGCCGGCTGGCCCGCTCACCGGCGTCGATGGTTTCTACGTCAGCATCAACAGCCAGAACGTGGCCGGCGCCGTCGCGTTGGCGATGTTCCTGACCAGCCCCGAATCGATGAAGGTCTACGTCGATGAGGCCGGCCACGTGCCGGTGAGCACCAAAGTGCAGATCAGCGATCCGCTGGTAGAGGCCTTCGCGCAGGCGTCGGCCACCGGCGTGCCGCGGCCGCAGATCCCCGAACTCGACAACTACTGGGGCCCGTTCGGCGATGCCATGACGAAGGTACTCGACGGTGGCGCTGATCCCAAGGCTGCTGTCACCGAAGCCTGCGCGCTGATGAATACCGCCAACGGCAAGTAATCCGGTCAACCGCCTGCCAGACCCTCCCCGTTGAGGGTCTGGCAGTGTTATCATACGCAACATCTGAACGTTCCAACCGCAGGGGAGGAAGCCGCATGGCAACCACAAATCCAGAGCTGGCCTCGCCAACGGCGCGAGCGCCGCGCTCAGCTCTGTACGAGGGGTGGAAACAACTGCGCACCCCGATTGTCTACCTGCTGCCAGCACTGGTGATTATGATGGTCGTCACCTTTTACCCGCTGGCGTTTCAAGTCTGGATGTCGTTTACCGACTACGGCGTGATCAAAGAAGAGGGGAAACAGACGCTCAACCCCTTTGGCCCCGGCGGTACGACTCCGCCCAATTACCGGCCGGCCCAGTTTGTCGGTTTTAAAAACTATCTGGATATTATTACCAATAACCCGCAATTTGTCGCCCGTCTTGGCGGTAACTTTGACTTTTGGCGCTTGCTGGCCTTCAACCTGTGGTGGACATTCTCGAATGTTGGGTTTCACGTCGCGCTGGGCATTATTATCGCTGTCTTGCTAAACGTGGAAGGACTGTGGGGACGCAAAATCTATCGGGCTATTTATATTTTACCGATGGTGTTACCGAATATCGTGGTCGCCACGGTCTGGCGCAATATGTTCGATGACCAGTACGGTTCGATCAATCAGTTGATTAATCTTTTCATCACGCCGTTTGGGCTCGATCCAGTCCAAATTCGCTGGTTCAACCAGATTCAAGATCCCATCCCCGGCATTGGCCTGCCGCTCAGCTATTATGCGATGCTGATTGCCAATATCTGGCTGGGTTGGCCGTTTATGACCATCGTGGCCACCGGTGCGCTGCAATCGATCCCGAAAGAGATGTACGAGGCGGCCAGCATTGATGGCGCGACCGGTATGCAGCAGTTCTGGCGAATCACGCTGCCGCTGCTTCGTCCGGCGATGGTGCCGGCGGCGATGGTTGGTATCGTTACCACCTTCAACCTCTTCCACGTGATCTACTTTATGAGTGGCGGCGGGCCGCTCGGCCGCACCGAGATTATGGTGACGCAGGCGTTTAAGTTGATTAACGTCAACCAGCTCTATGGGGTTGCCGCCGCATTTTCGGTCATTATTGCGCTGGTGTTGATCCCGATCTTCTTGATTACCAACAAGATTTCGCGCGCCACGGAGAGCTACGATGTCTAGTGTGACCGCTCAGCGCCGTTCAGGCAGCACCGCCGCCGGCCGCCGCTTGAAGTGGTGGCAGCAATTGGTGTTGCAAGCAATTTGCCTGTTCATCGCCGCGACTGTGCTCTTTCCGGTGCTCTGGATTGTGAGCATGTCGCTCGATCCGCGCAATATTTCGCGCCCCACCGAGCTGAACCTGATTCCTCCCGGCGCGTCGCTGCAAGCCTATGTGCAGGTGCTCGACCGCCCGACCGCCAACCCGGTGACGTTCGCTGAGCTGGCGTTTAATAGCCTGCGCCTCGCCGGCGGGGTGTCGGCCTTTGCCCTCCTCATCGGCGTTAGCGCGGCGTATGCCTTTTCGCGCTTCAAGTTCCCCGGCCGGCAGTTTATGATGATTGCGGTGCTGGCGATTACCGTCTTGCCCAGTGTGGCGACGATTGCGCCGCTCTTTGCACTGCTTAATAGCATTCGCATCAGTAGTGCGATTATGAGTATTGTGCTCATTCTCGCCGGTCTGATGCTACTCGGTCTCACGCTGTTTGCGGTAGTGCCGGCGATCCGGATTGGCTCGGCGGGGCCGGGCAACTACTTCTTCGGCGCGGTAGGGTTGGTCATTAGCCTTGGCTTGATCTACGGCGGCCTCGCCCCGGCCCGCAGCGAGGTCTTTGTGTTGCGCAATTCGCTGCTTGGGGTCGGGATTGCGATGGTGTCGGGGGCCTTGCCATTTGCGATTTGGAACCTGAAGGGCTACCTCGATACGATTCCCAAAGAGCTGGAGGAGGCGGCGATTATCGATGGCGCATCGCCGAATCAGGTCTTCTTCCAGATTGTGTTGCCGCTGGCGACGCCGGCGCTGGCCGTCACTGGGTTTCTTGGCTTCACCGGCGGCTGGACTGAGTTCTTCCTGTCGTGGCAGTTCCTGACCGACCCCAAAGATTTTACGCTGGCGATGTCGCTCTATAACATGACTGGCCAGTACGCCGGACAAATCCCGTGGTCGCGCTTCGCTGCCTTTTCGATTTTGCTGTCGTTGCCGGTGGCGATCGTTTACCTGTTGTTGCAGCGGTATATCATCGGCGGCCTGACATTGGGCGGGGTCAAGGGATGATATGATTGGATTGTAGAGCCGCACGGCTGTGCGGCTCCGCAATACCGTCCAGCGATACCACATGTAGAGCCGCACGGCTGTGCGGCTCCCAAAATGATTGTAATCCCCAAAGGATCGTTCACCGTGGAACAGATTCACGTCTCTGCCGACTTCATTTTTGGCACGATGGCCACCGACAGCCGCCGGTTGGGGTATGTGCGGGCCGAAATGGCCGGTATTTCCCACCGTTATCGTATGGAACCGGCGGCGCCGCGGGCCGGCGAACCGGTGCGGCTGTTCGTCACCCTCGGCCCGTCAATCACCGCCGACCGGGTTAGCGTCTACTACACGACCGATGGCAGCGAACCAGCCGGGTGCCGCGGCCAACCCGCGCCGGGGAGCGCAGTGGCGCACGGGCATCACCTCGCCAGCCACTGGGATACGCTGCTGTGGGGCTATATGGAAGAGTGGGCCATCGATCTGCCGCCGCAACCGTCTGGCACTGTTGTGCGCTACCGGATCGAGGCTTGGCTGAGCAAAGGCGAGGGGTCGCTCTGGTACAGCGAAGTGATCGGCGCAACCGAAGGCGATGGCAGCGTGCTCGGCCATCCCGGCCCCGGCGATCATTACCTGCGCGAAATGGGGGCCGAGTTTAACCTCACCTTCTTCCGCCGCCCGCGCACCTGCGCCTACCGGGTTGGCGACGAAGGCGCACCGGCATGGCTTGATGAAGCCGTCATCTACCACGTCTTCATTGACCGGTTTCATCCCGGCCCTGACCGCCAATTTGCCAACCCACCCACACCGATGGGCATCTACGGCGGCACTCTGGCTGGCGTAACCGCCAAGCTCGATTACATTGCCAGCTTGGGTACCACCGCGATCTGGCTTTCGCCGCTCTTTCCCTCGCCATCGCACCACGGTTACAACGCCACCGATTACTACAGCGTCGAGCCGCGGATGGGCACGTTAGCCGATCTGCAAACGCTGATCGCCGCTGCCCACGACCGCGGGATGCGGGTGATCTTTGACTATACCGCCAATCACTTCTCAAGCCGGCACCCGATCTTCCAGCGCGCTATCACCGATCCCTCAAGCCCGGAACGGGATTGGTTCATCTTTACGCAGTATCCAGACCAATATGTGTCGTTCTTTGGCGTCGCCGAGCTACCGCAGCTTGACCTTGATCATCCGCCGGCGCGCCAATTTATGATCGACGCGGCGCGCTACTGGCTCGAACAGGGGGTTGACGGCTACCGGCTCGACTACACGATCGGCCCCTCGCACGATTTTTGGACGGCTTTTCGGGCGGCGATGCGGGCGATCAAACCCGACTGTGTGCTGTTGGGCGAAGCAGTTGACACGGCTGAGATCTTGCGGTCGTATGTTGGCCGGCTCGACGGCTGTCTTGATTTCCTGCTCTTGCAGGCCATCCGGCGCTTTTTCGCCTTTGATGAGATTAGCGCCAGCACGTTCGCTATCTTCCTCAACCGGCATCTAGCCTACTTCCCGCCCGGCTTTGCTCTACCCAGCTTCCTTGACAACCACGATATGAACCGCTTCTTATGGGTGGCGCGCGGCGATACCCGCCGGTTGCGGCTCGCCGCCCTCTGCCAATACACGCTGCCCCACTCGCCGGTGCTCTATTACGGCACCGAAGTCGGGCTGAGCCAACGGCTTGACGTGCGCCATGCCGACGGCAGCGGCCACCCTGAAGAGTCACGCTTGCCGATGCTCTGGGGTGACGATCAGGATCGCGACTTGTTGCAGTTTTACCGGCAATTGGGCGCACTGCGCCGGGCAACAACCGCCATCTGGCGCGGCGAGCGCGTCTTTACCCACATCGACGACCAGAAGCGCCAATTAGCCTATACCTGCACCGCCAACGGCGCAACGTGGCTGGTTGCCCTCAACAACGCGCCGCACGCCAGTGCAATCCCATTGCCGGCTGGTCGCTGGGAAGTCGCATTGGCAACCCAAACCGCCGATGTCATCGCCGGGAACGTGATCTTGCCGGCGTATGGCGGCGCTATCTTGCGCCGTCAAGAATAGTGTCGATACCACGGCGCAGCAGAGCGCAACGAGCAGCCGTTTGCCAAACCGCGGCGTTCCCTGCGCCTCTGCTGCGCAGCGTTTGCGCATTCGCTGGCCATCCGGTATACTATTGTTTCGGTGTAGGAATCACGGCATTGCCGCTGCTCAGGGGCGCACCAAATCTGTTGCGAAGGAGGTGATGAGGGAGGATCGCGGATACGACCATAGAGCCGGGCGTCGCCCCCCGCCAATCCACGGTTCTATGCCGCATGCCGGTTGCCGTGCCGCCGATCCAGCAGCGCTATGCGAGTTGAACGTCGTGAAGGCGAAACCGTTGAGCAACTGATTCGCCGCTTCAATAAAGGTGTCGTCGCCGAGCGGATCACCAAGACCTATCGCGAGAAGATGCACTTCGTCTCGAAGAGCGAGCAGCGCAAAGAGAAGCGCCGCCGCGCTGAGCGCAATCGCCGCAAGAAGCTGGCCAAAGCTGCTTCGCTGGGGATGTAGCATGAGTATTGCTGATGGCACGATGCGCGATCTGATGTTGCGTATTGTGCCATCGGCTATCTTTGCGGAAATGGTGTCTGGGCAAGATGGCGGCGCGCAACGCCGTGCGCTAGCTCGCCGCTGGTCAAACCAATAACGATTCTCTGATCCGTGGCGAGTGACACCTCGACCCGGATCAGCAACCACTATTCATCCAGATGGAATAATGTCTTATGTTCGATAAACTGGCTGCCGTCGCCGCGCGCTACGATGAACTCACCGAATTGATGGCCCAGCCTGAGGTGGCGACCAACGTCACGCTCTTGCAGCAGTATGCCCGCGAACAGCGCGAATTGGAAGATGTGGTCGCTGCGTACCGGGAATATCAGGCGACGGTACGCGCGATTGATGAAGCCGAGGCGATGCTGGGCGAGAGCGACCCCGAATTGCGCGCGTTAGCCCAAGAAGAGCTTGAGACGCAGCGCAAACGGCTGGCCGAACTCGAAGAGCAGCTCAAGCTGTTGCTGCTGCCGCGCGATCCCAACGACTCGAAAGATGTGGTGATGGAGATCCGGCAGGGTGAAGGCGGTGATGAAGCCGCGCTCTTTGCCGCCGACCTCTTCCGCATGTACACCCGCTTTGCCGAGTCGAAGGGGTGGAAGGTGGAAGTTGACAGCATCACCGAAAACGGCATCGGCGGCATCAAAGAAGTGATTTTCCAGATCCACGGCGAAGGCGCGTATAGCCAATTGAAATATGAAGGCGGCGTCCACCGGGTGCAGCGTGTGCCCGCCACCGAAGCTCGTGGCCGGATTCACACCTCGACCGCGACGGTGGCCGTGCTGCCCGAAGTCGAAGAGACCGAGATCGAGATTAAGCCGGAAGATTTGCGCATCGATGTCTTCCGCAGCGCCGGCCATGGCGGCCAAGGCGTCAATACCACCGACTCGGCGGTGCGGATTGTGTACAAGGCCGGCACCCCCGAAGAGATTGTCGTCACCTGCCAAGACGGTCGTTCGCAGATCCAAAACCGCGAACGGGCGATGACCGTGTTGCGCGCCCGCCTCTATGCCCGCGAACAAGAGAAACGGCAGCGCGAGATCGGCGCTTCGCGCCTTGCGCAGGTCGGCAGCGGCGAACGGGCCGAAAAGATCCGTACCTACAACTTCCCCCAAGACCGGATCACCGACCATCGGATTGGCCAGAACTTCTCGAACCTGCCGGCAGTGCTGAACGGCGAACTCGACAAGATTATCGAGGCGCTGATCGTCTACGACAACGCCGAACGGCTGCGCGCCAGCGGGATTACGAATTGAGGGTGGCTGGCTAAAGGAAGAGGTATGGAAGAGACTACCACAAATCTCAATGATTCTTCGGCGAAATATACCCGAAACACAGCCATACCTTCTTTTTTTGGTCAGCCCTTGCTTAAAGGAACCATTATTCCGATCGACGAAACCGCAATAGATCCGCATCATCCCGCACTATGCTACACACATCCCAATGGTGAAATTTGGGTAGGTGATGCTATCGCATGGTTGCGTTCACTTGCATCCGAGTCAGTTGATATTGTCTTTGCCGATCCACCGTATAACATCAAAAAAGCGGAATGGGACACCTTTGAATCGCAAGCGGCGTATGTTGAATGGTCATTGAGCTGGATTCAAGAAGCAGCTCGTGTTCTAAAACCTTCAGGTAGTTTATTCATTTGTGGATTTTCCGAAATTATCGCTGACATCAAACTGCCTGCATCACGATACTTCGCCGGATGTCGCTGGTTGATCTGGCATTATAAAAACAAGGCCAACCTCGGTTCAGACTGGGGACGTTCCCACGAGAGCATCCTTCATTTTAGAAAGAGTAAAAACTTTACGTTTAACATCGACGATATTCGTATTCCTTATGGGAAACACACGCTCAAGTATCCTGAGCATCCGCAAGCCGAGACGAGTCAGTACGGACGGCGCAAAAAGCATGCTCCAGTTTGGCGTCCGCATATGCGCGGCGCCAAACCGCGCGATGTGATCGAAATACCAACAACGTGCAATGGAATGCACGAAAAAACACCGCATCCCACGCAAAAACCGGAAGAGTTGCTGCGCAAGCTCGTTTTGGCTGCCTCAAACGAGGGTGATCTCGTCATTGACCCTTTTTTAGGCTCAGGCACAACGGCAGTTGTCGCCGAACAATTACGCCGAAAATGGAAAGGATGCGATATATCCCTAGAATACTGCCGCTGGGCAATTGAGCGAATTGAGTTAGTAGAAGATTGGCCAATTGAGAAGTGGATACAGTACGACTTTGAGAATGCCGAACGAAGGAAATCGATTCGATGACCCAAACGAAGTTAGCAGATCTCCAAGATGCGGTGCAAATCCCCCAAAAACTGACGAGCTTACAAGACTATTACCACACCTGTCAAAGCTTTCTTAATCTTATATCTGAACTTACGAGGATCGTATCGCCAACTAAAAATCATTACATCTTCTACCAATATAGTCAAGCGGAGAATTTCCAAATTACACGTCCAATCAATACTAAACTATTTATCGAAATAGCCCAAGAATTCGATGTGGCTTGGCAACAGTTTTTGCAATTCTTAATTGATTTACGTCAACATCAAGAACAGATTACTTGTTTGCCTAGCGCTGTCACATATCTCAAAACCTCGCCAATCAACAGAATTGTTTATACTATTCAACAGGCAATAGGGTGCATTGGAGACTCTTTACCTAATTCCAACCAAGCACGCAAACGAGCAGGACAACTTTTCGAGTTGCTTGTCAAGCTCATCCTCCAAGAGATAGGTTTGGTATGCGAATCACGTACAGTTCATATTCCGGTTCCCCACTATCCTGACATACAAATTTCTTATGAACTTGATCTCGTCTTCTCACGCTATCACACCATCGTCGCCGCAGAAACCAGATTTATCAATCCTAATGAGATTATAGGGTCTATCAAAACAACGAGTAAAGATCGAATTGATAAGATATTTCTTGACAAATATCTACTCACGAAGTTGCTAGGAAGAAATATTCCGGTTGTAGCCATTTTCTTACACGATGTACAAAGAGCCAGAATCAGAAATAATGATTTTGGTGTCAATTCAACATTTAAAAGCAACCACTTTCTTGGCTACACTATTGCGTTAAATCAGTTAGATGGAGTGTACTATGTAGATTCCGAGACTGTGCTCAATGATCGTCTACGTCCTTATATCAGCGATTTTCAGTCATTTTTGACCAAGGATCTGTGGCGGCTCTCGAAGTGAATCATACCGCAATAACTAGCGCATAATAGCCATTGGTCATTTACACTGGTTCACTGATCAGATGCTATTGCTCCACAAACACTCCCGCACCCATACCCCACAACATCCGCTACAATACGACTCAACATCGTTCCTTCGAGCGGGAGAAAGGCTATGCTCACGCCGGCGCTCGCGACTTTTATTGAACGCATGCCCAAAATCGAGCTGCATCTGCACCTCGAAGGCGCAGTCGCGCCGCGCACGTTTCTCGAGCTGAGCCAACGCAACGGCATTCCGCTGCCCGTGCGCACCGAGCAAGAATTGGCCGCTCTCTTTCACTACGAGGATTTTCACGCTTTTTTGGGCGCATTTATGGCGCTGGCCGCAACCATCGTGCATGGCGAGGATTTTGAGCTGCTCGCGTTTGATCTGGGGATGGAGCTAGCGGCGCAGCACGTTGTTTACGCCGAAGTGATGCTCTCGCCGATGCAGCACGTGCGCCGCGGGGTTGATTTGCGCGAGGCACTGGCCGGCACTGCCGCCGGCTTCGCCCGCGCTGCCCAGCATGGCGGGCCGCGGGTAGGGCTGGTGCTCGATTATGGCCGCCAATACGGCGCTGCGGCGGCATGGCCTATTCTCGAAACGGCAATTGCTTGCCGCTCGATTGGGGTGGTGGGCTGGTCGATCGGCGGCAACGAAATTGGCCACCCGCCCGAAGAGTTTATTGAGCTATTTGCCGCCGCCCGCGCCGCCGGTCTTGGCGTGATGGCCCATGCCGGCGAGGTGGTTGGCCCGGCCAGCGTCTGGGGTGCAATTGATGTGCTGGAAGTGAGCCGGATCGGTCACGGGATCCGCAGCGTGGATGACCCGGCGCTGCTGGCTGCCCTCGCCGCGCGCGGGATCGTGCTTGATGTCTGCCCAAGCAGCAATATTCGCACCAAAGCCATTACCGCATGGCCAGCCCACCCGCTGCGCCAGCTCTACGACGCCGGCGTGCCGGTGACGATCAATTCCGACGACCCCACCTTCTTCGAGACCACCATCACCGAAGAGTTTCGCCGCGCCGCGCATTACCTTGGCTTTACCGCTGCTGATTTCTGTGCAATGACCCGCACTGCTGCCCAAGCGACCTTCTTGCCGCCTGCCGAACGCGCAGCCTTGCTCGCCACGATCGAACCATCCCTGCACCAGTTGCGCGCCGAGCTGGGAGTGTAGGCAGTTGCCGGCGAAACGGTCAGAATATGCTACAATACCCTATATCTCCGGCAGCGCCAGTCGATTGCAATGCCCGTCTGTCTTGTGCGATACGTATGCAATGAGGTTGCCTGTGACGCAGAATGGCTTAGACCGCCCGGTTGTACTGGAAGCCCGCGGTATTACCAAACGCTTTCCCGGTGTTGTCGCGAATGACAATGTGTCGCTGAAGCTGTATAAGGGTGAAGTGTTGGCGCTGCTCGGCGAGAACGGCGCCGGCAAATCCACCCTGATGAACATCCTCTACGGCTTGTATCATCAAGACGAAGGCGAGATTTTTGTCAAAGGCGAACCCATTCGCATCAGCAATCCGCACGAGTCGATTGCGCGCGGCATCGGCATGGTTCACCAGCACTTCCAGCTCGTACCGGTGATGACCGTTACCGAGAATATTATTCTCGGCAACGAAGTGACCAACGGCCCCTTCCTCAACCGCAAGCAGGCTGCCGAACGCATCCGCGCCATCTCTGAGCAGTATGGCCTGCCGGTCGATCCCAACGCGCTCGTAGCTGACCTCGACGTTGGCGCGCAGCAACGGGTTGAAATTATCAAGGCACTCTACCGTAACGCTGATATTTTGATCCTCGATGAGCCGACCGCAGTGCTGACGCCGCAAGAGGCAGACGATCTGGTGCGGGTGATGCGTACCCTGACGGCGCAAGGCACCTCGATCATCTTTATTACCCACAAGCTGCGTGAAGTCTTAGAAGTCGCTGACCGGATCATCGTGTTGCGCGGCGGCAAAGTGGTTGGCGAGACCACGCCGGCGCAAGCGACCGAAGCTAGTCTGGCGGCAATGATGGTTGGGCGCGAAGTGATTTTGAAGGTCGAGAAACAGCCGGCCCGCCCCGGCGCGCCAGTGCTCGAAGTGCGCGGTTTGCAAGTCCGTGACGATCGCCGGCTGCTGGCCGTCAAAGGCGTTGATCTGGAAGTGCGCGCCGGCGAGATTTTGGGTATTGCTGGTGTGCAAGGCAACGGCCAGACCGAGCTGGTGGCGGCGCTGACCGGCTTGCGCCCCAGCGAGGCCGGCACAGTGCGGATCGCTGGCGTTGATGCTAGCAACGCCACCCCACGCCAAATCAGTGAATTAGGGGTGGCCCACATTCCCGAAGATCGCCAGCGCGATGGGTTGGTGACATCGTACCCGCTCACCGATAATTCGGTGCTGGAACTGTACTACCTGCCGCCGTTCGCCCGCGGAATCGTGCGCGACGAGCAGGCGATCAACGAGCATTGCACCCGCTTGGTGGCCGAATTTGATGTGCGTACGCCGAGCATTCACGTGCCGGCCAGCTCGCTCAGCGGCGGCAACCAGCAAAAGCTAATCGTCGCCCGCGAGTTTACCCGCCCGCTCAAACTGTTGATCGCCTCGCAACCAACCCGCGGCATCGACGTCGGTTCGATTGAGTTTATTCACAACCAGATCGTGAAAAAGCGCGACGAGGGTGTGGCCGTGCTGCTGGTCTCAGCCGAGCTTGATGAAATTTTATCGCTCGCCGACCGGATCGCCGTGATGTACCACGGCCAGATTGTCGCCACGGTTAAGAACGGCGAACTCTCGCGGGAAGAGTTGGGCCTCTTGATGGCCGGTGCGAAGCTCGATCGCGCAGTGCCGGTGGAAGCGTAACGCATACTGGCACGGCGACGCAAGTCTCCCACGACAGCGGGAAAGATGCCCTGAGCGGGTTGTCTTGCGCAAGAGTGGGAGATTGCTTCGGGCGCGTCGCGCCCTCGCAATGACAGATGGGCCTCAGGGCGCGTCGCGCCCTCGCAATGACAGATCGGCGGGCGCTGCGCACCCTCGCAATGACAGACTGGCGTCAGATCGCATGAAGCACACTGCCATAGTGGTGGCAACAAAGAAGGTTGTGATAGCCCAACATTCAAACAAGACTCATGTCCACATCGATGACGTGTAAGCGATAAGGGAGAAGAGCATGGCGCAAGCAGCCACTGAAGCGGGGGTTCGCCCCTCGGCGCTCCGCCAAGTATGGGATCGCTGGTCAGGCATCCTCGTGCCAATACTGGCCGTTTTTAGCGCACTGGTCGTTGGCGCATTCATCATCGGCATTACCGGCGCCGATTGGCAAGCCGCCTATATCGGCTTGTGGGAAGGCGCTTTCGGTTCGCCGCGCGCGATCGCCGACACGGTAGTGCGCTCGACGCCGTTTATCATCTGCGGCTTAGCGGTCGCGCTCGCCTTTAAGGCCGGGTTGTTCAACATCGGCGCAGAAGGGCAACTGTACGCCGGCGCAGTCGCAGCGGTGGTGATTGGCACCACGTTACAAATGCCCGCTATCTTTCACATTCCGGCTACGCTAATCGCCGGCGCGCTCGGCGGGGCGGCATGGGCAGCAATTGCCGGCTTTCTCAAGGCGCGCACCGGCGCGCACGAAGTGATTAATACGATCATGCTCAACTATATCGCGTTGCGCATGACCGACTGGCTAATCCGCAGCAAAACGCCATATATCCTCGGTGATCCCGCCGATACCACCGGCGCCCGATCACGGCTGATCGTTGATACCGCTCGCTTGCCCGGCATTCAGGTAGGCAGCTCGACCATATTACACCTTGGCATTCTGCTGGCGATCGTGCTGGTCTTTGTGATCGCATGGCTGCTCTACCGCACGACCCTCGGCTTCGAGATGCGCACCGCCGGCACCAACCCCAACGCCGCGCGCTACGCCGGGATTAGCGTGCCGCGCACGATTGTGCTGGCGATGGCGTTTGCCGGCGGGTTGGCCGGGGTGGCCGGTGCGATTGAAGTGAGCGGTGTGCGCGGTTCGCTCAGCGCCGATTTCTTTTCCGGTCTTGGCTTCGACGCCATCGCCGTTGCCCTGCTTGCCCGCGCTAACCCGGTGGGGATTATCTTTTCGGGCTTGCTCTGGGGCGGTTTGCTCACTGGTGCGCGCTTGATGCAGGTGCGGGCCAGCCTGTCAATCGATGTGATTAAGATTGTCCAAGCCCTGATCATTATGTTCGTCGCTGCCGACCAGATTGTTCGCTTTATTTATCGACTGCCCAAACGTAAACCCGGCGAAGAGACTCAGCTCTCGAAGGGGTGGGGCGGGTAGCAATGCGGCAACGCCAAAGCGGATAAGGATAGCCGGCTAAAGGATTTGTACCATCACACTAGTTTCGCGTTGCTCTTATCGCCAACGACGGCGCTCGGATGAGCGCCGTTATCTGCCTTGCTGTTCAGGTGATTATGGACGACTTCACGACTCAAAACCGCCCAGCCAAACCGGCTGCCGAAGAACGGATGGCCGAAATCATCTTGCCGCACCAAACCAACGGTTACGGCACGATGTTTGGCGGCGATGTCATGGCGTTGATGGATAAAGCCGCTGCTATCGCTGCCTTGCGTTTCTGCCGGCTGCCGGTCGTCACTGCCTCCACTGAACGGATCGATTTTCGCACCCCGATCGGGCAAGGCGAGATTGTCGAAGCCTTTTCGCGGGTGATCTACGTCGGGCGTAGCTCGATGGTGGTGCGCGTGCATCTCTTTGCCGAACACCCGCTGATCGGCGATCGCCGCCTCTGCACGACCGGCTATTTCAGTATGGTTGCGATTAACCGTGAAGGCGGGCCATCGCCAACGGTACCACAACTACTCTTGCTCGATGATGAAGCCCGCGCCGAACATGCCGTCGGCGCCGAGATTCACGCCGCGATCGCAGCCCGTCGCAATACAGGACGACCATGATCGACGAATCACTCTTTCGCCAAACGATGAGCCATTTCGCTTCGGGGGTGACTGTCGTCACGACCGCTCACGAAGGCCGCTTGGCCGGCTTGACCGTGAGTTCGTTTACCTCACTGTCATTGCGCCCGCCGCTGGTGCTGATCTGCATCGATCATGCGGCGACCAGCCACGATGTGATCGCGGCTGCCGGACAATTCGCGGTGAACATCTTGGCCGAAGATCAAGAATATCTCTCGCGCCGCTTTGCAATGCACGACAGCGAGAAATTTGCCCCGCACAGCTACACCCTCTCGCCGCGCGGGTTGCCACTTCTGCACGGCGTGCTAGCCCAGATCGAGTGCCGGTTGCATAGCGCCCTGCCCGGCGGCGACCACACCATCTTCGTAGGAGAAGTGGTTGATGCGCGTGTCTTCGGGGGCCGGCCTCTGTTGTACTACCGGTCGGGGTACCACCAGTTGGGGTGAGCAATCACGGTCACGATCGCTTGGTGTGGCGCGTATGGAAGAGCGTAATGCTACGGTTATTGTGCGCGTTATTCGCCGGTCTCTTTGTCTTCACCGCCTGCGCCGGCGCTTCCCCGCCCAACAGTGTGCCGGCTGGCGTGCCAACCCTGATGCCGACCCGGCCAGCAACACCCTCGGCGCCTGCCGGTGACTGGCGCTCGCTGGCCGCCGGGATCGAATTACGCCGTTTAGACACGCCCGGTGTGCCGGTGCAAGTGATTCGCGTCGATCCGGCCAAAGTGCGCTTCGTCGTGGGCTATGATCCCGCCGCGCCGCGTATGCTCAGCGCTTGGGCAGCCCAATATGGTGCTGTGGCTGCAATTAATGGCGGCTTTTTTGATGCGAACGGCGAACCAGTGGCGTTGCTGATCAGCGATCAACGGGTCATTGGCCAGAGTTATGTCGATCAGGGCGGCATGTTTGCGATTGATGACGCCGGCGTACCACATCTCTGGTCACTCGCTGACCAGCCCTACGACGGTACTCCTTTTGCGCAAGCCATTCAGGGTTGGCCGCTGCTGGTGCGTCCGGGCAATAAAGCTGCTTATACCAGTGACGACGGCCAACGCGCGCGCCGGAGTGCGATTGCGCTCGATCGGGCTGGGCGTGTGCTCTTGATCGTCGCCCCCGGCGCCACGTTTAGCCTCGCTGAATGGTCGCAATTTCTAGCGGGAGCCGATCTCGATATCGAGATCGCGGTTAACCTTGATGGCGGCTCTTCTACCGGCCTGATTGCGCAGAGTGATCACGGCGGCCTACGGATTGACTCGTTTGTCCCCCTCCCCTTTGCGTTGCTGGTGCTCCCGCTTTGACAGGCTGCGATAGCAAGGGTAAGATGCAGGGAAGGGGCAGCGCGGCGAACGGATGACAGGGGCACAGCGGCGCTGATTGCTGGGGCATAGCGGCGCTGTGCCCGTACATGAAGGATTATTAAAAGGGAAATTTTGTGCGGTATTGGAAATTATGGCTTGGGCTGATTATTAGCGCAATCTTCCTTGGGATCGCCCTCTATGGCCTCGATCTGGCCCATTTTTGGGAAGCGCTGCGCGAGGCGAATTATTGGTGGCTTCTTCCGGGAGTCGCCGTCTATTTTGCCACCGTCTGGGTGCGCACGTGGCGCTGGCAATCGATGCTCAACCATATCGCGCCAGTACCACTGCGCGCACTCTTCCCGATTGTCGTGATTGGCTACATGGGCAACAATGTGTATCCGGCGCGCGCCGGCGAGGTGTTGCGCAGCTATGTGTTGCGCCGCAATTGCGGCATCGCAATGAGCGCCTCGCTGGCGACAGTGGTGCTTGAGCGATTGTTTGACGGCTTGGTGATGCTGCTCTTTGTGGCAATCACGCTACCCTTTGCGCCGCTGCCTACTGCCTTCCGCACCCTTGTCATAGCGTTTAGCGCCCTGTTCATTGTGGCGCTGGTCGCATTTATCGCTTTAGCCGCCCGCCCGCAACGTATGAGCCGGCTGTATGCCCTCGCCGTTGACCGGTTTGCGCCGCCGTTCCTGCGCCCGCGCATTCACGGTCTCTTTGACCGGTTTATTATCGGGTTGCAATCACTGCGCAGCCCGCGCGAAATGCTGGTTATTCTGTTGACTTCAACCTTGATCTGGCTCGGTGAAACGCTCAAATATTGGTTCGTGATGCACGCTTTTCCGTTTGAAGTCTCGTTTTTGGTTTTGATGCTGATGACCGCAGTAGTGAATCTCTTCACTACGATCCCTTCCACGCCGGGGTATATCGGCACCTTTGATGCGCCCGGCATTGCGATCTTGACCCAGTTCGGCGTGGCGCATGCGCTGGCCGCCGGCTATACGCTGGTGTTGCATGTGGCGCTGTGGCTGCCGGTGACGCTGCTTGGCGTGTGGTATATGCTGCGCCAAAGCCTCACGTGGCGCGATATGGACCGGGCGGCAGCATTGCGCGAACAGGCAACGACGACAACAACTGAAGACGCTTCCGTCACCCAGCAGGTGTTGCCATGAAGATTGCGATCGTCGGCGCCGGCATTGCCGGTCTGAGCGCTGCCTATGATCTCGCCGGACGCGGCCATGCGGTGACGGTCTATGAAGCCGGTGAGCAGGTGGGCGGGTTGGCCAGCGGTTTTCGTGATCCGGCTTGGCAATGGCCGCTCGAACGGTTTTACCATCACATTTTCACCACCGATCACGCTATTATCAATCTGACCAACGAGATCGGCATGCGCGACCGGCTCTTCTTCCGCGCGCCGGTGACGGCGCAATGGTGGCGGGGGCGCGGATATGCGCTTGATGGCGTGCTGCCGGTATTGCGCTTCCCCGGCTTGCCCTTCCTCGACCGGTTGCGCTTTGGCGTGAGCGCCTTTTACCTCAAGTTTATCACCAGCAATTGGCAACGGCTCGAACAGGTGACGGCCACCGCGTGGACAGAACGCTATTCGGGGCGCAATGTGGCGCGGGTGATCTGGCACCCGCTGCTCGAAGGCAAATTCGGCCCCCACGCCGATGAGGTCAATATGGCGTGGCTGTGGGCGCGGCTGCGCGCGCGCAGCTTCAAGCTAGGGTATTTTCAAGGCGGTTTTCAAGCGTTTGCCGATGGGTTGTGCGCCGCTTGCGCCCAGCGCGGGGTGCAAGTGTGGCGGAAAACGCCGGTGAAGGCCGTAACGCAGAATGAGACGGGTTGGCAGGTGATCGCTGGCGATCACCCTCCCACTGATTACGACGCCCTGCTCGTTACCGGCGCGCCGGGATTGCTGGCGCGGCTGGTTCCCCATCTCCCGGCCAGTTACCTTGGCCAACTGCGCCAGTTGCGCTCGATGGGGGCGGTTGTGATGACCATTGCCCTGCGCCAACCGCTCACCAACGGCATCTATTGGCTCAACCTGCCCAAAGACGAATTCCCGTTTTTGGCGTTGGTTGAACACACCAACTTCATTGAACCGGACTATTACGGCGGCGACCGCCTGCTCTATTGCGGCGACTATCTCGATCCTGACCACGAGTATTTCCAGCTTACGCCTGAAGCGTTGCTCGAACGCTTTATGCCAGCCTTACGCCAGATCAACCCCGCCTTCCGCCGCGAGTGGGTGCGCGCGTACTGGTTGCACCGCGAAACCTACGCCCAACCGATTGTGCCGGTCAATCACAGCCGCAATATCCCGTCGATTGCCACCCCGCTGCCCGGCCTCTACTGGGCCAGTATGAGCCAAGTCTACCCATGGGATCGCGGCACCAACTACGCGGTTGAATTGGGCCGGCGCGCGGCGCAGATCATCCTTGCCCGCCCGCACCCAACGGCGCAACCGGTACCTTCCGGCTATTGATGATGCGCTGATGATGTGATAAGTCATTTCTATATCACACGCTAAACGCAACGTTATCTCCATCCAGCGCGAGACCGCCTTGCCTAATCGCATTCGCGTTGAGCGGAGATCGCTGCGGGTGGTCTAGGTGCGGCGCTGCCTTGCCCAGATCGTTCCGCGCAACAACATAGGGGGGAATATGCACCCATACCGGCTAATAGGCATCGTGATTCTGATCGGCGTCCTCATCGGTTGCAGCGCGAGCAACGCGATCCCATCACCCACGCTGGCCCAAGGGCCGGCAGAAACGATCACCCCTGCCCAGTCTGCCATTACCCCAGACCCGGTTGCCAGCAACAGCCTTGCGCAAACCGTACCTAGCCCGCTTGCCACTACGCCTGCCACCGCAACGCCAAGCTCTGCCGGCGGCTTTTCCATCCGATTGTTCGGCAGCAGCACCAATGATCTCGACCGGATCAAAATCCCGCTCGGAACGATCAACAGCAGCGGTCAACTGACCAGTTCGCGCCCAGTGAATGTTGGCGGCGATCTAACGGTGGAGTTCTGGATGAAGGCCAATGCCGCCGATAATACCGCGCCGGCGTGCGATGGCTGGTACTACGGCAATATCATTATTGACCGCGACATCTTTGGCAACGGTGATTACGGCGACTACGGCATTGCGATTTGCGACGGCAAGTTGGTCGTTGGCTTCAGTGTAGGAAGCGACGATCGGTTACTGAAGGGCAATCGCACCGTCACCGATGGCATGTGGCATCACATTGCCGTCACCCGCGCCAATAGCGGGCAGGTGCGGCTGTTTGTCGATGGCCAGCTCGACGCGCAGATGAACGGGCCGAGCGGAAGGATTGATTATCGGCTCAATCGTTCGACCTCGTACCCCAACAGCGACCCCTACCTCGTGTTTGGAGCCGAAAAGCATGACTATCCGGGCAGCCGCTACTACAACGGCCTGCTCGATGACGTGCGGCTGTCGAACAGCGTGCGCTATACCGGCAACTTCGCCCCCCCTACGGCGCCGCACCCCGCCGACGCCAATACCGTGGCCCTCTACCGCTTTGATGAAGGCAGCGGTACCACGATCGGCGACAGCGCGCCGGGCAACCAAAGTCCCGGCGTATTGCAACCGCGCACCGGCGGCGCGGCCCAGCATTGGTCGACCGACACCCCATTTGCCAGCAGCAGCGCGCCACTCACCCCGCGCGCCTTTTTGCCGATGATTATCCGCAGCTAGGCGCACTGGCCGCCAGCTCCTCTGCAATTCCGCAACCGTCTCACCATTGCTGCCCGGCTACGCACAAGCGTAGCCGGGCAAGGTTGCATTATTTCTGGCAAATGATTTACGTATATAATATTGATAACACACAAAAAGATAGCATTCGCGTGCGCAGGCGATTGAGCCACACGGTCTAGACAATGCTTACCTTGGCTAGACCAACCCTCGCATACCTGCTCGGAAAGAAGTGGTATAATCAGCAAACGGTCTCAAATTTGATGACGTTAGGAGTCGACGATGATTCTGCACAAATTCGACATTATCAACCATCCGGTGCGGATGCGCATCTTCCAAACCTTGTACAGCGGCCCCTATTCGATTAACCAACTGAGCCGTTTGCTGCCCGATGTCCCGCGTCCATCGCTCTACCGTCACATTCACAAGATGCTCGACGCCGGAATCATCAAAGTTGCCGCCACCCGGCATGTCAACGGGATTGAAGAGCGCTTTTTCTTGCCGGTGTTCGGGCAAGTGCGGCTATCCGAGATTCATGATGAGGAGGGCATGAAAAAACTCGCCGAGCACGTGAGCATCTATGGCTGGGTGGTCGCGCAAGACTTTGCCCGCTATCTGCTCGAGCGCGGCGAGCCAAACTTCGACGACATTTCCGCGCACGATTTCACGTTTTACGCCACTGATGAAGAGTGCCGCCAACTGCGTAATGCGATTCACCAGTTGTTGCACGCAGCCGAGCAGCAACCTCCCACCGAGGGACGCACGTTGCGGCGCATGTTTCTGCTGGGATACCCACTTGCTACGCTGCCGCACGAAACGCCTGACCATAACAATGGCGGCGCAGGATGATCCTAGAGCCACGCGCCAAGACTATCCTCCCAGCAAGCTCTTCATTTGGCGAAAGATCAGGCGCACGGCAAACTGCGGATTGAGCCGGTAGAGCCGATCCATCATCGTCGCATCGTTACCGACCAGCACCCGAAATCGATTGCGCTCCATGCCCTCGATGATGATCTGCGCTGCCCGCTCGGCTGGCAATGGCGTGATGGCGGGTTGTTTATCGGTGCGCGGCAAGCTGCTCACGCCTGAATTCGCGGTGATGTTGGTGTTGACGGCGCCGGGGAAAACGACCGTCACCCGCACCTTGGTTTCCAGCAGTTCAGAATACAGTCCTT
Organism: Chloroflexus islandicus; assembly: GCF_001650695.1. GTDB lineage: Bacteria > Chloroflexota > Chloroflexia > Chloroflexales > Chloroflexaceae > Chloroflexus > Chloroflexus islandicus. Next base: position 106,540 of record NZ_LWQS01000060.1, read on the forward strand.
CGGTAAAGAGCTTCACCGCCGCTTTGGCCGCGCCATAGATGGTCTGTCCCGGCACCGGCACAAAGCCGCCCATGCTCGAAATGTTGACAATATGCGCTTCGGGCCGGGCCAGCAGGTGGGGCAAGAAGGCTTTGGTCATCCATACGGTGCCGTAGAAATTGACATTCATGACCCGCTCAATCGTCGCCTCATCGAGGTCAGGCACGCGCACAAACGGCTGAATAATGCCGGCATTGTTGATCAAACCATCAACTGCGCCATGGGCAGCTACGACCTGCGCCGGCAAAGCAGCCACAGCAACGCGATCGGTAATGTTCAGCTCGTGGGTTGAGAGCCGGCTGGCCTGCGCCCCCGCCAGTTGCGCCGTCTCCCGCAAGGCAGCCGGGTTGAGATCAACCGCCGCGACACGCGCCCCTTTCGCCAGTACATGCAACACCAAGGCCCGCCCGATCCCGCTGCCGCCGCCGGTCACGACAATGACTTTGTTCTGTACACGCATGGGTTTTGTCCGTCTTTCTCTGGTTGGCTTGAACAGATAGTGCGGGTACCATACTCGACAGTATCTGTCTTGTCAACCAAAACAGCCGAGACGGCCAATGTGGCCGTCTCGCTCCAAATACGCTTATTGCCGGCGATCACGCCGTTTGTTCATACCACGCGGCGAAATGATGCACCGGCCCGTGACCATGGCCCAAACCCGGCGCATGGCGCAAGGCCAAGGTGATATATTCTTTGGCCGCTTGCACGGCCTCAGGCACCGGCAGGGCTTTCGCTAAACCAGCCGCAATTGCCGACGCAAACGTGCAACCGGTGCCATGGGTGTGACGGGTCTCGATCCGGGGTGAGGTGAAATAGCGGTACTGCACCCCGTCATAAAGCACATCGATGCTATCGCCTTGCAGATGGCCGCCCTTGACCAGCACCCAACGCGGCCCCATGCGATGGATCGCTTGCGCCGCTTGTTCCATCTCGGCGACTGTTTCGATCGCCATGCCAGTCAAAGCACGCGCTTCAGGCAGGTTGGGGGTGACAATCGTCGCCAGCGGCAAGAGTAGTTCAATCAGGGCCGTTTGCGCTGCCGGGTGCAACAGCGGATCGCCGCTCTTGGCAACCATCACCGGATCGATCACCAGTGCCGGCCACCGATAGACCCGCGCTTTTTCAGCCACCACGGCGATAATCTCGGCGTTGGCCAGCATCCCGGTCTTGACCGCATCGACCCCAATATCGCTGACCACCGAATCGATCTGCTGGCCAACAAACGCCGCTGGCAATTCGATCACCCCTTGCACGCCGATCGTATTCTGCGCCGTCACCGCAGTAAGGGCGCTCATCCCATACACCCCCAGCGCGGCAAAGGTCTTGAGATCAGCCTGAATGCCGGCCCCACCGCCCGAATCCGAGCCGGCAATCGTCAAACAGCGTGGCAACGCCATAGTTACTCCTTTCTATGCGCGTTGGCGCGCAGCAGCGACAAGTGCGCGCAACTGCCGCGCCGCCGCAACGACATCCTCGGCGGCGACCACCGCCGACACGACGGCGATGCCTTGCGCGCCGGCAGCGATGGCAGCAGCGGCATTGGTCGCATTGATCCCGCCAATCGCAACCACCGGCAGCGGCACATGCCGGCAAATCTCACGCAGGCCCTCCATCCCGATCGGCGGCGCGGCGTCGGGTTTGGTCGGGGTAGCGAACACCGGCCCGACCCCCAGATAATCGGCGCCGTTTTGCACGGCCTGCATTGCCTCGGCCAGATTGGCCGCCGAGACCCCCAACAGCTTGTCAGGGCCGATCAAGCGACGGGCCACCGCCGCCGGCATATCGTCTTGGCCGACATGCACCCCATCGGCATCAATCGCCAAAGCCACATCGAGCCGGTCATTGACAATCAGCGGCACACCGGCGCGCCGGGTCAATTCACGCAACACCTGCGCTTCGGCGATCATCTGGCGGGTAGAAGCCGCCTTTTCGCGGTACTGCACCACCGTCGCGCCGCCGGCAATCGCCGCTTCGATCACCGCCAGATGCGAGCGGCCCCGTGATAAGCCAGCATCAGTGACGACATAGAGGCTCCAGTCAATGGGTGTTTTTGATTGCATAGATGAGTCATTCGGTATAGCAGGCGGCAGTTCAACTACCGCACTCCAGAATGAACCGGATAGTATGCGGCAGTTGCACTGCCGCACTCCATAACTCCGAACATGATGTGTGCGACAGTGTGCGATCGTCCAGTTTGGAATGCGGCAGTTCCACGTCCGCACGCCAGAATGAAACGGTGACGTACCGCAGTGAAACGACCGCACGCCAGAATGCGATGAGCACGAACGCTTTGGAATGCGACAGTGAAACTGCCGCACTCCAGAATGAACCGGATGGTATGCGGCAATCAACCTGCCACCCGCTCTCAGACGATGAGCGCAAGCAGTGCTTCTCAACGCACCTACCGCGCCACCGCAATGCTCTGATCGTCGCTCAAGCTGGTCACGCGCGCACCGGCCCGAATCTGTTCCGCCGACAAATGGTATATCGCATCATAGAACGCCACTTTAAAGCTGGCCGGGCCGTGCGCGAGCGGAGCGGCCAGCTCGGCGGCCACCCCAAAACAGGCTAAGCCGGCGGCGGCAGCCAGCACATAATCGCGCTCAACTGCTGCAAACGCCGCAATCACGGTCGTCGCCGAGCAACCGGTGCCGGTCAGCGTCTTGAGCCACTCATGACCATTGTCAACCGCCAACACCCGGCTGCCATCGGTGACAATATCGCGCTTCCCGGTGACCGCCACCACCGTCTGATACTGTTGCGCCAGCTTCTGGGCCGCCGCCACCGGATCATCGGCTTCAACCACCGCCTCAACCCCCTTCACCACGCCACCCATGCCAGCCAGCGCGCCAATCTCGCCCGAATTGCCGCGCACCACTGCGACCCGCAATTCCTCCAGCAAGCGGCGATTGCTCGCGGTGCGCAACGAAGTCGCCCCCGCGCCAACCGGATCGAGCACGATCGGGATGCCCAGCTCATTCGCCCGCTTGCCGGCGATCAGCATGGCCTCGATCCAATCAGGTGACAAGGTGCCGACATTCAACACTAATGCGCCGGCCATAGCCACCATCTCGGCCACCTCTTCGCGGTCGTGGGCCATCACCGGCAAGCCGCCGATATGGAGCGTCACATTGGCCGTGTCGTTCATCACCACAAAATTGGTGATGTGGTGGATCAGGGGGCGCTGCTGGCGCACCCGCTCCCGCAGTTCTGCGATCCGTTCGTTCAATGCCATCGTTGCCTCCTTGCGCCAGCAAACGGATGAGCGTCGCGCAGGGACAAAAAACCGCCCTGCCGCGGCAGGACGGTGAGTTGACGATCCACGCAGACCGCATCGGACTGCGCACTGCTCCTCCCTCCGCTGGCATAACCCAGATCAGGTTCAGAGGGTCGGCGCCGGCGGCAAAAGCCAAAGGCGCCCTCTCAGCTCGGTTCTCCCAAGCTCCCCCGGCATGAAGATTGTTGAATTCATGATAACATAGAACACTAGCCGGCGCAATCCGGCAAGTGTATTTGCTCTCATGGACATGAAAGAAAGACGCTTTCAAGGCGTTATTCGTTTGACGATCCCTGCCCAGACTGGTATAATGCAGGCTTGATGTGAGCAGTGGTTCACGTCGGTGTTTTATTGTCGTCTGCATAACATAAGGTTCGCCTTAACGGTGACGCTCATCCCGGCAACTGGCTTCCGGCACACAGCCGTCACCGCTCGAAAGACGAAGGAGTCGCGCTATCAGAGACCGGTTTCGCATCAACAATCGCATTCGCGCCCGTGAAGTGCGCCTGATCGATGAAAACGGCACCCAAGTCGGCATCGTCCCCTTGCGCGAGGCGCTAGCTATGGCTGAAGAGCGGGGGTACGATCTGGTTGAAGTCGCGCCCAATGCGGTTCCGCCGGTATGCCGTCTGCTCGATTATGGCAAATTCCGCTACGAGCAGAGCAAAAAAGAGCGGGAAGCGCGCCGCAATCAGAAGCAGTCAGAATTGAAGCAGATCCGGCTGATGCCGAAAACCGACGATCACGATGTCGCCGTCAAGGCGAATCAGGCGCGGCGCTTTTTGTTGGCCGGCGACAAGGTGAAGTTTAACTTGCGCTTCCGCGGTCGCGAAATGGCCCACCCGGAAATCGGGCGCAAAATGCTCGATGAGATTGCCGAGCAATTGAGCGATATTGCCGTCATCGAGCAAAAGCCGCTGATGGAGGGGCGCGTCCTCTCGATGTTGTTGGCGCCGACAGCGAAGGTGCTGAAAGCGGCCCAGCAGGCGCAGAAGGCTGCCGCTCAGCGCCAAGCCGCTGCGAACGCCCAGTCTGCCCCAGCGCCGGCAGCGCCTGTGGCCACGCCGGCAAACGAAGACGAAGAAGAAGACCTTGTTGATGAGGATGAGCTTGACGAAGGTGATGACCTCATCGACGAGGACGAAGATTACGATGACGACGACGAGGACGAAGACGATTTTGACGATGACGAGCGGGAACGCCGGCGACGGCGCTAAGTGATGCGAAACCGGTCTGGCTTCTGCTATCCGGTTGCGGTAAAGGAGCTATTCAATGCCTAAGATGAAGATGAAGACGCACAAGGGCGCCAAAAAGCGCTTTAAGGTGACTGCGTCTGGCAAGTTTTTGCAGCAGAGCGGTGTGCGCGGCAATAAGCGCAACCGGCCCAGCCGCTCGCAACGCGAGTGGGGCAAGGATCAGCCGACCTCGCCGGCTAATCGCCGCATGTTGCAAGTCGCGCTGCCTTACGGTCTTGAGTAAGCACGCCAGCGGCGGGTCGCTCGTACCCGTCGCAAACGTCAGCCCTGCGCTGCCCGCAGGGTTTTTGTTGGCACGTAACGTTATCAGTATGCAAGCTATAGTGCGGATGAAGTTCAGGGTTCGGTCTGCCACCCCCTGACCGATCCGCCAAAGGAGAACAACCATGGCTCGTGTCAAGCGTGGCACAATGGTGCGCAAGCGCCACAAGAAGCTGTTAGAGCAGGCGAAGGGCTATCGCGGCGCGCGCAGCCGCCACTATAAGGTTGCTCACGAAGCGGTGATGCACGCGCTCGCCGATGCGTACCGCGACCGCCGCCGCCGCAAGCGCGATTTCCGCCGGCTGTGGATTATGCGCATTAACGCGGCTGCCCGCCTCAACGGCACGACGTACAGCCGCCTCATCAATAGCCTCAAGCAGGCGAATATTGTGATTGACCGCAAGATGCTGGCTGATCTGGCTGTCCGCGATCCGCAGGCCTTTGCCCGCATTGTGGCGCAGGCGCAGGCGGCTGCGACGGCGTAATTGCGCCAAGGCGAATTAGGTATTTTTACCGCAGAGGGCGCAGGGGATGCAGAGGATGATTTAATCCCCGGCTTCTCTGCGTGTCTTGGGCGGCTTTGTCTTTGGCCCTCACCCCCTGCCCCTCTCCCGCTGGTGCGGGAGAGGGGAGATCTTTTTTACCGCAGAGGGCGCAGGGAACGCAGAGGATAATCCAATCCCCTGCGTCTCTTTGCGTCCTTAGCGCCTTGGCGTTTGTACCCTTGCATGCTTTGCGCCTTCGTGTTTGCCCCCACCCCTTGCCCCTCCCCCGCTGGGGGAGGGGTAGCGCCGTGCGGTTCCTTCTCTTTGCGCCGCTCCCAGCCTGTCCCCCCGCTGGGGTTCAAGGGCGGGCAAACCATCTGGGGCCGGGCTAGGGGTACGAAGCCCGCTGCGCGGGCTGCTGGCCCTCACTCCCTGCCCCTCTCCCGCTGGTGCGGGAGAGGGGAGATCTTTTTTACCGCAGAGGGCGCAGGGAACGCAGAGGATAATCCAATCCCCTGTGTCTCTTCGCGTGCTTGGCGGCTTTGCGTTTGCACCCTTGCATGCTTTGCGCCTTCGTGTTTGCCCCCACCCCTTGCCCCTCCCCCGCTGAGGGAGGGGTAGCGCCGTGCAGTTCCTTCTCTTTGCGTCGCTCCCAGCCTGTCCCCCGCTGGGGTTCAAGGGCGGGCAAACCATCTGATCCGGCACCCGGCCCTGAAGGGCCGGGCTAGGGGTACGAAGCCCGCTGCGCGGGCTGCTGGCCCTCACCCCCTGCCCCTCTCCCGCTGGTGCGGGAGAGGGGAGATCTTTTTTGCCGCAGAGGGCGCAGGGAACGCAGAGGATGATTTAATCCCCTGCGTCTCTTCGCGTCCTTGGCGACTTGGCGTTTGCCCCTTTGCGCCTTGGCTTGCTTAGCGCCTTCTCGTTCACCGGCCACTTCAGCGTATAATGAACCATAATCTTTTGGCATCCTTGCTTTATGCGCTGACACATGGTGATTACCAGCACCGCCAACCAACACGTCAAATGGCTGCGCGCGCTGGCCGCATCGGCCCGCGATCGGCGGCGCGAGCGCAGTTTCGTCATCGAAGGCGTGCGGCTCGTGGCAGATGCCCTCGCTGCCGGAGCCGAACTGCGCCTTGCCCTCTATGCGCCTGAGCAACTGGCTGCCACTGCCGCCGGTACAGCACTGCTTGCCCGCCTGCAAACGCTGTCCCGCTGTTTCCCCGCCACGCCCGCCGTTGTGGCTGCCGCCGCTGATACTGAACAACCGCAAGGCGTGATTGCCGCCGTCGCATGGCCGGAATTGCCGCCCCGGCCCGGCCTCCGGCTCGTGCTCGACGAGATCCAAGACCCCGGCAACGTTGGCACGTTGCTGCGCTCGGCGGCGGCATCCGGCGCCGGCCTTGTGCTGTGCGCTCCCGGCACCGCCGATCCGTTTAGCCCCAAGGTGGCCCGCGCCGCTATGGGAGCGCACTTTGTCGTGCCGCTTCGCCTGTTGGGGTGGGAAGAGATTGCCGCCGAACTTGGCCCTTACACCGTGTATGCCGCCGATAGCGCCGGCAGCCAACCGTACTACGCCGTCGATTGGCGCCAACCGGCGGCGCTGATTATCGGCAATGAAGCGCACGGCCTCAGCGCCGCCGCCCGCGCGCTCGCCCGCCAGACCATCACCATTCCGATGGCCGGCCCGATCGAATCGCTCAATGCCGGCGTCGCCGGCAGTATTATCCTGTTTGAAGCCTTGCGCCAACGCAGCGCCGATGCCTGCGCTCCCTCGCCGCGCAACAATGTATAATAGCAACAATGATCGCGTCTCTGGAACAAGATGGTGCCGCATGACCACACTGCTCGATGAATTGGCTGCGCTCGAACAAGAAGCTCTCAGCGCCCTCGAGTCAGTCACCGACTTAGCCGCCCTCACTGAATGGAAGAGCCGCTTTATCGGCAAGCAAGGCCGCCTCTCGCGCCTCAGTCGCGGCCTCGGCGCGTTGCCCGCCGAAGAACGGCCAGTGGCCGGCCAGCGGGTGAATGCGCTGCGCGAACAGCTTGAAACCGTGTTCACCGCCGCGAAAGAACGGCTTGAAGCGCAAGCGATCGCCGCCGAGCTGGCCGCTGACCGGATCGATGTCACGATGCCCGGTCGCCAGCCTGCGGTCGGGTATATCCATCTCACGAACCAGATCTTGCGGCAGGTGCAGCAGATCTTCGCCGAGATGGGTTTTCAGGTCTGGGAAAGTCCTGAAGTTGAATACGACGCCTTCAATTTCAGCTTGCTCAACTTCCCCGATGACCACCCGGCCCGCGATATGCAAGATACGTTTTATGTCGAGATGCCGGCAGGCGCGCCATCGGTGCTCTTGCGCACCCACACCTCTCCCGGCCAAATCCATGCTATGCGGCGCAATGCCCCCAATCCGCTGCGGGTGCTCATTCCGGGCAAAGTCTACCGCAACGAGCAGGTGACGGTGCGCAGCGAGATGATGTTCCACCAGTTTGAGTTTTTGGCCGTCGGGCGCCACGTGACGATGGCCGATCTCAAAGGCACGCTAAGTTTCTTTGCCGAGCGGATGTTCGGGCCGGGCACCCAAGTGCGGCTGCGCCCCAGCTTCTTCCCCTTCACCGAACCGAGCGCCGAGATGGATGTGACTTGCTTCCTCTGCGGCGGCAAAGGCTGCCGGATTTGCAAGTATGCCGGCTGGCTTGAGATCGGCGGCTGCGGGATGGTGCATCCGAATGTGTTGCGTAACGGCGGCTACGATCCGGCCGAATTCAGCGGCTTTGCCGGCGGTTTCGGCCCCGAACGGGTCGCGATGCTCAAGTACGGCATCGACGATATTCGCTGGTTCTACAGCGGCGACCAACGCTTCGTCGAGCAGTTTGGGTGAGCGATGCGCCGCGACGAACTGAACAAAGCGATTCACGATCTCTACCGCGCTGAACACGAGGCGCTCGGCGAGCGCGGCGGCTACGAGTTGCTCGACCGCGCCCGCCAATGGGATCTCGCGCCCACGTTGGCTGCCGGCGGTGTGATCGTCTTTCCGCACGCTGGGGTAGCCGATTGCGGCCACCAGATTGCCGCCGCCGTCCATGCCTGCCTCGATAGCGGGGCCGGCCGGGTGCTGGTGATCAGCGTTTTGCACGCTTGGAATGACGAGATGGAACAGGCTCGCCGGCGGGTGGCTGCCGGCGGATCGCCTGCCGCCGAACGGTATTGGGGCATTCAGGGGCCGGGTCTCGACCGCGGCAATGAATGGCAGCTTGACCACGCTCTCTACAGCTTCCGCTTCTTCTGGGAGCTGGAAACCCGCCGGCGCGGGATTCGCGGGCCGCAGGTGATCGAGCGGTATCCGTATCTGGCCGGCGGCCATCCCGAACTGTTGCCCGGCATTGACGAGCTGGTCGAACTGGCCCGCGATGCGGTGATTGTCTCGACCGCCGATCCGTTCCACCACGGCATCGGCTACGGCGACCCGCCCGACCAAGCGCTGGCCCCAGAGGCCGGCGGGTTGGAACTCGCCCGCCGCACCATCGAAGAGGGCATGCGCCTGCTCGCCGCCGGTGACTACTGGGGTTACAACCAACACTGCGTGCGCGCCAAGAGCGATGCCCGCGACGCCGGGCAGGTCTTCCGCTTCTTGCGCGGCCCCCTCCACGGAGAGATACTCGATCTGGTGGCGAGCGATGCCACCCAACTGTACCAGACGCCGCCCCCCACGTGGGTCGCCGCGCCGCTGGTACGCTGGACGAAAGCAACCGCATGAACCGGAATCGTTTATGGCTGTACACCGTGCTCTTCGCCGGTGTCTTGATCGCTTCCACCGCGTCAATCATGATCCGTTACGCGCAGGGTGCTGGCATGCCCTCGCTCAGCATTGCCGCCGGACGGCTGGGGCTAGCGGCGCTGATCCTGACCCCCATCGCACTGAGCCGGGCCAGCGGCGAGATTCGCCGGCTGCACCGGCGCGATGTGTTGTTTGGCATGGGAGCAGGCGCGTTTTTGGCGGTTCACTTCGCCAGTTGGATCAGCTCGCTCGAATATACTTCGGTGGCGAGCAGCGCCGCGCTCGTCTCAACCAACCCGCTCTGGGTCGGGATCGCCTCGCTCTTCTTCTTCCGCGAACGGTTGCACTGGACGACGCTGCTTGGCATTGCGCTGACCCTGATCGGGACGATTGCGATCAGCGTGAGCGACAGTGCTAACCCGACCCAAAGCAACCCGCTGCTTGGCAATACGCTGGCGCTGATTGGCGCGGCTACAGCCAGCGCCTACCTGCTCATCGGACGTGACCTACGCCGGCGGCTATCGGTGCTCGCGTACATCTGGCTAGTCTACACCAGCGCAGCGGTAGTGTTAGTGGTGTGGGCCATCGCCACCGGCCAGCAATTCTTCGGCTTCCCGCCGTATGTCTACCTCTTCATCCTCGGCTTGGCCATCGGCCCGCAACTGCTCGGCCATACCGCCTTCAACTACGCGCTCAGCAGCCTATCGGCCACCTACGTGGCGGTGGCTATTCTCGGCGAACCGATCGGCTCGACTCTGCTCGCCTTCATCCTCTTTGGCGAAACGCTGGCCCCATTGCAGTTTGGCGGAATTGTTCTCTTACTCAGCGGGATTGCCATCGCCTCGATCGCCGAACAGCGCGCGCCAGAGAGCACTGCTCAGCAAGCGACAGGATAAAGCGCGGATGGCGTGCGACAATCCCGCTGCCGCATTCCAGCGCTATGCTCGTCTAGAGTGCGACAACGTAACTGCCGCACCACTTGTTCGCCCGGTATGAACGTGAGAGCTTTCATTCAGATACACACCCCGCTTGCCACACTTGTGGTATGATAAAGGTCTACTAGGTTATTGAGGTTCGGCGGTGTTGATCGGTCTTTCCGCTTTAAGTTTCAGTTATCGCTGCGGCCTGATTGGCCGCGGCACCACCCGCGCCGTCAGCCATCCGCTCGACGTCGAAGATATTGTGACGCTGGCTGCGCGCGCCGGTTTGCAGAGCATTGAATTTCCGCTCAGCCTGTTGCCCGACCTCTCGCCTGACCGGCTGCATGCGCTGCGCGAGCGGCTGAGTCTGTGCGGTTTAACGCCGGTCGCCGATAGCGAGATCGCGAATGTTGACCTGCTCCGCACCCACATCCCAGCAGCAGCGATGGCCGGTGCGCGCGTATTGCGTGTCTTGATCAGTCCGGTGCTCGAAGGCTACCGCCGTCCTTTCACCGACAATTGGCCGGCTTATCTGGCCGATGTGACTGAGCGGCTGCGTGCGGTCATTGACCTCGCTGCCGAACACAACGTAGTGTTGGCGGTTGAGAACCACCAAGACGCCACGAGTGCCGATCTAGCCGCGATCTGCGCCGCGATTGACAGTCCGTACCTTGGGGTCTGTTTTGATGCGGTCAACACGCTGGTAGTGGGTGAAACACCCTACGCCGCAGTCGAACGGCTTGGGCCGCTGATCCGCAATGTTCACCTTGCTGATTACGAAACCTACCCGACCACCCAAGGCTGGCGGCTGGTGCGCTGCGCCCTCGGCGAAGGCGATCTCGACATTCGCCGGTTGTTGGGCCAGATTGAACAACACGCCCCTGACGTCGCCTGCCAGATCGAGCTGGTCAGCCATAGCGCCCGCCACGTGCGCATCCTCGACGATGACTGGTGGCGAGGCTACCCGCCCTGCGACGTGCGCGAGGTGTTACCGGTGTTGCGCCTTTTTGCCCAAACGATGCGCTTGCGCGACGACGATTGGCGCACGCCGTGGGAACGCGGCGCCGGTGAAGAGCAGATCAGCTTGTACGAAGACCAGCAATACGCCGCCTCGATTGCGTACCTGCGCACGATCGGCGTCTTGCCCAAGCTATAAAGATAGGACTAAATTCCTGTCTGGTTGCCTCTTCAGCCGGTCTGCGCATCGTGTTACAATCAAGAGCAACTGGGAAGAAAACGTATTTGAAGGGAGCTGATCCGCTCCTTCTGCTGCGCGCCGCTCGTTGGCGCAAGGAGTTCGCATGCACGCGCGCAGAGTCTGGTGGTGGTTGGCAAGTCTGCTGTTTCTCAGCAGCACGCTGCTCTGGCCTCGATCGAGCTTTAGCCAGACAGAGGTTGTTGAGTTTTTCGTCGATACCCTAGCCGACAACCCAGTCACAAACATCAACAACCATTGTACTGATGATGTGGTCAATGGCAATTGCAGTCTGCGCCAAGCCATTGCCAAAGCAAATGCCACCCCCGGCACCAACCGGATTATCATCACATTTGATCTGGTGACGGAGGGTTACGTCGCGAGCACGCCTTACATCATTACGTTAAGCGAACTATTGCCCCCGATCACACGTGCTAATGTCACGATTAGCGCTGAAGTATTGGCATTGGGCATACCACAGGTAGCTATCAATGCTAACAGCGCTAACGCTGGCCTCGTGTTGAATGGCGGCGGCGCAATCATTGAGGGCATAGCGATTTATGGTGCAAGCAGCGACGTGGGTGGCTACCGTGGCAGCGGCATTTACATCAGCAGCGCTAATAACACAATCCGCAATTGTTATATCGGGTTGCAACTCGATGGAACCATACCTCCAGACGCCAACCGCAACCGTAACGGGATCGTGATTATCGGCGCGAATGCGCGCAATAATCAGATCGGTGTATCCTTAGCCCCTAACACCATCGCCGGCAATATTGCTAACGGGATCTTCATCGAAAATGCTTCGCAGAACACGATGCGAGCAAATCGAATCGGCGTGCTCTACACGAGTGCCACTGCCGCCCGGCCTAATGGCGGTCATGGCATCCAAATTTTGAGCAATACGGCGAGCGATCCAAACGGACGCGCTGAGTTGAACGAGATTGGCGGCGCGACCAGTGCAGAACGCAATATCATCGGCGCTAACGGTCTCAGCGGAATCTTCATAAGCGGTTCGCAAACCTATACGACGACGATTAGCAGCAACCTGATCGGGGTCAACCTCGACAGCGAACCTGCCGTTGGCAATGGCGGCGACGGCATCCGGATCGAAGACGGAGCGCAAGGGACGGTGATCGGCAGCGCTAGCGCCACTCTCCCGTTAGTGGTTAGCGACAACAACGGCTATGGCATTCAGGTGCGCAGCGGCGGCGGCGCGGCGCCGATCAATACTGCGATAAGCGGTTATACCATCATTGGCCTAAATCGCGGGTTTACGAGTGCGCGACCGAACGGGCAAGGCGGCATCCGGATCAGTGAGAGTGCCGGCAATGCGATTATCGGCAGCGCAACGGCGAATGTGCGTATCGGCGGCAATGGCGGGCCGGGAATCTGGGTTGGCGGCGTGAGCAGCGTCACGATCACGAACGCTTTTGTTGGGGTGCTCCCTACTGGCGATAACGCCTTTGCCAACGCTGGCGGCGTTGAATTCAACGGCACAGCGCAGGTGACGATGACCAATTCCCGAATTGCTGCCAATACCGGTTACGATGTCCGGCTGCGCAACGTTGGCAGCGCCACCCTCGACGGTAATATCATTGGCCTGAGCGCCGATGGCCGCACGGCGCTGGGCAGCGCTGCCGCCGGGATTGCAGTGATCGATAGTCAGAATGTTACCATTGGCAGCACGAACGGCAATATCATCGCCGCGGCCAGCGGCCCCGGCATTGATATCAGCGGCACAAGCAGCTTCAGTATTACGGTGCGCGCCAATACGCTCGGATTGCGCCGTGACACGACCGGCGATGCGTATAGCGTTGCCGCGGCCAACGCTGGCCCCGCGATCCGCGTTACTGACGCCTCTCAAGTCACCATCGCTAACAATACGATTGGCGGCAACGGCAGCGCCGCCGGCATTGAGCTGAGCAATGCCCGTTCACTCACGATCCAGCAAAATCAGATCGGTTGGGTGGCCGATCCGGGTGGCAGTCCCGATCCGCTGGCCCGCCCTGCCGGCACCGGCATCGCCTTGACGAATGTGACGACTGCCACCTTGAGCGGCAATCTGGTGCGGTTGAATGCAGCGGAAGGCATCCGCTTCACCAACGTTGCCACTGCCACGTTGAATGCCAATCAGGTGCAAGCCAATGCCGGCGATGGCATGAATCTCACTGACACCAGTACTGTGACGATCAACAACAACAATGTGATCGAGCAGAACGGCGGCGATGGCATACAGGTAGGCGGCAGCAGCCTTGGCGTGGCGATCAACGGCAACCGGCTGCGCGCCAATGCCGGCTACGCTGTGCTGGTGACTGATACGGCGCGCCGGGTGACGATCACCCAAAATCAGATGGCGGCTAATACCCTCGGCGGGATTGAGCTGGCCGGCACGACCTTGTATAGCAGAACGCCGCCTGATCCGGATCAAAACCTTACGCTCCCGAACCACAGCATTGATCCGCCGTTTAACTTCCAAGTCTTCCAAGACGGGCCGGTCAGCGGCAATGTCTTGGCCAGCACTGCCGAACGCGAAGAGGATCTCGATCCGGTATCGGCCTGCGCCGGCTGCACGATCCACATCTATGGCGATGATACCAGTCTGGCGGCGCCTGATGGGCAAGGTTGGCAACCATTAGCCAGCGCAAGCGCCAATAGCGCCGGCGCCTTTAACGCCACGCTCAGCACCCCACCCCAAACCTACCGCCAACTGCTCTTTACCGCAACCGATCGGTTCGGTAATACCTCGGTGTTCCGCGTCTTTACACCCACAGTCGATCTGCGCCTCATCCCGATTGATCCCATCGAACAGAGCGCCGCCCCCGGCAGTAGTGTCACGTACCGGCTGCGGTTGGAAAATCATGGCACGCTTGGGGTCAATCGTATTCGCTTCACGGCCACCGGCACCCTCAGCGGGTGGACGGCGACCGTCGCGCCGAGCGAACGTTTCACGCTGTTGCCCGGCGCGAGCCAATTGCTAACTGTTACCCTTACCCTCCCTACCGGTACCCATCCATCGGTGCAAGTACCAATCACCGACACCACCACCGTCTCGCTGACGGCGCCAGTACTTAATCCGATCACCCAAACCCTGCGCACTGCGGTTGAAGCCTTGCCGGTACTTGTGGCCACTCCGGCCACCGGCGCGGCAACCGTTTTGCCGTCTGACACTTACATCTATCGCCACCAGATCACCAACAATGGCAACGTGACCGTGCCGGTCGATATTAGCGCCACAACCGCTGATTTGATTGGGCTAGACACCTATAACACCACAGTGCTTACACCAACCGTCACCCTCGCGCCGGGGGCCAGCGCCGAGATTGCCGTGCAGATTACGGTTCCGTCTGGCGCACAGACCGCCGATGCCAGCGGCAACCCGGTGCGGGCAACCACGGTCATTACCGCCACACCGCGCGGATTTGGCGCGCGGACGATCACTATGACCGACACGACGAGCGTTGGTCTGCGCTACGCCGCTGAACTGCGTAGCAATCAAGAGCAGGATGTGCAGGCTGGACGCGAAGTAGTCTTTTTGCATACCCTGCGCAACACCAGCAACGGGCGGGCCACCTTCCAGCTCAACTTCGCCGCCAGCCGCGGCAGCACCTTAGTCGCCTTTGAGTCGGGCACTAGCGGCGTTACGATTACTGGAAACACCGTGACGCTCGATAATACGGCTGGCGAAGGCAAGATCAACCAGATCGTGCTACGGGTGCGGGTGCGGATCAGCGAGCTGATCCTACCCGGCACTCGTGAAACATTGCGGATTTGGGCTTCGATCCCCGGTTCGGAAGAACCGCTCAGCGGGGCCGAGGTGCAAGATGTAGCCATTGTGCGTGACTCGTCGGGCGTGCAAGTGCCGGCAGTCTGGATACCGCTAGTGACTCGTTAGGAGCGGCTCTATGCACCGCCATCTGCGCATTGCGCTCCTGATCATCCTGTTCGTCAGCCTGATTCCGGCGGCGCAACCGGTGTTGGCAGCGTCGTTGGTCGTCAACTCGCTGGCTGACACTAACGACGGCGCATGTACGACCGCTCCCGGCGGTTGCACTCTACGCGAGGCGATGATTGCCGCCAATAGCAATGGCGTGCCCGACACGATTACCTTCAGTGTGAGCGGAACGATCTATGTGCAAAACACTGGCTTGCCGCCGCTCACCGAAGGCAATACCACCATCGACGGCGGCAGCGGGCATACCGTGATCATTAGCGGCGAACAGTTGCGCAACGCGAGCAATCAAGTCATTCCAGCGCATGGCTTGATCATTGCTTCCGATAACAATGTGATCCGCGGATTAGTCATTATTCGCTTCGGCGGCACCTCGATTACCGGTGGCGGTTCTGGCATCTATCTCCGGAATAGCGCCCAAAACAACCTGATCGCCGATAATTGGATCGGCCATTTGAATGGCTTTCCAGAGCCAAATACCAACTATGGCATTCTGCTTGACGATGGTGCGAGCAATAACCAGATCGGCACCGGCAACCCGGCTGACCGGAATGTGATTAGCGGCAACGAGCGTGCCGATATTGGCATCTCGAACAATGTGAGCACCGTACCGCTCATCAGTAACCAGATTCGCGGCAATTATCTCGGCACGACGGTCAATGGCAATGCTGCACTAGTCACAGCGCCATCACCTAGTAATCTTGGCGGTATTTCGATTGAAAATTACGCGCGTGATACTGTAATCAGCGGGAACGTGATCGGCGGCTACACCGGCGCTAACGCAGCCGGTATTGGCTTGTTCAGCAATACGAGCAGCGCCGGCTCACCGAGCATTCCACGGAATACCCGTATCACTGGCAATTGGATCGGCGTGAATCCGAGCGGGACGATTATTTCTAACCGGATTGGCATTTTGATTGCTGGCGGCGCAACGTACGGCGCGATCAACACCGAAATTGGTGATCCGCTCGATCCGGTAGGCGGACGCAACTATATCAGCGGCAATAGCAACAGCGGGATTGTGATCAATGACACCCAATTCGCCACCGGCCCTACCGTCATTGCCGGTAACTATATCGGCGTTGCGCTGAACGCGAGCGGCAACCCGTTTCCGGCCGGCAATGGCACTGCGAACCTGAGTTCCGGCGGCGAAGGGGTTTTTGTCGGGCGCAACACGATCAATACCACCATCGGGCCGGGCAACGTGATTGCCGGGTCGCGCACCCATGCGATCCGGATTCGGGCTAGCAACACGATCGTGCGCGGAAATTATCTAGGCACCGATCCGCTGGGCACGCAGACCACTACAACGACCATCAGCCAACCAACCGTGGGATACGGCACTGGTGACGCCGCCGTCTGGATCGAAAACGGCAGCAATTCGGTGATCGGCGGCCCCAACCCCGCCGACCGCAACGTGATCGCCGCCGGCGATTTTGCTGTCACCGGTTCGGGGGCCGCGGTGTTGATCGAACCGTGCCCTACCTGTACCGCCAATGGCAACACGGTGCAGGGCAATTACCTTGGCGTGCGCGCTGACGGCAACGGTATTCTTGTGAGCAGTATTGTGGGCGGTAGCCGTGGCGTGCGCATCAGCAGCGCGAGCAATGCGACGGTACGCGACAATCTGATCGGTGGCGTGGATTTTGGGATTAATCTGAGTAATGCGAACAATAACCAACTGATCGGCAACCGCATTGGCGTGCGGGCATCGAGCAGCGAGACGCCGGGTAGCGGCACAACGATTCGGAGAGATGGGATCGTGCTGTCAAGCGGCAGCAATAACCGGATCGAGAACAATCTGATTGCCTTTGCCGGGCAGAATAATACCTCTGTCTTTAACGCCAATCATGGCATTCATATTCAAAGCAGCAATAACCAACTGATCGGCAACCGGCTGGTGCGCAATGGCCGGCTTGGCGTTGGTCACGGCATCTTTGTCGCCGATAATGTTTCCGGGGTGTTGATTTCGCGGAATACGACCCAAAACAACGAAGGCGACGGCATTAGCCTTGGCAGTGATGCGAACGGCAATCTCGCCGCACCGAGCTTTAACCCGATTACCGCCGGTTCGCCAATCGTTACCGGCACAACCGATTGTGGCGCCGGTTGTGTGGTCGAAATCTTTACCGCTAGCGCCAGCATCACCGATCGCAACCGCGAGGGGCCGGTCTTCCTGACCAGCGTGACGACCACTGCCGGCGGCAACTTTAGCGTCAATGTTACCGGTTGTCTGGGGTTCATCACCGCTACCGTCCACAACCCAACCACCGGCAATAGCTCGCCATTCTCAAACGCGCTTGATGTCAATGCTACCGGCGCTTGTGCCACACCAACCGCAACCCTCACCGTTACCGGCGGCGCCAGCCGTTCGGTCAGCCTTGGCAGCACCGCCACGTATACCCTGACGCTGAGCCATACCGCGCCGGTGACGCGCACCTATAGCCTGACGCTCGATAGCAATCGCGGCTGGACAAGCGGGCCGGCGCTAGTGGAAGTACCGCCATCTGGCAGTGTGCAGATGATCATTAGGGTGGCGGTGCCGCTCACTGCCAGCGCTGGCGACACCGATACCACCACGGTGACGGCGCGCAGCGACCAGACGGTCTCGAATAGCGTGACTTTGACCACCGTCGCGCAGGCGATCACGATCATTCCGGCCCAACCGGTCGTCTCTCCCGGCCAGATAATTGAGCGCACCGGCAATACCGTTACTTTCACCCATACCGTCACCAACACCGGCCAACTCACCGGCAATCTGAGCATCATCCGGCCTGACGGTAGCAGCGGCTTGCCGGTCTTTAGCGGTACGCCACCAGCGGGTTGGACAATCGCGTCGGCGACGTTCGGCAGCACAACCCTAGCTCCCGGCGCGACAACGACGCTCACTATCGTCGCGAATACACCCTCTAGCAGCTCGTTGCTCGCCGGCGACTACCCGTTCTCGTTCCGCGTGCGCGCTACCAGCCAGCAGGGGGCGCAACTCTTTACCGAGCAGAGCGATCCGGCAACGACCGATACCGTGCGCGTGCCAGTGGTGCGCAACTTCGAGTTTGCTGCTCTTGCCCCAACCACCCGCCAACTGACACCGGCTAGCTCGGTTGAGTTTAGCTATGTGATCACGAATACCGGCAATTTTACCGATACCTTTATCATCACGCCGCCGGCCAGCACAACTCCCGCTTCCAGCCTGACCTTTGCCGCCACCCCGGCCAGCAACTTCACTTTGGCCGCCGGGCAATCGCGCCCGATCACCCTCACCGTTACCGCTGGCGCTAGCGAGCCGGTTGGCTTCTACGGCTTTACCGTCCAAGCTGGTGTCACCGGCGGCGCTAACCCGCCGGCCAACCGCACGGCAACTGGCACGGCGCAAGTGATTGGCGGCGGCACGCCGGTCTTTGTGGGTGCTCCCATCGTGACCCCCAACCCGGTTGATCCCGGCGCGACAGCCACCATCACGGTCACTGTGCACAACGGCGGCAATGCGCCGGCCCCGTTTGATTTCGAGCAAACCTTGCCTGCCGGCTGGAACCTCGTAGGCAGTAGCACCACCTGCCCCTCGCCAGTGCCGGCCAATGGCAGCACCTGCACCTATACCCTGCAAGTAGGCGTGCCGGCCACTGCCGATGGCGGCAATACGCCGCTCGAAGTGCGAGCGATTGCCCGCAACGGCGGCCAGACCCCGCCTGCACCCGATAGCACGGCGAGTACGGCCGCCACCGTGACGGTAACGACCATCCGCAATCTGAGCTTCGCACCCACCCCGCTCAATGCAAACGCCGATCCGGGGGCGACCGTCACCTTTACCCACATCTTGACCAATACCGGCAACGCACCCGACCGCTTCACCCTCAACCTCAGCGGGTTGCCGATCGGCTGGACAGGGACGGTCGATCCGGTAACAACGCCTATCCTAGCCCGTAACGCTGCCATCACTGTGACCGTGCAGATCACGGTTCCGACTGGCATCGCCGCCGGCACGACCGCAACCGCCGCCATCCGCGCCACCTCGCAAGGCAATCCGGCGGTGAGCGCCGAGGTGGTGGATAGCGTGACCGTGACTAGCATTGACGGAGCTGATCTCTCGGCGGGCACGACGGCCAACGGCGTACCGGGGGGAACGGTCGTCTTCACGCATACCCTGCGCAACAGCGGTTCATCAACCATTGCCTACGATCTGAGCGCACGCAGCGCCGATTCAAGCTGGCCAACCCCTGCCGTGACACCAGCCACGACTGCGGTCTTGACGCCGGGCAGCACGGTCGTGATCACGGTGACAGTCACTATCCCGGCCACCATACCACCCGGCACAAGTAACCCAATCACGGTGGAAGCGCGGGCAACCGGCGGCACATCCGTGTTGGCCAGTGCCGAGAATATCGTCCAAGTCGGCGCGCTGCGCGACGTGTTGCTCGAACCGTCGCGGAACGTGATTGCGTTGCCGAACGCGACTACGGTCATCACCCACACGGTGCGCAATATTGGCTTCAGCGCTGACACCTACACCATCGCCGCCATCCAAGGCGATGGGCATAACGTGCGCGTCTTCCCCAACGAAATCAATCTCGCTCCGGGGGAGAGTCGCGAAATCACCGTGTTGCTGACGCTGCCGGGCGGGCTAGCGGCCAATCTCAACCTGAGCAGCATCCGGGTCACGGCCACTTCACAGACCGATGCAAATGTAAAGAGCACCATCTTTGACAGTGTCCGGGTTGGATTGGTCACCGGCGTCTTGCTGAGCAGCGACCGGCTACGCGGCATTCCGGCGGGAACCAACCAGATAACCTTTAGCGGGATTGTGCTGGAAAACCTTGGCAACGAGACCGACACGTTTGATCTGACCGCCAGCGGGCTGAGCAGCACGTTTGGCGTGACGATCACGCCAAGCACGGTGACGTTGAACGGCGGTGCAAGCGATGTCGGGATCAACGTCACGGTCACCTTACCGCCGATCCAACCGTTTGCATTGCGCCACGATGTGGTCTTGACAGCCACGTCGCGGCGCGACCCGAGCCAACGCAGCAGTATCCGGCTCTCGATGATCTATCTCTACCGGGCGGATATCTATGGCGAAACAGTCTTTATCCCGGTTGTGAGCCGGTAGTAACGGCAGTGCGCTGCCGCCGAGAGAGCAATAACGATGCCACCAACCATCTTAGTCATCCACGGCCCCAACCTTAACATGCTGGGCCGGCGCGAACCACAAATCTACGGCACGACCACGTTGGCCGACATTGACGCCGCGCTGTTGGCCCGCGGCGCAGCGGCTGGGGTCAACGTGGTCTGCATCCAATCCAATCACGAAGGGGAGCTGGTTGATGCCATTCAAGCGCACGGCTGGGACGCGCTCGGCATCATTATCAATCCGGGGGCGCTGACCCACTATGGGTTATCGTTGCGCGATGCGTTAGCGATGCTCTCAGCGCCGATTATTGAAGTGCATTTATCAAATGTCTACCAGCGCGAAGCCTTCCGCCACACCTCGGTGATCGCGCCGATCGCGCGCGGCCAGATCACCGGCCTCGGCTGGCGCGGCTATCTACTGGCATTGGAATGGCTGTTAGCTGAACGGCTACCTGCAAACGGGACAACGCAGGGATAAATGGCAAGGCGCACAGAGCTGCTCTTGCTCTGTGCGCCAAGAGTTACGCTAGGCCGCCAAGCCAAGACTGCGCTTCTTCTCCTCAACATCAATCCCGTGCAAGCGAGCCAGATTCAGGCCGAGAATCTTCTTCTTGGCCTCTTTCGTCAACTGGCCGCAGCCATACCCCTGCACGATGTCTTCAGGCAGCTCAAACTCCCAGAACGCCTTGAGCGCGCCGCGCGGATGCCAGATCGGCGACTCGCCGCCGTAGATAATCTTATCTTCGCCGCACCAGAAGAGCAGCTTGGCCATCGTTTCGGCGAAGACCCGCGGCGAACGGACGACAAAGTTGACAGTGGCGGCGATAGAAGCGTACAGGTTGGGATAGCGCACCAACTGCCAGCAGATCTCATCGATAAAGGGCAAGCCGACGTGGAAGATGACGAAGTTGATCTCAGGGAAATTGGCCGCTGCGCCGTCCATATCCCATGCTTGGGTATGCTCCACCGGCTGCGGGCCGAGCGGCACCCCCTTGTGAACGCCGATAATATTCACCCCTAATTCAAGCGCCTTCTCAAAAACCGGAAACGCCACCCGCGGGTCGTCCATACGCCATGGAAACGGCTGGCCATAATCGTAGCGCACATTGTAGAGCTTGAAGCCGCGTGCGCCATACTCCTTCACCTGAATTTCCATCAGGTCGAGGGCCTTCTTGCCCTCAAGCGGATTGATCGATCCCCAGAAGATCGCCCGATCGGGGTAGCGACGGGCCATCTCGGCGCAGCGTTCCCACGCCGAGAGGCCATCTTTGAACAGGTCGGTCAGCGGCAAGGGCTGGGCAATGATCATGTCGGTTGGGCTTTCATCGAAGACCATCCGGCCAATCTCATCGACGTGCCACTCGCGCATATACTCTTCGCGGCTGAGCGTCTTCTCGCCGGGGGCATTGAGCACTTGGTGGAAGGCGTAGAGATGCTCGATAAACATCTCGCCGGGCTTGCCAAAGGCGTTCGATTTATCGAAATTAAACACGTGACAGACGCCATCGAAGACAAACGCATCATCAATCATGGCGCACCCTCCTGCTGCGCATTCTGCATCCGCGCCTCGCGCAGCGGCAACAACTGTTCGAGCGGCAAGCGCAGCCGCTCACGGGCCAACGCTGACATCCGTTCGGGCGACCACGGCGTATCCCACGTAATATTGACCTGCACCTGTTCGACACCGGGCAGCGACTTGACCTCCTCTTCCATCATTTGCAGCAGATGCCACGCAAACGGGCACCACCCAGTTGTGAGGATGATATCGATATCAACCTGCGGGCCATTGATCCGTATCTGCTCGACAAGGCCCATATCCACGACGCTCACCTGCCGCTCTTTACAGCATGGATCGTAGCATTGGCGCAGCACAGCCATCACGTCATCGTGACCGATTCCAGCGGTTGCGGTATCTGCCATTGACACCTCCTGACAAAGACACGGAAAGAGAACACCGTTCTTGAGGCGACGCCGGAGAACGACGAAGGCGAAGAGGCGCTGCGTTGCGATAAGTGACTTGGCATGAAGTGAGATCTGACATGAATATATCAAATATCTAAAATGAATGCAAGTTATTTGCAAGGTAACAGTGCAGAATTTTGGAAAATGGAACGAACACCGCTACCGAGCCAGCCCACCAGCGCGCTGCGCCGTAAGCGGTCGCGCCAATGGTATATCAATACCAAACACAGATGCACCCTGTGATTCACTTCCGGCAACAGCAGCAATACCGGTAGAGGCATGCGAGCACCAGCGAAACAGGCATGGTCGGTTGACAAGCAAGGAATTGGACACAACCGGCCAAATTATGGTAGGATACAGCAGATTCATAAACGGCGAGGAACCGTACTATGGGCCATCAAGAACACCGTCAGGCAGCAGCGACACAGACTGCCGCCATTCCTTGCGCGGTGCTGACGATGAGCGACAGCCGCACCGAAGCAACCGATGAAAGTGGTCGCTACATCTGCACGGCGCTGACGCAAGCCGGTCACAATGTGGTACAATATGCCGTGGTGCGAGATGAGCCGGCGCAAATCGTCGAGATGGTGCGTCGTTTTGCCGCCGAAGGGTGCAAAGTGATCATCACCAATGGCGGCACCGGCATTGCCCGGCGCGATAGTACCTTTGAAGCGATTGACGCCTTGCTGGAAAAGCGATTGCCCGGTTTTGGCGAATTGTTTCGCATGTTGTCATTTGCCGAGATTGGGCCAGCCGCGATGCTCTCGCGCGCAACCGCTGGCATCTTTGGCAGAACGCTCATCTTCTGCCTGCCCGGTTCGCCCAACGCGGTTCAGCTCGGTATGAACCGCCTCATCTTGCCCGAATTGGCGCATCTGGTCTGGGAAACTGTGCGCTAATCGCCATTTTCTGTTATAGTATGAGCGTTATCGCAAAGAGCCGTTCTCTTCGTAGCTGTGAGAAGGAGCCAGAGAACCCATGACGTCAGTAGAAGCCTTCCGCGGCCTGTACTATCCTAATAAGATCGGCCGACTCTGCTTCCTGTCGCTGGAGGAAGTCATGGGTCAGAACGGCGTGAAGGCCCTGCTCCGGCTTGCCGATCTGCAACAGTACATCGACGCCTACCCGCCGAACGACCTCAAGCGCGAATTTCCCTTCGAAGCCATCTCGAAGTATTCGGTGGCGCTCGGCACGATGTACGGGCCGCGTGGAGCGCGCGGCCTTGAGTTGCGCGCCGGGCGTGTCGCCTTCTCGCTTGGTCTGAAGGAGTTCGGTCCGCTGCTTGGCATGGCTGATCTGGCATTGAAACTCATGCCGATCACCATGAAGCTCAAGATCGTGCTGAACGCCACTGCCCAAACGTTTGACCGCTTCTCCGACCAGTCGAGCCATGTCGAGGAAGAGCGCGGACGGTTTGTGTACCACATCACCCGCTGCTCGAACTGTATCACACGCCCTGAGCCGGGGCCGGTGTTCTACATCGCCCGCGGCATTCTCGAAGAGGCAACTGCTTGGGTGAGCGGTGGCCGCCGCTTCTCGGTCGAGCAGATCTCGTGCATGGGGCAGGGTAATTGCTCGTCGTGCGCCTTTGCCATCGGCAAGGATCCGCTGGAGTAAGCGTATGCTGCGCTGGCTGCTCTTGAAGCTGATCCGCTTCTATCAGGTCGCGATCTCGCCGTGGACGCCGCCGAGCTGTATCTATACCCCCACTTGCTCGCACTACGGCTATGAAGCGATTAAGAAGCACGGCGCGCTCCGCGGTGGTTGGCTGACGATCAAACGGATCGCGCGCTGCCATCCCTTCGCCCGCGGCGGGTACGATCCGGTGCCGTAACGCAAAGCTAAGCGCCGCGATATACGCGGCGCTTAGCTTTTCCTGTTGCGCGCAACTTTTTCTGCCGCACCGTCGTCTATTTATCAGCCAGTCCGCCGCTGCGATCCGGCAGCGTGCCTATGACGCTTTACCGGCGTCAGGAGTAGCAAACCGGTGGCTGAACCATCTCGCGAGACGATTGTGCGCGCCCAACAAGGCGACCAACAGGCGTTGACCGATTTGATCATCGGTCAGCAACATTATGTCTATAGTATCGCAATGAGCGTGCTCAAGAACGCCGACGACGCCGCTGATCTGACCCAAGAGGCGTTTATCCGGCTCTTCCGCGCTTTGCCCCAGTACAACGGCGAGAGCCGGTTTACCACGTGGCTGTACCGATTGGTGGTCAATCTGTGCCGCGACGAATTACGCCGGCGCGGACGGCAAGCGCCGATTGTGCCGCCCGCTGCCGATGACGAAGAGCTCGATGCGCTGCATACCGTGGCTGATCCTGACCGTTGGGTCGATCCGGCCCAATCGCTCGATGTCAACCAGTTGCGGCTTGAAGTGCGCCGCGCGCTCGAACAGCTCGAACCGCATTACCGGTTGGTGCTGACGTTATACTACTTTGAGGATCTCAAGTATACCGATATCGCTGAGATTCTTGACCTGCCCCTCAATACCGTGAAGAGCCATATCCGGCGCGGCAAAGAGCGCCTCGCCCAATTGTTGCAAACGAATGAACCACCGGCGACCCGCGCCGTGAATCAGCCGGCGCCGAAACCGGTTGATGATCAGTCGCTACGGATTACGCCGCTACGCCTGCTACCGGGGTGGGGAAGGAGGTGAGTTATGTCTACGCCAATGCCAACACCACCACCAGAAGAGCTGCTCGATGCGGCGCTCCGCCACGAATTGCGCTGGGAGGCGCCGCCTGAATTGACGCACCGGCTGTTGCAATTGGTGCCAAACGCCGCGCCCACCCCTGCTCCGGCCACGGCGCCACTGCCACGCTGGCGCTTCTATCTTGCCATTGGCTTGATTGCGCTCGCAGTGCTGGTTTCGATGGTTGGCGCTGCCTATCTCTATCAGATTGTCTGGTTTCAGCTTGGCGCCGGCTCGCTGATCGCGCAATTGGAAGCGTTGCCTGCCCGGCTTTTGCAATCGCTGTACGAGACCATCCCCTTTGCCCGCGAAGCCGTCAGCATCGCTGCGCTCATCCGCGACCAATTGCATTGGGTCTTGCTGGCGCTCGTGCTCTGGATTCTGCTCGATACGTGGCAGCCTGAACTGAAACCGATCGGGAGCAGAAGTTCGTCGTCGTAGATGCTGAGGGGCGGGTTTGGCGCCCGCCCCTTACCATTCCCCTACTTTCCTGCCGGCGCTTGTTCATGCCAGAGGTATGTCGCCCACGGTTCCGCCGGATAGACGCGCTGCGGACGCAAGGGGTTGATCCGCGCATTGAGCATCGTGCCGCGCCGGAGATTGGGCAAGCCCGCCTCCTCGACCAACCAGTATGCGCGCGCTTCGTAAGGACGCTGAGCCGGCGGGTAGACCCACAGCGTCAACTCCGTTTCGACCGCTCGCATCAAAATGGCTCGCTTATACGAACCAACAATCTCTACCTTCAACAGCTCAGCGCGCACCGGCACTGAAGTGGCTAAATCGCGATCGATCGCCTGCCGAATCGCCGAATAGCGCCGCTCAAAGTGGCGAATAGCGGTATGCACCGGCGGGATCAAGAGCAACGATGTGCTGATAATGGCATACGGCAACATCTGTTTGAGATCGAGCCGCTGTTCATCGCCATTGACAGTGCGGCAACGAAAATGCAACACACCGTCGCTGCGAACGGGCTGCAATTCGCCAGTGCAGATGAACGGGCCGATCACGCGAGCTAAATCGGGCATGAAGACCAGACCGGTCGTGCCGCAAATGAAGCCAAGCAGCAGGCTGAGTGCGATCCGGGCCAGCATAGGGGCGCTCCTCTGGCGGAATGGGTAACGAACTAACGGTGGCGCAGGTCGTTGCGCGCAGCGGCGAGGGTGACAGGGCAGCAGCGAGGGGGGCTGCACCGACCTCATTGTTATGTCTGATTGTAGCACATGAAGAGTACCAGATACACTGGAATTATCTGGCATGTTGCTGTTGCTGCAAAAGCTGTTCGATACGCTCGACCAACCGGCGCAGACTTACCGGCTTGGCCAGATAATCGGTTGCGCCGGCCAATAAGCAACGCTCGCGATCACCCGGCATCGCCAGCGCGGTGACGGCAATAATCGGTGTAGCAGCGTACATCGCTTGCGCGCGTAATTGCCGGATCGCTTCTAACCCGTCCATTTCAGGCATCTGAATATCCATGATGATCAGATCGGGCTGCCATTCGGCGGCGACTGCCAACGCCTCGCGCCCATTCCGCGCGACCTGCAACTCATACCCACACGCCTTCAGGTATTCACTCATCGTTGCGAGGTTGAGTTCGTTGTCTTCAGCCACCAAGAGCTTAGCGCCTAATCCGCGGCGCAGGTGCAGCGTGGTCGTTGGCCGCGGCGAAAAAGTGATTTGGCTCAAGGCACGCCGAACCGCACCCCGATCAACCGGTTGCACCAGCCATGCCGTCGCGCCGGCTGCCAACGCTTGTTGGGCTTCATCCGCTATGACGATGGCAATCACTGGGATCGAACGCAAGTCAGGATCGTGTTGCAAGCCGGCGAGAATCTCCCAACCCGCGCCGCCGGCGATGTGAAGATCAAGCACGATCAGATCGGGACGCACTGTGGCGGCGTGCGCAAGCGCGTCACTGCTTTGCAACGCCAATACCGGCTGGATCTGCTGCTCTTCGAGGTAACGGGCCAATTGATCGGCCATCGTCACCGAATCGACGATCACCAATGCCACCCGCAACGGCGACAATTCGTCATCAATCGCGGTCGCAACCGCATGCGTTGCCGGTTGATACGGCAACGTCACGGTAAAGATGCTACCTTTCCCCGGCTCGCTGGTGACTGAAACGCTGCCACCGTGCAGATCGGCAAGACGCCGTACCAGCGCCAACCCCAAGCCGCTCCCCTCATGTTGCCGGCTGAGGCTGCTATCGAGCTGCACAAACGGCTGGAAGAGGGACTGCATCTGTTCGGGTGCAATGCCAATGCCGGTATCGCTGACCGTAAAGGCAATGGTGCCTTGAGCCGCATCGGTCGTAACCTGCAACTCCACCGAACCGCCGTCGGGCGTGAACTTCACGGCATTGCTCAACAGATTGACCAGTATCTGTTTGATACGGCGGGGGTCGGCTAAAAAGCGCGTCTGCGGATTGTCGATCGATAGCGAAAGCCGGATCTGTTTCTTGTGGGCCTGCTCTTTGACCAGTGTCAGGCTCGCTTCGCACAGATCGCTGACCGCGACCACCTCTTTGCTGATATCCATCCGCCCCGCTTCAATTTTGGCCAAATCGAGCACATCGTTAATCAGGGCTAGCAAATGGCGACCGCTTGCCTCAATCGCCCGCACCGCCGCCTGCTGCCGCTCGTTGAGCGGGCCGCGCAACTCTTCTAACAGGCTCTCGCTGAGGGCAAGAATTGCGTTCAGCGGGGTGCGCAACTCGTGGCTCATATTGGCAAGGAACTCATCTTTGGTGCGCACGGCCCGCGCCAACTCGGCATTGGCCCGGCTCAATTCAGCGGTGCGTTCGGCGACGCGGCGGGCGAGTAGATCACGTTCAGCCTGCAAGGCTAACTCGGCTGTACGCCATGCCGTGATATCACGCACAATCGCGATCGCCTCATCACCAGCGGGGCTAGCCTTGATGCGCGCTTCAAAGAAGCGTTCGCGATCGTCGATCTGCAGTTGATAGGCGACGGTCTGTAATTCGCCGGTCGCAAACGCCATCTCCAGTGCATCGCGCAATTGCCGGCTCAAATCCTCCGGCAACACTGTTTCAAACGGTTGGCCGAGAAAGAGTTCTGGCTGTTGCACAAGCATTGTGTTCGGTGGCGCCGAGAAATCAATGAAGACGCCTTGCCGGCTTAGCCGGAAGACCATATCCGGCAATGTACTGACAATGAGATGATTACGTTGTTCGCTTGCGCGGAGCTGCGCCTCTTGCCGCCCGACCACGATGGCAAAGGCAACATCATCGGCCAGTTCGTTGAGCAAACGCACTTCGTCAAGATCGAAAAAAGCGGGCTGGCCGGCATAGAGGCTTAAGGTCGCATACACCTCGCCATTAACCAGCAACGGAAAACTCGCCGAGGCGCGATACCCTAACCGCAACGCCGCTTCACGCCACAATGCCACCCGTTCATCAGTCGCCAGATTATTGACAATCATCGCTTGGCCGCTGCGCAGCGCCTGCGCCGTCGGGCAGGTCGTATCTTCGCTCAGTAAGATATGAAGGCGTTCGAGGTAATCGCCTGCTTCACCGGCGAATGCCACCGGTTCTAACCGATCACTGCCTGTTTGCCGCTGCCCGATCCACGCCATCCGAAACCCGCCCACCTCAACCGCAATCCGGCAGACCTCTTGAAAAATCCGCTGCGGCTCACGTTCGCGGATGATCATCTGGTTAATGGCGCTGAGCAAGGCATAGGTGCGGGTGAGCCGGCGTTGGCGCGCGTCGTGCCGCTGGCGCTGACCGATAAAGAGAAAGAAGATTACAAGGCTAGCGACAGCGATCAGCGTGCGGCTCACGACATCCCAATTCAACCAACGGTTTGGGTAGGTCGCGCCGGGCCGCAACGCAAATTGCCAGACCCGGCCATAGCGATCCTGCTCGATGACCATCGCGGCCTCACTCACAAATCCCGCCAGATCAAGCTGCTCTGGCGGTTGAGCCGCACCCGATGCGTAAAAAGCGAGCGGCTGCGGCGCGCCATCGGTGACATCGAGCAAGAGCACCTCAAGATCAGGAGGGACAACCGGGCGTAACGCCTGTTCGATCAACTCAGCCGGCATCACCAAGAACATGACCATTCCGGTAATCCGGCGCCGGCGCTCGTCGATATCTTGCGGCGGCAAGCCTGCATTATACACCGGCGCCATAAACAAGACCGCCGGCATATCCACGGTTGCCACATACGGGCGAATCGGCCCGGTCATCACAATCTGCCCGCTATCGCGCGCCTGCGCCAACGCATCGCGCCGTACCGGCTCGACCGCCATATCCATGCCTAACACCGGACGGCGCTCGGCAAACGGTTCGACATACGTCAAGGGAAAATACTCAGGCCGTGGGCCTGCTGGCGGACCGAAGGCACCCGGTTCGCGCACCCGAAAGTCTGGCAAGCCGGTTTCCTGCATCTGGCGCTCAAACCCAACTCGTTCGGCCTGCGTCACTCGCTGCGCCCAACCGACCGACTGTAACGCCGGTAGCTGATTGAGGATAGTGCGCACAAAGACGCTAAACTCATGCTGTTCAACCTGCTGCGAAGCGAGAAAGAACGCGCCAATGCCCTGAATTCCTTGTTCATAGCGCGTTAGCCGATCATCGATCAGACTCATGATTTCGTTGGCATCGGCTTGGAGTTGGTCAGCATACCGCTGCTGGGCATCGCGCCAGATCAGTTGCAAACTAAAGAGCAGCAATGCCAGCAAGAGACTGCTCACCGGCCACAAGAACGGTTCACGCATGGGTCGCTGGCGCCAATAGTAGACACCGACGACAAACCAAGGCGTGACCAGCCAAACACCGGCGAGGAAGTTGAGCCACCATTGCCCGCCAGCCAGCAGCCAATCGCCAGCCAAGCGCACTCCGGCAGCGGTCATTGTCGCTACGCCGATAAACGGCGCCGGCAGGACAGCCAACGCGAGTAACCCGCACACCCGTAAGACACGTGGCAAGGATGCCGGCGGCAGCGACCCGCCAAACCGGTACACGAGGAAACAAGCCAGCCATGCCTGTCCCAGCGCGGTGCTGGCAAAGATTACTGCCGAGAGCAACAATCGCTCAAACGGGAGACCTAGCTGCCAGAAGACGGCGCCGTATCCAACCAAGGCGCCGGCAAAGATGACCGGCAAGACGCGGTTGCCGGCGAGCAGCGCACCGCCTAACGCCACGCCAGCGGCGAGCCAAATCAATGGCAAGCCGCGCGTGGTGACGACCGGCTGCGCGCTGAGCCAGATTAGTACAGCGTAACCAAGACCAAAGCCAAGCAATATGCGCCGGCGTAGGTAGATCATTGCCGTACACTCCGGTAGGTACGCCGACATCAACCAACGCTACCAGAGTGAATCGTAGCACGTTAGAGAAATTTACGCCAACGCTGGCGATACTTCCGCCAAGTGGCGATACGCACCGGCAAAGTATAAGAGCGGTTCCCCTTCAGGTGCGCGACGCAGCGCAAGCACCCGCCCCAGCACAATCAGGTGATCGCCGCCGTCGAGGATGCGATCGCGGGCGCAGACCAATGTGGCAAGGCTATCGCGCAACACTGGTGCGCCGGCCAGTTCAATCATTGGGATATCGAGATCAGGCTGTGGCCGGCCGGCAAAATGGCGTGCAATCGCTTCTTGATCGGCGCGCAAGATATTCACCGCAAACTGAGTCGCTGCGCTGATCACCGGCGCCATACGCGCCTTGCGATCGACACAGACGAGTAACAGCAACGGATCAAGCGAAACCGAAGTGAGCGAGTTAGCGGTCATGCCCCGAATCTGCTGGCCATCACTGGCGGTAATCACCGTCACCCCGGTGGCAAACAAACCCATTGTGGCGCGATAGTCACGTGGATCGACAGTCATTGAACATCTCAACGTATTTCAAAACTTCTTCCTTATAGAAGTATACGCCGAGTACGGTGAAATGAGCAAGGCGTTATGGGGTGCGGCAATTTGACTGCCGCAACATCCCATTTAGCGGGAGAAGGTTTCAAGCTGCCTACACGCCCCTACGCTGGCTGATGAGGGGCGGGCCGCAGGCCGCTGATCCTCACCCCCCGGCCCCTCTCCCGCCTCACGGCGGGAGAGGGGGAGCCGCTGGATAACGTGTACGGCATCGCGGGCGCAGAACGTGGGAACGCCCCGCTCCTGCGCCAGTGAGAGCGGGGCATGGTTGGATTCCGCGCGAAGCGCAGCGTTCCGCGTGCGCACGGTCGAGTTACCCCCACCCCCAACCCCTCCCCCGCTGGGGGAGGAGCGGGCCAGCAGCCCGATCGGGCTTCGTAAACCGAGCCCGGCCTTTCAGGGCCGGGTTCCTGCCATTCCAAAGCTGGCTCGTACCGCTAGAGCGGGAGATTGCTTCGGTCGGGCGGCACCCAGCGCGGCTGGGTGCCACCACTCCCTCGCAATGACAACGGGACGTCGCGCAGACCCAGCAGCTCCCCGCACCCGTGGGAGCGGGTTCTTGCCG
Organism: Chloroflexus islandicus; assembly: GCF_001650695.1. GTDB lineage: Bacteria > Chloroflexota > Chloroflexia > Chloroflexales > Chloroflexaceae > Chloroflexus > Chloroflexus islandicus. Next base: position 137,951 of record NZ_LWQS01000060.1, read on the forward strand.
CGTTTGACCGCGACCGTGATCGGCAGCAGCTCCCCGCACCCGTGGGAGCGGGAGCGGGGCATGGTTGGATTCCGCGCGAAGCGCAGCATTCCGCATGCGCACGGTCGAGTTGCCCCCACCCCCAACCCCTCCCCCGCTGGGGGAGGGGCGGGCCAGCAGCCCGCGCAGCGGGCTTCGTCAGCCTAGCCCGGTCCTTCAGGGCCGGGCTCCTGCCATCCCAAAGCTGGCTCGTACCACTAGAGCGGGAGATTGCGTCGGTCGGGCGGCTCCCCGCCGCGCTGCGAGCCGCCCCTCCCTCGCAATGACAGCCGGAAAGCGGGCGAGGAGGCCGGGAGATGAGGGCTATGTGCAAACCGTGCAGCACACAACGGGTTTGGCGAGGGATACGAGCGCGCTCGTATCCCCGCCCTCCCCCGCGCCCTCTGCACCCCCTGCGGTAAAAAAACACCCCTCCCCCGTTGGGGTTGAGGGGCCGAGGGTGGGGGCAACATCACAGCTCGGCTCGCAATGACAATCAGGGCGGTGGTGCTCCCCCAAAAACCTTTGCGTCCTTCGCGTTCCTCAGCGCCTTGGCGTTTACCATCGCTGCGGCTTTGCTCGCTTGGCGCCTTGGTCATGATCCCTCACCCCCGGCCCCCCTCCCTATTCCCCACCTAGTTGTTTCTTCGCCTGCTCTGTGCTATGCTGTATAGAACAAATTATTGTCGTAAGATCGGTTTGTATTGAATAGGTGCAACGATGACCATCACCGATCGCATGCTGACCGGCGCTATTGCCAACAATCCCGGCAATTACCATGGCGATGGCGAGTGGCGCTACTCGATTACCCAGCGCACCCTCTATTTCAGCAAAGCGGCCGCCCCCGATCCGCGCGATAAAGAGCCGTTCTTCCCCTTGCCATCGTTAAATCCCGATGGATCAGGGCGGATGGAACGCGCGTTTCGTCAATTTATCCGCCGGCGTTGGCCGCCGAGCCGGTGCGCCGAATTAGAGAAGTTTGCCGAACGCAAAGGTTGGCATTTAGCGATGGAATTGAAGTACGGTGGCGGCGCGCTCGAAGACCACGAAGCCGCCGAATGGCAGTACGTCGTCAACCGCGAATTGCAGCGGCTCGCTGCCGAAGTGCGAGCTCGCATCGCTGAACTCGAGGCGCAAGCTACCCAATCTGACCCGACGCCTGCATCTGGCGGGTAAACGTCCAACCCAACCGGCGGTAGACCAACGTCGCCGTGATGGTATACGCCTCACCGGCGCGCGCCGTTCCAATCAACGGCACCTCAGCCTCGAGCGCCTCGCCATCAACGGTGACACTCCCCGTCGCGCCGCCGGCGCATTGGAGATCAAAGATCACATTGACCGGCCGGCTGCCGGCGCTATAGCCCCAACTCACGGTCGCATACACTGGCCCGATCCCGCTGAGGCTGGTAATCCGCAGATTGCGCAGCCGCGCCGGAATGATCGCGCCGCGCACCGTCATAATGGTCACCACCGACCAAAACGAGAGCCAGAACCCGCGTTGCAAGGCTTTCGTGTTCATACGTGGATCTTCCTCTGCGCCGGATCGCGGTGCTGGCGGTAAAGGATCGCCGTGTGGCCGATAATCGCCACCAACATCGCCCCGGTCGTCGCTACTATTGTCTCGACCAACTCATCTTTCATGTCTTTGTAGTCAAGAAACCGCAGTTTGATCAACTCGTGGGCATCGAGTTCTTGTTCGACCTTCGACAGAATGTTTTCAGTCAGGCCATGCTTGCCAATCATCACCGTAACCGGCAAGGCATGGGCGAGGCGGCGCAGATGCGCGCGTTGGCTAGGTGTCATCGGGGAGCAACCTCCTCTACGGGGACGGATGTAACATCATACCGGCCACGGAGATCATTCCAGCGCACCCGTAGCACATCACGGAGATTGCGCCACGAGTCGCGCAGCGGATTGACTTTGGTTTCCGCGCCGTAGCGCCACGTCACCGGAATTTCGGCGATCGGGTAGCCACGGCGTTGGGCAAGGAAGAGCAATTCGACATCGTACGCCGTCACAGCGGCGCCGCGCACGACCGGCGCATCATCGCCGTAAATCCGCACCCGGCGGAAGAGATCGCGAGCCACCTCACGGCGCAACGCCTTGAAACCGCACTGGGTATCGTTGATCCCCCGCAGGGCCACGAGACGAATGATCCCATTGAAGACCCGGCCCATCACATGCCGGTACCATGGTTCGCCCTCGCGGGTTGCACCGACCCCCTCACGGGAACCGATCGCGATCGGATAGCCAGCCTCAATCGCGGCGCGCAATCGTGGCCATTCCTCAATCGGCACCGCTAAATCAGCATCACACAGCAAGATGATCGATCCACGCGCTGCGAGCGCCCCCGCGCGCACCGCAAAGCCTTTGCCGCGATGATCACAGCGCAACACAGTGACACCGGGGAAGGCAGTGGCAATTTCGGCGGTACGATCGTCGCTGCCATCATCGACGACGATCACTTCGCTGGCGTATGGTTCGGCGGCGAGAAAGGTCATAATCGCGGTGAGGGTCGCCGGCAGGCGCCGCTCTTCGTTGTACGCCGGGATCACAATGGACAGGAATGGTTCGTTGGTCATGATGTGCTCTGCGTAGGTGGCTGGCCGAGCGCCAGTGCAGCAACGACCGGCGCAGTTTCTTCGGGTGATGCGGAACGGCGCGATAGAAAGCGCGGCAACGCGCGCAAACCAGCCAATTGGCCCCGCAACCGCGCCCGCGCGGCTGGTTCGCGAACGTGCAACAAGCTGTGCAGGGCAAAACGCACCTGCGAGATCACTAACGCCGGCCAATAGCGGCGCGCCAGCGGCGGGGGCATATTTTTTACCCATACGAGCGGAAAATTGCGCCCGCAATAATAACTCGCCAAAGCGCCGCCGCCGCTGGCGCTCAGCCGGTGGTAGACGACTGCGGTCGGGACAAAGATGGTACGCAGCCCTTTACGCCGCGCACGCAGGTTGAGATCGACATCCTCGCAGTACATGACCAACTCTTCGTCAAAGACGTTACCGTCTTCGGCTAGCAGTTCGAGCGCGCTGCGCCGGTAGGCGGCTGCGCCGGCGCATGGCCCAAACACCTCGGCGTACGCATCGTATTGGCCGCGATCGACTTCCCACACCCCGCGGTTGCCCGGCTCGCCATTCACACGATAGAAATCGCCTGCCGAATGCAACACCTCGCGCCGGTCGAACAGGCGCAGCTTCGCGGCGGCAAAAGCAAACTGCGGCCAGCGTTCGAGCGCGCCGATCAGCGCCGCTAACCAGTTTGGGTCAGCTTCGGTATCATTGTTGAGCAAAACCACAAAGGGGTGATTGGTCGCCGCGATCGCTGCATTCACTGCCGCCGCAAACCCACGATTCTGCGCCAACGCCAACACCCGCACTTCCGGGTAACGCGCCCGCACCAACGCCACCGAGTCGTCGGTACTGGCGTCATCAACCACTGTCACCACAAAATCACGCCGGGTCTGCGCGCGCAACGAGTCAAGACACACCGGCAGCAATGCGCTGCCATTGTAATTGGGCACAATCACATCGATCATGGCAATAACGCTTGGCGGCGCAGACGGTCAAGATAGGCGTCGAGCGCCTCTTGCCACGGGCGGAACGTAATGCCCAACGCCGCACCGGCCACATTGGCCAGCGGCGTATAGGGCGGTGGCGTGCTATCGCGCTGAAAATCGCGCAAGCGGATGGGGTGCAGCGAGGTATCAATACCAGCACGGCGCAGAATTTCGGCGGCAAACTCGTAGCGCGAGCAGATGCCATCATTGACAAAGTGATAGGTGCCGTAGTAATCGGTGGTAATCAACCGCGCCAACCCCGCCGCCACATCAGGCGCGTACGTCGGGCTGCCGATCTCGTCGGCCACCATCCGCAAGCCGCCAGCCGGCGGGTTGGTCGCTAACCGCAACACCGTGCGGACAAAATTGCGTTCGCCGCCAAACAACCACGCCACCCGCACGATAAAATGGCGCGGCCACAACGCGCGCACGGCTTGCTCACCAGCCAGCTTGCTCTGGCCATACGGATTGATCGGGCCGGTAGGATCATCCTCAAAATATGGCCGCCGGCCATCGCCGGCAAACACCTCATTGGTGCTGATATAGACCAGCGCCGCATTGATCCGGCGACAGCCAAGGGCCACATAGCGCGTGCCCAAGCCATTGACCCGATAGGCCAGCAATGGATCACGCGCGCACCCATCAACGTTGGTATAGGCTGCCGCATGGATCACCACATCCGCACCGGTGGCCGCAATCTGATCGGCAGTGGCCGGATCAGCCAGCTCAAGCTGGCCATGCCCCAACGGCGCCAGATCATGTTGATCGGCGAGCGCGGCTATCACCGCCTGCCCTAATTGCCCCTGCGCTCCGGTGATTGCAATCCGCACGCTCTGGCTCCTTCTCTGCGCGTAACCGGCTTCACAGAGTAGCAGAAGAGCTGATACGCGTCAACTCAACGTTCACCCGTACCGATCACGACGCCACGGGCCTGTTCTTCCGCAAAGGGAATGCGGATTTCGACACAGATGCCGGGCCGATCAGAACGATTATGAATCTGGTAGCTGCCGCCAACCGCCAACACGATCCGCGCCACCTGCGCCAACCCTAAACCCATCCCTTCAACTTGGCCGGTAAAGCTGCGCTCGGCCTGATAGTACGGCTGCCAAATCTTGCGCAGTTGTTCGGGCGGCAGATGAATGCCGTCATCGCAGACCAACAACCGCACCTGATCACGAACCAGATCGGCATCAACGCGCACCATCACCGCCGGATTGCGTTGCGGATGAAACTTCTTCGCATTTTCGCACAATTCCCGCAATACGGTTTCAAGGCTGCGCCGCGAAATCCGCAACCGCCGCGTATCGAGCGCGGGGTCAAGGTTGAGGCTGACAGTTTGCATCCCCAATTCTTGGCTGATCGCAGCGATCATAGCAGGCAGTTCAAACACCGTGCATGTATCAAGGTAGTGCGCATCACCGGGGTTGCGCACATACTGCAAAATATCATCAATTTCGCTTTGCAGCCGGTGCGCGCCGCTAAGGGCAATCGCCGCAATATTCCGCGCAATCGAGCGATCAAGCTGATCCATATTGTCGTGCAAGATATTCAAGCCGCCAATGATACTGACCAACGGTGTACGCAGTTTATGCGAGATCGCGGTATGAAACGTCCACATATCACGTTGGGCAGTGATTTGTTGCGTCACATCACGGATGGTCACGACAATTTGGTCATCCGCCGGATGGACGACTGCCGGCTCAACTTTGAGCCACTGTTCAGAACTGTGCAGCGTTTCAGGATGCACTAAGAAGCGCTGGAGATCAACCGGCTCCGGCCACTGTTCCCATGCCTCGGATGGCGCCAACTGATACCGCTGCGCAGCTAGTTCACGGAAGGGCCTGCTCGGCTGCTCGTCAGCCGCCAAGCCAAGGTATGCCCGGGCACGGGGATTGGCGTAAGTAATCCGGTCCTGCTGGTCAAGAATGAGGTAGGCGTTATCCGATGTCACTACCACCCACTCAAACCGCGCTCGTTCGGCGCTCACGCGCGCTTGCTCTTGCAAGAGCCGGCGATACCGGTTCAAGCGCAATAAAGTATTAATCCGCGCTTGCAATTCACCAAGATCAAACGGTTTGGTAATAAACTCATCCGCGCCAGCCTCGAATCCGCGTATTTTTGCTTCGCGATCATTCAACGCGGTGATCATAACAATCGGAATCTGGGCCAACTTCGGATCATCGCGCAATGATCGGCATACCTCAAACCCGTCCACATCCGGCATCATGACATCAAGCAGGATCAGATCAGGGTGATGTTCTCTGGCCAACGCTAACGCCTGATCGCCGCGCTGCGCAGTCAGCAGACGGAGGTTGAAGGGGGATATCGTTTCGATGAGCAGTGCGCGCATCTGCTCATCGTCGTCAACGATTAAGACAGTATTTTGCTCCATGGTTATATCCTACCACGGAGCTATTACCAGTGGCATGACAAAATTGTGTATTTTCGGTCAAGGTATGGCTTAGATCGGCTCGACCTTGCCCCGCGTTGCGCGCACAATACTGAGCACTTCCTCATCGCTGAGCGGGTTGCCATGCTGTTCCCACCATTGCCGGTACCAACTGAGATTGGCGGTAAACCCGCGAATGACTTCATCACGATTCAATGGCGGCACTTTACGCCGTAACGCATCGCGCACCTCTTGCCGTTCAGTCTCGGTCAATTCGGGCAACGACTCGAGAATACGATCGGCGCGTAATAAAAATAATTCGCGCTCAATCGTCGGAAACTCTCCTTCGATCTGGCGAATATTGCCGAGATAGGCAATCGTGCGTTGCCGCGGCTGCCCCCGTTCGTCACGGTAACTCTCGACAAGGTAGGCGTCGTAGAAATTGGTATTGGCAATTTCAGCGTTTTTGTGCCGCCGCACAACCCAGCGAATATACATAGCGCCGGCTCCTGTGCGAATACTCGTCAAGCTTAGGATTGGACGATGCCGAAAGAGACATGCCTGCACGGATAGGTCGATGGCGCTCTAGCCCTGCGATGAGCCAGCAGGCGCTCGTGCCGTCCGCTGCCGCCGCGAGGTGAATGCGCCTTCCGGTAGTAAGTGATGATACGCCAAGATAAGACTTTTTTATCTTGTTTGCCTATTATATCATGACACACTAATTTTAGCATGTCTTTTTTGCTTACAAGTCAAAAAATTGTCTGAAAAACACTTCTTGCCACCCAACGAGCGGAATGAGGTTTGGCAAGCTACACGCCCCCTTGTGCTGCCAAAAACCGGTTGCCGCCCCTGATCAGGAGCGGCAACCGGGTCAGAACGCTGCGAAGCGCCTGCTAGCGCTGAATGATCGGCACCAGCACCCGATAGGTGAATTGCAGCGCCGGACTGTGCAAGGCAAACTCGTTGCGACTGCCGCCAGTTTCAATCTCGACCAGCCAGTAGTGATAGCTCACGTTCGGCTGGGCCGTGCGATCGAGCCACTGGTAGCTCGCGCCGCCGCCGGCGCTGCCCTGCGCCGGGATCGGCGTCGCCACGATCGGCACCGCATCCGCCCGGTTGCCGCTCGCGCTGCGCAAGATCACGAAGCCGAGCGTATCCCGTTCGCTGCCCGTCACCCAGCGCAGTAGCACGCCGTTGCTCTGCCGCTCGGCGGTGAAGCTGAGCAGCGTGATCGCGGTCGGCGGCGCGCGGTGGATGCCTGCCCACCAACTGAGGTCATTCTGGCCGCTGGTGAGCATGAAGACCTGCGTGCGTTGCGTGTTCGGGTCAACATCGCTGTCGCTCCCGCTATCGCTGCCCTGACCTTGCGGGCTAAACACCCATCCCTCTGGCAGACCAAACTCGATGTAGTAGTTCCCCGGCGGCAGTTCTGTAAACAGATAGCTGCCGTCGCTGCCGGTCACAACCGTGCCAACCAGTGTGCCGTCAGACCGGTACAGCCTGACCGTGACCCCGCTAACGCCCTCCTCACCCGACTCGGCAATGCCGTTGGCGTTGAGGTCGTTCCAGACCCGGTTGCCCACGCTGGCCGGCTGGAAGATGCCGAAGTCGATGGTCAGGTTGCTGTCGCGCCCGTCGCCATCAACGGCTGTATCCGGCTCGCTATCAGGCCGCAGCTCGATCACGCCGCTGACGATGTTGAAGTCCGAGCCGGCATCGGCCTGCCGTGTGCCGTTATCGTCGTTGTCGCGATCGTTGTTGGCGTTAGGCGCCGGCTCATACGGCCCAGCCGTTAGCGAGAAGTCGCCAGTGCTGCTGCGGTAGCCGGGCCAGAAGCCGTCGATGCCGAACTGCCACCCCGGCAAGACCACGAAGTAGTTGCCTTGCGGCAAGCCGGTAAAGCGGTAATTGCCATTGCTATCCGTCCACGTGGTGGCAACCAGTTGATCGGCTGCATCCCACACTCCGTTACCGTTGCTGTCGCGGTAGAGCCGGACTTGCACGCTGCTCGCGCCGCTCTCGCCGCTATCCACCACGCCGTTGTTGTTGGTATCGACCCAGACCAGATTGCCGAGGCTCAACAACGGATACAGACCGGCATCGCGCGACAGATCGTTCTGGCCTCTGACGAGGTCAAAGACCGCCGTTTCACCGCCGCTCGTGATGACATCACTATCAGCGGTGTCATCGCTGCCTTGATCGGCCGGACTGAAGGTTAATCCAGCCGGAATGCCGCTAAAGGTCAGCCGGTAGCTGCCCGGCGGCAAGTTATCAAAGAGGTAATCACCGTTGCTGTCGGTGGTCGTGCTCAGATCAACCGGGTTGCCGTCAATGTCGGTACCGGTCAGGCGCACGGTCACGCCTTCGATCCCGCGCTCACCGCTGTCTTGCACGCCGTTGCCGTTGGCATCCAGCCAGACGCGATTGCCCACGCTGGCCGGCAAGAGCAGACCGGCGTCCCAATCCCAAGCGATCGTGCCGCTCTCGAGCGAGAAGACGGCGGTCACGCCGGTGACCGGATCGGCATCCGAGTCGAGCGTGTCATCAGCGCCTTGATCGGCAGCGGTGAAGCGCGCCCCCGCCGGCAATTCGCTGAAGACCAGATAGTAGTCACCCGGCAGCAGATCGGTAAACTCGTAGAAGCCATTGCTATCGGTGAGCTGCGTCGCCACCTCGACATCGTCAGCCGTGCCGGCAATGCCGTCAGCGCCAACGTAGTAGAGGGTGACGCGCACATTCGCCACTCCCGGCTCTTCGGTGTCTTGGACGCCATTGCCATCGCGATCGCTCCAGACCAGATCACCCACCACCGCCGGCCGGAAGATGCCGAAGTCGATGGTCAGGTTGCTGTCGCGCCCATCGCCATCAACGGCTGTATCCGGCTCGCTGTTGGGCCGCAGCTCGATCACGCCGCTGACGATGTTGAAGTCCGAGCCGGCATCGGCCTGCCGCGTGCCGTTATCGTCGTTGTCGAGATCGGTATTGGCGTCGGGCGCTGGCTCGTATGGCCCAGCCGTCAGCGAGAACGCACCGGTGCTGCTGCGGTAGCCGTACCAGAACCCGTCGATGCCGAATTGCCATCCCGGCAAGACCACGAAGTAGTTGCCTTGCGGCAAGCCGGTGAAGCGGTAATTGCCATTGCTATCCGTCCACATGGTGGCAACCAGTTGATCGGCTGCATCCCACGCTCCGTTGCCGTTGCTGTCGCGGTAGAGCCGGACTTGCACGCTGCCCGCGCCGCTCTCGCCGCTATCCACCACACCGTTGTTGTTAGTATCGACCCAGACCAGATTGCCGAGGCTCAACAACGGATAGAGACCGGCATCACGCGACAGATCGCTCTGGCCGCTGGTGAGGGCAAAGACATCGGTGGCGCCGCCGCTGGTGATGACATCACTATCAGCGGTATCATCGCCGCCTTGATCGGCCGGACTGAAGGTTAATCCAGCCGGAATATCGCTAAAGGTTAGCCGGTAGCTGCCCGGCGGCAGGTTATCAAAGAGGTATTCACCGTTGCTATCGGTGGTCGTCGTGCGGCTGACATCATCCGCTGTGCCGAACACGCCATCCGGCCCGGCCCCGGTCAGGGTGACGGTCACGCCACTGATACCGGGTTCGCCGGCATCTTGCACGCCATCGCCGTTCACATCGCGCCAGACGTAGTTGCCAACGCTGGCCGGCTGGTAGAGACCCGCGTCCCACGTGAGGTCGCTCTGACCACTGACCAACGTGAAGGTAGCCGTGCGGCCAGTGGTTTGATTGGCGTCCGAATCGACCGCGTTATTACTGCCCTGATCAGCCGCCGTGAAGACATAGCCGCTGGGCAGGTTGCTGAAGACGATGTAGTACTCGCCGGGCACGAGGTTGGTGATGCTGTAGGAGCCATCGGGCGCGGTCGTCGCCGTCCCCGCCACGGAGTTGTCGCTCGCGCGGTAGAGGGTCACGGTCACGCCGCCAATTCCCGGCTCGCCGGTGTCTTGCACCCCGTTGCCGTTCAGGTCTTCCCAGACGTAGTTGCCGATGCTGGCCGGCTGATAGAGACCAGCATCCCACGTCAGGTCTTCCTCGCCTGACACCAACACGGTCGCGCTCATCGCGCCGGTGGTTGGGTCAGCATCCGAATCCACCGCATCATCCGTACCTTGATTGGCTGCGGTGAATTCATAGCCGCTCGGCAGCGCCACCGTCACCGTGTAGGTACCCGGTGCGAGCCCGTCGAACAGGTAGAAGCCATTACTGTCCGTGGTCGTGCTGAGATTGACCGCCACCCCCGCGCCGGTCGTCCCGCTCAGCGTCACCGTCACGTTCGCCACTCCCGGCTCGCCAGCGTCTTGCACCCCGTTGCCGTTCAGGTCGTCCCAGACCAAGTTGCCGATGCTAGCCGCGCCGAACAGACCGGCGTCCCACGTGAGGTCTTCTTCGCCCGACGTGAGCGTCGTGCTCGGCATTGCCCCGCTGGCGTCTGCGTCTGAGTCGAGCGCATCATCACCACCCTGATTAGGCACGGTGAAGGCGTCATTCGGCGGCGCGATCACAGTGATGGCGTACTCACCCGGTGCAAGGTCATCGAACCGGTAGCGGCCATCGCTATCGGTGAAGGTGGTGCGATTAACTGCGACACCTGCACCAGTTGTCCCGCTCAGCCGCACTTCCACATTGGCCACGCCGAGCTCGCCGGCGTCTTGCACGCCGTTGCCGTTAGAGTCGCGCCAGACCCGGTCGCCGATGCTGGCCGGCTGGTAGAGACCGGCGTCCCACGTCAGGTCGGCTTCACCCGACACCAACCCGGTCGCGCTCATCGCGCCGGTGGTTGGGTCGGCATCCGAATCCACCGCATCATCCGCACCCTGATTGGCCGCGGTGAATTCATAGCCGCTCGGGCGCACCACCGTCACCGTGTACGTGCCCGGCGCGAGACCATCAAACAGGTAGAGGCCACTACCGTTCGTGGTCGTGGTGCGGTTGACCGTTACCCCCGCGCCAGTGGTGCCGTTCAGCGTCACCGTCACGTTCGCTACCCCCGGCTCGCCGGTGTCTTGCACCCCGTTGCCGTTCAGGTCGTTCCAGACGTAGTTACCGATGCTGGCCGGCTGGTAGAGACCGGCGTCCCACGTCAGGTCAGCTTCGCCCGACACCAACTCGGTTGCGCTCATCGCGCCGGTGGCGGGGTTCACCACATCCGAGTCCACCGCATCATCCGTACCCTGATTGGCCGCGGTGAATTCATACCCGCTCGGACGCACCACCGTCACCGTGTACGTGCCCGGTGCGAGATTATCGAACAGGTAGAAGCCATTACTGTCCGTAGTCGTGCTCCGATTGACCGCCACCCCTGCGCCGGTCGTGCCGCTCAGGGTGACTGTCACGTTCGCCACTCCCGGCTCGCCGGTGTCTTGCACCCCGTTGCCGTTGGTGTCGTCCCAGACGTAGTTGCCGATACTGGCCGGCTGGTAGAGACCCGCGTCCCACATCAGGTCTTCCTCGCCCGACTCCAACACGGTCGCGCTCATCGCGCCGGTGGTTGGGTCGGCATCCGAATCCACCGCATCATCCGCACCCTGATTCGCCGCGGTGAATTCATAGCCGCTCGGCCGCGCCACCGTCACCGTGTACGTGCCCGGCGCGAGGTTATCGAACAGGTAGAAGCCACTGCTATCCGTGGTTGTGCTGAGATTGACCGTCACCCCCGCGCCGGTCGTGCCGCTCAGCGTCACCGTCACGCCGGTGATTCCGGTCGTGCCGTCGTTCTGGATGCCGTCGCCATTCACATCCAGCCACACGTAGTTGCCGATGCTGGCTGGCCGGTATGCACCCGCATCCCACGTCAGGTCGGTCTGGCCGCTGACCAGCGTGAAGTTGGCGGTGCGTCCGGTCGTCGGGTTGGCGTCCGAGTCGAGCGCGTTATCGCCCTGATCCGCCGCGGTGAAGACGTAGCCGCTGGGCAGGTTGCTAAAGACCACATAGTACTCGCCGGGCAAGAGACCGGTGATGCTGTAGGAGCCATCGGCCGCAGTCGTAGCCGTCCCAGCCACCGAGTCATCGCTCGCGCGGTAGAGGGTCACGGTCACGCCGGGGATTCCCGGTTCGCCGGTATCTTGCCGGCCGTTGCCGTTGCGATCTTCCCAGACGAAGTTGCCGACGCTGGCCCGGTTGAAGACACCCATATCCCACGTTGGGTCGTTATCGCCGGCAGCCAGCGCGATCACCACCGTCTGGCGGGTGACCGGATCGGCGTCGCTGTCGATCGTGTTGTCGCTGCCCTGATCTGGCGGGCTGACATCGGTGTAGCCAGTGGGCAGGGCAAAGCGGACGTAGTAGTTGCCGGGGATCAAGTAGCTGAAGCCGTAGATCCCGCTGGCATCGGTAGTCGTGGTCGCTACGAGCGCATCATCACCGCCGCCGATCTGACCATCAGCGCCGGCGCTGTACAGCTCGACGGTCACGCCGCTAATGCCGAGTTCACCGCTCTCTTGCAGGCCATTGGCGTTCACATCGTGCCAGACTCGGTCGCCGAGACGGGCATGGCGGAAGAAGCCGAAGTCAACCGTCAGGTTGCCGTTGTCGCCATCGCCGTCGATTGCGATTGGCGGCTCGCTGCCGCGGGTAAGCGTGATCGGCAGGCTATCGACGTTGCCACTGGCGCCGGTCGTGCCGTTGTCGTCGTTATCGACGTTATTGTCGGGATCGGGCGTTAAATCACCCTCGTAGGCGCCGGTCGAGCTGCCGTTTGTGCCGGTGCTCGAGACAAAGCCGGCCAACGGTTGGCCCGTCGCGAACTGGCTGGCCGGAATGCGCACAATGTAGTTACCTTCGATCAGGTCGCTGAAGGTGTAGAGACCGCCGCCTGCCGTGGTGGTGAAGGCGACGAACTCACCCGCCTCGGCCTGACCGTTGCCATTGCTGTCGAGGTACAACTCGACCCGCACGCCGTTGATGCCCGTTTCACCGGTCTCGAACAGACCGTTGTTGTTCACGTCGTTCCACACCAGATTACCGAGCGTCAACGGCTCGAAGAAGCCGAAGTCGAGGGTCAGGTTGCCGTTGGCGTCATCGCCGTCGTTGGTCGGCTCGAACGACGGGTTGAGCGTGATCGGCCGGCTGACCACACCACCGCCGGGCACGTCAGTGCCGTTGTCGTCGTTATCAAGGTTGTTGTCCGGATCGGGCGCCGGCTCATAGAGGCCAGTTGCCGCGCCATTGGCGCCAGTGCTCGAACGGTGGCGGTAGAGCGGCTGGCCCAGCGTGAAATTGCTCTCTGGGATGACCACGATGTAGTCACCCTGCTCAAGGCCGGTGAAGAGGTAGTTGCCGCTGGGATCAGTGGTCGTGAAGGTAACGAACTCGCCAGTATCAGGCTGGCTATTGCCGTTGCTATCGCGGTAGAGTTCGACCCGCACGCCGGGGATGCCATTCTCGCCGCTATCCACCACGCCGTTGTCGTTGCTGTCGTACCAGACCAAATTGCCTAGCGTGAGCCGCGGGTAGAGACCGAGATCCCACGTCAGGTCGTTGTTATTGGTTGCGCCGAGCGTGATCGTCGCAGTGCGCAAGGTCGCCGGATCGACATCCGAGTCGACTGCATTATTCGTTCCCTGATCAAGCGGGCTAATAGCGTACTGGGCCGGAATGTTGCTAAAGACTAGATAGTAGGAACCGTCGATCAGTCGGTCGAAGAGATAGCTCGTCACCGCCGCCGTCGAAGTGCGCGTAATCGGCTGGATGCCCGGCGTCACCGGATCGCCGTCGAGCGGCTGGTTGGTCGTGGCATCGTAGATCGTGATCGTCACCCCGGCGATGTTGGTGGTTTCGCCGGCGTCCTGAATCCCGTTGCCGTTCACATCGAGCCAGACCCGATCGCCGATTTGGGCTTCGTCGAACAGGCCGAAGTCAATGGTCAGGTTACTGTTAACGTCGATCGCCGGGTTTGTAATGCCGGTAGGCAAGGCGGTATCGGTCTCGCTAGTCGGCATTGAACCAACCCGCACCGTGAAATCCGGACTGCGTTCATTGGTGCTGCTGGCAACCGCCGTACCGTTGTCGTTGTTATCAGTGGCGTCAGTATCCGGATCGAGACCCGGCTCGTAGGGGCCGGTCGCCATGCCATTGATGCCCGTGCTCGACACCAGCGTCCCGTCCGAAACCACTTGAATGGCATACGTGCCGCCATCACGCAAACCGCCGAAGAAGTAGCGGCCGCCATTGCTGGTGTTGAAGAAAGCAATAACGGTGGTAAGTTCGGCTCCCTCCAGCACGCCATTGCCGTCGGCATCGTAGAGCAACTGCACCTCAATCCCATCAGCGCCAACCTCGCCAGCATCCACAATGCCATTGTTGTTGGCATCGATCCACACCCGGTTACCAACAGTCAAGCTATAAAAGCCGAAGTCAACCGTCAAGTTGGTGTTGCTGTCGCCATCTTCAGTGGTCGGTTCACCGTCAACGCTCAGCGTGACAGCCCTGCTCACAACCGGCGCTGAACTGTTTGTCATCACTCCCACATTCGGCCCGATACCGTTGTCGTCATTATCAACATTATCATCAGGATCGGGCGTGCCGTCGCTGTCGTTGGCATTGCCGCCATCGCTGCTGCGGAAGAAGCGCAACGCGTTGCCGGCGCCAAAGTTGCTCGCCGGAATGACGACGAGGTAGTCGCCGGGGGCAAGGTTGTCGAAGCGATAGAGACCGCCGCCGGTAGTGTTCATCGCAGTCACCAGCGTATCAGTGCCGGCATCGTAGGCTCCGTTGCCGTTGGTATCGCGATAGAGCTGCACCGTCACGCCATCGATGCCGGGTTCGCCAGTATCAACCGTGCGGTTGTTGTTGTAGTCGTGCCAGACGAAGTTGCCCAACGCCAGCGGGCGGAAGAAGCCGAAGTCAACCGTCAGGTTGCCGTTATTGCCGTCGCCGTCGTTGGTTGGCTCATCTTGCGAGCGCAGGGTAATCAGGGCCGCGCGCACATTGCCACTGCCGTCGGTGGTGCCGTTGTCGTCGTTATCGACGTTATTATCGGGATCGGGTGTCGCCGCACCCTCGTAAGGGCCAGTGGCGCTGCCATTGGTGCCGGTGCTGGAACGGAAGGCCGGCATAGTACCGCTCGGCCCCAGCACCCCGCCGGCAGCGAAGTTACTGGCCGGGATCTCGACCAGATAGTTACCCGGATCAAGGTCGGCAAAGGCATAGAACCCGCCGCCGCTGGTAGTGGTTGTCGCCACCGGCGTATTCTCAGCGGGATCGATCGCGCCGTTGCGATTAGCGTCGTAGTACAGATTGACGGTCACGCCGTCAATGCCGCTTTCGCCGCCATCGAGCAGGCCGTTGTTATTCACATCGTTCCAGACCCGGTTGCCGAGGTTGACCAATTGGTAGAGACCGGCGTCCCACCTCTGGTCACTCTGGCCGGCAACCAGCGTGATCAACGCAGTTGCGCCACTCGTCCGGTCGGGATCGCTATCGGTTGCGTCGTTGCCACCCTGATCGCGCGGACTGCGCACATACCCAGTTGGCAGGTCGAAGACCAGATAGTAGTTATTTGCCGGGATCAGGTAGTTAAAGCCATAGATCCCAGAAGTATTGGTCGTGGTAGTGGCGATGAGGCTATCGCCGGCGCTTGGCAGACCATCACCATCGCTATCACGGTAGAGCCGCACCGTCACCCCGCTAATCCCCGTCTCGTCACCGCCGTTCTGCACGCCGTTGGCGTCGCGGTCGAACCAGACCAGATTGCCGAGGCTGGCCGGGCGGAAAAGGCCGAAGTCAACCGTTAGGTTACTGTTCTCGTTGCGGGCCGGGTCACTGATCGCAGGGGGCAGCGGATTGGTCTCACCGGTTGGTTCGGTGCTGGGCCGCAAGCGCACGATCGAGCTGCGGACAACGCTGCCGCTCTGGGTACCGTTATCGTCACTATCGGTACTGTCGGTATCGGCATCGGGCGCCGGCTCGAAGGGGCCGCTGGCGCTGCCGTTAGTACCAGTGCTCGAAACATAGCCGCTCGGCAAGACTACCTCAACCAGATAGTCGCCTTGCTCTAAGCCGCTGAACAGGTAGTAGCCGCCGTTGCTGGTCGTCGTGGTCGCCACCGGCGTGGTCTCGCCGGAGTCGTTGACATCGCCGTCACCGTTAAGGTCACGGTAGAGGCGGACTTGCACGTTATCGAGCCCGCTCTCGCCGGTATCGAGGAGGCCGTTGTTATTCACATCGTTCCACACCCGGTTGCCCAGCGAGAGGAGCTGGTAGAGACCGGCGTCCCATGCCAGATCGTTCTCGCCCGACTCCAGATCGATCGTGATCGTCGTCGCGGTTGCTGCCACGCCGGTAGGCACGTCCGAGTCGGTCGCGTCGGTCGCTGCCGCCGCATCACCCACCGTAAAGGCGTAGCCAGCCGGGCGAGTAAAGCGGACGCGGTAGAGGCCGGGTTGCAGATCGGCAAAGCCGTAGCTGCCGCTACCATTAGTGGTGGTCGTCGCCAGCGTATCGTCGGCGGTGCCAAAGGTGCGGTCGCGGCCAGCCCCAATGAGTGCAACGGTTACATTATTGAAGCCGGGTTCGCCTGCCTCTTGCACACCGTTGCCATTGAGGTCTTCCCAGACCAAATCACCCAAGCTGGCCGGAATGACCAGACCGGCATCCCATGTCAGATCATTCTCACCCGACTCAAGCGTAGTGGCGATCATCACGCCGCTGGCGTCAGCATCGCTATCATTGGCATCGGTCGCGCCGGCCACTTCGGCGGCAGTAATGTCGCGGTAGGTAAACCGCTCGCCGCTCGGCGCGGTAACGGTGATCTGGTACGTACCCGGCGCAAGATCGGTGAAGCTGTAGAGGCCGCCGCCAGCAGTGGTAGTGGTCTGGCTAACCGCCACACCTGCGCCGGTCGTTCCGGTTAGTGTCACCGTAACACCATTAATCCCGGTTTCACCGGCGTCTTGCAGACCATTGCCGTTGGTATCGCGCCAGACGTAGTTGCCGATGCTGGCTGGCCGGTAGAGACCGGCGTCCCACGTCAGGTCTTCTTCACCCGATTCGAGCGTGGTGGCTGCCATCACGCCGCTGGCATCGGCGTCAGAGTCACCCAGATCATCACCCTGATTGGCGGCGGTGAAGACATAGCCAGATGGCGCCGTGACGCTGACGGTGTACGTACCCGGCACGAGGTTCGCGAAGAGATAGAAGCCGTTCGCATCGGTTTGCTGCGACAACGAAACCAGATTGCCGTCGCCAGTGGTGCCGTTTAGCGTCACCGTCACATTGGACATCGCCGGCTCGCCGGCATCTTGGCGGCCATTGCCGTTGCGGTCTTCCCAAACGAAGTTGCCGATGCGCGCCAACTGGTAGAGACCAAGGTCGTACTGCGGGTTATTGCCCGACACCGGTGTAAACGGCGCGGTCTCAAAGCTGCTGTTGGCGTCGCTGTCGAGCTGATCGTCCGTACCGCGATCCTGCGGACTACGGAAGTAGCCGGTTGGAATCTCGCTGAAGCGGATGCGATACGTGCCGGGGAAGAGGTGCGTGAACTGGTAGAGACCGTTCAGATCGGTATAAGTCACATCGAGCACCGTGCCGTCGCTGTCGCGCAGCAACTCGACCCGCACGCCGGGCACGCCATCAGTCTCGCCAGCGTCTTGAATACCATTCGCGTTGCGGTCGATCCAGACCCGATCGCCGACCGTGATCGTCTCGAAGATACCGGCGTCAACGGTCAGGTTGGTCTCATTGGAAGCAAGCCGGATAATGCCGGTGCGCCCGTCGAGTGGGTTGGCATCGCTATCGAGCGCATCGTCGCTGCCCTGATCAGCGCGGGTGAACGAACGATCGGCGGGCAGATTGCTAAAGACAACGTAGTATTCACCCGGCAGCAGGTTCGTGAACAGGTAGAGGCCGTTGCTATCGGTATTCTGTGTCGCTACCAGCGTGCCGTTGAGGGTGTACAAGCTGACCGTCACACCCGCCACTCCGGTTTCGCCACTATCCTGAATCCCGTTCACATTGGCGTCGAACCAGACGTAGTTGCCGAGGCTGGCCGGGTTGAGCACACCCATATCGAGGGTGAGATTAACCGCGCTCGACGCCAACTCAACAATCGGCGTGCGCCGGTTGTTATCAACGTCGCTGTTGGTCTCGTCGGTCGCCGCAGCCGCGTCGCGCGGGCTCAGCAAGCTGTAGCCGGGAGCCACGCCGAACTGGACGAAGTAGCGGCCGGGCATCAAGTTATCAAAGCGGTAGAAACCATTGCTATCGGTGGCCGTACTAGCAACCAGCACATCATCGCCAGTGCCGGCCAACCCGTCGGGGCCGGGTTGGTAGAGCGACACCGGCACGCCGGACACGCCGGGTTCGCCGCCGTCTTGGCGACCATTGCCATTGATATCGTGCCACACCCGATCGCCAATGCTGGCCAACTGGTAGAGGCCAAGATCCCAGCGCAGATCGTTCTCGCCGGCGCTCAGGGTGGTCTGCACCGTCAAGAAGGTATTTGGATCAACATCCGAGTCCGCATTATCGTTTCCACCCTGATCCTGCGGGCTAACGATAAAGCTAGCGGGCACAACGAAGCGCAGATAGTAATCGCCGGCCAACAGATTGTCAAAGCGGTAGAGGCCATCAACATCAGTGACGGTGGTATTGAGTACATTACCTGCGCCGTCGTAGAGCACGACTTGCACGCCGGGCACGCCGGCCGTCTCGTTGGCATCCTGAATGCCGTTGGCGTTGAGATCGAGCCAAACCCGATCGCCGATGCTGGCGGTCGGCACGATGCCGAAGTCCCACGTTGGATCATTCTCACCCGGATCGAGCGTGGTCGCAGCCGTCTGGCGCGTGACCGGATCGGCGTCGCTGTCGAGCGTATCATCCGTCCCCTGATTTTGCGGGCTCGCGCGGTAGCCGCTCGGCAGGCTAAACTCAACGTAGTAATCGGCAGGAATGAGATTGGTAAAGGTGTAGAGGCCGCTGCTATTGGTGGTGGTGGTCGCCACCGGCACGCTGCTGCCGGGCCGGTAGAGGCGCACCGTCACCCCGCTCACTCCCGGTTCGCCGGCATCTTGGATGCCGTTATTGTTGGTATCGCTCCATACCCGGTCGCCGATGGTGGCGAAGACGAATACCCCCATATCCCAATTGGGATCGTTCTGGCCGGGCGCGAGATTGATCAGCGCGGTGCGGCGGGTGGTGCGATCAGCATCGCTATCGGCGGCATCATCCGCACCTTGATCAGTTGCTGTCACTGCATACCCAGCCGGCGGCGGGCCAAACTGGACGAAGTAGCGGCCGGGGGGCAGGTTGGTGAAGCTGTAGTTGCCGTTGCTATCGGTCGTGGTCGTCGCCACCAACTCATCATCGGCAGTGCCGGCAACGCCATCGTAGCCGGGCCGGTAGAGGCTCACCTCTACCCCGCTCACTCCCGGCTCGCCAGCATCTTGGATGCCGTTGTAATTGAGATCATTCCAGACCCGATCGCCAAGGCTGGCCGGCGTCGCCACCAAACCGGCATCCCAGCGCAGGTCGGTCTGATTGGCAGCCAGCGTAATCACCGTCGTGAGACCGGTCGCGTCAGCATCGCTATCGAGGGCATCGTTCGCCCCCTGATCGGGCGTGGTGAAGCTATAGCCGGCAGGCAATCCGCTAAAGCGCACCCGGTAGGTACCGGCGTTCAGCCCGGTGAAGCCATAACGGCCAGCGCCATCGGTGACGGTGGTGGTCGGTTGCACGCCGGGAGTCGCCGGATCGCTATCAATCGGATTGCCGCTGCCATCGAGCAGCTCAACCGTCACGCCGGCCACGCCGGGTTCACCGGCATCTTGGATGCCGTTATTGTTGGTATCGAACCACACCCGATCGCCCAGCGCCGCGCCACGGATAAAGCCGAAATCGAGGGTCTGGTTGCCGTTAGCATCATCACCGTCGTTCACCGGCTCGCCGCCCGCCGAGAGCGTAATCGGCAACGAGCGCACAACGCCGCCGATCAGATCACCGTTGTCGTCGTGGTCAACATCGTTATCGGGATCAGGCGCCGGATCATTGCCGCTGCTGGTGCGCATGCCGAACAGCGCACCGCCGGGGGCGAAGTTGCTGTCATCAACCACCACAATGTAGTTGCCGGCGGCCAAATTGGTGAACTGGTAATAGCCGGCTTCACCGCCGACCGTCATCGTCACCGAGCTGCCGACATGCTCGCCGGGATCAGGCTGGCCATTGTTGTTGAAATCGCGGAACAGGCTCAACGACACGCCATTAATGCCGGTCTCGCCATTGGCCGGCTCGTAGCGGCCATCGTTATCGCGGTCGTACCAGACTCGATTGCCTAGCCGGAGTGTGCCGGACGGCGCGATCAGACCGGCGTCGCGGCTGCGGTCAAGCTGATTCGCCGCGAGAGAAAAGACCCCTGTGCGACCGGTTGCCGGGTTAGCGTCTGAGTCGGCCTCGTCGTTGCTGCCGGCATCAGCCGTGGTGAAGGTAAAGCCGGCGGGCAAGACAAATTCGATGTAGTAATTGCCGGGATTGAGGTTACTGAAAATGTAGTAACCGGGATTGCCAAGGAAATCGTCGGCGGTAACGGTCGTCGCCACCAGCGAATTATCCGAGCGATAGAGGCGCACGGTCACGCCATTCACGCCATCGCCGGGAGGTTCATCTTGAATCCCGTTGCCATTGCGGTCGATCCAGACATAATTGCCAACCGCGGTCACCGTCACCAAACCGACGTCCCACGTATTATCGTTCTCGCCTGCGACCAACTCGGTCACAGCGCTATAGCGGCTCACCGGATCAATATCCGAATCGATAGCGTCATTCGCTCCCACATTAGGGGTGGTAAAGCCATAGCCGGCCGGCGGCGTCACGCGGATATAGTAATTGCCGGGCGGAATATCAGCCGGATCAGAGAAGAGATAGAACCCGGGATTGCCGTCATTATCCGGGCCAGAGATGGTAAAGCCAACCCAGCGATCGCCAGCGCTGGGGCCGGTGATGCCGTCATTATCCTGATAGAAATCGATCCGGGCGCCATTGACACCCACCTCACCGAGGTCTTGGATCCCGTTGAGATTCGCGTCGAGCCAGACATAGTTGCCGTAAGAGGGCGGCAACACCGCTCCTCGCCGGATGCCGACGCGCGGCGGCTCGGCGGCCAGCAACGGGTTGCCATTGATATCGGTGGCGCGATAGCCAAAGGTATTCCAAGCCACCTCGCCGGGAGTGCCGCCAACCGGCGCACGCATCGGCCACGTAATCACCACTGAGTCTTGCGGATAGAGAATCCGGCTGCCGAAATTGATCCGGATCGAGCGCACAGTGGTAATATCAGCCGGCAACGAGGTTGACCATTGCGGATCGACGCAGCCGGGTGAGTCGATGGGATTACCGTCTACATCAGCTAGACCGAGATCAGGATTCCGGCATGGATTATTAGTCGTGCTGTAATAGACCGTCGCGCCGTCGGGCACGCTAATCGGGCCGGCCAAATACGGCTGCCACTCGCTTTCGCGTGGATCGTTGAAACGCACCACGCCAACATCGCCAACCCACGGCAAAATATCGATCAGCACCAGATTGGTCAGCGCGACCGAATTGGTATTAGTAATAATCAACTGGTAATCGGCCATGCCGCCGGGAGTAGTTTGGCCAATGTCAGGATCATACGACCATGCCGTATCGAGCTGGCCCATCACTAGCTTGAGCGAGCTGGCATTCGCCGCTGCGGCCAGACTCAGACTAGCAATCGACGACGAGCAGAGCAATTCGGTGATATTGCCGTCACCGTCAACATCAAACGTATCAGGATTTTGCTGGCTACAGCGATCGATAAAGATCTCGCCGGGCGGGTTGGCAAAGCTCGCCAGCGAAGCGGTATTGTTGACCGTGCCGGTCAAGGTGCGCGGATCAATCCGGGCGCGGAAGCGCAGGGTAAACGCGGCATTCGGCGGCAAGCTATAGCTATCCCAACGCCAGCGCAGCAGCGTGCGACCAGTGCCGTTGTAATTCGGGATGGTCTCGAAGACCGGATCAGGCGCGCCGGACGGGCGCGACACGACCGACCAACTGCCGGGCACATAACTCAGGCTCGTCACCAGCAAATCGGCCAACACCGGATTCACCAGCGCCGCCGCCGGCGTCCCAACCTGCTCATTCTGCAATGTAATCGTATACTCTACCGTATCACCCGAATAGGCGATCGCGGGATTAACCGACTTGGTGACAATCGCGCGCGCACCGGGTTCGATAATGCGAGTGCGCGCTTCGCTCACCCGCGTAGAGGTAAAACCATTGAAGGTATAGGCGCTGGTTGCCTGATTGACGATCACCGCATTGACCGGGTTAGCGGTGACAATAGCGCTGAAATTGTGGCCGGTAGCGCTGAAGCCGAACGGCAACGGATCGAGATAGCGCCAGCGAATAGCCGTAATCTGCTCGCCGGGGGCTAAGGTCAGCGTCGCACAACCACCGCCGGTCGTCGGCGCGATATTAACGCAGCTCGTAGTGGTAAAGGGGCTGCCGGGAACGCCGGCAAAGGTTGAGTTGAGATTCGTCGTATATTCGAGCGCCACCCGGACACCAGAGACATTCCCGCCGCCGGCGGTGATGCGCGTCACCTGCAACTCCGGCGGCACCGGATCGGTAATCACCACATCGTTCAGCGCCGTGGTGCCGGTATTCACCGCGCTGAGGGTATAGGTCACGGTATCGCCAATCAATGCCGAATCTGGGCCGCTCTTGCTCGCACCCAACCCGGGGGTAGGCGGCTGGATGCGACGCACATCGTCGTCGGTCAAGGTCAACGTCACCGAACCAGCCTGCGCCGTGACATCCATCACATTCCGCACCTGCGTGCCAACCGGAAACGAGGCCGAAGGGAAGATCACCGTCACAGTCCGGGTGGCGCAGAGACTACCCGGTACGGTCAGGTTGGTCACCGGCCACGTCACGGTATTCGTCACATTATTATAGGTACCGCCATTGGAGGCGCTCTCAAAGGTCACGCCAGCAGGCAGGGTATCAACTATTTGGACATTGGTCAGATTGAGCGAACCAGAGCCATTATTCGGAATACAAACCTGCAACTGGTAGGTCGTCGGCACATCAGGCGCGCCGCCGGAAACGAAGGTCTTGGTCGCGACTGCGCGCGGTTCGGCGCGGGCCGTAATCGTCAATGAGTTCGAGAGGCGCGGCGGCGCGGTAGTCGCGCGCATCTCGGCGCGGAGGGTCGCCGTCGTGCCATCGGGGGTGGTACCGGCGGGGAAGCGCACCCGCAGTTCGAGCCGGCCGGAATCACCAGCGGCCAGCGGCGCATTAAATGCCCACGTCACGGTGCGCGTTGCCGGATTGTACGAGGGTGACGTTCCAGCGCCAAGGGCTTGGACATCACCAGCGCCGCCGGCCAATTCGGGCGGGATCACGACCGTGACGGTGGCATTTTCGCACGGCGTATTGAGCACGCTCGAACAGCTATAGTCAACATTAATCACCGACCAATCGCCGCTATTCACCACCGGGAAATTGGTGCTGAGCACGACGTTGACGGTCGCGTTAGCGAAGGCAACATCAGGCCGCAAGCTGACAAAGGCTACAGCCATGATCAACAACAAACTGAGGATGGAACGGCGAACGGTAGCAAATTGATGTGCCATGAGCGTAGCCTCTTATAGACAACTGGTGCTATGACGATAACGGCGATACCCTTCGGCAGTAGCCGAAAGCCGACCGAAAGGTCTTGCGATAGTATACAACCTACGACGAACAGGTGTATTACCAGAAGGACATCGCGATGGTAACTATTAAAACCCCGTCTTCTGGCAACACCTAATTGTTGCGAAATAGCAGCGGTAAATAAGGTGCACAAGCGCTGCATTTTGATCCGACTACTAGCGCGAATACCGGCGCGATCGGCAAAGGCATATCGACATACGTTGTCCAGCACGACACAATCAACTCTGCTACCGAATCACTAGCGATGTGTGAACGGAATCCATACTTGAGAGGACGCACCGCAGCATCTACAGCACGAGATGCTTTAGCAGCAGTCGCGGATTATCTCTTAAACCGCTAAGACCTGCGCCGCAGCATACGGACTGGTTGCGTATGCCCATGTTGAGATGAAACTCTGAAACATCCCCATACCGTGATGCTTCAGCCGCCGCCGCGGGTTCTCATGCCTTCTTGAACGGGACCAGATAGCGTCGAAGGCTTAGATGCAGTTTGCCCAGTAGATGCTAGATCGATTGGCGCAACTATTTTATCTCTGTGTAGAGAGTCCACAACCAGCAATCACACCATCAGCAACACAAATAGTATCAACTGCCATGCAATTGATAGTAATACTCATTCAATCCAAACTCGACGATATTCCTAGGCATTTCAGAGACATCTAATAGAGTTACCCTCGCCAAACGCCCCAAATAAGGTACATATATGCAAAATTTTGAGGTTGACAAGCGATTGCACAATTTTTACAAATATTGCACATGCCTGTAATATATGCTATACTCGCTGCGAAAAGAACATTCCGAATGCCTCCATTATCTACAGTGATCGCTTGCCGCGTCTGCCAACAGCGAGTTAGTCGTTGTACCCGGAAAAAGTAGTACGCAATCTGCGCTACAGGTTTATTCGCCTCATCTAACCAACTAGAAAGGTGTGCGTGATGGGTCTGCTCCGTTTCGCCGTCAAAACCTTTCGCCTCTCGCTGATGCGGGTAGGCGCCGGATGGATGTTCGCGCTCTTGACGTTCAACTTCAACCGGGTCACGATTGCCGACCTCGGCGCGATGGCGGTTATTGTCACCACCCTGATCGGCCTGCACCACTTCATCTCGTTCTTCCAAGTGTATTGGGGCCGCTTCACCGACCGCTACCCCATCTTCGGTCTCCGGCGCACCCCTTACGTCATCTTGTCAAATATCGGCGCAGCGTTAATTTTCATGGCGCTGCCGAGCATTGCGGTCGGGCTTGGCGAACGCTCACTAGTGGCAACGATCGAGGCATTCGCGTTGATCTTCCTCTTTGGCGTGTTGATGGCAATGAACGGCAGCTCGTCGAACGCCCTGATCGCCGAAGTGACGACGCCGAAAGAGCGCGGCGCGGTGGTAGCGTTTATTTGGGCAACAGTGATTA
Source organism: Chloroflexus islandicus (assembly GCF_001650695.1). Taxonomy (GTDB): domain Bacteria; phylum Chloroflexota; class Chloroflexia; order Chloroflexales; family Chloroflexaceae; genus Chloroflexus; species Chloroflexus islandicus. The sequence goes on from NZ_LWQS01000060.1 coordinate 163,020, forward strand.
TCAGCGGAATCGTCTCGGCCGGCGTATCGCGCGTGATTATGCCGCAATACTCGCCCGAGTCGATGCAATATCTTTACAACCTGACTCCGATCATTGTGACAGTGACGGTCTTGCTAGGTGTGCTTGGTCTTGAGAAACCGATCACGCCGGAGGAGCACCGTAAGCTGCTGCTAGCTGCACCAGAAAAGGGTGAGGCCGGCCCGCTGGAGACGTGGCGGGCAGCAACCGGCTTGATGGGGCGCAACCCGCAGGTGCGCGGCTTCTTCCTCTTCGTGCTGTTGGCGATTATGGGCATCTTCTTACAGGATGCCATTCTCGAGCCGTTTGGCGCTGAAGTCTTTGGCATGCCCCAAAAAGACACCGCCGCCTTCCAGCAGATGTGGGGCGCCGGCGCGCTGCTCGGCATGCTGGGCATCGGGATTTTGTCGAGCATCTTCCCCATCCAGAAGAAGACGATTGCGACCCTCGGCGGTCTTGGAGTTGCTGGCGGCTTGGCTATGCTTATGATTTCTGCGCTTAGCCATCACCGCGAGATCATCAATCCGGCATTGGTCATTATGGGCTTGGGCATCGGCCTGTTCAATGTCGGCGCTCTGGCAATGATGATGGAGATGACCGTTGAAGGTCAGACCGGTCTCTACATGGGCATGTGGGGTATGGCGCAGGGTCTTGGCAACGGCTTTGCGAACGTGATTAGCGGCTTGGGCCATACGGTGATGATCGAGGGCGGCATCGTGTCGCCGGCGGTCGGTTACGGGCTTGTCTTTGGCCTCGAAGCCTTGCTGATGGTGACCGCGATCGGCATCTTGCGCGGCATCTCGGTGCAGGAGTTCAAGGGTCTGACGCGGCAAGAGATTACGACTGCATTGGCAATGGATACCGCTTCGTAAGGTGTGATTGAAAAAACCTATCAGCCCGCGCCAATGGAAAGACATAGCCGATATGGCTATTGAGATTACCTTCGATAAGATTGCTAGCGTCTACGACGCACAACGCGCACACCCACCCGAAGCAGCCATCGCCATCGGACAAGCCATCGTTGTCCAGACCGGTAATGGCGCGAGTATCCTTGAGATTGGGATCGGCAGTGGCCGGATAGCTCTTCCCGTCGCTGCCGCTGGTGCAGATGTGATCGGGATCGACGTTTCGGGCGGGATGTTAGCAACCGCGCGAGAACGAGCCAAGGAAGCCGGCTTGCCGCTCTGGCTGATCAAAGCCGATGCGCAAGCGTTACCCTTCGCTGATGGCGTCTTCGATGCCGTACTGGCCGTCCACGTGTTGCACCTGCTGCCAGATTGGCGAGCGGCGCTGGCCGAGATGGTGCGGGTAGTGAAGCCGGGCGGGGCGATTATCCAAGGGGTTGACTGGCGCGATCCAGCTTCGTGCGTTGGCATGCTGCGCGGGCAATTGCGGCAAGCAGTGATGGATTTGTTGCCCGGCGCGCGACCGCCCGGCGCTGGCGCAGCCGTGACCCAACACCTTGCCAAACTCGGCGCGCCGGCGGGCGAACCGATCGAGGCCGCGCGCTGGCAGCGCACGATCAGTCCGGCTGAGGTGATTGCCGGGATGGCCGCCCGGATTGACGCCGAGACATGGGCGCTGAGCGATGAGGTGCTGGCGGCGGCGATTGAGCGCGTGCAGGCGTGGGCCAACCAGCAATGGCCCGATTTGAACGAACCGCAGGTGGTTGAACACCGGTTTTTGCTGACGATCAGCCGGGCCGGCGCAAAACTGCCGGCGCAGGGAGAATAAAGCGGAGGGATGTCATGTACACTCCCGAACAATTGGAGCGGCGCAACCGATCGCCGTGGACAAAAGCCCAGTTTATTCTGGCCCCGATTCAGTTTATCGTTTTTATTATCAGTTTTGCGCTGGTTATCCGGTATCTGGCTACCGGTGAGGGGTACTGGATCGCAACCATCAGCGTCTGGATCAAGATTGCGCTGATTTGGGCGCTGACCATCACCGGCATGCTGTGGGAACACGATATCTACGGCAAATACTTCATGGCACCCGAATTCTTCTGGGAAGACTTGGGCAATCTGATTGCCATCATTACCCATAACGCCTATTTCGTGGCGGTATGGCTTAATCTTGATAGCCGCACCGTGATGTGGGTGATGGTCTTTGCCTATGTCACCTATTTGTTCAACGCCGGCCAATTCCTCTGGCGCGGGATCCGTTCGGCCAAAGAACGGCGCTTGTTACAGGCGCAATTGCAGGCGCAATCAGCAGGCGCGGCGAAGTCGCAATAGTAACGATGAGGTTGAAGGCATAGCTCGAAGTTGGCTGTGTCACTGAGCAACGATTACGCTGCGGCGTACTAGAAAGCGGATCGACTGTATGCCGATCAAGTCACGAGCAGTAGTTATTCCAAAGCGAAACACGATTGAGATTCGCACGGTGCAGGTTAATGAACCAAAAGCCGGTGATGTGCTGATCAAGACTGCCTTTACGTCGATTAGCGCCGGTACCGAACGGATGTTGCTTGATGGCCGGCTGCCCCAACCACAACTGCTCTTCCCGGTTGTGCCCGGCTACGAGACGGTTGGGCAGGTGGTGCAGGTTGGTAGTAAAGCACCGAAAGAATTGCTCGGTCAATGGGTGTATATCGGCGGTGCCCGCTGCTTCCGCGGCGTCAATGCGGCCTGGGGTGGACAGAGTGAGTACATTACCGCCGAACACGAACGAGTTGTGCCGCTTGGTTCGCTCGACCCGGCCACCGGGGTGTTGCTGGCTCTGGCCGCCACAGCACTGCACGGTATCAAAATCGGCCAGATTCGCCGCAGTGATCGGGTGCTGGTTTTGGGGCAGGGCATTGTCGGTCAACTGGCAGCCCGCCTGGCAAAATATGCCGGTGCTCAGCACGTGGCCGTCGCCGACCGGGTGGCAGTACGCTTGCAAGCCAGTCAGGCCGACCAGGTTATCGATGTTACCCGTGAGTCGCTTGACGAAGCTATCGGCGAAGCCAAGGTTGATGTGCTGATCGAGGCCACCGGCTCGATGGGTGCCTTGTCGGGAGCATTACCGCTCCTGGCTAACCACGGGCGAGTCGTGTTATTGGGCTACTACGACCACATCAACATTCCCTACGCACCGGTATTTATGCGTGAGGCGCAGATTCTGGTTGCGCGCGAGTGGGAATTCGGCCCTGATGGTGATCTGCCGCGGGTACGCGATTTGCTGGCTAATGGCGACTTGAAGGTTGATGGTCTGTTAACCCATCACGTCCCGCTCGACCGCATTCAGGCTGCTTATCGCCTGGCCCTGGAAGACCCGGCCTGTTTGAAGGTTGTTGTCACGTGGCCGCAAAACGGTACCGACGCAGCGTAGTACTCACTCGCCAAGGAGCAATGCGCATCAGCCTGGAAAGAGAGATGGCTTTATGCCCGCCCATCCAAAAACGAAACAACCAGGTTCAACAGCACGAATGCTCGCCGTCTACGGCAAAGGCGGCATGGGAAAATCATTCTTCACCACCAATCTGGTAAGCAAGCTGGCCCTGTTGGGAAATCGCGTGCTTCAGCTCGGTTGCGATCCCAAACACGATAGTTGCAATGCCCTGTTCGGCGGTATCAGTCTGCCAACACTCGGTGATGTCTGGCGCGAGTTCAAAGAAGCCGGGCGCGAAGAGGAGCTGGCCGCCCATCACGTCATCTTTAAGACCACCATCATGAATGGTGCGGCAACTGTCTATGGCTGTGAGATTGGCGGGCCGGAAGTAGGACGTGGCTGTGGTGGACGTGGAATCACGTTCGGCTTTGATATGCTCGAAAAGTTCGGCCTCAGCCAATGGGCGCTTGACTATGTGGTGATGGATTTTCTCGGCGATGTGGTCTGTGGTGGGTTTGCAACACCCCTCTCACGTTCACTGGCTGAAGAGGTCATCATTCTCTGCGGGAACGACCGGCAAAGCCTCTACGCTGCCAACAACATTGCCAGCGCGGCCAAATACTTCGCCAGCATGGGTGGGCGCACCAAACTGCTGGGGCTGGTGGTCAATCGCGACGACGGTAGCGGTGTGGCGGCCCGCTTCGCCGAAAAGATCAATCTGCCGGTACTGGCCAGCATTCCCCTGGATCGCAAAGTGCGCGAATTGGCCGATGCCTGTCAGTTAGCTTTGCAAGAGCCGCGTTTTGATGCTCTCTTTGACCGACTGGCGCGTCAGATCATCGACCGCACGTTGCCGACGGTCAAGATGGAAGAGGTACAACCTCTTCCATACAAAGAATTTCTCAGCGTCTTTGGAGCCGAAGAGCCAGATATTACGCCGACCGGAGCGACCGCTGAAGAATTGTTCGGTGACCACCAGGTACGCCAGCCGGCACCGGTGATCACGCTTGGCCTGATGGAGCGAGCGGTCGGCGAGAAGCCAGAGATGGATGCCCCAACCCGGCTGGTTGTCACCCGGTTGCTCAAAGAATTGGGTATGTACGTCACCGAAGCCAACCACGATCCGAAGAAGGGCATGACGCTAACGATTGATGGGCATACGACGGTGTGCATAGGTAACACCGACGATCTGGACAGCAAGATTGCCATCCTGGCGGCCTTGCAGCGTTCAGGAGAGCCGTTCCGCTACGTTGATCTGCGCCGACCGGCCAGCCCGTTCTACCGGTAAGCGGGCGCAGCATTGTAACCGCAGGTTGGATGATGGAGGTGGGCAATGTGGCTACGCCTTGCCAGACAAACCACTGAGTATCGGGTCGCGCCGCTCAGGTTACGGATACGCTGGTGGATCGAGGGATGGATATGGCGCTGGGGCCAAACTGCGGCGGCACTGAACGCGGAAAGCCCCGATTTACAAAACCCGTGGTGGAGGCGCTGATGAGTGAAAACGACGAAATCCCCGATCTGAAACTGCTCAATCGCCTCCTGGTGGAACGGATGCGGGTCAAACGGCGACCGGTCGCGATCACCTATTGTTACGATGGGCCACCACCGGGATACGAGCCGGTCAATGTGGTGGCGTGTGCGATTGTCCGCGAAGCCGAACAGGGGCGGCGCGTGTATGTTGATGCAAACCACCACGACTGTTGGGTAGGGCAGTACCACCTCGGTTTCAATCCTGATCCGGGGCCGTACATTACCCAGGGTATCTATCTGACCGATGCGCAGGGCTTTTATACACCGGAAGCCGCGGCGTGCAATAAACAGCAAAGCTACTCGTTACCGGCAGGGATGATCAAGGCACTGGCGGCGGCACCACTTGACGACGTACCAGATGGAGTACCGGTTGATCTGATGGTCTGTGTGGTTGATCCACAACGGGCAATGCAGATCGCCGGTGCAGCCAGTGTGCGCATCGGGACATTTCCGGTCGGTGAGTTGGGTGCCAGTGCGTGTGCCTCAATTTTTGCTGCACCCTGGCACACCAAAAATTCAGTGTTTGCCATTGGTGACGGCGGCGGACGAATGCATAATCGGCTCGATCCGAGTGAAATGTTCGTTTCCATCCCGCGATCACATTTGCGCTACGTGGTAGAATTAATAGAGAACTTCCGCATCGACCCGCAGAAGATGCGCGAGGTGATCATGCCGTCGTATGCCGCAAAGGCAAAACAGCCGCGAGAGGAGTGAACACTATGCCAAGCGGACTCGGTGAAGCCACTCAAATGATCGGTCCGTTGACGCCGGCCATCCTGTGTTGGGCCTGTTTAATTCTGACCGTCCTTGGCCTTGGTCTCACGTTCCTGTGGACGAACGTCACCGCCTTTGCGCGCCGCACGCGCAGCGGGCGCAAGCCGGCAGCGGGATCGGTGGTCAAGTCGCAGCGTTAATCCGGCCCACAGCGGGATCACGGCACGCCCGTCGCGCATTTGTGATCGGGTTGTTATTGTCTATCCCGCCTGATTCGGGTTTCATGGGTTGGGCGGGCCTATGCCCGCCCATTCATTTTGCAAAGGTGCTGCGCAATGAACAAAGAACACGACCAAGCCGTCGAAACAACCGAACCGTCAACTAACGGGCAAACCCCACCGCCCACCAATGCTCCGGTTCCGCCGTATCCGTTTGTCGCAATTGTTGGCCAAGCTGAATTGAAGTTAGCCTTGTTGCTGTGTGTGGTCAATCCGACGATTGGCGGCGTGATGGTGATGGGCCATCGCGGCACCGCGAAATCGACTGCAGTGCGCGCCTTGGCCGCGATGTTGCCGCCAATTAAAGCGGTGGCCGGTTGTCCCTACTCGTGCGCACCCGACCGCACCGCCGGATTGTGCGACCAGTGCCGGGCAGTGCCGAATCAAGCCGGCAAGCCGAAAAAGCCGAGTGTGATCAGCATTCCGGTGCCAGTGGTTGACCTGCCGCTCGGCGCGACCGAAGATCGGGTCTGTGGCACTCTTGATATTGAGCGAGCGTTGACCCAAGGCGTGCAAGCGTTTGCCCCCGGCCTGCTGGCCCGTGCCAACCGCGGCTTCCTGTATATTGATGAAGTCAACCTGCTCGAAGACCATCTGGTTGACGTGTTGCTCGACGTGGCCGCATCAGGCGTGAACGTGGTCGAACGCGAAGGGGTGAGTGTGCGCCACCCGGCTCGCTTTGTGCTGGTGGGTTCAGGCAACCCTGAAGAGGGCGATCTGCGTCCGCAATTGCTCGACCGTTTCGGTCTGCATGCGCGCATTACCACCATCACCGATGTCAACGAGCGGGTCGAAATCGTCAAACGGCGGCGCGAATACGATGCCGATCCGTTTGCGTTCGCCGAGAAGTGGGCGAAAGAGACGCAAAAATTGCAGCGGAAGATCAAGCAGGCCCAACGCCGCCTGCCCGATGTGGTCTTGCCCGATCCAGTGCTGTACAAGATTGCCGAACTGTGCGTCAAGCTTGAGGTTGATGGTCACCGCGGCGAACTGACCTTGGCCCGCACGGCGACCGCGCTGGCCGCACTCGAGGGACACAACGAGGTGAACGTGAACGACGTCCGCCGGATTGCGGTGCTGGCGCTGCGCCACCGGCTGCGCAAAGATCCGTTGGAGACGCAAGACGATGCGGTGCGGATCGAGCGGGCGGTGGAAGAGGTGTTGGTACCGTAACTGGGCAGACCCTGCTGAGAGTGGAATGCAGCAGGCATCGCAGGCGCTTGCGCAATGAGCCGGTGTCACGGCAACACAGCTTGATGGAGTGCAGCAGTTTCTTGCTGCACTCCATGCCAACCCCGCAACTGCGCAACGGCTGAACGAAACCCGTGGGTGCATTTCACACCCTACCACATCGCTCACGTTCCTTCATCATTGATCATCTGGCAGTGTGACGCGATTGCATCGATCACGCTGGCAGGAGCGCATTATGGCACAGAAAGCGAAAGAACTGCCGTCAGCGCCGCTCCCGTTTACGGCGATTGTCGGCCTTGAGACGGCCCGGCAGGCCCTGTTGTTGCTGGCGGTCGATCCGATGCTGGCCGGGGTGGCAATTGGGGCTGGGGCCGGCACCGGCAAGAGCGCATTGGTGCGCGCCTTTGCCCGTATGCTGGCCAACGGGCGCGAGTTTGACCCCACCTTGCCCTGCAATTTGGTCGAGATGCCGGTTGGCGTGAGCGAAGACCGGCTCTTGGGCGGGATTGATATTGAGGCGACGCTGGCCCTCGGCGAGCGGGTGCATCGCAGCGGGTTGCTGGCGCGGGCCAACGGCGGCTTGTTGTACGTTGATAGCGTCAACTTGCTCGACGATAGCACGATCAACCACATTCTCGGCGCGCTGGACAGCGGCGTGGTGCGGGTTGAACGCGAAGGGATTTCGGTGGTGGAACCGGCCCGCTTTGCGCTGCTGGTGACATACGACCCGGCTGAGGGGCCGCCGCGCCGCCACCTGCTCGACCGGCTCGGGTTGATCGTGGCCCCCATCGGCAAAGCGCCGGTGACGACGCGGGCCGAAGTGGTGCGGCGCAACTTGCAGCCCAACCTCGATTATGAAGACGATGAGGCGTTGGTCTTGGCCGGCGTGTTGGCAGCGCGGGAACTACTGCCAACGGTGACAATCACCGAGGAGCAGATCCGGCAATTGAGCATGACCGCGTTGGCGTTAGGGATCGAAGGCCACCGGGCCGATATGTTTGCGATGCGGGCGGCGCGGGCAGCGGCGGCGCTGGCCGGACGCGACGCAGTCAGCAACGAAGACCTCGAACTGGCGGTGCGACTGGTGATGTTGCCACGGGCAACCCGGATGCCGGAAATGACGCAGGAAGAGGCGCAACCGCCGCCGCCGCCGCCGGAACCGGCGCCGCCGCCGCCGAGCCAGCGCGATGAAGAGGACGAGCAGAACGATGAAGAGGATCAACCGCCGAAACCGCCAGACGAAGAGCTGACGGTGGAAGACCTGATTCTGGCGGCGATGGAGACTGAGGTGCCGCCGGATATTCTCGAAACGCCGTTCACGGTGCGGCGGCGCGGGCGTAGCGGTTCACGCGGCACGATTTCGGGCCAGCGCGGGCGGCACATCCGCTCGGTGCCGGGCCGTCCGGCGCAAGGGCGGCTGGATGTGATCGCAACCTTGCGCGCGGCGGCGCCGTGGCAACGCTTGCGGGCCAGCGAGCACCCGCACCACCAGCACCGGCGCGGGCGCATCCATTTGCGGGCCGATGACTTGCACATCAAGAAGTACCGCTCGAAGGCGGGCACGCTCTTCTGTTTTCTGGTTGATGCCAGCGGCTCGATGGCGCTGCACCGGATGCGACAAGCGAAAGGCGCGGTGAATTCGCTCTTGCAACAAGCCTACGTGCATCGCGACCAAGTTGCGTTGCTCGCCTTCCGCGGCGAGCGGGCCGATCTGCTGCTCCCGCCATCGCAGAGCGTCGAGCTGGCCAAACGGGCGCTCGATGTCTTGCCAACCGGCGGCGGCACACCGCTAGCGGCGGCCCTGCTGGCGGCGTATCAGATCAGTGAACAGGCCCGATCGCGCGGCATCTTCCGCACCACCATCGTGCTGATCACCGACGGGCGGCCTAACGTGCCGCTCAAAGCTGACCCGACGATGGATAAAAACCGCCGGCTGGAGCAAGCCCGCCAAGAGGTGCAACAACTGGCCGGACGGTTGCGCGCTGCCGGGATTGGCGCGGTGGTCATTGACACCCAACGCAGCTTCGTCTCGCGGGGTGAAGCGCAACAATTGGCGGCGTGGCTAGGCGGGCGCTATGTGTATCTGCCGAACGGGCGCGGCGACCAGATCGCCAATGCCGTGATCGCGGCGAGTGAAGAGGCGTAGCGGCGCGTTACCCACGGGCAGAGCGGTGTGGAGTGCGGCAGTTTGACTGCCGCACTCCATATACGTTTATCGCCAGCTTGAGCGCCAGTATGTTGTCACTGCGAGGGGGCGTAGCCCCGCAGCAATCTCCCGCTTCAGTGCAGACCAATGGCCGACAGGCATGCTTTCCGCGCTCGCGGGGGATTGCTTCGCCGCGCGCAGCGCGGCTCGCAATGACAGATGAGGAGCGGGGCGAGGACACTGCGCCCCCGCAGCAAGCGCCCGCTGCGCGGGCTGCTGGCCCTCATCTTTGGCCCCTCTCCTTACCAAACGAAGTCATTCAGTGAGTTGTTACAACGCTACGTGTATCTGCCGAACGGGCGCGGCGACCAGATCGCCAATGCCGTGATCGCGGCGAGTGAAGAGGCGTAGCGGCGCGTTACCCACGGGCAGAGCGGTGTGGAGTGCGGCAGTCAAACTGCCGCACTCCATCTGTGTTGAGCGCCATTGTCATTGCGAGGGAGCGGCGGCACCCAGCACGGCAGGATGTCGCCCGACCGAAGCAATCTCCCGCTTCAGCGCAGACCAATGGCTGACAGGCATGCTTTCCGCGCTCGCGGGAGATTGCTTCGCCGCGCCCAGCGCGGCTCGCAATGACAATAGGAAAGCGGGGGATTGCTGCACCGCGCTATGCGCGGCTCGCAATGATATGAGGCGATTGACGCGCTATCATTGCTGCCGCCAACAAAACACCGGCAACCGTAAAGGTTGCCGGTGTTCGTGCCTCTGGCGCCCCGCCAGCAGAGGGAAGAGGAAGGCGGAAGAGGGGCAACGGGGAGCACAAGAGGCGATGTACAGTTTGTGAGGTTCGCTACAGTTGCCTCTCTGCTGGCGGGCAGCGCCGTCTTCACTTACCTGTAGCATACGCCTTGGAGTTACAACGCGGCAATAGTTCTTTGATCCCCTCTGCTATGACCCATGTGGTTTGCATCTATTTTTATTTACTTTACATTCATACTTAACTAATCTGTCAGAGGCTCAGTTCGTCAGCACGGACAATCTCTAGCAAGGAGCGATCTGGGTCTTGGGCAAATGAGGTCATGCTTGAATAATTCCGGCGGATGATAGCTTCAATAGCGGCAGTGGGACAATGACCAACTCGTAGCCAAATGATTTTGGGCGGACTACCACGTAACATTAACAAATCGTTAAAATCCAATCAGCGAGTCAACTGCACCGATGACGTCCGAACTTGTTGCAGTATGGTAGCACATCAGCCTGCCACCATGCAGCAGCCGGCAAGATTGTCAGCTTGCCGGCACCCCGGCGCGAGCGCACACCGATGCGGGCCTAAGATATGCTACAATCAGGAATAGTACGATCAATGGCACAGTGAACTGACACCTATGCCGCCCAAACCGCGAGGCCCAACTTTGTTTGACGCGCAACGCCAACAGACGTTGCAGAACCAAGCGCCGCTGGCGGCGCGTATGCGCCCGCGCACGCTCGATGAGTTTGTCGGGCAGGGCCACATTATCGGCGAAGGTAAGCTGTTGCGGCGCGCGATTGCCAACGATCAGCTCTTCTCGCTGATCTTGTGGGGGCCGCCGGGCAGCGGGAAGACGACGCTAGCCCAAATCATCGCCAACAGCACCAATGCCCACTTCGAGCCGCTCAGCGCGGTGAGCGCCGGAGTGAACGATCTGCGCCGGGTGGTGCAAGAGGCCAAAGACCGGCTGGGCATGTTTCAACAGCGCACCGTCGTCTTTATTGATGAGATCCACCGCTTCAACAAGAGCCAGCAAGACGCGATCTTGCCCTATGTCGAAGACGGCACGATCATTCTGATCGGCGCCACGACCGAAAACCCGTCATTTGAGGTTAATTCGGCTTTGCTCTCGCGGGCACGGGTCTTTACGCTGGAAGCGTTGCGCGATGACGAGATCGGGATCTTGATCGATCGGGCTCTGAGCGATCGCGAGCGGGGGTTGGGTGAGCTGAAGATTATGCTCGCCAGCGATGCCCGCAGTTACTTAATCAATATGTCAAATGGCGATGCCCGCACCGCGCTCAATGCGCTCGAAGCGGCGGCCCGCTCGAAGCCGCCGGCGATCGGCGAGACGCGCTTGATCACGGTGGACGATATTCGCGATGCGCTGCAAAGCCGGGCCGTGCGCTACGATAAACACGGCGAACTGCACTTCGATGCGATCTCGGCGCTCCACAAGAGCGTGCGCGATAGCGATCCTGATGGTGCGTTGTACTGGCTGGGACGGATGCTCGACGGCGGCGAGGATCCGCTGTACATTGCCCGCCGGTTGGTGCGCATGGCGGTGGAGGATATTGGGTTGGCTGACCCACACGCCTTGCCGCAGACGATTGCCGCCCAACAGGCAGTGCATTTTCTCGGCCAGCCGGAAGGCGAATTGGCGCTGGCGCAGGCGGTGGTCTACCTCTGCCTCGCGCCGAAGAGCAATGCCCTCTACCGGGCCTACGGTGCGGTGCAGCGCGACGTGGCCGAGACGCGCAACGAGCCGGTGCCGCTCCATTTGCGCAACGCACCCACCGAGCTGATGAAACGGCTGGGGTATGGCCGCGGTTACGAGTACGCGCACGACCTGCCAGAGGGGCGATCGGATCAAGAACACCTGCCGCCGAACCTCGCCGGACGGATCTATTATGAGCCGACCGGACGCGGTTTTGAGGCGGTGGCCCGCGAGCGGTTGGCGTGGCGCGAAGAGCGCCGGCACCGCGCAACCCCGCCGCCTGCCACACCAACGCCGGCGGAAGAGTTGGCCCCCGGCGAAGAACCACAGTTGCCGCCAGAGGATGTACCGCCGCGGCGGCGCGGCAAACGGAGCACATTGTAGGGGGCATAGCGTTGCTATGCCCTACAATGGCATAGCAGCGCTACGCCCCACCGAGGAACACAGCAATGATCGACCGAGCACAAGTCGTCATTATTGGCGCAGGCGTTATCGGCGCAAGCATTGCCTTTCACTTGGCCGAGCGCGGCCTGCGCGACGTGGTTATCCTTGAACGCGAAGAGGCCGAAATCAGTGGCAGCACGGCCCGCTCGGCTGCCGGCGTGCGCCACCAATTTTCGTCGCGCACCAATGTCTTGCTCTCGCGCTACAGCATCGAACGGCTACGCCACTTTGAGGAAGAGGTCGGCGGCCATGCCGAATTGCGGCAGGTGGGGTATCTGTTCCTGATTAACGATGAAGCGACGTGGGCGCAATATCTGCGCAACGTGGCGATGCAACGCGAGCTAGGGGTGCGGGTCGAGACGCTGACCCCGGAAGAAGCGGCGCGGTTTGTGCCGCAAATGCGGATCGACGACCTGATCGGGGCCACCTTCGGCCCTGACGACGGTTACTGCGATCCCTACGGCATCGCGCTCGGCTATTTGCGCGCCGCCCAACGCCACGGCGTGCGGCTGCGGCGCGGGATGCCGGTGACTGGGTTTCAGATCAGCGGCGGGCGTGTGACAGCCGTAGAAACGCCATCCGGGCCGGTTGGCTGCGACATGGTGATCAACTGCGCCGGGCCGTGGGCGGGTGAAGTGGCAGCGTTAGCCGGTCTCGACCTGCCGGTGCGTCCCTACCGCCGCAACGTCTATATGACCACCCCCTTCCCAGCGATTAGCGCGCCGATCCCATTGACCATCGATGTCGGCACTGGCTTCTATATGCGGCGCGAAGGCCAGAGCATCTTGATGGGCCGCTCGAACCCAGCCGAACCAAGCAGCACCAATACTAATGTGGATTGGGATTGGCTGGAGGCGGTGATCGAAGCCGGCATCCACCGCTTCCCCATTCTGGAAACGGCAGGGTTAGCCGAACAGCAATGCTGGGCCGGCTTGTACGAAATCACACCGGATCACAACCCGATCCTTGGCCGGCATCCTGATCTAGAGGGGTATATTGACGCCAGCGGCTTCAGCGGCCATGGCATCATGCACGCGCCGGCAACCGGCCTGTTGATCGCCGAGGAGGTGATCGACGGGCGGGCACATACGATTAATATTGACGAGCTGCGGATCGACCGATTCCGCAGCGGCCAACTCGCATCCGAATTCAATGTTATCTAACGAGGTGATGACCCATGACGCTTGACGAAGCGATTGCCGAGATTCAGCGCCGGATTGCCGCCGCCAGCCCCAGCGCGGTGACACGAGTGACGCGCGTTTCCGCGGAAGAAGCTAGCATTCGCGCGTATGCTCCCGCCGCCGACGAGCAGGCGATCAAGAATGCAACCACGGAGTTTACTATTTCCTTGTTGACCAACGAGGGGCTTGACGTGCAGGTGCTGGTGTACGACATTACCACCTCGTTGCCGCCAGAGGAGTAGGGAATCTTTACAACACTACATCGTTATGCCGAGACGGCCCCTTATGGGCCGTCTCAGCACGAATGAGGCAAGATCATCTTACGCTAAAAGCTTTTTTGGCATTGCGCGATCGAAACCCGGAATGTATCACCACAGGCGGCTAACGCCATAGGCATCGAATACCGCATCACTACCGATGATCGGTATGTTCTCAATGAGACTCTGGGCAATGATCAGGCGATCGAATGGATCACGGTGGTGAAATGGCAGTGTTGCCACCCGCATCGCATGGTCGATTGCTATATCGAGTATATTGATATTATTTCGTATGAGATGGTATGGCAGAAAAAGTTCAAAGGGCTGGTTAAGTTCAAGTTTCCCAAGGCTGACTTTAATTGCCATTTCCCAAATGCTAGCTATACTGAGAAAGATAGTATGAGTTGGTTCGGCTATAAGATCACGCGCATGAGAACTAAGCGCTGGATGATCATCGATAAACCAAATAAAACTATGGGTGTCAAGCAGGAGATTCACCAGTATACTCCTGAAAATCGGTTAATGGCGCATCAAAATCGGCTGCCATCCGGATCAATCCCTTGGCGCTGCCGGGGCGACGCGGTTGGCGGGGCGCATTCACTGGCACTAGCTGTACCATCTGCTGATCACCTGTCATAATAATTACATATTCACCACGTAACGCTGCTCTTATCAAATCATATAACTGTGTTGATGCAATATCGACATGCACTTGATGCATGTTCCCTCACTTTCTAGCATTGTGTCTAGTGATGCTTTCCATTATAGCATGCTCATCGTTTTTTATAGCCTTTATTCGTTTTTGGAATGCGCATCGCTGGTTCTCTCAAGCTCTTAACCCTTTCTCTTACAAGTAGGCGAAAGAGTTCACCAGCGAATGCACCCCTTGAGCGATCCCCCCTCACCCCTGCTCGCCATTCATCAACACCTGCTGCAACTGCCGTTTGAGGCGGGCAAAGGCTGGATCGGTGACGAGGGTGTACGAGCGCGGGCGGGGCAGCTCGACGCGCAGTTCAAGCGCGATGCGGGCTGGACGCGGGGTGAGGACGTAGATGCGATCAGCGAGGATGATCGCCTCGTCGATGTCGTGGGTGACGAGCAAGACGGTGCGGTCGAGCCGATCCCACAGCGCGAGCAGCCACTGTTGCAGTTGGGCGCGGGTGAGGGCATCGAGTGCGCCGAAGGGTTCGTCGAGCAACATGATCGGGCGGTGCCAGAGGACGGTGCGCAGAAAAGCGGCGCGCTGGCGCATGCCGCCTGACAGCAGGGCTGGGCGGGCATCACCCCAGTCTTGCAAGCCGAAATCGGCCAGCAACGCGCGCGCCGGTTAATTCGAGACAATCAATGATGTGGCGCAAGAACTCGG
>NZ_LWQS01000060.1:177937-189801 GCF_001650695.1 Chloroflexus islandicus
CGGCGGGCCGCCGCCACATCGCCGCCTTGCACTACCGTTGCCAGCACTGCGTTCTCGATCACCGACAGCCACGGCAGCAGCGCATCGCGTTGCGGCATGTAGGCCACCTGCCCGCGCCGGCCCGTCACGTCTACGCCGTCGATGCGCACAGCGCCGGCATCGGGCCGTTCAAGGCCGGCAATGATGTTAAACAGAGTCGTCTTACCGCTGCCGCTCGGCCCGATCACGGCGACAAACTCCCCCGCCGCGACCTGCATACTCAGCCGGTCGAGCACTGGCACCGGCCCGGCGGGGGTAGCGAACGTTTTGCTGATGGAGTGGAGTTCAAGGGTTGGCATGGCGTTGGTTACGAATAAGGACACCGCGTAGGGACACAGCGGCGCTGTGTCCCTACGGCGGTTACGGCAAGAATGCGTTGGTAAAGGCCTTGTCCGGTTCGATCATGCGGGCAATGAGGTTGCGGTCGGCCATCCATTGGGCATAGGCGCGCCAGACCTCGAGTTTCTGCTCACCCCAACGCGGCGCTTCGGCCTGATACTGGCCGGCCAAATACTGCTGGCTGCGCCGCACCAGCTCGGCGTCGAGTTCGGGAGCAGCTTTGAGCAAGATGTCGGCGGCCTCGGCAGGTTGCTCAATCGCAAACCGATAGCCGGCGCTGGTCGCGGCGAGGAAGCGCCGCACCAGATCGGGTTGCTCGGCGATCAGCTTCTCGCTGGTGATGAGCACCGGCGTGTAGTAGTCGGGAATGCACTGCACGTCGTTCATCATCACAATATTGATCGGCACGCCGCGCACCTCGGCCTCGATGCCAGTCCAACCTTTGAAAATCCAGACAAAATCAACCTCGTTGCGCTCGGTGGCGACGAAGAAATCAGAGCTGCCGATGTCAACGAACTGCACCTGATCGAATTGGTCGCCGGCGCCGGCGCATTCGAGCAGGCCGCGGATCACCGCCGCTTCGATGGGCGAGCCAAACGAGCCATACTTTTTGCCGATGAAATCGCGCGGGCTGGTGATGCCCTCTTCGGCGCGGCTAGCAAAGCCGCTGGTGTTGTGCTGGATGATAGCGGCAATTGAAACGATCGGCACCCCTTCAACCCGAGCTTGTGTCACCGCCTCTTGGTACGAGATGCCGAAATCGAGCCGGCCAGCGGCTACCAACTGCTCGACGGTACCACCCTCTTGCGCGCCGAGAATCTCGACTTCTAAACCTTGCTGCGCGTAGTAGCCTTTAGCTTGGGCCACATAAAGACCGGTATGGTTGGTATTAGGCGTCCAATCCAACCCCACCCGCACCTTGGTGGGCGGGGTTTGAGTCGCTGCTGGCGTTGCCGCGCCACCGCCGCACGCGGTCAGCACGATCATCAACGCGAGCAAAAACCATCTGCGCATCAGCGTTCTCCCTTCCAAAACACGATCCAGCGTTCGAGCAGACTGACCAAGGTAAAGAGGACAATCGTCAGCAACGACGTCACCAGTGCGGCGACAAAGACCTGATCGGTGCGAAAGGCGCGCAACGAGCGGGCGATGTAGACCCCCAACCCGGCGCTAGCCCCGATCCACTCGGCCAAGACCGCACCGATAACGCTATAGGTAATCGCGACTTTAATGCCGGTAAAGATGGCCGGCAGCGCGGCGCGCAACCGCAACAGGCGGAGCAATTGCCAATAGTTGGCCCCCATCGCCTCAAGCAGACGGCGCTGGTCGCGATCAGCACTTTGCAGGCCGTCGATGGTATTGACCACAATTGGAAAGAAAGTTATCAGCGCCACCACCAGCACCTTGGGCAACAGACCAAACCCGAACCCGACCACCAGCAGCGGCGCAATCGCCACGATCGGCACGGTTTGCGACGTGACCAGCAGCGGGTAGACGGCGCGGCGCAGCAGCGGCGAGGCATCGAGGGCCACCCCCAACCCAAACCCCGCCGCCAAGGCCAACGCAAAACCGGGGATAGTCACGGTCAGCGTCGCCATAGTATGCTCGGCCAAGACCGGCAAGCTGGTCACGAAGGTCAGCGCAATCTGGGAGGGGGCCGGCAACAGCCACGCCGGCACGGCCCAATACCAGACTAGGCCTTCCCAGACCAGCAGCAGGCCGATGACGAGCAAGGCCGGCGGGCCGTACTCGGCCAAGCCGGTGCGCCATGAGAGGCGGGTGGAGCCAGCGGGAGGCGTGACCGAGATTGGCGCCGAAACCTCTTCACTCATACTTCGCCAGCTTCTCGGCAATTGACGAGCCATTCGGATCGTAGTCAATCTTGATCAAGGTGAACACGCGGCTAGCGCCGGCAGCCAGCACCGCTTCTTGGGCTCGCTTAATCACCGCCATAATCGCATCGTAATCCCCTTCAATCGTTGTCTCCATCGGGCAAACACGGTAGGTCAGGCCGCTCTCGGCGACGACGGCAATCGCCGCATCGACAGCAGCATAGGTCGTTGCTTTATCAGGCAAACCACCGGGCAACACCTCAAAACTGACGGTGACAGCAGGCATAGCGTCCTCCTTATTGCGCCAACAACAAAAACCGCCGCTCCAGCGATAGGAAGCGACGGTACTATGACCAGAAAGCCTTCCCTCCGCTGGCATAACCCAGATCAGGTTCAAAGGGTCAACGGCATCAATCGGGCCGCAATCTCAGCCGGGCTCACCCGGCTCCCCTGGCTGCGCCGAAGCGCTTGATTCAGTTGTGTTAAGAATGATAGAAGGAAGCGGGCCGGCTGTCAAGCGCCGGAGGTAGCAATACCGCCAAGAGGCTTTGGGTTGAGAGCAGCCATACAGTAAACGACCGGCTAGCGCCGGTCGTGCGTGGTGGGCCGCCTCGGATTCGAACCGAGAACCTGTCGGTTATGAGCCGATTGCTCTGCCATTGAGCTAGCGGCCCGTCTCGCCCTATTATAGCGAGGGGAAGGGGGTGGCGTCAATGTGGGATGTCGAGGAGTAGCGGAGGTAGTTTGTTTTACCACAGAGGTCGCAGAGCACGCAGAGGGTGAAGGACAGAGGGTGAGGGTAAAACTCGACACTAGCCCAGTCCTGAAGGATTGGGCTATACATACAGAGACCACGGCGCAGGCTGATGGGCCCATCCCCGGCCCCTCCCCCGCTGGGGGAGGGGGAGAGCAGCTCATCGCCGAGGGTGTAGAGGCCCCGGCGGATGATATCGATTCCCATTATCTCTGCGCCCCTTTGCGTACTTTGCGCCTTTGCTCGCTCTGCGTCTTGGTGTTGGCCCGCATCCCCCGGCCCCTTCTCCCACCTGATGGCGGGAGAAGGGGAGCCGCTAGGTGGGCGGGAGAGGCACTGCTCAAGCGGCACGGAGCAGCGCCCCTCTCCCGCGACGCGGGAGAGGGGTTGGGGGTGAGGGTCTATGTACCGCAGAGGACGCAGCAAGATCCCCCTTCGGCGGCAAGGTTCCGCTCGCGTGCTCGCGGGGGATTGCTTCGCTGCGCTGCGCTCCGCTCGCAATGACAACCGGGGAGGCGGCGCTTCCCCCAACCCCTTTGCGCCCTCTGCGTTCTCTGTGCCTTTGCGTGTAACACCTCTGCGCCTCTGCGCGCTTTGCCGCGTTGCGTTGCCGCCCGCATCCCCCGGCCCCTTCTCCCACCTGACGGCGGGAGAAGGGGAGCCGCTAGGTGGGCGGGAGAGGCACTGCTCAAGCGGCACGGAGCAATGCCCCTCTGCCGCGCTAGTTCAAGGGCGGACAGAATATCTGTCTGGAACCCGGCCCTCAAGGGCCGGGCTAGGGGTACGAAGTCCGCTGCGCGGGCTGATCCCCCACCCCTTGCCCCTCCCCCGCTGGGGGAGGGGTGATGGGGAGCGCAGCCCGGAGCTTGACGGCATCACACAGCAATCGACAGTTGCACGCGATCAAACGTTCTGTCCGCTCCTTAACCTGCGCTAGTGGGAGAGGGGCTTGGGGTGAGGGTGAACCAGTATATCGCAACGCCTTCAACCACATCTGGGCTTATGTGTTCTGTCCACCCTTGCACCCTCCGGGGAAGAGTGAAAACTTCTCACCCCCTTCAGCCCAATGCTCCTCTGAAAAGGTAGGAAACGCTCTTAACTAGCAGGGCGCTGGCCAACCACCAACAACATCGAGCGCGTTGGCGGAATGGCAGCGGTCAGCGCGAAGAACAATGCTTTCGCCAACAGCCGATGCGGCGCGCTGAATAAGCGGCCCGCTTCGAGGCCGACCCGTTCCCACGGCGCTTCAAACCGCTTGAGGGCAATCCGAAAGCCGGCTTGCTCAACCAGCCACGTCAATTCGCTCATCGTATAGGTACGGCTATGAGTGGTATAGCGGGCCTCGCCTTCGAGCAGCATCTGATGGCGAAACTCTTCAGGTGTGCTGAGGCTCTGCCACAGCAGCATGCGCAGAATCGCGCGGGCCCGGCTCTTGAGGTAGAGTTCGTTGGGAGTCGTAATCAGCAACCGGCCACCGGGCCGCAAGACGCGGTAAAATTCGCGCAAGATCGGCAAGGGCGAATAGACCATGTGCTCGATCACTTCGGAAAAGACCACCCAATCGAAACTGGCATCGGGGTACGGCACCGGTTCGCGTTCAAGGTTAACCTGTCGCACTTCAACGCCTAACCGATCCCAGAGCGCCTTGCGAGTAAAGGGGTCAAGGTCGGCGCCGCTGACCGTAAAGCCAGCGCCAACCAACAACTCGGTAAACTGGCCCGGCGTCACCCCGACCTCAAGCACCCGCGCGCCGTTGGCCGGCCCCATCGCGCGCAGCATCGCTGCGAAACGGTGGCGATGCAAGCGAAAATAAGCTTCTTTGCCATCGGCCCGTGCGCTCTGGGCAACGCGGGCAAACAGGGCAGATTCTTCAACCTTGGTCATGGTTTGTTCGTCAATCATCATAGCGGTTGCCGCCTCCAGCGGCGCCGCGCCGTATAGTATCATACTCGCGACAGATCGGCGAGTCGGGTAGCGTTTCTACTCGACGGGAAGGAGCATGATGATGTATCTACCTCCAACTTCGACAGCACCCCAACGCAGCGAACTGAGCCGGCTATTTCTGCGCTGGCTGATCTACTCGTTGGCAATTTTTGCCGCGGTATGGCTTGTACCGGGGATCGAGTTTACCGGGCCGGGTTGGCAAATTGGGATCGTGGCGCTGCTGTTTGGGCTGCTGAATGCGCTCTTGCGGCCACTGCTCTACTTCCTCACTTGCCCGCTGGTTATTCTGACGCTAGGTCTGTTTGGATTGGTGATCAACGCGCTCCTGTTGGGCTTAACCTCAGCGCTGGCCGACCAACTCGGGATCAATTTCGTGGTGAATGGCTTCTGGCCGGCCTTTTTTGGCGGCATGGTGATTTCGATTGTCAGCACGGCGCTGCAATATCTGGCCGGAGACGTGCAGTTTCGGATTGTGGTCGAACGCCGGCCATGGGATTGAGAAGAGGGATACGGGCAGAGCGGCGCTCTGCCCGTACTGATCGCGAAAAGCCTTATCCGCTCTTAAATCCGCTCACGGGCGCGATGGAGCCGGATCGTGCGGGTGAGCAGCGTTGCGCCAAGCAACAGTACGCCAAGGAAGGGTATCCCGGCGCTGGTGTTGGGTAACGGCGCCTGACCGCCGCTCTGGCCGCCGGCAGCCGGTGGGGTGGGTGTGACGGTAGCCGTAGGAGCCATGCCGCCACCGAGCACCGCACCAGCCGTAGCGGTTGGGCTAGAGGGCGCGGTGGTGGTAGTCGCAGTGGCTGTCACACCTGCTGTAGCCGTTGCGGTTGGACTCGTCACCGGCGCGAGCGTTGCCGTCGCCGTAACCACTTGCTGATCACCAACCACCAACACCGTACTGATATTCGAGAAGACGGGCCGGCTCAAGCCGCTATAACTCGCTTGGGCCTGCACCACTAACAACGTCCCCGCAGCGACATTGGGGCGAATACGGGTGGCAATCGTGACTTGCACGCGCTCACCGGGCGCAAGATCAGGCGCGGTATAGGTGACAGTCTGACCACTGATCACAGGATCAGATCCACGATTCGTATTTGCGCTCAGCACTTGCAAATTTGACGGCAGTACACTGCGCAAACTGACCGCGCTGATCGTCTGGGCCGGATGTGTATTACCTAACACCACCGTAAACACAATATCCTGCCCGGCATAGGCACTACCCCAATCGCTGGAGAGGCGCAACAGCAAGTCGCCTTCGCTAAACACAGCCGGAGCCGGCGGTTCGGTCGGCGTTGGCGACACCGCCGGGCGCGACGTTGCGGTTGGTGATGCAGCCGGGCGTGGCGGGGCCGTCGGACGCGGCGCTACGGTCGCCACTGGCGCGGGCGGCGGCGGCTCAGTCGGTAAGACTGGCGGCGCGGGCGGCAAGGTTGGCGCGGGCGGCGAGGTCGGTGCGGGTGGCGAGGTCGGTGCCGGTGGCCGCGGCGGCGAGGTCGGTGCCGGTGGCCGCGGCGACGCGGTTGGAACCGGGGTTGGCGTCCGCGGCGAGATAGGCGTGATCGTTGCTACTGGCGTCACGACACTCGTCGGCGTTGTTGTTAGCGATGTCGGGGTGGGCGTCGGCGTGAAGGTAGACGTTGCCACCGGCGTTGGCGTGGCCGGTGTGGCAGTGGCCGGCGATGTCGGCACTGTCGAGCCGGCAACCGTCACATTCACGATATTCGACGAGGCAATCTGTAAACTACCCTGTTCAAGTGTAGCCTGATTAGGAATCACCACTCCTTCACTGGTCGTTGAACGGACACGCACCTGCAACGTCACTGAAGCTGGATTGAGCGTGCTCACATTGAGCGTGCAGAGCACGGTCTGGCCAGCAAAACAAGTGCCGGACAACGCCGAAGCTTCGACCAATTCTAAGCGGGGATCCAATGCATCACGCAGGGTAACGGTCAACGTACCCGCGCTCTGAGTCGTCACTGCTAAACTATAGCTAAACGTCTGGCCGGGGGCGACAGTAGCCAACGAAGCAACTTTTGTCACCCGAGTTGATCCCGGCGTGGGCGAAGGGGTGAGCGTTGCCACCGGCGTCGCCGTCTCAACCGTCGGCGTCACCGGCGTCGCCGTCTCAACCGTCGGCGTCACCGGCGTCGCCGTCTCAACCGTCGGCGTCACCGGCGTCGCTGTCTCAACCGTCGGCGTCACCGGCGTCGCCGTCTCAACCGTCGGCGTCACCGGCGTCGCTGTCTCAACCGTCGGCGTCACCGGCGTCGCTGTCTCAACCGTCGGCGTCGCTGGCGTTGTTGTCACTGGCGTCGGTGAATTCACTGGGGTAAACGTTGGCGGGCGCTGTTCGAGACTAGCGGCTGTTTCTGTTGCTGCCGCCAACCCCTGTGCTGGAGCGACCGGCGGGCGCAACCAGTTGAGCGCTTCGAGCGTCAGCGGCACCACAATCATCAAAACGCTCACCGCAATCGCCATGAGTTCCCAGATCGTCCACGGCGCCGGAGCACGGCCACGACCGGGGGGCAAATTGGCGGAGCGCGACGGTTTCGGCGGCATAGAGCCTCCTCGTCTCACCTGAGCGGGCGCGAGTCAATCAGATCGGCAACAACGATCAGGCGTTGCGTATCCCAGTTCGTACAAGTAATCAGCGTGAGCACAGGTGACGGCGTCGGATCCATCACCTCGACTTGGGTGGGCCAGACATTGCGCGTTTCACGCACGCGGTAGCGGTAGAGCCAGCCACCCGCCTCTAAGAATATCTCATCACCCGCCTTGAGGGCCGGCAGATCACGAAATACTGCACCACGGAGGCCAGCATGGCCGGACAAGACCGTATTGCCCACCGTGCCCGGCAACGCAGTGCCGTGATGGTAGCCAGCGGCATATTCGGCGACCTGCCAAGCGCCATCAACCACAAAGACCTCGTAGATTGACGTATCAAGCTGGATGCTGGGAATGCGCAACCGCTGCGGACGCGGATCGGTTTCCGGCAAGGGTTGCAGGCGTGGTTGCGGAGCTAGATAATCGGGCGGTTCGATCGCCATTTCCGGCGCCGTAAACGGCAACGCCGGCAGATGAGGCGCAGCAGCGGGAGGCGCAACCGGCCCCGGCGGTTGCGGCAGCGGATCAGAAACGGTGACGGGCGGTTGCGCTTGGCCTTGCCATGCCCGCCACCAATCACGTCCATAGCCATCGATCAGCCAGTAGGCGAAAACGGCGATCATCGCCACAAAGAGGGCGACTTCGGCGATGAGCAATACACGGTCAACCCACGTGCGCCGCAAGAAACCACGCAAGGCTTGCTCGCGATGCGCAGCGCGCGAACGCAGTTGCGCCGGACGCAACGGGTCGCGCCGGCCCGGTAGGTCGTTCAGAAGCAACTCTTGCAGCAAATCGTGGTCGCTGACACGCTGCACCGGCGGCGGCGACGACCGTGGTGTGGCGGAGCGGCGCTGCGGAAATGTGGTCATCGTTGTAACGTTTCTGATGCCTAGCGTGAACGGTGTATCTGCGCGAGCGCGCACGCTGCTCTAACGCACGCAACCTGCTTTCATCTTGAGGAACGAGCGAATCCGAGTTTTTTGCGCTCTGTAGTCAACCAACTTGCTTGCCGATTGCAAGAATTATACACGACGATTGAGCGCTCTGCAATAGTCTGGCCGATAGAATGAGCCATGCGCAGCGATCATTTCTCATGAAGTGTAAAATAAAGCGTCTACGCAAGTGCAGCACAGAGGCGCTCGATCCCGGCAGCAAAGAGCGCCGGTTCGGAGAGCGCCGAAATCATGATGTGGCAGCCGTGTACCTCGCCGTAGAAGTAGCCGGGATGGACAAACACCCCCTGTTCGAGCAAGTAGAGAGCCAGCGCCTCTTCGTCGTCCCAACCGCTGATGGCCGGGAAGAGGTAATAGCCGCCGGCAGGCGGACGGGCATGGATGCGCGGATGATTGGCGAATTGGTGCAGGGCAAAGGTGATATTCGCACGCACACGAGACACCATCGTCGTCACAAAGGGTTCGCCCTCTGCAAACAGGGTTGGCAACAGAAACTGGCTGAGCGCATTCGCTCCGAGCAGCGTATCGTTGAGCAATTCGAGCCGGGGAGCGAAGACGCGCGCCGGACGATTAAGCGCGATCCAGCCTAACTTCAGGTCGGGCAGGGCAAAGAGTTTGGAAATCCCGTTGAGCGTAAAGACCGGCAGATCGGAGTGGAGCGCGGCGAGCGGCGGGGTCGCCGGCGCGCCGTAGGTGAAGGGAGCAAAGACCTCATCACAGATGACCGGAATACCAAGCAGGTCGAGCGTCGCTATGTGGCGATCAACGATCGCGCCGGTCGGGTTATGTGGCGAGACGATCAAGATCGCGCGGGTGCGCTCATCGGCGGCGCGGCGCAGCGAGCGGGCATTGATCCGCCAATCGCGCTCTTCGTCAAGCTGGTAGCTGCGCAGTTCCAGATTGCGCAGCGCGGCGAGGTATTCAAACAGTGGGTAGGTGACATTCGGCACGAGCAGATTGTCACCGGGATCGGCGAGTAAGGCAAAGAGGAGGCTGTAGGCTTCGCTGGTACTGGCCGTGAGAAAGATATCGTCGGGTGTCACGGCCAACGGCGGCGAACGGCGAGCGTAGTAGGCGGCAACCGCTTCACGCGCCGCTAGATCGCCGCGCGGATCGGGCCGGTAACGGCGAGCAGGCCAGTAGGCGGCAGCGGCTGTCGCCAACACCTCAGGCGGGAAGAGCAAGCCTTGCGCGGTAGGGTTGCTACTGGTCAAATCGATCAGATCACCACGGGCCGCGCGCGCCTGCCGGGCCTGTTCAAGCCGGTTCGGGGTGAGATCGAGCTGGGCAAAGACGCCGGCCATTGTGGTTCACCCATTGAGCGAGCTGGTGAGATGGCGCCAGAAGGCATCGCGTTCGCCGGGCACAAACGGCAGATAGAGCGCCACCCGGTCGAGCAGACCTTCATACCGTTCTCGCAACGCTGCCGGCAAATCAGCCGGATCAGCTTCGACAGCAAAGGTCGCTAGCATCGTCTCATCGATCAGGCTGGGCATCTCGGCCCACCGCTGTTGCGCCGCCAAGCGCGACAGCGCTTCGCCTACCTCTTCCCAACCATGGCAGGCCAGCACAGCGCGATAGGTCGGCGTCGAGGCATAAAACGCGATCTGCTGGCGAGCAAAAGCCCGCATCCGTTCGCGTTCGGCCTGATCATTGCCGGTGATGACCAGCGCACTGCCGGCAATCGCGCACGCCGCCGGATCGCGCCCGGCAGCCGCCGCGCCCTGCGCGATCTGCGGACGCAGCACGTCGCGTAGGTAACGGGCGCTGTTGAGGGGATGGGCATGGAAGCCGTCGCACACTTCGCCGGCCAGATGGGCGAGACCGGTATTGACCCCGGCGATGTAGATGGGAATGTTGGGATGGGCAATCGGGCCGGGGTTAAAGAAGGGCGTCATCAGGGTATGCTGGTAGTATTGGCCGCGATAATCGAGTTTGCCGCCGGTCTGCCAGCATTGCCAAATCGCGCGCAGGGCGCCGATGTAGTCGCGCAACCGGCCCACTGGCGCATCCCATACACTGCTAAACCGGCGCTCGATATGGGCCTTGACTTGGGTACCCAGCCCCAACACGAAACGCCCGCCGCTAAAGCCGGCCAAATCCCATGCGATCTGGGCCGTCACCATCGGGCTGCGGGGGAAGGCAATCGCCACCGCGGTGCCAAGCGTGAGCTGGCGGGTATGTTCGGCGGCAACGGCCAAGGCGAGAAACGGATTATGGGCCGTTTCCGGCGCCCAGAGCGCGGCAAAACCGATCGCTTCAGCAGCTTGCGCCACAACGGCAGCGTTCGGCAAGGGATTGGCGTCAACTTGAAAAGCGGCGTCGAGCAAGAGCATAGTGTTCTCCGTGACAGGGCGGTCTCTAAATGGGTATGATAGCAGATGTTAGGGCAAGGTGAGGAATTGTGCCCAGCTCTTCAGGGCTGGACTACCACTGCGAAGCCGGTTGCGTGGGCTAAGTGTAAATAGCCACGAAGAGTCACAAAAGACCAAAAAAATCTAAGAGGGTCTTTTGGCGCGGTTTGGGTGTTTTGGCGGCTATTCATCACTCATCCCACCGCAGAGGAAGGGTTGGGGATGGCGACCAAATGCCACCCCGACACGATGCACAAATGATCCTGTTCGATGCGTGATGGCCTCCCGCTCTTGGGGGAGATTGCTTCGCCTCGCGGCGGGCCGAGCGGCGCTCGGCCCCGACCGCTCGGCTCGCAATGACAAGCGGGAAGCGGCTCTGCCCCAAAAGCCTTTGCATCCTGCGCGCTTTTGTGTTAAACATCCTTGCGTTTTTGGGTTGACTCCCTCACCCCCCAGCCCCCTCTCCCACCTCACGGCGGGAGAGGGGGAGCCGCTTAGTCGCCGCGCAAGGCACAGCTTCAGCGCACGAATGTAGCATCTCGCTCCCCCGTCAGTAGGTTTATGGACGGACAGAACATCTGGCCCGGAGCCCGGCCCTGAAGGGCCGGGCTCGAGCTACGAAGCCCGCTGCGCGGGCTATTTTCTATGGAGTGCGGCAGTTAAACTGCCGCACTCCACATCACAAGTTTGCTACCTTGCGCAAGACCGCCGCCCCTGCCGCATGCCGTAGAGCAAGCACAGAAGGGTGGGGGCCACATCCCCGGCCCTGAAAGACGGGACTAGGGTTGCGAAGTCTGCTATCAAGAGTCACAAAAGCCCCAACATCTCAGAGGGTCTTTTTGTGAGTTTTGGGTGTTTTGGTGGCTATTCATCACTCATCCCACCGCAGAGGAAGGGTTGGGAATGGCGACCAAATACCGCCACGACACGATGCCCACATGATACCTTTTCGCTGAGTGATAGAGTCCCGCTCTTGGGGGAGATTGCTTCGCCTCGCGGCGGGCCGAGCGGCGCTCGGCCCCGACCGCTCGGCTCGCAATGA
>NZ_LWQS01000061.1 GCF_001650695.1 Chloroflexus islandicus
CGCCTGTTCCTCCCCTCGGAGCGCGGGCCGCTCGCCCGCCTGTTCCTCCCCTCGGAGCGCGGGCCGCTCGCCCGCCTTCGCTGCCCCTCGGAGCGCGGGCTGCCAGCCCGCCTGTTCTTACCCTCGGAGCGCGGGCTGCCAGCCCGCCCTGTCACCTCGCCGGAGCGCGGGCTGCCAGCCCGCCTGCCTATCCAGCTCTCTCCCGTACGGGCACAGCGCCGCTGTGCCCTTCCCCTACCGCTCCGGCATCCGCAGCGATCCGCCCAACCCCACCCCAATCTGCCGCGCCAATTCCGGGCGCACCGCAATCACAAAATCAGTCGAACCCAACCCTGCCGGCGGCTGGCGAAACATCAAGTAACGCCACAATTGCGCCTCCGTTTCGTAATCAAACGGATTCCGCAACAGCCGGTCGAGCAGCGAGCTGCCATTCAACCGGTACGCTTGATCTTCGGGGAACCACCAGCGCAACGGATAACGCTGAATCACAAAGCCTTCCAAGTACGCCCGATTTTCGGGATAGCGGTCGAGGTTCTCTTGCAAGAGCAGCACCGCCTGCACGTCTTCAGCCGGCGGCCCGTTCAAGCGACCTCCCGGCACCGCGATCGCTCCCGGCCAATCGCGCAAATACCAGAGCCACACCGTCTCGTTATCGTACATCACCGGCAAGCGCGTGCCGCCGCCGCGCCGCATCGCCGCTTCTTCCAACCGCCGGATCACCCGCATCACATCAGGCGAAGTCTGGGTATAGACCATCATCTCGCGGGCCACGTCGCCGGTCTGATAGGCCAGCCGCACACTGCCGCGCACCGTATATAGTCCAATTGCCACCGACAGACAGATCGCCACCAGCGCCGCCGTCACCGTCCAGCTCCAGCGCAACCCGGCCCCGATCACCAGCAAGGTGAACAGAGTCAGCGTGAACAGAACCGCCATCCACGGCTGGATCGGCGAGGCCGGGCCGGCAGCCACTGTAATTAAGAGCAGCAGAAATCCCAGACTGATGATCAAGCCGAACAGCAAGCCAAAACTGAGCAACGATCCCTTGGGCAAGCCCAACGCTCCCGGACGCCATTCATCCAGCCAGCGCCAGCCGCCGGCAGGCGCAGGCGCCAGATCACCAGCGCCAGCCGTGTCTACCGGCACCGCCGCCTCGGTTGCCGCCGGTGTCGCTGCCTCCTCCCATGCCACTTGCCAACGCGCTGCCTGCGCTTGCGCCAGCGCCACCAGTTTCGCCACCGTCCATGCAAACAACAGGGTCAACGGCAGCGTGATATGAATTGTGAGCCATGGCATCTTCTCACCGGCCCACGTATAGATCCCAAACGCAGCTACCGACCACCACGCAATCAAACCAATGGCAAACGCTTCCGGCCAGCGCCGGCGCACCGCTTGGATCGCCAACGGCAAACCGGCAGCCGCGCCTAACAGCAGCAACGGCTCGTACGTAGCGAGAATCACGGCATAGTAATGGCCGGGTTGGCTGCCACGCTGCACATTATGTTGCGCCAACCAATAGAGCAACGAACCGGCCACCCCCGAAATGAGGCCAAGCAGGTTGGTAAACATGGCCGTGAACAGCAGCGCATAGATCGCGCCGGCGATAGCCAACGCCACTTGCCAGCGCCGATCCGCCGCCAGACTCGCTGCTACCATCGCCGCCGGATCGCCGCGTTCTAGTGCTCTTTCCCACGGAGTGGCGCCGCCCACGCCGGGCTGGCCCCAGATAAGCCAAATCAGCAGCGCTAACCCGCCAGTGA
Source organism: Chloroflexus islandicus (assembly GCF_001650695.1). Taxonomy (GTDB): domain Bacteria; phylum Chloroflexota; class Chloroflexia; order Chloroflexales; family Chloroflexaceae; genus Chloroflexus; species Chloroflexus islandicus. The sequence continues at coordinate 1,761 of NZ_LWQS01000061.1, forward strand.
GCAGGATCAACGCGCTGATAATGGCCGGATGGTTCACAAACCGGCCAATGTCAGCCAGATAGCGCGCGCCATTTTCCCACACCGAGCGCCCACCGTCGCTATCCGACCGGTTGCGCACTAATAGCGCATACCCGTTATCTTCCGTTTCTAGCGGCGGCCAGCCGAAGATCGGCCCCGGACGATCAACCACAATTGCGCCATTCGCGTCACGCTGAGCATGGTGCCCCCCATCCACAACTGCGGTGCCGGGCAACACAAAGATCAGCAGCGCCAGCGCCAGCCCCAACCCGCCAATAATCGCCAACCCCGGCCGGAACACGCGCCAGCAGAAGATCGCCGCCAGCGGCGCCGCCATGATCAAGATGTAGAGGTAGGTTGTCTCTTGATTGGTCAACATCAACGCTAACGCCGCCGCACCCAGATAGAGCCAGCGCGGGCGCGGATCGGCGGCGTAGCGCACAATCGCCGCCAACACCAGTATCTCAAAGAGCACCGAGTAAATGTCGTGCCGAAAAAAGCGCCCCACATAGAGCGCCACTGGCGAGATTAGCAGGTAGATGCTCGCGATCAGCGCCGCCGGTCGCCCAATCACCGGTCGCAGCAAGATCGGGCTGAGGGTAAGGGCAATACTAAACAAAGCCGCGCTGAGTCGCGCGGTCGTATCATTATCGCCAAAGAGAAAAAACGTCAACGCGCCAAGATGGTACAGGAGCGGCCCGTGCAAGAGCGGGTCGTGCATATAGCCGCGCCCGCTGAAGAGATACCACGAATACGCGGCGTGTAGCGTCTCATCGTGGTGCAAGGCGCGATCACCCAATGCCCACAACCGGCTCACAATCGCGAGCACCGCGATGATCGCATAGGCCACCTGTTCAACTGTAGGAGTCCAGCGCCGTGCAACGGCTTCAGGCATCGACATAGCTTTCAGCGCGCCGTGATCTGTTTATCCTAAATCGCAGGCATTGTACACGAACGCTAGGCGCAGGGCAAGCGTTTCAATAGCGGTTTCTCATTGAAGTCCAAGATGGTACAGGCACCTATATCATTGCGAGGGGGCGCCTTTCCGTATGTCATTGCGAGGGGGCGCAGCCCCCGCAGCAATCTCCCCCTTCAGCGAAACCCATGGCTCAACCGTCCTCTTCCGCCTTTCCGTATGTCATTGCGAGGGGGCGTAGCCCCCGAAGCAATCTCCCCCTTCAGCGGAACCTATGGCTCAACTGACTCTTCCCGCCTCAGCAGGAGATTGCTTCGCCGCCTCCGGCGGCTCGCAATGACAACCGGAGAATAGCCTCAATACGGAAAAAAGTCCTCTGGCATCACCTGCACATCCTTCAAGACCGCGATCACCCGCTGATCATCGCGCCGCACATGGCTGATCTGCCCGCTCACGTAGCGTTCTTGCTCGCGCCAATAGACCGTATCGCCTTGCCGCAAATCGATCAACGCCGGGCGCAAATAGCCGCCAGCGCAATCAATCACAATCCGCTGCTGGCTCAGCTCATCAACCGGCAAATCGGTATACCGCCGGCCATACCCGCGCCGGATGACGGAAATGGTGCGAAGTGATGGTTGTGCCATAGTGATGTTACATGGTTATCAATATGTAGTCGCTATTTCGGAGGATCAATGCACGATACAAGATGCAAAGCATCAAGGAAGTGGGAATGAAACGAACCATAACCTCCTTCCAGCCATCAACTCTCGCACTCTATCTACCTTCCCCACTCCCTACTTCCCTACTCGCAGCCACGCAAACAATGCTACCCCCAGCAACCGGATCACGCCGGCCACCACCAACATCGGCACAATCCCGATCATGTCAGCGAAGAGCGTCGCCACCAGCGGCATCACAAACAGGGCAAGGTTTTGCAAGGTTTGAAATAGCCCTACATACGTCGCCTGCCGCTCAGCGGGGATGGTGCTTAGCACGAGATCGAAATTGACCAGATCATTGCCGGCGACGCAGAACGTTACCAAGCCGGCCAGCAAAGCCAGCAACCACGGCGCATCGGTCAGCGCCACCCCAAACGGATACAACGCCATGCCGAGGCTGCTCGCCAGCAAGACGCCGCTATTACCCAACCGTGGCGCTGCCGCCGACCAGACTGCGTAAGCGACCAACAACACGCCATTGCCAACCATGCTGATCAGGCCGATCCAGCTATCGTTGAGACCGGTCTCACGCACGTAGTAGAGCGGCAGCAGCGGGATTGCCATCGCCACGCCGCTACGGAACACAAACGCGCTCCACGCATAGTTCATAAACGCTGGCGGCGCCTGTTTCAGCGCCACAAGCAACGAATTGTCACCACGCTGGGTCGCGGTGGGTGCCCGATCGGGCAACGTAATCGCCCGCGAAAAGAAAAAGCTCAGCAGTCCGCCGGCAACCGAGCCGATAAAGACCACTTGATAGTTGAGCGGAAAGGGCATCTGATCCAGCACGCCACCGATCAGCGCTACTGTCACCGCCGTCGCCAAGCCCAGCATCGACCAGCGCATGCTCATGAGTGCGTAACGGCGCTGCGGCCCAGCCACCCCGCCCATCACAATCGTAAACGCGACATTGACAAAGGTCGAGGGAATCGTCACCAGCGCCCAGATGATGATAATCGTCCACGGCACTGCTTCCAGCGGCAGCACAAACGGCAAGAGGCCGAAGACCGCATACGAGGCCAGCACCCAGAACCGCATGCCCGAATACCAGACCACAACGTTGCGCTGCCGTTCGAGAAACCGCCCGATCGGCAAGGCAAACAGCGCGCCGGCCAGCGCCGGCAACGAGGTAATCAGGCCAACTAGCAAGCTCGATGCACCCAACCGGGCTAAAAAGACGGGCAAAAACACGCTCACGCCGGTGACGATCCCAACCCCAATCCCATCGATCAGCACGTTGCGAATATTGCGTTCGGTGACATCGGTTGGGCGTACCAGCGCGCGCAACTCGGCGCGCGAGATGAGCGGTCGCATGCTGCTGCTGCCTTTGATCGGCTCACAATCCGCGGCGAGCGATCCTCGATCGGCGTGAAAATCAGTGCGCGGCCACGTGGCCGCGCAGGTGGGGTGGTGGGCGATACTGGACTCGAACCAGTGACCTCATCGGTGTGAACGATGCGCTCTAACCAACTGAGCTAATCGCCCGCGTTCTGGCGAAGAGTATAGCACATCTGGCCAGTTTGTGCAAATCGCCCATCCCGGCTATACTATGCCCATACAGAGCTGTTGCCATTCATCGAACGATCATCTGCCGCTCGTTCGCTTCATCATCAGCCCGATGTCACGCTTCACCCCCGCCGGTAAGCGTCTGTGCAGCCAACGGGTTTCTTATCGTTTACGGTCACGCCTATGACGGTTCAATCAGCACCGCTGCCCGATGTGCAGCCAGTCATTGAGTCACGCTATTTCAATCGTGAATTAAGCCTGATCGAGTTTAACCGCCGGGTGCTCGAAGAGGCGATGGATCCGCGCAACCCGCTGCTCGAACGGGTGAAGTTTCTGGCGATTTTTGCCTCTAACCTCGACGAGTTTTTTATGATCCGGGTTAGCGGGATCAAGCAACAGATCCGCGCCGGTGTCCAGAAACGTTCCCCCGACGGCCAAACCCCCAGCGAGCAGTTGAGCGCTATTCGCCGCGCCCTGTTGCCGATTCTTGAACAAGAGCGCGATCTGCTGCTGAACGATCTGCTTCCGGCGCTGCACGAACAGGGTATTTCAATCCTGAATACCGTCACCCTGAATGAGGCCCAACGGGCATGGGTCGCCGATTATTTCCGCCGCCAGATCTTCCCGGTGCTGACGCCGTTGGCGTTCGACTCGAGCCGGCCTTTCCCGTTCATTTCCAATCTGAGCCTCAATCTGGCGGTAGTGATCCGCGATCAGGCGAAAGGCGAGCTCTTCGCCCGCATCAAGGTGCCCGAAGTCTTGCCGCGCCTGATCCCCTTGCCCGCCGAACTCTGCCCGCCTAAGGGTGAGATTCCACCCGGACGCTGCCACTGCTTCGTCTGGCTCGAACAGGTGATTGCCGACCATCTCGAACAGCTCTTCCCCGGCATGAATGTGGTTGAGGTCTATCCCTTCCGCGTTACCCGCAACGCCGATGTCGAAATTGAAGAGGACGAGGCCGATGACTTGCTGGCAACCATCGAGCAGGGGTTGCGCCAACGGCGCTTCGGCGAGGTGGTGCGGCTAGCGGTTGATGATGGGATGCCCGAACGCATTTGCCAGTTGCTGGCCGCTAACCTCAAAGTCGGCCCCGAAGATATCTATTCGGTGCGCGGGCCGCTTGGCTTGAGCGATTTGATGCAATTGACGCGCCTCGACCGGCCTGATCTGAAGGATCCGCCGTATATGCCGCGGCTGCCGGCGGTGTTGAAGAATGGGAATAATATCTTCGATACCATCCGGCAGAATGATATTTTGCTCCACCATCCGTACCATTCGTTTACGCCGATTATCGATTTTATTCAGGCCGCCGCCGAAGACCCAAATGTGCTGGCGATTAAGCAGACCCTGTACCGCGTGGGGCGCAATTCGCCCATCGTGCAGGCGCTGATGCATGCCCGCGAGCAGGGCAAACAGGTGACGGTGGTGGTTGAACTCAAAGCCCGCTTCGACGAAGAGAACAATATTACGTGGGCGCGGGCAATGGAACGGGCCGGCGTGCATGTCGTGTATGGCTTGGTCGGCCTCAAAGTCCATGCCAAACTAGCAATGGTCGTGCGCCAAGAGAGCGACGGCATCCGGTGTTATGTCCATCTCGGCACCGGCAATTACAACGCGGTGACGGCACGGGTCTATACCGACCTCGGTCTGCTCACCTGCCGGCCCGAAATTGCTGCCGATGTGGTTGATCTGTTCAATTATTTGACCGCGTATAGCCGGCAGAAGGAGTACCGCACCCTCTTGGTCGCCCCGGTCAATCTGCGCCGGCGCATAACCGAGCTGATCGAAGAGGAGATCGCACTCCACCGCTTGCACGGCAATGGCCGGATTATCTTTAAGATGAACGCATTGGTCGATCGCAAGATCATCGATGCCCTTTACGCCGCCTCGCAGGCCGGCGTCCAGATCGATCTGATCGTGCGCGGGATGTGCTCGCTCCGCCCGCAAGTGTCTGGTCTCTCCGACAACATCCGGGTGCGCTCGATTGTCGGCCCTTATCTCGAACACAGCCGGATCTACTATTTCTACCACGGTGGCAAACCCAAGATTTATATCGGCAGCGCCGATATGATGGAACGCAACCTCGATCGCCGCGTCGAGGAGCTGTTCCCGCTGACCGATCCGGCGGCGATGCACTACGTCACCGAGACGTTGTTGACGACCTATCTGGCCGATAATTTGCGCGCTCGCGAGCTGCAACCCGATGGCCGGTATGTGCGGGTGACTCCCAATGGCCACGAGGTGATCGATAGCCAAGACCCGGCCCGGATTATTCCCGGCTGCTGACCAGCGCCATCTGCCGCAGCCGCTGTTTGAGATCAAGCGCGGCCAAGGTAAAGCCACCGTCAGCGCCGTCAACAAAGTGGATTTGGCGCCCCATCCGCTCGAAGACCACGCAGGTGAGCATCACCTCCGGCGAGCGGTGCGCACCGAACACGAGCTCACCCGCCGCGGCGCGCGACTCAAGCCACGCCAGCAATTGTGCGTGCTGCTCGTCATCACCCGAAATGATCATGCGCAGCACATCATCGTACTTGCGATAGTCGGCTGCGGTCACTACGTGCTGCCGGTAGCGATCCCACCATGGATCTTCGCCGAGTAACTCTTGGAACCAACGGTACCCACGCACCCCTAAATTGAGGCCATAAATCTGCGCCCAATACGCTAGTTGCGCCATCCGGCCCACACCGCCGCGCAACCGCGCCTCTGGCCAGAGCGCAACCGGCTTGGCGCTGGCTTGCATCCGCGAATAGTGCAACGGATGGTAGGCCTGATCGCCGCCGTAGATGTGCTCAATCGCGTCGATCACCATCCGGTACACGGCCATGGTAGAAGCCGGATTAGCCTGCGGCAAGACTTGCACAAGCAGGCACAAGGCCGCGCCGTGCGCCGGCGGGATGGTGTTCCAACGGCACTCGAGCCCGCTCAGGTTCGCTTCGTCAGGATTGCCGGGAGCGACTAATACCTCTGCCGCCGTCTCTTCGTCTTTCACTAGCCGCTCGGCATAGCTCATCCCGCCGCCGCTGAACACCGCCTGCGCCACCTGTTGGTTCAGCGCCAGCCTCCCGACTAACACCTGATAGCCGGCTTGCACGATCGCGTTGGCCGGCACGGCCCCCACCCGCAGCTCAAGGTTAAACGCTTGCTGGGCCAAGCCGCTGACCGCACTTAGCGCCCGTAGCGTCGACTCAGTCAATTCCGGCGGCACTGCCAGCGAGGCGCCATCGCCGCCAAAGACAAACGGAATCTCGATCCCGCCGGCCACATTCAGCGCCGCGGTGATCGTGGCGGCCCCGGCCATGTTCACCTCTTTATACCGGCCTTCGGCCACCGCGCGCGTCGATCCGCGCACATCGCACACGATCACCGTCCAATCATCCGGCAACGGCTGATACGCGGTCAAATCGGCAATATCACTGAACTTGGTCAAGAGTGGCAGTTGTGAGAAAAAGGATGTTGTCATAGACGTTTAGCTAGTATGGCAATCCAGTTCGTTATCTTGGCCCGATCACCAGCGGCGGCGAGGCAGGATCTCACTTCCGCCAGCGCTGTCCTAGCATATCCCCTCTGACCATGGTACACTACCTTTGTCATGGATTGCCTTACTGAAAAGATTATGATCAGATTACGGCTCTGGCTGATCACGCTGGCAGCACTGTGCGCATGGCTGGCTGGCGGCGTGGCGCTGGCTCAACCAACGTGGATCGAGCAAAGCACGGCCTATTTCCGCCTCGTCTACGCGCCTGAAGATGAGGCGATCGCCGGCGAATACGCGCTTATTATCGATACATTGTATAACGAGTTAAGCACCACGTTCGCTTTTCAACCAACCACGCCGCTGACCTTACGCCTCTACCCCACCAGCGAATCCTACTTCACCGCCAACCCCGCCGCGCGCAATGTCCCCGGCGTGATTGCCCACGCCGATTTTCGTCGCCGCGAAGTGGTGGTAATTGTCGAGCGGGCGCGCCGCCAGAGTGAGACGGCGCAGATCAACAACTTGCGCCACGAGTTGACCCATATCTTCGCCGCCGAGCTCAGTAATGGCCGTTTGAATGTCGGTTTGCAAGAGGGGATTGCGCAGTATATGGAATTGCCGGGGCCGGATCGCGACGACAAAATCGCTATTCTGCGCGATCTCACCCAGCGCGGGGAGTTGTGGACGTGGGCCGTGTTAGATGACCGTGACGCGATCTATGGCCAACCCGAATTGAGCTACCCGCAAACGTGGTCTATCGTTACCTTTTTGATCGAGCGTGACGGCTTCGAGCAGTTTCGCCGATTGCTTACCGCATTACCCCAAAGCAGCGGCTACCGTTCGGCGATGGCGGCCATCTATGGCGTCTCAGCCACCACCCTCGAAAGCGAATGGCGGGCATGGCTGCCCGCCTTCTTGCAGCTCGAACCGGCTGCTCTTCCGCCAGCAGTGATCGATCTTGCGCCGGCACAGGCCTTGCTCGCCGCTGGCGATTATGATCGCGCTTTGCGTGAACTCGAACGCCTTGACGCCATTGCCGATGCCGAAACGCAAAACCGTATCGCGGCGCTGCAAGCGCGGGCCCAAATCGGGCAGCGCGCTAATCAATTAACTGAAGCCGCCCGCACTGCGTTGCTCAATGGCGAATATGAACAGGCCGAGCGGCTGATCGGACAAGCCGAGCAAGCCTACCGCGAGATCAATGACAACCGCCAAGCAACCGTGCTTGCCGAATATCGGGCGCGGGTGGCGCGCGGGTTGCAAGCCGGTGAGGCGCTGCGCCGGGCCGATGCCCAAGCCCGCCGGTTCGACATCTTCGGCGCGCAGGCGAACGCTGAAGCGGCTGCACGTGAGTTCGCCGCTTTGGGTGATGAGGTGCGGCGCGATAACGCATTAGCGCTGCGCCGCAGTCTCGCTGAACAGCAGCGCACCCTCGCCGCCGCTCTGCTCTTCCTTGGCGCGGCTGGGCTAGCGATCCGGTTGATCGGTCGCCAATTGTGGCCGGCGCCGGAAGCGTGGTAAGGGGCCGCACGATGTGCGGCCCGCCATCCAGTAGAATGTTACCGCACCTGCACCATATCGGCAGGCACTGGGAAATGGCGGCACATGTCAGCCACCTCGGACGCAATCCGCGCCAACCGCGCGTCGTCGTCGGGGTACATCAGCACCTCGCCGATCCACGCCGCAATCTGCGCCATCTCACTCTCGCGCATACCGCGCGTCGTCACCGCCGGCGTTCCGATCCGGATGCCGCTCGTCTTCATCGGTGGCTGCGGATCGTCGGGAATGGCATTCTTGTTGACCGTAATCGCCGCTTTATCCAATGCTCGCTGCGCCTGCGCGCCGGTCAAGCCGGTGCTCCGCAAATCGACCAGCATCAGGTGATTATCAGTGCCGCCACTCACCAACGTCAACCCTTGCCCACGCAACCCTTCCGCCAGTGCCCGTGCATTGAGCCGGATCTGAGCGGCGTACTGCTTGAAATCAGGCCGGAGCGCCTCGCCGAAGGCAACCGCTTTGCCAGCAATCACGTGCATCAGCGGCCCGCCCTGCGTCCCCGGAAAGACGCTGGAATTAATCTGCTTGGCAAACTCTTCCCCCATCAGGATGAGACCGCCGCGCGGGCCGCGCAACGTCTTGTGGGTGGTGGTAGTGATGATATGGGCATGCCCCACCGGCGACGGATGCTCGCCAGCCGCCACCAACCCGGCGATATGGGCAATATCAGCCATCAACAATGCGCCGACCTCATCGGCGATCTGGCGCATGCGGGCAAAATCGATGATGCGCGGGTAGGCGCTCGCACCCGACGTAATCAGCTTGGGCCGGATCGCGCGCGCTTTGGCGGCTAAATCGTCGTAGTCGATCTGGCCGCTCTGCGGATCGACGCCGTAGAACTGCACGTTATACCACTTGCCGGAAAAATTGACTGGACTGCCGTGGGTGAGGTGGCCACCGTGGTCAAGCCGCATGCCGAGAATGGTATCACCGGGTTGCAACAGAGCGGTGAACACCGCGATATTGGCTTGCGCGCCGCTGTGCGGCTGGACATTGGCGTGCGTCGTGCCAAACAACTGGCAGGCGCGATCAATGGCAAGCTGCTCGATCGCATCGACAAATTCGCAGCCGCCGTAGTAGCGCCGTCCGGGCAAACCTTCGGCATACTTGTTGGTCAACACTGAACCCTGCGCCTCCATTACCGCAAGGCTGGTATAGTTCTCGCTGGCGATCAGCTCAAGACCTTGGCGCTGGCGTTGCGCTTCGCGCTCGATCAAGTCGGCAATAATCGGATCGGTTGCGCGCAAATGTTCGAGCATCGTTTCCTCTCCCTGTGGTAGTACTGTTCAAAAGCGAAAAAGCCGTTCTGTTCACCGGCGCAAACCGGCAAACAGAACGAACATGCCGCCATCGCTGCTTGCTTAACTCACCGACTCACCGGGTTTCAACGTGATGATCTCGGTCGTCACGCCAAACTCGCGGCAGTGCTCAGCCAACGCTTCCGGCGTCCCAGCGAGGATCGGGAAGGTGCCGTAATGTTCGGGGATCGCATACTTGGCGCCGATCAACTTCAGCGCATACGCTGCTTGGCGCGGATCCATCGTAAAGTGATCGCCAATCGGCAGGATGACCAGATCGGGGCGATACAGATCGCCGATGATCTGCATATCCATGGTCACGCAGGTATCGCCGGTGTGATAGATCGTAAAGCCGTTGCTGAAGCGCAAAACATAACCGGCTGCCGTACCCAGATTGATGATTTGGCCGTTTTCGTAGATGGTGCTGGAATGGTGGGCCGTCGTCATTGTCGCGCGCACATCGGCCACCGTCACCGTGCCGCCTTTATTGAACCCAACCAATTGCGCCGCCGGGATGCCCTCACCTTCAAAGTACGGCACCATATCGTACTGGCACACCACCGTGGCCCCGGTTTCGCGCGCCAAATCGACGACATCCCCGATGTGATCGAAGTGGCCGTGGGTAATAAAGATCGCCGCCAAGTTCTCGCGCACCCGCGCCTTCAACGGCTCCGGACAGACCGGGTTGCCGTCAACCCACGCATCGATCAAGATATTGCGGCCCTCCGGCGTCGTCAGATGGAAGGTGCCATGACCAATAAATGTAATGGTGACATCACGCCCTAGCGTTGCCAAGGTTGCCTCCTTCCGGTCACAAAACACGAACTTCTTACGGGCCGATGAGATCTATGGAAACCCGGCTTGGTGCTGATCGCGCCTTCAGTATAACACAGAGCATCATCCTCTTGACAACTGGCCCAGTGCCGGGTATAGTATACCCCCGGGGGGTATATGTACCACCCGCACTGCGGTGAACCAACCGCCGCTCACGCATGATTGAGGAGGATAGAACCAATGGCTAAGCCCATCGTAGTAAACGATTCCGATTTTGCCGAGAAGGTCTTGCAATCGAGCACGCCGGTCGTGGTCGATTTTTGGGCGCCGTGGTGCGGGCCATGCCGTGTCATCGCCCCCATCCTTGACAAGCTGGCCAACGAGTACGAAGGCCGGCTCACCATCGCCAAGGTCAACACCGACGATAATGTCCGCTATGCTTCCCAGCTCGGCATTCAGGGCATTCCGACGCTGGTCATCTTTAAGAATGGCAAAGAAGTCGGACGGTTGATTGGCGCACGCCCGGAAGCGATGTATCGCGAGATCTTTGATAAAGTGCTGGCAATGGCGTGAGCACTCCGCCACCAACGCCCGACCCGGCAGGTACACAGCCTATGAACGCCGGTGGTCATCCATTAGCACCCGAACGGCGCGACGAACTGGTGCGCCGTTTGCGGCGCATCGAAGGCCAAGTGCGCGGCATTCAGCGTATGGTGGAAGAAGGCCGCGACTGCCGCGATATTGTCCACCAGATCGCGGCCATCCGGCAGGCATTGGCCAGCGCCAATAGCGTTGTGCTCGAATGCTATGCGCAAAATTGCCTGAGCGATAGCGAACGTTGCCGCGCCGAAACGATCAACGAGTTGATCGAATTGTTTAAAGACGTGTGTTAGCCTGCTATCCGCCGGGGGTGAGCGAGCAGCTCACTCCCGGCGGATGCTATTCAGAACCGATTGCGGTTGCTACTTCACCGGTTTCCGTCGCTTTCCCGTTGAGCAAGATAGCCAGTAAATCGCGTACTGCCAACCCTTGCTGGGCCGGATGGCGCAAGGGTTGATCGGGATAGATGGTGTACCGGTTATGCCGGCCCTCGCGCACATGTGAAATATAGCCAGCCTCATGCAGATCGTGCAAGATGCGCTGCACGGCCCGCTCGGTAATCCCAACCGTCTGCGCAATGTCGTGCGCTGTCACCCGCGGGTTGCGGGCAATACAGAGCAAGACCTGCGCATGGTTGGTCAAGAATGTCCAACTCATACGATCGGCTTTCTAGACGTATACCGCACATCCTCGTTTCATAATATTGTACCAGCGTTATTGATTACAAGCGAGGGGAAGGATACACACCCCACTAGTGAGCGACTTCACGGCGCTGGCCCAAAGGTTGCCCGCCATTCGCGAATGATGTGCAGGTAGAAATCGGGCGGCAAGGGGCGACCATCACGGTCGGTATACGCCGCTGGCGCCACGGCGGTATTTTCCGGCCATTCATTCCACGTTTCGATCAACACCAGATCGGTATCAGGCGGGATGGCGGCGAGGCTGGCGCGCAGGAAGGCGCCGGGAGCAACTGGCCCGCCGCCGGGAGGTTCATCACGCGGCTGCACCCGCGGGTCGCTGACCCCCGGAATGCGCGAGTTATCAAACCCCGGCCCGGCGCTACTCACCTTGAACCCGCGCAGCTCGCCGGTATACGGCCCTACCAGCGCCGTCCCCCAACGATAGACGCCATCCGCCGCTTCGGCGCTGCTCGGCAACCCCGCTGGCGGGGTCAGCGCCTGCGGGTTAAGCCACGTCTCTTCGAGGATCAGCCACGGTTCGACGCCAAAATCGGCGCGAAAGGCATCTTTGACCGCGCGCCACAGCGCGCCGCTCAATTCGAGATTATCACAACACAGCGCAGTATAGGTGATGATAATCGGGCGGCCATCGATCGTGGCCCACATTTCGCGCGGCACCCGCTGAAAGAAATCGCGAATGTGCAGATTATAGAAGAAATAGCCGCTGCGTGGGTCACTGAGCGGCAAGCGGGGCACGTTCGGGCCAAACCGGTAGCCATTGCCCATAAACTCTTGGTACATGCCTTGCTGGGCCGTGGTATCAAGGAACATCCCGATTTGCAAGGGCCGCGCTAACACGCCATTCGCTTGCACCAGCAAGTTGATGCGGTCTTGTTGAAACCATGGATGTGGATGATCGCCCCAACTCACCGGAAAGACGATATCAATCCCGGTGGCGGCCATTGTGCGCAGCTCTTCCTCGTACCAGTCGTAGTTATACGAGGAATAGCTCAGGCCATCACGCGGATCGGGATCATCGGGCAGCGGCGTCAACCACCCGGGAGGGACGGCGCGCAGTTGGTCAGCGTTACACTCTTGTTGCGGGCAGTTGTACCAATAGAAAAAGAAAGTACCGAGCGGCGGCCCGCGCCGTACCGGCGTTGGGGGAACTATGGTCGCCGCCGGCTGGGCCGGCCCGGTTCCGCTTGGCGGTGAAGGCGCTGGGGTTGCTGCGGGCGCTGGTAGCGTTGGCCTAGCATCGCTTGGCGATGCGGAGACTGGCGGTGCCGGCGTAGGTTCGGCGGCGCGCGGCGGGCTACAAGCAGCGACGGTGACGAGCAGTGCAACCGCGAAAAACAATTGTATACGCACCAGTAGCGTCTTGATCGTATCCATACACTGGCAGTATAGCACGATCAAGCACTAGCCGGCGGGCTGCCCAAACACAACCACGGCGCGAGCACGATGCCCGCGCCGTGGCTGCCGGTGAATACCAACCTACTTCGCCGTCGCCACCTTATCGATCATCTTGGTCATCCCCTCGTCGTCGGTGATCGGATTGCGCAGGTTCTCAACCAGCTCCTGCGTCTCCTTCGAGGGTTCCTTGGTCAGCAAGCTCACGACCACGATCAAGATGATCGCCACCGGCAGACCGAAGATGCCCGAACCGAGGTGCGAGATGCCCAGCACATTGAACGCCGGATTCATGTAGTTATTGAACATGTAGAAGAGGGTGACACCCAAACCGCCAATCATACCGGCAATCGCACCGGGGCCATTAGCCCGCTTCCAGAAGATGCCGAGCAGCACCACCGGGAAGAAGGTTGCGGCGGCCATCGAGAACGCCCACGCCACCATCTGCGCGATCAGCGCGAGGCGCGGGATCGCAAGCAAGGCTGCAATCACGGCGGCCACCACGATCATCGACTTGCCCAGCATAATGCGGGTATTGAGGCTGGCCTTCGGATTGATCGTGCGGAAGTAGATGTCGTGCGCGATCGCCGAGGCAATCACCACCAGCAGACCGTCAGCGGTGCTGAGCGCCGCCGCCAGACCACCCGCCGCAATCAGCGCGCCGATGGTGAAGGGCAGACCAGCGATATCCGGAGTCGAGAGCACCACGAGGTCGCCGTCAATGCCATCAGCGGTAGCGCGGCCTAACTCGTTAAGCTGCAAGATGCCATCAACCCGCGCCTTGGTCAAGAAGGTTGCCGCACCCGAAATTTCACCGGCGCGCGCCTTGCCATCACCAATATCCTCCCACGGGCCGAGGTCGATCTTGCCATTACCGTTCGCATCCTCAATGGTGATGGTCTTAGCGTTGATCAGGTTCTTCACCCAACCCGGCTCTTTGCCGATCTCAACACCATCGACCGCCTTGAGGTCACGGATCACGATCAGACCGTTGCTGGCCCACGTCTTCGTCCAACCCGGCAGTTCGCTGATCTGCTTGCCGACCACGTTCTCGAGGATCTGCCAGCGCGAGAAGGCAGCGTAGGCCGGCGCAGTGAAGTAGAGCAAGAAGATGAAGAAGAGCGACCAACCGACGCTCAAGCGGCTCTCGCGCACGCTCGGCACGGTGTAGAAGCGGATGAGGATGTGGGGCAAACCGGCGGTACCCAGCATCAGACACGCCATCAGCGCGAGGAAGTTCCACGGCGTGCCGCGCCAGTCGCCAAGCTCAGGCTTCTTGGCATCGGGGATGGCCTGCGCTGCCGGCGGGGTCAGGCTCCAGCCAAATTGGGTATTGATCTGGCGCACTGCATCAACCGCGGCGGCATTGCTGAGACCCTCGTTGAAGGGCGGGATGTAGCCGCTGGTAATGAACTTGCCCGGCACAACCGGCGACTCAGTCGTCCGCGACAAACCCTGCTCTTGCTCAAGCACTTGGATCCGCTGCAAGGCCTGCCCATAGCTCAGTTGCGGCAGCGGAAAGCCCGTAAGCTGGATCGACAGCGCCGTCACCGGGATGAGGTAGGCGATAATCAAAATGATGTACTGCGCCACCTGCGTCCACGTCACGGCCTTCATACCGCCAAGGAACGAACAGACCAGCACACCCGACAGACCAAGGATGACGCCGATGGTGTAATCAACGCCGACGAAGCGCTGCATAATCAGGCCGACACCGACCACCTGCGCGGTCACGTAGGTGAGCGAAACGATAATCGCGCAGATCGCCGCCACCACGCGGGCGGTATTGCCGCCGAAGCGCGCACCAACAAAGTCGGGAATGGTGTACTGGCCAAACTTGCGCAGGTACGGCGCAAAGAGCAGCGCTAGCAACACGTAACCGCCCGTCCAGCCCATAATGTAGGCCAGACCATCATAGCCAAGCAACCAGAGCGTACCGGCCATCGAGATGAACGACGCCGCGCTCATCCAGTCGGCGCCGGTGGCCATACCGTTGAAGACTGCCGGCACGTTGCGGCCAGCGACATAGTACTCATCCAACGCCTTGGTACGCGACAGAATGCCAATCGTCGCATAGAGCGCCATCGTCAGCAACAGGAAGATCCAGCCAATGACTTGCGTGGGCAAGCCAGCGAATACTTCCAGCAGCAGCATCAGCAAGCTCACGCCGATAAAACCAATGGTAAAGTAACCGTAGTAGCGCGCCATCCGGTTGCGGAAGACGCTCTGGCTCTGGGCCGAAGCAGACATGCGCGTTTCTCCTCTGCAACTACAGAAACTGATGCTGAACTAGCGATCGCGATCACTCAAACCGTACTTCGCATCCAGCTTGTTCATGGCGTAGGCGTAATAGAAAATTTCCACCACGAACACGATCAGCGAACCCTGACTGCCCATGTAGTAGCCGAGGGGAAAACCGGCGATCACAATGTTGTTGAGCGCCTCAACAAACGGTACCGGCAAATACGAAACTGCAAACCAGATCACGAGCAAAATCGAGATCAGCCGCAGGTTCTCTTGCCAATACCGCCGATTCCGCTCCGCAACCGGGAGCTTCGCCAGATCCGACATAGGACCTCCTTCACATGCGCTGCACTGCTCACCTTCAGGCGATGCATTCCTGCGGTTGCTGCGATCACCATACCGAATCTCACGAACAGGGTGAGACGCGCCACGAACACGGTCGGCAACTCAAACGGCACAATGACCCACACGCAACATGCCAGTTATGCATCTCATATCGCGGTGAGATGATTGTAGCAACCCTTTTTCAGCGCAGGTTAAGTTTTGTGTAAAGTTTTGGTAAATTCTCCCCTTGTTTCGTGTGGCTTCTTTCACGATCCCACATCGCATGCCAGCGTGCTATAATCGGCGGCGACAGAGCGCTGTGCTGCATCAGCGCACTGCGCCCCACAACACGAGGTACGGGCCCAGCAGCGCTGTGCCCCAACAATACGAAGTACGGGCACAGCGGCGCTGCGCCCCCACGACACGAGGTACGGGCCCAGCAACGCTGTGCCCCAACAGCGAAAGGGAAAAATTCATGACGAACGGAAGCATCAGCCAATTCATCCGTCACCATTTTCGCCATTTCAACGCGGCGGCGCTCGTTGATGCCGCCGACGGCTACCGCGCGCATCTCGCCAAAGGCGGCCAGATGATGATTACACTGGCCGGCGCGATGAGCACCGCCGAACTCGGCCTTTCGCTGGCCGAGATGATCCGGCAAGAGAAGGTGCATGCCATCTCGTGTACCGGCGCTAATCTGGAAGAAGATATCTTTAACCTGATCGCGCACGATTTTTACGAGCGGGTGCCGCACTACCGCGACCTCAGCCCCCAGCAAGAACAAGAGCTGCTCGAACGCCACATGAACCGGGTGACCGACACCTGCATCCCGGAAGAAGAGGCGATGCGGCGGCTCGAGCAGGCCCTGCTCGACGAGTGGATGAACGCTGACCGGGCCGGCGAGCGCTACTTCCCGCACGAGTTTATCTACCGCATTTTGCGGTCGGGCAAACTCGAACAGTATTACCAGATCGATCCGCGCGATTCGTGGGTCTATGCCGCGATGGAGCGCAATTTGCCGATCTACGTGCCGGGGTGGGAAGACTCGACTACCGGTAATATGTACGCGGCCCACTGCATTACCGGCGAGATCAAGAACGTGCATACCGTGCGCACCGGCATCGAGTATATGATTGATCTGGCCGACTGGTATACGCGCACTTCAGCCGAAGCTTCGATCGGTTTCTTCCAAATCGGCGGCGGTATCGCCGGCGACTTCCCAATCTGCGTTGTGCCGATGTTGCACCAAGACTTGGGTCGCGAAGGGGTGCCGGTGTGGGGCTATTTCTGCCAGATTAGCGATTCGACCACCAGCTACGGCTCGTATTCGGGTGCGGTGCCCAACGAGAAGATTACGTGGGGCAAGCTGGCAGTTGATACTCCCAAATTTATCATTGAATCGGATGCGACCATTGTGGCGCCGTTAATCTTTGCGCTCGTGCTCGGTTGGTGAGGCTAGCGGATGGTGGCGTCGCACCGCAGCGCGGCGCCACTGTTGTTCCCCCACCTGCAAGCCAGTATCAGAGCAGGCGATGCGTTTGTTAGCACGATCGTCGCTACCGGCTTAAGAGGTTCGCCAGTGCTAAAACCGATGGTGCAACTGCTCGGCGTCATTGCACTCGGATATGTCTTACTGTGCGCTACGATATACGCGGCGCAAGAACGGCTGCTCTTCTTTCCTGAATATGACCCGCCCGGCACGCAATACAACGTTGGCTGGCCGGTGGAAGAGGCGTTCATTCCGGTGGAAGGCGCAACCCTGCATGCGCTCTGGTTTCGCACTACCAACCCCGCAGGCGTCATCCTCTATTTTCACGGCAACGGCGGCAGCTTGCGGAGTTGGGGTGCAGTAGCGCCTGATTTCATCGTCCGCGGCTACGATGTCGTCATGGTAGATTACCGCGGGTATGGCCAGAGCAGCGGTTCGATTAGCCACGAAGCGCAATTACTCGCCGACGCAGACGCAGTGTACGATTGGATGCTGGCGCGTTACCCGGAAGAGCACATCGTGCTATATGGCCGTTCGTTAGGCACAAGTCTCGCAGCGTGGCTGGCAGCAAACCGCCAGCCACGCCTACTCCTCCTCGAAAGCCCGTTGTACAGCGTTGAAGCAATCGCGCGCCGGCAGTTTCCGTGGGTGCCGAGTGTGCTACTCAAATATCCGCTGCGCACGCATAGTTGGATCGAGCGGGTGCGCTGTCCAGTGGTGATCATCCACGGCACCGATGATACCATTATCCCTATTAGTGACGGTGAGCAACTGGCGGCTCACGTCACCGCCCCGCTCGCGTTTTACCGCATTACCGGCGGCGGTCATAACAACCTCGCTGCGTTTGACCTCTACTATCATGCGCTTGACATAGCCCTAGGCACTCCCCGGCAACCATAGTTGAAACATGAGGAGAGAGCATGCTCCGTTTTGCACTCAATATCTCGCTGACTCTGCGTGAACTAGCTTGGCCGGAACGATTGGAGACGGCTGCTCGGCTGGGATTTGGCACGATCGAATTTTGGTGGCCGGATGGGGTCGATCTGGCTGCGCTGGCCCGTCACATTGGCGATGCTGGCTTGCAGGTCGCGCTGGTAAACTTCCCCGCCGGCAATCTCGCGCAGGGTGAGCGCGGCTGGCTCAACCACCCGGAACGCCAGCACGTATGGCGGGCGGCTGTGCCACAAGCGTTGGACTTTGCCCGCCAGATTGGCTGCCCGCGCATGAATGCGCTGGTGGGCAAGTTGTTGCCCGATGAACCACGCGAGAGCCAACTGGCGCGGGTGCGTGACAATTTGGCGTGGGTGTGCGAGCAAGCCGCCGCCGCCGGGATTGAGGTAGTGGTTGAGTCGCTCAATGCGTGGGAGAATGCCGGGTATCTATTAACGACCACTGCCGAAACGCTAGCACTGCTCGATAGCGTGGGAGCGCCGAATCTGCGTTACCAATACGATGTCTATCACATGCAGTTGATGGAGGGCAACATCACCCGCACGATTCGCCAGCACATCAACCGGATTGGGCATATACAGGTCGCCGATGCGCCTGACCGCCACCAACCCGGCACCGGCGAATTGCGCTTCCCCTTCATCTTCCGCGCGATTGCGGAGAGCGGCTACACCGGCTCCATCGGATTAGAGTTTGTGCCACACGGTGAGATCGAGGCATGTTTCGCTTGGCTGCCGGCCAACCGGCGCGAACCGATTGACCCGGCAAGGCTGCAATGGGCGGAATAGGGTGAGTTTCACCGGCCAGCCGTGCTCGCAACGGCTATACATGTTATGCTACTTATGCATTGTATAGCGGAGCACAGCCATGGCAACCGAACCATTATTACTTATTACCGGCTTATTACTCGCCATTAGCGTCGCGGCCACCCGCGCCTCGAACCGGTTTGGCGTGCCGGCGCTCATCCTCTTTATGGCCGTTGGCATGCTGGCTGGTTCTGACGGGCCGGGTGGCATCGCCTTCACCGACGCCGCCGCAGCCCAACTGATCGGCGTCATCGCCCTGATTTACATCCTCTTTTCTGGTGGATTAGATACAGACTGGCCGATTATCAAGCCAGTGCTCAGCGAGGGATTGATTCTGGCCAATGTTGGCGTATTGGTCAGTACGATCATTGCCGCTGCGGGGGCGCGGCTAATTCTCGGCTTTGACTGGCCGCTAGCATTGTTATTAGGGGCGATCGTCTCTTCAACCGACGCAGCGGCAGTCTTTAGCGTGATGCGCACGCGCGGCATTCATCTCAAACACCGGCTCGAACCGCTGATCGAACTGGAATCGGGCAGTAACGATCCGATTGCGGTCTTTCTGACGATCGGGCTGACGCAATTGCTCATCAACCCGCAGTCGTCCATCCTTGATCTTGTGCCAGCCTTTATCTTCCAAATGGTATTAGGCGCAGCCGGCGGCTACGCTTTTGGCCGCTTGATGATCTGGGTCGTGAATCGCATCCGGCTGCAACAAGAGGGGTTGTACGTCGTGTTGACGATGGCGCTGACGCTGCTGACCTACGGCTTTACCGCGCTCATCGGCGGCAACGGCTTTTTGGCGGTCTACTTGGCCGGCATTGTGCTCGGCAACGCCAATATCGTGCATAAACGCTCGATCTTGCGCTTCCACGACGGTGTCGCGTGGCTCAGCCAGATCGCGATGTTCCTCATTCTAGGGCTGTTGGTGTTCCCGTCACAACTACCAGCAGTAGCGGGGCAAGGCTTGGCCATGGCGCTCTGGCTCGTCTTTGTGGCCCGGCCATTGTCGGTCATGATCGCCATCGGTTGGAAACGGCGCTCGCTGGCGCAACTCTTGATGATCTCGTGGGCAGGCTTACGCGGCGCGGTACCGATCGTACTGGCCACATTCCCGCTCTTGGCTGGCGTCCCCGACGCGCCGCTCTTGTTTAACCTTGTCTTCTTTATCGTGCTGGTATCGGTGCTGGTGCAAGGAGTTTCGATTAGCTGGGTCGCGCGCCGGCTAGGTGTGATGAGCACTCAACCGGAACATGTTGACAGCCATCTGTTTGTGCCTGATGTGAGCGGCGCCAGCCAGATTCTGGAAGCGCACATTCCACCTGATTCGGCACTAGTGGGCAAATCGCTGATCGATGCTGATCTGCCGCGCGGGTTGTTAGTCGTGCAAATTCAACGTGAAGGCGGCTATATTATCCCAAACGGCAGCACCGTCTTTGCACCGGGAGACCGGCTGGTCTTGCTGGTCGCGCCGGCGGCGTTACCGGCAATTACTGACCTCTGCGCGAGTTGCAGTCTCAAGCCGATCGGGCCGATCCAGATCGGCGCGCAGGGGCAAGTGCAGGCGCGCGAGACAAACGTCAATGCGGATTAGGGGAGGGGCATAGCGTGTTATGCCCGTCTGGGCATAACACGCTGTGCCCGTACCGGAGAGAGCGATTAATCGTTCAATTCGACTTGATCGCCGCTGGAGATGAAGATGATCTTCTCGGCCATGTTCAAGGCCCGGTCGGAAACCCGCTCGAAGTTGTGAGCGATAAAGAGCAGATCGGCGGTTTCGGGCGGGGTGAGTTTCGCGACCAAGGTGCGCTTCAACTGCTTGTACTCATGGTCGATCTCGTCCTCGTGGGCGATAATGTCTTTGATCGCATCAGCGCCGCCGTTTGCTAGCGCCGCGAGCGTGCGATCAAGGTTGGCCCGCGCCGTCTTGCCCAACACCACCAGCTCTGCCGGCGCCGCGAGCGGCCCCCGATTGGGGTCAGGACTGCCAATCACCATCTTGGCCGTGCTCTTGGCATAATCAGCGATTCGTTCCAACTCATAACTCATTGCAATGGCGGCTACAATCCGGCGCAAGTCACGCGCTACCGGCTGTTGGGTCGCAATCAAGTTGACTGCTTGCTGCTCAATGGCATCCTTAGCCGCGTTGAGAGTGGTATCACCGGTCACCACCGCCTTGGCCAATTCAACATCCCCCCGTTCCAACGCCGTAATGGCCTGCTCAAGCGCCACACTGACGGCGCGCCCCATTTCCACCACCTGCTTGCGCAGGGCATCCAATGCCTGATCAAAATGCTCACGCGGTCGCATGAAGGTTGCTCCTTCCCCATGTGCTGCTCCCGTACTTCTAGGATACACGCTTTACTGCGATTACGCTAGTAGGGACGACGAATGGACAACGAATGGACAACGAATAAACGAATGGACAACGAATGGGGAAGGAATGGGGTTGGCACGGCGGCGGCAAGCAACCGTTGCCGCATGAAGCGCTGCATCCGTGCTATACTGAGCGCGGCTAGCAGCAACTTGCTGCTAGGCTCGTGGTTTCGGGCTTTGTTACCCGGAGGAACTATGTCAACTCTTATCGAAGCGATCATTGCCCGCGAAGTGCTTGATTCGCGCGGCAACCCGACGATCGAGGTCGATGTTCGGCTGGAGAGCGGCGATGTAGGGCGGGCAATTGTGCCGAGCGGCGCATCAACCGGCGCGCACGAGGCGCTTGAGCTGCGCGATGGCGATAAGTCGCGCTACAACGGCAAGGGTGTGCTCAAGGCGGTACAGGCGGTGAATCAAGATATTGCCGAGGCGCTGATCGGCTTTGATGCCGCCGACCAGATTGCGCTCGATAACGAGCTGATCGCGCTTGATGGCACGCCTAACAAGAGCAAGCTGGGGGCGAATGCGATTTTGGGAGTGTCGCTGGCGGCTGCCAAGGCAGCCGCTGCCGCGTTTGGCATGCCACTCTACCGCTACCTCGGCGGTGTGTTTGCCCACGTGCTGCCGGTGCCGATGATGAATATTATGAACGGCGGCCAGCACGCCACCAATAGCACCGACTTTCAGGAGTTTATGATCATGCCGGTCGGGGCGGAAAGCTTCCGCGAGGGCTTGCGCTGGGGCGCCGAGATTTACCACGCGCTTAAGAAAGTGATCCACGACCGTGGCTTTAGCACGACGGTGGGTGATGAAGGCGGCTTTGCGCCGAGCCTGCCAACCAACGACGCTCCGCTGCAACTGATTATGGAGGCGATCGAGAAGGCTGGCTATCGGCCCGGCGAGCAAGTCTTTATCGCACTTGATCCGGCTACGAATGAGATCTTTGAGGATGGTAAATACCACCTCAAGCGTGAGGGGCGCGTGCTGACCAGCGCCGAGATGGTTGATTACTGGGTCGATCTGGTGGGTCGCTACCCGATCATCTCGCTCGAAGACGGCTTGGCCGAAGATGACTGGGATGGCTGGGTGCTGTTGCGGGCCAAGCTTGGCGACAAGATTCAATTGGTCGGCGACGACTTCCTCGTCACCAACGTGCAGCGGTTGCAACGCGCGATTGGCCTCCAAGCCGCCAACTCGATTCTGATCAAGCTCAACCAGATCGGTTCGTTGACCGAGACGCTGAACACGATGCAAGTGGCGCAGCGCAGCGGGTGGACGACGGTGGTCTCGCACCGGTCGGGCGAGAGCGAAGACGTGACGATCGCCGATTTGGTGGTGGCGACGAATGCCGGCCAGATCAAGACCGGCGCGCCGGCCCGCACCGACCGCATTGCGAAGTACAACCAGTTGCTGCGGATCGAGGAGGAATTGGGCAGCGCGGCGAAATATGCCGGACGGAGCGCGTTTAAGGTGTAAGCAGGGGCACAAAGGGGCAGAGCGGCGCTCTGCCCCTTGTGCCGGGTAACGCAACACTCGTTCGTAGCGGGGGCAGAGCGGCGCTCTGCCCCTACGGTTTACCGCTGATCAACGGGGATGTAATCGCGCCGCTGCGAGCCAATATACACCTGCCGCGGGCGGGTGATCTTCTGCTCGGGGTCTTCGAGCATTTCGAGCCACTGCGCCAACCAGCCTGACGCGCGCGGAATGGCGAACAGGAAGGGGAAATACTCGATCGGGAAGCGCAGCGCCTGATAGATCAACCCGCTATAGAAGTCCACGTTCGGGTAGAGCTTGCGCGCGATGAAGTATTCGTCCTCCAACGCCGTCCGCTCTAGCTCCATGGCCACATCGAGCAGCGGGTTGGCCGCCGTCGCCGCAAAGACTTCGTGCGCGATCTTGCGGATGATCTTAGCCCGCGGGTCGTAATTCTTGTAGACGCGGTGGCCAAATCCCATCAGGCGCATCTCGCCCTTCTTGACCCGCTCGATGAATCCCGGCACATTCTTGGGGTGGCCAATCTGCTGCAACATGCGCAGCACTGCCTCGTTAGCGCCGCCGTGGAGCGGGCCGTACAGCGCCGCCGCCGCCGCCGCTAGCGCATTGTAGGGATCAGCGTGGCTCGACCCGACGCTGCGCATCACCGACGTCGAGCAGTTCTGTTCGTGATCGGCGTGCAGAATGAAGAGCACGTCCAGCGCTTTGGCCAGCACCGGGTTGACCTCGTAATCGCGCTGGTTCATGTAATCCATCATGTAGAGCAGGTTGGCAGTATAGCTGAGCGAGCTGTCGGGCAGGTTGAAGGGCCGGCCAATCCGGTGGCGGTAGGCGAAGGCGGCAATGGTCGGGATCTGGCCGATAATGCGCCAAATCTGCTTCTCGCGCACTGCCGGATCGTGAATGTTCTTGGCTTCGGGGTAGAGGGTTGACATCGCCGCGACCGAGCTGATCAAGATACCCATCGGGTGCGCGTCGTAGCGGAAGGCTTGGATCAGCTCAACAAGACTGTTGTGGAGGAAGAGGTGCCGGCTGATGCGGTACTCCCACCACGCGAGCCGCTCTTTCGAGGGCAATTCGCCGTAGAGCAGCAAATACGCTACCTCAAGGTACGAGCTTTGCTCGGCCAGTTGCTCGATTGGGTAGCCGCGATACTCCAAAATCCCTTTATCGCCGTCAATGTAGGTAATGCTGCTCTTGCACGAAGCGGTGTTGAGGTAGGCCGGATCGTACGACATCAAGCCGAAATCGTCATCATCCGTCTTGATCTGGCGCAAATCGGTCGCGCGAATGGTACCGTTCTCAATCGGGATCTCGTACGTTTTACCGGTGCGATTGTCGGTAACGGTGAGGGTGTTCTTGCTCATAGCCGTGCTCTTTCGTGATACAACGACTGCATCGCCATTGATACGTCTAGCCGTCCACGCTGATGCCGGCAGCTCGACAGCGACGGCACGCATGTTATATGGCGTTGTGGTTTGGTGCTATTGTACCAAAAGTTGTTACAGATTGCACAGGCTTGCCGAAAAGCGACTGCCTGCGGTCTAACTGGGTTGTTAGGCGTCATCAGGCGCGATAATTTCAATTGGGATGCGCCAGACCGGTTCGCTGGCAGCGCGTAACGGCACCAACTCGAGCGAGGGCCAGCGGTAGCTGCCCACGACCAGCCAGTAGCGGCCCGGCGGTAGATCGGCGGGAATGGTTAACCGGCGATCGTCGATGATGAGTTCGCCGGCTTGCCACAGACTGGTCGGGCGTCCGCCAGCCGCCGGCGGGCCGTCAGCGTCAGTCATGCGTTCATCGCGGTCGTTACGCAGATGGAGCATGATGCTCCGTTCGTCGAGATTGCCGCGCAACGCCTGCCACCAGAGCGTGATAGCCAAGGTATCGCCGGCAGTGATTCGCCCGGAAAGCAGATCGTAGCCGCGCAACAGCATATCGTCACCAAATTGGGCCGCGAGTGGTTGTAGCGGGCGATCAATGCGCGCGGCCATGAGCGGGTATTGGGCCACCCAATCGAGAGTGATGCCGCCGGTGCGATCGATCGTGAAGGCGAAGAGGTCAACCGGCGTGAGCAGCGCGCGCTGGTCGGTGCCGGCCCACAAGCGGGCCGTGTAGGTTCCGGGTACAACGACGCCTTGCTGCACTCCCAACGGCAATGGCTCACCGGCAGCGCCATAGGCGACCGGCGCACCGGTTGCGAGATCGATCGCCACTGTGGCCGATTGGGCCGTCGCTGCCGGCCCCAAGCGCAGGCCGTAACGGCCAAAGAACGTTCCCTGCCGTCGATCCCACAGTTCGAGCGCCACAACTAATGGCCCGCTGTCTGGAATGAGCAGGTCGATCGTGGTGGCAACGCGCAACCCATCGGCCACGCTAGCCGCGCTGAGCGCGACGCTGTGGGGGATCATTCCAGCGCTGGCAGGCGGGGAATCCAGCAGACTCACGGCCTGCAACCGGATGGGAGCAGTGCCGGATTGGATGGTCAGTGTATGGGGCGTAGTTAGCGGGCCAAACGTGATCGCGCCGAGACCTGCCGGCACCGCATAACGCCGGCCATCAATGGTTAGCTCAGCCGGGGTGAGGGTGACGGTTTGGAGCTGAATCCAGCGCGTTACCTGCTCTTGATTGGGCGATGGGGTGGCGGGAGACAGCCGGTTGGCGCTCACCGGAATGGTGACGGATTGCGCCCCATCCACCACCTGCGCCAACCGCAGATGGGCCAGCAACCCTTCTGGTCGCCGGTAGAGACGGTACGATCCGCTGCTCCAGATCGGCGGATCAGCGTACCCCCACAGGATCGGGTCTTCGTCGCGTTGCAGCAGAGCGTAATCGGCGACGGCATCGGGGGCACCCGCGTTCGATGAGGTGTAGCCGGTGCGCACATCGCCCCAGACCACGGCGTGATCGAGCAGATAGGCCGCCAGACCGCTGGTAACGCCTTGTACACGCGGGTCGCCGGTGAGCCAGACAGTGCTGCCGGCAGGCACTACGCGGCGCAATTCGCGCAGCGCCGGCAATTCGTTGGCAAATAGGCCGGGTTGGCCCCAATGATCGGCCACGACTCTGCCGCCGGTGAACGCCACAGCGCTGCCGATGACGGCAGTTGCGCTCACAGCCACTAACCGGCGTAGCCATTGCGGACGCGCACGCAGATGATCGAGCGCCGCCTGCCACCCGCTCGCTGCCAGCGCACCGGCTAGCCAACCCATGTATGCCGCCGCCTTGAGGTAGCCGTAGTGGTATGCAGCGCCAAACCGCAGATAGAGCAGAAACCCGCCTGCACCGGCCAGCAGACCGAGCCAGCGACCGCGCTGCGGCCCGGCCAGCAGGCCGTAGCCGGCGAAACCGGCCAACCCAATTGCCGCCAGCCACAGCGGTGGGGAGAGCGGTTCAGGCGCTTCACGCAGGCGAAAGAGCGTGAGACCCACAATATCGCTCAACGGCACGAAGCGAAACAAGCCGAGGGTGGTCAGTGGCAGGCTGTAGCGATAGTTAAAGCCGGCAAAATAGTCGGGAATGGTCGGAGCGGCCAGCACGAGGGTGAGGAGGACAAGGATCAGCGCCCGCTGGATCAGCGGCCAGCGGGGGCGTGTTTGCCAGAGGGTGACAACCCCGATCCCGGCGGCCATCAGCCCGATCGGGCCAAGGGCCGGGTAGTAGGCGACTGGGATGGCAGCCAAACCGATAGCGGCGGCGATCAAGGGATTGAACGGCTGGCCGGGAGCCGGCTGCACCGCTGCCAGCCCAAGGATGAGCGCCAGCGGAATGAGCGGCCACGCCGCCAGTTGCATGCCAAAATTGAAAAAGCTCGTCCACAGCAACAGACCGTTAAGCGCAGCCAATAGCGCGCCGAAAGCGGCTGGGCCGCGCCGCAGATCAAACAGCGCCTGCAAGAGGACATAGATGCCGATCACGCCGAGGGCGCGCAGCCATGCCAGCAGCGGGGCAAAACTCAGCAGCGGTTCGCTGGCGCTGAGCAGATCAACGCTCCCTTGCCAGATACTAAAGCCGAGCGTCAACCCGATCCGTGGTGGATCGGCATTGATGTCGCGCAGCGGGTTGGCGGGGGCGGTCGCAATCGCGCTGACCGGGCCGCGGGTGAGGTAGCGCGCGACCGGCCAGTAGTTTTCAACATCCCAGCCGCCGCCGATAGGGGCGATATACCCATAGCTGAAGAGCGGGGCGATGCCGATGGCGACCCCGATCAGCGCCACCAGCAACACCGGCCAATGCTGGCGCAGCGCCGCGGCGAGGTGAGGCGGCCCAGTGCGCCGCCATGCCAACCCATTGAGCAAACCGCCAAGCGGGAGCAGCAACCCTAACGCCAGACCTAACCCTCCCGCAAACCGCACCACCCAATAGCCAACGAGAATGGTGAGGGCATAGCCTAGCAAGGGCGCGAGCAAAGCGCGCCACGGTTGCAAGGCGGCAGGCAGCAACAACCGCGCCAAGCCCCAGCCATTCCAGAGGGCAAGGACGCTGGCGACGAACAAGGTCAACCCAACGTACAGCATTTCGTTCATAGCGGGATACGGTAGAGCCACACGGCTGTGGCCCTACCGCTTACTAAACCGTATTCCAGCACGGCAGTGGCACTGCCGCAACCCATAGTGATCAGTACCGTTACAGGGCGACAGTTGCCCGCAGTCGATTAGCGCTGCACCGCGGCCCCCGGCTGGCGCACCATCACCCACAAGACGACTACCGCGGCCAGATTCAAACTGACCGCTACCCCGATCAAGAGCGGCAGTGAAACATCGTACAACACGCCGAGCGCGGCACTGCCGGCAAACCAGCTCAGACCAAACCCGGCGTTAAACAGACCATACGCCGCGCCACGGCGCTCAGCCGGCGCTAATTGGGCTACTGCCGCGCGCAAAATCGATTCTTGTGCGCCAAGGGCGATACCCCACACCATCACGCCGAGCACCGCTGCGATGAGACTGCCACTGAAGAGCAACGGTGTGCTGAAGGTCGCCAGCGCCGTCACACCGATCAGGGTTTGCAAACCGATCCGGTCGTAGAGGAAGCCAAAGCCCAATGCTGCCACTGCATCAACCACCATGGCCAGCGCGTAGAGCGCCGGGATTGCAGCAGCCGGCAAGAGCTGGGTGCGCTGGAAGTGGAAAGCGGCCAGCGCAAAATCAACGCTCGCGGCGGCAAACAAACCTACGCTGATCAGGTAGAGCCAGAAGCGCCGGTTGAAGCCGGTGGTGGTAAGCGCCGGCGTGTTGCCGGCCAAATCAGCCGGCTGCGGAAACAGCGCGCGCGCCGTGAGCAACACCGCCAGACAGAGCAGACCGGGCACGATCAATATACCAAACGCGAGCTGAAAGCTGCCGCCAGTAGCCAGCACTCCGGCCAACATCAATGGCCCAATGACTGCGCCAACCTGATCAAGCGCCTCGTGCAAGCCAAACCCCTTGCCGGAACCGACCCGATCGGCGGCATACGAAATCAGCGTATCTCTCGCCGGAGTACGCAATGCCTTGCTAAACCGCTCGGCCATCAGCAAAGCGACCGCCAGCGGCCATGCATTGGCCAAGGCC
Source organism: Chloroflexus islandicus (assembly GCF_001650695.1). Taxonomy (GTDB): domain Bacteria; phylum Chloroflexota; class Chloroflexia; order Chloroflexales; family Chloroflexaceae; genus Chloroflexus; species Chloroflexus islandicus. The sequence continues at coordinate 29,950 of NZ_LWQS01000061.1, forward strand.
AGCATCGGCACCGCGATAACGGTCAGCGTATAGCCAAGGATAGTCATCAGCCAATACCGCCGGGTGCGATCGCTGAGATAGCCAAACACCAAGCGCAAACCATAACCGATCAACTCACCAACACCGGCGGTAATGCCCACCACTGCGCCGCTTGCGCCGAGCAGCGCCAAATACTGCCCGCTCAAACTACGCCCGCCTTCATAGACCATATCGGCCAGCAGGCTCACCACCCCCACCAGCACGATAAACTGCACCGCCCGCCGGTTTGTCACAGATAGGGATTGCATCGCAGATCCTTTCTCAGGCATGCCTGCGCCCGGCAAATGCTGCTAGCGCATACCATATTGCGACCGCCGCCAGCCGCGCTGTGCGGTCATCAATATCGTACCGCGGATTCAGCTCGCTGAACTCGATCAAACGGGTACGATGTTCAGCGCCGGCCAGTATCGCCAACGACACCAACTCATCGCCGCGCATGCCGAGCGGATTAGGGGCGCTCACACCGGGAGCTTCGGCGGATTGTACCACGTCTAGATCGAAGCCCCAGCCGATACTGGTCGCATCGCTCGCCGCCACCAGCGCCTGCACCGTCGCCGCAAGACCGGTGCGGCGCGCTTCGCTCAGCTCGACGATGGTGGCGCCGCGTTCTTGCAGATAGGCGGTATACACCGGCGAATTGGCATAGGGTTGCGCGCCGATCACCCAATACCGGCGCGGATCGATCAAACCGGCTTCGATCAATTGGCGGTAGGGGGTGCCGCTATTGGCGGGGTGATCGGCGCGCACATCGTAGTGGGCATCAATATTGATCGCCAATGGCGGCGCCGGCGCGGCAGCGGCCAACGCAGCCATATCGGGGAAGCTGATGTCATTGCCGCCACCGAGACTGATCAACAACTTACCGTCAGCGATGATTTGGGCAGCGATCGCGCGGTGGCGCTCGTGGATCGCCTCTAGATCGCCATCAACCGGTACATCACCGAGATCGCAGATAGGCAGATCGGCGATCCCAGCCACACCCAGCCGGTAGAGACACCGCCGGATCGCAGTTGGCCCTTGGGCCGCGCCGGCCCGGCCCCGATTGCGTTGCACGCCGAGGTCTTGCGGGCAACCGAGGATCACCACCGCGGCAGAATCATAACCGGCGCTGCCGGGGATCACCACTTCACCCAGCCGCCGGTCATTGGGATCATCACGGCGATAGAACAGCTCGCTTACGGGCGGAATGAGCTGTTGGAAGAGCGGCTTCACTGGCGGAAGAAATCGATCACTTGGCTGCGTTCTTCTTCGCTCGGCATCAGCTCGATGAACGTGATCCGATGCCACGGGAAGATCACCGCTTGCACGCCGGCAGCCAGATACGGCACCGGCTTGCCATCGCGCTTGCGCATATTAGTGACTTTGATGAAGAGATCGCCGGGCTGCGGTTCCTGATCAATATCGGCCAGCAGCGGATCTTCGCCGGTAAGATGAAGAATGACCGTTTTCGGCATAGAGAAGCCTCCGCGAATGTATCAAACCTTATGAACTCACCTCAAACCGCACCAACAGCATCCCAAACTGCACCTCATCGCCGTGCTGCAACGGCATCGGCTGGCCGGGAGGCACACGCTGGCGGTTGAGAAATGTCCCGTTCGAGCTACCGAGATCCTCAAGCACATAACGATTATTTGAACACACGATCCGGGCATGGCGGCGCGAGACACCGGCATCATACCCGCCATCGAGACTAAAATCAACATCGGGGAAAAAGCCGCGCTGCTGGTCTTTGCGCCCGATCAACAATTCCGGCGCCGCCGGCAACTCAATCCGCCGGCCCGAACTCAGCACAACCAGCGCAATCGCCGGCCCAGACGCTGGGTTAGCCGGCGCCGGCAAAATCGTCGCCTCATCCTCAACCAGTTCGGCTGCTTCGGCGGCTGCGCGATTGAGCGAAGCGGTGGTTTGGCGTTGCGGTTTGGCAGCGATGAGGCTAGCGCCGCAGACGGTGCAGAAGATAGTACCATCGAGCTGTTGGGCTTGGCAGTAACTGCAGATGATCATGGGTCTTCTACTCCGGCCTACGATGACTCTTCGCGCCCAATCAGGCCGCGCGTCCCGTACTTAATCCGCTTGCGCCCTTCAGCGCTCGCCTGCCCTGAGCGGAGCAAGCGGGTCGCCTCTTCCTGCACGGTGCGGGCCAATTCGACTTGGCCCGCCTCGAAGAGGCGGGTGCCGGCCATTTGCAAGCGCCGGGTCGCCTCTTCCAACTTACCCTCTTCGGCGGCCTGCCATGCGCTAGCCTGCAACCGGTAAGCAACCAGCCGTTCAAGCCAGTGTTTCACTGTCGGATCAACACTATCGCCAACCTCATCAGGATCACGAAACGCGACCGGCAGCGTCTGCTCGTGACTCTGGGTTGCGCTATCGCTGCCCGGCGTGCGGTAACGCAAATTGAGGCGCAGCAACGTATGCCGGCCAACCGGCAACGGCGGCACCACCATTTCGAGCAACAACGCTTGGGTATCGCTCTCTGGCCAATCGCCGAGCGCCGCCGTCCAGACAAAATCCGCCTCTTCGATCACCGGCAGCGGGCCGATAAAGGGGCGCACCCGATCGAGCGAGCGCACCAACGCTTGCGGCGGCAAGGCCAGCCGCACCTGCACATCTTGGGCAAACAGATTTTGCATGCGCTCGACTTCAGCGGTGAAGACCTTGGTGATCTCGTTGGCGGACGTGATATAGTGCGTGCGGCTATTCTCGCGAGCGGCGATCGTCTCGAGCAGGTCTTCATTCCACTCACTGCCGATGCCCAGCGCCGTAATCCCGATTCCGCGTGATTGGGCGCGGCGGGCAATCTCGACGCAGCGGCCTTCATCGCCATAGGTACGGCCATCGGTCAGCAAGAGCAAACGATGAACGGCGCGCGGCATCATCGCCCGTTGCAATTCTTGCACCCCCAGCGCCAAGCCGGTGGCCATCTCGGTGCCGCCAGCAGCCTCAATCGCGCTGATGTGGCGCTTAATTTCCTGCCGCGCCCGCGCCAGTTGGGCCGGCACCACTACCTCGGCCCGATCGTTAAACGTTACGAGGGCAAAGCTTTCGTTATCGCCGAGCAAGTCAAGAATCTGCATCGCCGCCTGCTTAACCTGCTGCAACCGTTCGCCGCGCATCGACGAGCTGCGGTCAATGACCAAACAGAGGTTGAGCGGCAAGCGTGGCATCTTGGTCGCACCGCTTTGGGCCGCCAACTCGATGAGCGCATAGAGCAACTGCGGCTCGGTGCTAGCCGGCAACACACTACGGCTTGGCGTGATGCGCAGATCAACCTTGCTCATCGCTGGCCCTCATCGAGCGGCAACGACACCACAACCGCCGAGATATTATCATCGCCGCCGGCCAAGTTCGCCAGCGCGATCAACTCACGGCAGACATCGTGCGGCCATGGGCTATGCTGCAACGCCCGTTCAATCGCCTTTTCTTCCACCATACTCCACAGGCCATCGCTGCATAAGACAATATGCGAGCAATTATTAAGCTGATGATAGACAAAATCAACAGCGACCTGCGGCTGCTGGCCAACCGTGCGATAGAGCTGGTTGCGCAAGGGATGTTCACGCGCCTCATCGGGATCGAGCTGGCCGAGTGCGATCAACCGCCCCACCGTCGAATGGTCGGTCGTGAGTTGGCGCAACCCGCCCGGCTCATACACATAGCAGCGCGAATCGCCGACGTGGGCGACATAGAGGCCGTGGCCGATCACCAAGGCTGCCGTGCAGGTCGTGCCCATATCAGAACCGAGCGCCTGAGCTTCACGCCAAATCGCAGCATTCGCCTCTTGCACCGATTCGATCATCAGCGGTTGCAACGCCTCAAGCAAGCCATCTTCAATCACCGGCAAGACAAGGCGTTCCAGCACACTGGTCAGCACCGTCTGCACGGCCAACCGGCTCGCCACTTCACCACCCTGATGGCCGCCCATGCCATCAGCCACGATAAACAACCCCACCGGCACATCACTGCCCTCGCGCGGCAAGGTCATGATCATCGCCAAGGCGCAATCTTGATTTGTTTCCCGCACCCGGCCAATATCGCGCAACGCGGCAGCGGCAAAGCCCTGCGCCGAACGGCGCAGTGTCAAGGCCGGCTGGTAATCGTGACCGATCTGGCGCGTGCCGTCTTCTTCAGGCGGCGTCAGCCCCATCGGCGCCAAACGTTCTGGCGGTGAGGCTGCCGGATGCAACGGTTCAGTCGGTGTGTCATCGTGAGCTGGCACGGTTTCGTCCGGCATAGCGGCACCATTCCCTTACCCTGCAAATCACGCTTTGAGCGCATAGATATGATGATCCATTGAGCCAATATAGACCACGCCATTGACAATCATCGGTGATGAGACGATGGGGCCATCAGTGAGATATTTCCAGATCAACTGGCCGCTGCCGGCATCGAGACAGTAGATGGCCTGATCGACGGCGCCAAAATAGAGCCGGCCACCTTCAACCCGTGGCGATGAGGTGATCTGGCTGCCAACCTCATACTTCCAGACCAACCGCCCGTTCTTGGTATCGAGGGCGTACATATTGCCATCGACGCCGCCGACAAACACCCGCGTACCGACCACACACGGCGAGGAGTTGATGTAATGGCCGGTGCGAAAGCGCCACGCCGGCCAGCCGCCTTCGGCATCGAGCGCATAGAGGTTTTGGTCGAGCGAACCGACAAAGACCAGACCATCACTAAACGCTGGCGACGAACGCACTGGCTGTTGGGTGCGCTGCTTCCACTTCACCGCGCCGGTGCGCACATCGAGGCAATAGACATTGCCATCATCGCCGCCGATAAAGATCGACGAACCGTTAATGCAGGCCGACGAGCGGATCGGATTCCACGTGCGGTACTTCCAGATCAAGGTGCCACGCAGACCATCAATCGCATACACATGTTGATCATCGGAACCGACAAAGATCACGCGGTCTTCAATCCGCGGCGAGGAACGGATCGGCTTTTCGGTGCGAAATGTCCAGCGCGGGTTGCCACGCCGCATATCGAGCGCATAGAGCGAACCATCTTCCGAACCGATATAGACCATATCTTGCCATACTGCCGGCGACGAGCTAATGCCGCCTTGCGTGGCATACTTCCAACGAAACTCGCCGCGGGTCGCATCAACGGCGTAGATATTGGTATCATAACAGCCGACAAAGACCAAACCGCCGCTGACGAACGGCGACGATCGCACCTCGTCTTCGCACTTAAACCGCCAGACCAGCTCGGTCGTTTGCGCGCTTTTCCCTTTGCCGGCGACCGGAGCAGCGACTGCCGGCTTCGCCCCAACTGTCTCGGCCAAGGAGGGCACGGTGAGCAACGCCTGCCGGAACTCTTCGGCACTCTGCCAACGGGCCGCCATATCATATTCGAGCGCCCGCATCACCACGGCTTCCATTTCTGGCGAAACCGCGGGGTTAATCTGCCGGATCGGACGTTCTTGGAAGGTGAACGGCGTTTCGAGGCGTGGATCGGTATTGGTGAGCAGATGGTGCAACGTCGCGCCAAGCGCATAAATATCGCCGACCGGCTCAGCCACGCCGCGATACTGTTCGGGCGGCGAGTAGCCTTCGGTGCCGATCATGGTGCCCTTGCGATCGCTGCGGTTGAGGTTGCGAGCAATGCCAAAGTCAATGAGCACAATCCGGTCATCGCCGACCACCATCACGTTCGATGGTTTCATATCGCGAAAGACGATCGGTTCCGGCTTGTGATTGTGCAAATACGACAGCACATCGCAAATTTGCAATGCCCACCGCGCAACCCGCGCTTCGTCAAGCGGCTTGCCGTTTTCTTCCAACACCGTCTCAAGGTCTTTGCCGGGGATAAATTCGAGGACGAGGTAGACTTTACCGTGCTCTTCAAAAAAGTCGTAGACTTTGGGAATCGCAGGGTGTTGCAGGGTGGCTAACAAGCCAGCTTCGCGCTGAAAGTTCTTGAGATTGAGTAAACGGGTTTGCGAATCGGGCGCGCTCTGGGCCATTTCTTTGATCGCGCAATAGCGCACCACATCTTTGAACCGCAAGTCGCGTCCGCGGTAGACGACGCTCATCCCGCCAATCCCGATTGGCCCCTCGACGTGGTAACGACCTTGAAGAACAGTACCGGGGTTGAGCATCACCGGCGCGACTGGCGACGGCTGGCCAGCGGGCCGCGCCGCCATCTGGCGCGTGCCTTCGTCCGCTTCACCAGCGGGCCGCGCCGCCATCTGGCGCGTGCCCTCTTCCGGCGCAGATGATGGCGTAGATGGGCCGATCTGGCGCGTGCCATCATCAGCCGCGCCGCTTTCGGGAGGTTGTGCGTTGACAGATTTGGTGCCAACCCGTTTGATCAAGCCCATGAGTCACCTCGTCCATTGGTTATGCCAGCGATAGTGAGACATATTGGCAAGTTTGTTCCTCTATTATAGAAGGTGTTGTTCGCTTCGGCAACCGGATCAAGGCACCATAATGGCTATTACGAATATTCCTTGTTTTGTGCTTGATGTTTGATGGCAGCGAGGAGGATGGATACAAACCGCACGGCTAGGCCGATAGTGTGAGCCGTGCGGCTGCCAGAGAGCCGCACCGCCGTGCGGCTGTACAGATACAGATGGCTCAGCGCGCCGGTTGCCACCCTTGCACGCGAGCAATGGCCATCCGCCACCGTTCGGAGTGGATCTCGCGTTCGGCGGCGGTTGTGCGTGGCACGAACCGCGTCGCCGTATCATCAACCAACGCCGGCAAGGTCTGCGGCGACCACACGCCGGCCCCGATCCCGGCCAGCAGCGCCACGCCGCGAGCCGTGGTTTCGGTGTCGCGGGCGCGCACCAGCGTCACCCCGCTTAGATCGGCTTGAATTTGGCAAGCCAGATCGCTGGCGGCTAAGCCGCCACCCACCCGCAGTTCATTGATGGCGATCCCAGCCTCAGCCTGCATCGTCGCCAGAATATCGGCTAATTGGAAGCCGATCGACTCGTAGAAGGCGCGGGCGATATGGCCGACCTGCACCCCCAACGCCAAGCCAAAGAGCGCGCCGCGCGCGCTGCGATCTTCGCTCGGCACCCCCAACCCGTTGAGCGCGGGCACAAAGACCACGCCGCCGCTGTCGGGCACTGTCGCCGCGTGCCGGTCGAGATCGGCGACGCGCCGCACCAAACCGATCTCGCGCAGCCAATTGGCCGCCGCGCCAGTGGTCGTCATGTCGGCTTCGAGGGCATAGGTTGGCACACCGCCAATCTCCCATGCCAAATAGGTTTTGCAAATACCTTGCGGCGGCGCATGCGGGCCAACCACCGCGTTCACAAATGAGGCAGTACCGTGGGTTGCCACGGCTTGGCCGGGGGAACGGCAATCGTAGCCAAACAATGCCGATTGCTGGTCGGTGATCATCGCCAGCACCGGCACTGCTGCGCCATCGATATGCAACTCGCCGAAATGGTGAATCGTCGGGCGGGGGATGGGCAGCGCCGCACGCGGTATCTGGAGCGCCTCGATCCACTCATCCCATAGCGTGCGCCGGCGCGGATCGTAGACGGTCATCGCCTGCAATAGCGAGTGGTCGAGGGCGTGCTCTGCCGGGCAGCCGAGCGCCTGCACGATCCAGCCGGCGGCCAGCGACACCCGCAATACGCCTTGTTCGGCGGCACGGCGAAACGCGGCATCGTGCTGCATCCGCCATGCCATGTGCATCGCGCTGGCGTAGGGGCCGGGGAACTGGCCCAACCGTTCGCGCCGCTGCGGCCCCAACGGCGTATCAGCCAACGCCGCCACTAACGGCGCGGTACGCAAGTCTTGCCACGTGATGGCATTGCCAATCGGGCGACCAGTGCGGGCATGCCACGCAAAGACGGTATCGCGCTGCGAGGTGATCCCGCAGGCGATCAGGTCGCTGCCACGGACACCGGCGCGGGCAAGCGCCTCGTTGATCGCCTCGGCCACGCTGCGCGCAATCGCGTGCGGTCGCTGCTCAACCCATCCCGGCTGGGGGTAGACACGCCCAACGGCGCGGTAGCCATACCCCCGCACTTGGCCTTCATCATCGTAAATTACGGCGCGGCTGCCACTGCCGCCTTGATCGATGGCAAGAACGTAGCGTCTCACAGGGTTGCCTCGTCACGTATCAGGCGAATGGGGGGCATTATACCACGTTGTTGCGCGCGATTGGGGGCCACGCAGACGCCGGTACAATCGGTTATAATACGGCCATGAGGAGCCGCACGGCTGTGCGGCTCTACGGTTGTGCGGGGATCAGATTGGACACCGCACCGCCGTGCGGCTGTACATTGGGGGCCAGATTGAACACCGCACCGCCGTGCGGCTGTACATTGGGGGCCAGATTGAACACCGCACCGCCGTGCGGCTGAACCAGTGTTTGGTTGTCACATAGGGAGCCGCACCGCCGTGCGGCTGTACGGTAGGAATCATGTCGCATTTTACGATTACTGCTCGTGATCCTGACAGCCGCGCCCGCGCTGGCGTATTGCAAACCGCTCACGGTGCGGTTGCGACGCCGGTCTTTATGCCGGTCGGCACACGCGCCACGGTCAAATCGCTTAGTCCGCACGAACTGCGCGACCACGGTGCGTCCATCATTCTTGGCAATACCTACCACCTCTACCTACAGCCCGGCCACGAGCTGATCGCGCGTCACGGCGGCCTGCACGGCTTTATGAGCTGGGATGGCCCTATCCTGACTGACAGCGGCGGGTTTCAGGTCTTTTCGCTGGTCTACGGCGGGATCGCCGATGAGGTCAAGGGCCGGCGACCGGCGCACCCATCCCGCTTGAGTGATATGGTGACAGTGACCGAAGAGGCAGTCATCTTCAAATCGTACCTCGACGGCTCGCGCCACGTCTTTACGCCGGAACGGAGCATCGAGGTGCAGCACCATCTCGGCGCAGACGTGATTGTCTGCTTCGATGAACTGCCACCGTTCCGGGCCGGTTACGACTACACCGCGCAAAGCATGGCCCGCACCCACCGCTGGGCCGAACGCTGCCTCACCGCGCACCAGCAACGGAACCGCGCCGCGCTGCCCAACCCCGATCAACTTCTATTTGGGATCGTGCATGGCGGTATCTTTCCCGACCTGCGGCGAGCGAGCGCCGAAGTGATTAGCAGGATGGGTTTTGATGGCCTCTGCATTGGGGGATCGTTAGGGGCTAACAAAGAGCAGATGTACGAGGTCGTGGATATGACCGTGCCTTACCTACCCGACGGTATGGCGCGCCATCTGTTGGGAGTCGGCGATGTCGATGATCTGCTGGAAGGAGTAGCGCGGGGCATCGATATGTTCGATTGCGTCAGCCCAACCCGGCTGGGAAGGCACGGTGCGGCGTTAGTGCGCAACCGCGAGCGAAACTGGCGACTGAATGTGACCAATGCCTCGTTACGCGATGATCCGGGGCCGTTGCAAGCTGGCTGCACCTGTTACACCTGCCGCCACTTCTCGCGCGCCTACATCCACCATCTCTACCGCTCGAAAGAGCTGCTCGGCATTCGGCTGGTCAGCCTGCACAACGTCGCGTTCCTGCTCAACCTGATGGCCGACGTGCGCGCGGCGCTGGCAGCCGGCAGGTTTGGCGAATTGTACGAAGAATGGCTAGGCAAACCGCTGATCAGCGTGACACGATAACACAGGCGGCATAGCAGCAGACGCTGTTATCGCCGCCGCCGCTCGATCGCACGATTGATCTGTTCGAGCACGCGCAGATCGGCCTCTTTGGGGGAACGCGGCGCATCAGCGTACAGCGCGCGCTCGGTGCGGAAGAGGTGCAGAAGACGCACCGCGAGAATCACGCCGCCGAGCAACGTCAGCGCTAACATCCCCCACGGCAGCCATGCAATGACCAGCGGCGTTACCACGGTCGTTGCCAACCGCTCGGCGTTCGTCGCTTCCGGCCACGCAACCCCAGCGTAGCGCACAAGGTAGGTTATGACGAGGGCAGCATTTATGACACCGAAGGCGGCCCCGATCAAGCGATGAGACCACTCTGCGGCATCTTCGAGGCCAAACTCGATGATCATATCGATACCGTAGCCGATGATCATCGCCAGAACCAGCAATCCGCTTAACGAGACAAAGAGCGGCCAGCCATTGGCCAATCCGGCGCGCCCGAGCAGGTTGATCACCCCATCCCGCCATAGATCAACCAGTACGGCGCCAATCAGGGTGCCCACGAGCGCGAACCCGCTTGGCCAAGCGCCGCGGCGTAATCCAACGATCGTGAAGAGGATGAGAATAATGACTGCCCCCACATCGATTGCCATACGCCACTCCTTCAGTGGTGAACTTAGATTACTACGTATTGTAGCAGAAATGTCAAGCAATGGCCCAGCGGGGATCGCTATGAGCATGCAAGGTCATTCACTGTCCCATCATTCCGCTGTAGGTCATTGAGTAGGCATTTCTCCACCTGACGGGCAAGAATCGGCATGCGAGCCGCTGCACAAAGATGCTATAATGACCGCGTCAGACAATGGTTGTCTGTCGTACCATTGCTGCTCACGGTATCTCTTACCGGAGCGCAATCGTTTGAGTGCTAAGGAGGCTTGCATGGTTCGCGTCGCTATCAACGGTTTCGGCCGGATCGGGCGCCAGAGCTTTAAGGCGATGCTGGAGTACTATCCCGAAGAGTTTGAGATTGTCGCGATTAATGACCTCACCGACGCCAAGACGCTGGCGCATCTCTTGCGGTACGATTCAACCTACGGCGCCTTCGATGGCGAGGTGACAGTGACCGAGAAGGCGATTGTCGTCGAGCAGGATGATGTGCGCTACGAGTTGCTGACGCTCGCCGAGCGTGATCCGGCGGCGTTGCCGTGGAAGGAGCTGGGGGTCGATATCGTGATCGAGTCGACCGGTCGCTTTACCGATGCCGAGAAGGCCAAGGCCCACCTTGCGGCGGGGGCCAAGAAGGTGATTATTACCGCGCCGGCCAAAGGTGAAGATATCACTATCTGCTTGGGCGTCAACGACGCGAAGTACGATCACGAGAAGCACCACATTATCTCGAACGCCTCCTGCACGACCAATTGTCTCGCGCCGGTCGCCAAGGTGCTCAATGATCGCTTTGGCATCGAACGCGGGTTGATGACGACGATCCACTCGTATACGATGGATCAGAACTTGCAGGATAACGTCCACAAAGACTTGCGCCGGGCGCGGGCAGCGGCGATCAACATGGTGCCCACCACCACCGGCGCTGCCAAGGCCGTGGCATTGGTCATTCCTGAGCTGAAGGGCAAGTTCCACGGCTATGCCGTGCGCGTGCCGACGCCGACCGTCTCGATGGTCGATTTCTCGGTCTTGCTCAGCACCAAGACTTCGGTTGAAGCGATTAACCAAGCCTTCATCGAGGCCAGCGAGAGCGAGGAGCTGGAGGGCATCCTCGGCGTCAGCCACGATGAGCTGGTCAGCACCGACTTCATCGGCACCACCTACAGCAGCGTGGTTGACCTGCCGCTGACGATGAGCATGGGTGACGATTTCTTCAAGATCGTCGCGTGGTACGACAACGAGTGGGGCTATTCGGTGCGCGTTGCCGATCTGACGGCGCTGGTGGCCGACCGGTTTGAATAATCGGATGGGCGGTAGTAGGGGCAGGTTTCCAACCTGCCCCTCTACGGATACAGGCAGGGTTAAAACCCGCCCCTACCGCCACTGTTGCAACCGCGCCGCCCAATCGCGCCCCGCCCGGCGCAATTGCTCTTGTTGCCGTTCCAACACGACGTAAGCCAGCAACATCAGCAACCCCAGCAATCCCAACAAGAGCCACTGATTAAGCAGACGTGCCGCATTGGCCGCTAGCCACAACACACCCAACACAAAACTGGCAATCCCCCCGACAAACGGCACTCGCAAGCGCGCCAGCGCGCCGTAGGCGGCTACCAGCAGTGACTCGCCGCCGACCAGCAGGATGTAGCCGATATTGTTGGGCGATCCAGCCGCTTGGAGAAAGGTGGCGCCGAGCAAGACTGCGACACCACTGGTATCGATCACGCGGGCCAGTTGATCGTGGCGTTGGAAGTGACGGATCCCGTTCGCCAGCGCGAGCAGATAGACGCCGACCGGGATCACATAGAACTGCATCTCGCGCAGATCCCAGACGAGGAATTGGCCAAGGCTGGCGGCAACAAAGGCCGCGCCGGCCAGATAGGCGTACTCGCTGCGCCGTTCGCGCACCGTCGCCGTGGCCAAGACTACGCCGGCGTTGATCAATGCGACCACCAGCGCACGCAATTCCAGCATTGCGATCGCAACGGCAATCACTGTCGCCAGCAACGGCAACCAGAGTGTAGCGCGTTGCCAGATCGCCCCCAACGCCAACCGGCGCACGGCCCAGCCGGCCACCATAATCGGCGCCAGCGCCAACACCAACCACGCCGCCTGCCATGGCCCGGCCACCCCCGTCTGCGCCATCCAGCCGGCAAGGCTGCCGATGAAGGCAGTAACGCTCAACCCAGCGCCGATCTCGCTCTGCTCGAACACTGCGATCACGGCAATAATTAGCGCACAGAACAAGAACGGCAGCGCGAGACTGCTCAAGCTGCTGCTTGCGAGCAGCGCCAGCGCGATCAGGGTAGTCATACCGCCAATACCATAACTATCTACTCCGAGCGCGCGCACCGTTGCATCCATTCGCCACCGGCGCCCGCCGGCGCCGCCAAGGCCAAGGATCGCCGCCGTGAGCAGCAGCGTCCACCCAATCACCGGCGCATTGTGGGGGAAGAGCCAGTTGGCGATACCGCCCACTGTGACCACCAATTGCACCACTGCGAGACTCATGATCCGCCAGCGCCGGTAGGCTGCTGCACCGAGCGCCAGAATGACGGTCGCACCGCCGGCGGCCAAGGGTAGATTGGCAGCACGTGCCGGCGCTGCCAGCGCTGCCAGCAACGCCGGCACCGGCAACGCCAGCGCCATCGCCAAGGCCAACTGCGCATACGGACGGTCAAACTGCGGCCAGCGACGCAGGATCAGCGCCATCGCGCCAGCGCCAGCGCTCAGCGGCAACGCCAGCACTGCAAGCGCATCCAGCTCGCCTTCCCAACGCAGAAACTCGCCGGCCACCGCCAGCAGCCACGCCCACGCGAGCATGAACGCCGCCGGATAGCCAAGCTGCCAGCGTTGCCAGATAACACTCAGCACCAGCCACACTGCGCTCGCAATGAGCGCGGCGCTCAGAGCGGCCAGACTCGGCTCAAAAAGCGCGCCAAGCAGCAACAACGTGCTGGTGCCGCCGAGCATTCCGCCCCAAAAGAGGGCCGGCAACGTCCAATATCTAAACGCACCGCGCCGGAGCAGACTGCCACCGAGTCCATAGCTGCTCGCCACCACCGTGCCGGCGAGGAGGTAGTGGTCAAACGTGTTCAGCCAGCCAAGCCGTTCGAGGCCACTCGCCACCACCGCCAACGCCGCGGTCAGACTCGCCAGCGCCCACACACTGTTGCGCTCACGGAACGCATTCCAGCCGTAGAGCGCAGTTGCTAGCGCCAGCGCCGGTATGCGCAAGGCCGGGTCAAGCCATGCGGTGATGAAGGCCCCCAACGCGATCAACGCCGCCCCCATCCAACGCAACACTGGCGGGGCATAGCTGATGCGCCCGCTGAACGGCGCTGCGTGCAAGGCAAAGCCAACGCCGCCAATAAGCAGCGTGACCAGCCCGCGCTGGCCCCACGGCTCAACCAACGACACCGACCATGCGGTCAGCAAGCCAATTGCAAGCCCCAACACCACACTGCCGGCCAACGCGCGGTTGGGTTGCAGCAGCACCAGCCGCCCGCGTTCGAGCAGCCCAATCACCACCCCACCGGCTAGCAGCAGCAACGGATAGCTCTGGCCGATAGCCGTTCGATCGAGTACACTCAACAGCACAACCATCAGCAATAGCGGCGCGATGGCCAACAACGGCGTCGCATACGCCTGCCCGCGCCGCTCAACCAGCGCCGCCATCCCCACATACCCCAACAAGAGGGCGGCAAAGCTCAGATTCACCCAGCGCAGGCCAAGATCGGGCAGAGCCGACCCGATCAACACCGCCACCGGCAACGTCAGCGCCATCGCCCACATCCAGCGCGGTTGCCGTTCGATCCACGCCGCAACCGTGCTGAACGCGCTGCCCAAACCAAACGCGATCATCGCCGGCAAGGCCTCGCTTGCCGTTGGCGCGGCGGCGAAGAGGCTCAGGCTGACCAACAACGATAGCGGCGGGCCTGCCCACTCGACAATCCGCGGCCCCAACGCGAGCGGAGCCGCGCTGCTGCGGGCCAACCGGCGGGCCACCAACAGCGCGATAAACCACAACCCAAATGCCCACACCGACTGCCAGCGGGTAGCGACCTCCCACTGCCAAAACGCGCTACCCAACGCGCCAACCGCAGCAGCACTAGCCGCCACGCTGTAGAACACGCGGCGGGTGGCATAGGCGCCGACGATGTAGAGCAGCAGGCTCAAGCTACTCACCGTTAGCAAGGCCGTATCGGTATCGAGATTGAGCAAGCCGGGCCGGGTGAAAGAGAAGATAACGATCGGCACCAACAGCGCCGCCACTGAACTGAGATTGCGTCCAGCGGCAGCAAAGCCTTCCCGCCGCTCGACCCAGCGCCCCAGCCCCCACAACCCGCCAGTCAAGATGGCCAATATCCCCACTTGGACAATCGGCGGGAAGCTGTTCCAGTTAAAGATCACCAGCACCAAACTGGAAATAACCACCAAAAACGCACCGATCACCAACAGCATCCGGCGCGTACCGAGCGAGAGCAGGGCGGCAAAGATTGGCGGAATCCGGTCGGCCCGTGATGGTTGGGAAGGGAGCGGTGGCGACGGCGGTGCGCTAGCCGGCGTAACCGGTTCGGCGGTAACTGGCGACGACGGCGCCATACTCGACGGCGCAACCGCCGGTTCAGGCGCAGCCGGCATCATGCTCGGCGGCACAATCGACGGGGTTGCAACCGGTGTGACCGGTTGCGCAACCGCAGGCTCAGGCAACGGTTCGGGCGGATTTGGCGCTGGCGGCGCAGAGCGAACATCTGCCGGCGCCGTAGCGCCCTGTTTCTGCAACAGCAAGAGCACTTGCTCGGCGGTAGCGGCATCAATTTGTTTCGTTTGCAACCAAAAACGCACCAACTGAGCGAATTGATCCTCCGGTTTGATCTTAAAACCCGTCGCCATCATTCCCATGCCAAATCCGACGCCCCATGCGGTGAGTAATAGTGGCAATAGGCAACATAAGACCAGCAAGATCAAACTATTATCCATGCAGCACTCCGGGCGTGACAACCGGTACAATAAACCTATCATAGCAGACGGAAACCGCTGAAACGGTAACATTTTTTGCAAAATTTTTGGGCAGGTGGAAGAGGGGGGTGCGCGTGGCCTCTGGTCATTGCGCGGGTGCGCAGCGCCTGTGGCAATCTCCCCCTTCGGCGGGCAGGCTCCGCTCCCGTGCTCGTGGGGGATTGCTTCGCCGCGTGTGGGCAGAGCATCGCTCTGCCCCTACCGTCCGGCTCGCAATGACAGGGGTTATCTGCCATTGCGCGGGTGCGCAGCGCCCGTGGCAATCTCCGCCTTCGGCGGGCAGGCTCCGCTCCCGTGCTTGTGGGGGATTGCTTCGCCGCGTGTGGGCAGAGCATCGCTCTGCCCCTACCGTCCGGCTCGCAATGACAGGCGGGGAGTGCGCAACCCTTGCTCCCCCAACGATCGAGCGGGTGAATCTCCCCGACGAACGGTAAACATCTCTCCCTAGCAAGTGATTATATCAAGTGAATATCATCATCATATCTAGCAAAACATACCCAAGCGAGGCAAGCATGCAACAAGAGCGGATCTCTTCCATTTCACGACCGGCCACCCGGTTTGAAATGCCTTACCGGCTAGCGCAGTTTTTGGCCGTCCTGATCACGATTAGCGCGATGTTGGGTGTCGCAGCGGCCTGTAACGCGATCGCCGGTGTCTAAGTTCGCATATCACTCGTCCCTGCGTAAAAACGATGCGGCATGATGCCGCATCGTTTTTTTGCCTTGAAACGCTATGCAGCCGGCGTGGTACAATAAAGAACAGGAACGTACCAAATGGTGCTTCGCAACCATTATTATTTGTGATTTTAATAACAAAAAACTGGCAACCAACCATCTGCAACCAAGGAGCGGGCGAGGCATGAACGAATGGAACGGCTTCTACGGCCCCAACGCCGGCTATCTGATCGAGTTGTACGAGCGCTACTGCGCCGATCCCAATTCGGTCGATGAGGCAACGCGGGCCTTTTTTGCCCAATGGACGCCGCCCGGCGTAAGCGCGGCCCCGACCGGTGAGACTGGCCAACCACCGCTCGACGTGACCCGCATCGTCGGTGCGGCGCGCTTGATCCGCTACATCCGTGAATTGGGCCATCTGGCGGCCCGGATCGATCCGCTCGGCAGCGACCCACCCGGCGACCCCGGCCTCGAACTGGCTACGCACGGCGTGACGCAGGCCGATTTGGCTGCACTGCCGGCCCATATCGTGCGCGGGCCGATCGCGTCTCAGGTGCGCAATGCCGCTGAAGGCGTCGAGCGGTTGCGGCAAGCCTATTCCGGCTCGATCGGCTATGAGACCGACCAGATTCAGGATTACCGCGAGCGGGCATGGATCCGCGAAGCCGCTGAGGATCGCCGCTTCTTTGGCGGGCTTGACGCCGAGCGCCAGCGTGAATTGCTCGACCGCCTGACTGAAGTTGAGACCTTCGAGCGGTTTTTGCATAAGACCTTCCCCGGCCAGAAGCGATTTTCGATCGAGGGGTGCGATATGCTCATCCCGATGATCGATGCGATTATCCGCAATGCGGCAGTGGCCGGGACGAAAGAGGTCGTAATCGGCATGGCCCACCGTGGCCGGCTCAATGTGCTGGCCCATATCCTTGGCAAGCCCTATTCGATGATCTTGACCGAGTTTCACTCGCCTGACTATACCAAAGATACGTATGACGGCTGGACGGGCGATGTGAAGTACCATCTCGGCGCGCGCAAAGCCTATCGCGAGAGCGGGATCGCCGAGATGCCGATTACGCTGGTACCAAACCCCAGCCACCTTGAGTTTATCAATCCGGTGGTCGAAGGCCGCGCTCGCGCCGCGCAAGAGCGCCGCAACCGGCCCGGCTTCCCCGAAGAAGATGAGAAGGAGTCGTTGGCGATCTTGATCCACGGTGACGCTGCCTTCCCCGGCCAAGGGATTGTCGCCGAGACGCTCAACCTCTCGCGCTTGAAGGGGTATCACATCGGCGGTACGATTCACATCATTATCAACAACCAAATCGGCTTTACCACCGATAGCAACGACTCGCGTTCGACCCTCTATGCCAGCGATCTGGCGCGCGGCCTTGAAATTCCGGTGGTGCATGTCAATGCCGATGATGTCGAAGCCTGCGTCGCCGCCGCTCGCATGGCCTCGGCCTACCGCGAGAAGTTCCAGAAGGATTTCTTGATCGACCTTGTCGGCTACCGGCGGTGGGGGCACAACGAAGGCGATGAGCCAGAGTTTACCCAGCCCAAGATGTACGAGCGGATCCGCAACCATCCGACGGTGCGCGAGATTTGGGCCCGCGAGCTCGAACGGCGCGGGATCATCACTCGCGAAGAGGCGCAAGCGCGGGTTGATGCGGTGATGAACAAGTTGCAGCAGGCGTTCGAGAAGGTACGCGAACGGCAGCGGCTCGCCGCGATGTTGCCGCCGGCGCCGCCGCCTGCCAATCCGCTGCCGCCGCGCCGCCCGCCGATCTTCGCCCGCCCGGTCTCGGCCAAGACGTTGCTCGAACTCAACGAGGCGCTGCTCGACCGGCCCGAAGACTTCACCGTTCATCCCAAACTCGAACGCACGTTGCAGCGCCGCCGGCAAGCGATCTACGAAGAGAACGGCATCGACTGGGGCCACGCCGAGGCGTTGGCCTTTGCTAGCATTCTCGCCGATGGCACCCCCATCCGGCTGACCGGCCAAGACAGCGAGCGCGGCACCTTTAGCCATCGCCACGCAGTGCTGCACGATGTCACCACTGGCGCACGATTCATCCCGCTGCACGCAATTCCGCAGGCGCGCGCTTCGTTTGCCGTCTATAACAGCCCGCTTTCAGAAGCTTCGGTGTTGGGCTTTGAGTATGGCTACAGTTCGCATGCACCCGACACGCTAGTGCTGTGGGAGGCGCAGTTTGGCGATTTTGCCAACGGCGCGCAGGTGATCATTGACCAGTTTATCGTCAGCGGCCATGCCAAGTGGGGCCAGAACCCTTCATTGGTGATGCTGTTGCCGCACGGCTACGAGGGCCAAGGCCCCGAACACTCAAGCGCGCGCCTTGAGCGGTTTTTGCAACTGGCCGCCAACGATAACATTCGCGTCGCCAACTGCACGACCGCCGCGCAGTACTTCCATCTGTTGCGCTATCAGGCCGCTTCGTTGTACGCCGATCCCAAACCGCTGATCGTGCTGACCCCCAAGAGTTTGTTGCGCCACCCGCGCAGCAGCTCATCGTTGCGCGATCTGACCGACAGCCGCTTCCAGCCGGTGTTGGGGTTGGGCGCTGAAGCGCCGGCGCCGGAAGGTGTGACCCGTGTGATCTTGTGCTCAGGGAAGGTGGCGATCGATCTGATTTCCAGCGCCGAATGGGAGAAGACCGGCGGCAGAGCCGATCTGTTGCGGCTAGAGCTGCTCTATCCCTTCCCGGCAGACGAGTTGCGCGCAGCGCTGCAACGCTACCCCAACCTGCACGAGGTGGTTTGGCTGCAAGAAGAGCCGCAGAATATGGGAGCATGGACATTCGTTTGGCCGCGGTTGCAGCAGTTGTTGCCGGCTGGTGTGAAGCTGCGCTACGTGGGCCGGGCCGAGTCAGCCAGCCCCGCCGAGGGTCTACATAGCATTCACGTGCGCGAACAGGCCCGCATTCTGCGTGAAGCGGTGGCCGACCTGCCGGAAGCGCCTACGCCGGCGGTGACCGGGGAAGAGTCGCTGGCGCGGTAGGGGATGTACGTATGCCTGAGCGGGTGCTGGGCGCTTGGGGGGGAGATTGCTTCGCCGCGCGTGGACAGAGCACCGCTCTGTCCCTACGCTCGGCTCGCAATGACATGGGCTATCTGTCATTGCGAGGGGGCGCAGCCCCCGAAGCAATCTCCTGCTTCAGCGGAATCTATGCCTGAGGGGATGCAGGTCGTGCTCCGGGAGATTGCTTCGCCTCGCTCCGCTCGGCTCGCAATGACACAGGGAGAGCGGCGGCTCGCAATGGCATGCGGAGAGCAGAGTCGCAGCCGCACAGCAATCGCTTGAGCATATATCACGACAGTATGGGAATAGTCCATCCTAGGTCACGATAGATAAGTAGAGGTAGGTTACGGCATGGCATACGAAATCCGAGTACCGTCGCTCGGTGAGTCGATTGTCGAGGCGACGGTCGCGCGTTGGCTGAAGCGCGAAGGGGAAGCAGTCGCTACCGGCGAGCCGGTGGTCGAACTGGAAACCGATAAGGTCAATCTGGAAGTGGCGGCTGATCAGAGCGGGGTACTGGCGAGCATTGCCTGCCCCGAAGGGACGACGGTAGCGATCGGAGATCTGCTGGGCACAATCGAGGCCGGCGCCCTGCCGAAGGAGCCGCCGGCAGCAGCGCCGGTCGCCGCCCCAGCGCCGGCAGTGGCGGCAACGCCGGCAACCGAGGTGATGGCGACCCCGGTTGCGCAGAAAGTGGCTGCCGAGCACGCGATCGATTTGCGCACGGTGCCGGGCAGCGGCCCCGGCGGGAGGGTGACGAAGGAGGACGTGTTGCGCTTGGTGTCGAGCGCCGGGCCAAGCGAGGCGACGGCCAAAGCCGACGAAGCGCGCATGCATGTCTCGCACCCGGCCCCAGCGGTGATCGAGACCGCCCCACCGCCCCCACCCCCCCCCCCCCCCCCCCCCCCCGGCCCCCCCCCCCCCCCCCCCCCCGCCCCCCCCCCCCCCCCCCCCCCCCCCCCCCC
>NZ_LWQS01000062.1 GCF_001650695.1 Chloroflexus islandicus
GTAGAGCCGCACGGCCGTGCGGCTCTACACCGCCGTTACCGTATCAATCCAACCGTTCAAAAATCCCCGCTGCCCCCATCCCGCCGCCGATACACATCGTCACCATCCCGTACCGGCCACCGCGCCGCTCCAGTTCATCGAGGATCTGCACGGTCAATTTCGCGCCGGTGCAGCCGAGCGGGTGGCCGAGCGCAATCGCGCCGCCGTTCACGTTGACCCGCTCTTCGTCGAGACCGAGCTGGCGGATGACGGCAATGGCTTGCGCGGCGAAGGCCTCGTTCAGCTCGATCAGATCGATGTCGGCCAGCGTCAACCCAGCCTGCTTCAGCGCCTTGGGAATCGCTACCACCGGCCCGATCCCCATCACCTCCGGCTCAACGCCACCCACCGCAAAGCTCACAAAGCGCGCCCGCGGCTTCAGCCCCAGCTCAGCCGCCTTCTCGGCGCTCATCACCACTACCGCCGCCGCGCCATCGCTCGTCTGCGACGAATTGCCGGCAGTAACCGTTCCTTCGGCGGCAAAGACTGGCTTCAGCTTGGCCAACGCCTCTGCCGAGGTGTCGGCGCGCGGGCCTTCGTCGCGGTCGAAGATCTGCACCCGCCGCCGGGGTTGGCCATCCGGCCCCGGCTCAACCAGCTCAACCTCGACCGGCACGATGCTGCGATCGAACAGGCCGGCGGCCTGGGCCGCCAACGCGCGCTGGTGCGAACGCAGCGCGAAGGCGTCTTGATCGGCCCGGCTGATCTCAAACCGGCGGGCGACGTTCTCGGCGGTCAACCCCATGCCCAAGTAGACCGCCGGGTCGTGCTGGGCCAAATAGGGGTTGGGCGAGAACTTATTGCCACTCATCGGCACCATGCTCATACTCTCGGTGCCGCCGGCGACCACCACCTCGTTCTGGCCGGCCATAATCTGGTAGGCGGCCATTGCGATCGTCTGTAAGCCCGACGAACAGAAGCGATTGACCGTCACCCCGCAGACGCTATCGGGCAGACCGGCGCGCTGCGCAGCGACGCGGGCCACGTTCAACCCCTGCTCGCCTTCGGGCATCGCGCAACCCATGATCACGTCTTCGACCAACCCCGGCTCGATCCCGGCCCGCTCAATTGCCGCCTTAATCACAATCGCCGCTAAGTCATCGGGGCGCACCGTGCGCAACGCGCCGCGTCCGGCTTTGCCGACTGCGGTGCGAACCCCGGAAACAATCACTGCTTCTCGCATCGCGATAACTCCTTTGTTATACGAGTAACGCCAAGGCGCAACGTGTGTTCAACGCCAAGCCGCAAAGCTCGCCAAGAACGCAAAGTGTCTTTAACGCCAAGCCGCAAAGTTCGCTAAGAACGCAAAGATATCTGATGGGTCTGCTCCCAAGCGCGCTGATGCCAAACCATAGGAAACACCTTTGCGTCCTCTGCGGAGCCGGACAGCCGTCGGCTCTACTTGCGCCTTTGCGTTTCCCATCCTCTGGGTCTTTGCCCCCTCTGCGCCTTTAGTTCCGGAGCGGCTTGCCATGTTCGAGCATATGGCGGGCGCGGGCTTGGGTGCGCTCGTCCTTCAACAGCTCGATCACCGTCGTCCGTTCAAGGTTGTGCATATACACGTCGTCAACCCACTGCGCGCTGCTCAGTTCGCCGCCGCACAAGACATACGCCAGCTTCTCGGCCAGCACCGCATCGTAGGGGGTGGCAAAGCCGCCTTCGCGCATCTGGTAGATTGCAATGCGCGCCGCTGCCAACCCGTCGCGGCCAAGGGCATAGCACGGTTTGGCAGTGATCTGCGGCGTATACCCATCGGCCACCAGCCGCAGCACTTCGCGCTTAGCCTCGCCGATCAGATAATCAGGGTTGAAGACGATCCGGTCAGTCGGGCGCAGCAGACCCAACTCCTTCGCTTCGTGGGCGCTGGTGGCGACCTTCGCCAACGCAATCGTCTCGAACACCTGCTGGAAGGCTTTCAGCGTATCGTTGCCGCTCCGCGCCGCCGCAGCGATAATTCGCCGGTTCATCTCGGTGCAGCCGCCCCACGCCGGGATCACCCCAACGCCAAACTCAACGAATCCCATATAGGTCTCGGCGGCAGCCACTGACGCCGCGCTGTGCATCGACAACTCAACCCCGCCTCCCAGCGTCTGGCCGAACGGCGCGCTGACAATCGGCTTGGCGCTGTCGCGCATACGGCGGAAGGTCTGTTGCACCAGCGCCGCATACTCGTCGATGTCGTCCCACGCGCCGGCCATCACCGCCGCACCTACCTCGTTCAGATCGAGGCCAGCCGAGAAGCGCGGGCCTTGATTGCCGACGACTATGCCGATCCACGGCCCCTGCTCAAGTTCATCGAGCGCCTTGATCAGCATCTCAACCGCTTGCCCGCCGATGGTGTTGGCCTTCGAGTGCAGCTCGTAGCAGAGCACGCCATCGCCGAGATCGATCACGCTAGCGCTCTCATTGCCAAACAGCTCGCGTCCAGCAGCCTTGAGCGCAGCCAGATCGATGGCGCGCGGATCGCGCGCGATGGGTTCGAGTTGGCCGGTCGCGACATTGTATGCTGCCGGCACGCCATCCAGCTCGCCGTAGAAACTGCCTTCAGCCGCGATAAGCTGATCGACCCACGCCGGCAGACTCTCGCCAAAAGCACGCATACGTGCCGCCGTTTCAGCGATGCCCATCGCCTGCCAAAGCTGGAATGGCCCCATGTCGTGGGCAAATCCCCAGCGCATCGCGTTATCAACATCGGCCACGCTATCGGCAATTTCGGGCAGGCGGCGGGCGGCATACGCCATCATCGGGTAGATCGCTGCCGCTACCAGCTTCGCGCCGCGATCACCGGTTTCGGCCCGGTCAAGGATAAAACGCAGCCGGTCGGGCAGCGGTTTGATCCTGCGCGTCGAGGCGATAAGTTCATCAACCGCAGCGGTGCCTTGCGGCGGCACATACTCGAGCGTCTGCAAATCGAGCGGCCAAAACTCGCGCTTGCCGTCGCGCTTGACCTCTTTGTAGAAGCCTTGGCCAACCTTCTTGCCCAGTTTGCCGGCGGCGACCAGCCGCTGCGATAGATCGTTGTGCCGGTAGACCTCGCGGCTCTCATCATCGGGAATCGCGTCGTACAGATTCCCGGCCACGTATGCCATCACGTCGATCCCGACCTGATCGAGCAAGCGGAAGCTGGCTGTATTAGGCCTCCCAATCAGCGGGCCGGTCAGCGCATCGACCTCTTCCACCTGATAGCCATGTTCGAGCGCGAAATTGAGCAGCACCTGCCCCGCATACACAAAGATGCGGTTGCCAATAAAGTTGGGCCGGTCTTTGCAGATCACCACCCCCTTGCCCAGCCGCTCTTCGGCGAAGCGGCGGAAGGCAGCGACCACCGCCGGATCGGCCTCATCGCCGGGAATGATTTCGAGCAGGCGCAGATAACGGGGCGGATTGAAGAAGTGGCTGCCGAAGAAGTGGCGGCGAAAGGCTTCGCTGCGGCCTTCGGCGATGATCCGGATC
The DNA here is from genome assembly GCF_001650695.1 of Chloroflexus islandicus. Taxonomy (GTDB): domain Bacteria; phylum Chloroflexota; class Chloroflexia; order Chloroflexales; family Chloroflexaceae; genus Chloroflexus; species Chloroflexus islandicus. The sequence continues at coordinate 3,493 of NZ_LWQS01000062.1, forward strand.
GGGATGCCGGAGGTGTTGGTGGTGACGATCGCGTTCGGCTTCCGCACCTCCTCCAGCCGCGCCATCAACGCCTGCTTGGGGCCAATCTGCTCGACAATCGCCTCAACGATCCAATCGCATTCAGCCAGCCGGTGAAAATCGTCTTCGGTATTACCCAGCGTAATCAGTTCGGCGCTGCGCTCGCTGTAGAGATTGGATGGGCGCGCCTTGCGCATGCGTTCAAACCCCTGCTGCACAATCCGGTTGCGCACCTGCGGATGGCTGAGGGTCAAGCCTTTGGCCTCCTCCTCGGCGGTGAGAGAGTCCGGCGGCACATCGAGCAACAACACCGGAATGCCAGTACCGGCCACCAGCGCGGCGATCGCGGCCCCCATCGTTCCGGCGCCGATCACGCCAACCCGCTTGATCTGATAAGTCATTGGCTCCTCCTTGACCATGTCTCTCCGTTGCGGACTCTCGTGCGCTTGTCACGCGGTTGTATATTCATAACCGTGTGTTTAGACGCACTGCGTCATGGGATGAGCATATCATACCACAAGTTGCGCGAATTGGGGAAGGGGATTCGTCGTTTGCCCGCTTCGTCTGCCCGGTGAGCCGAGCGTTGGCTATTGTTCCCCCGTTTGACGCCCGTTGCCCTTATTGCTACAATGTTAAGTGATCTACTTGACTATGGAGGCAACGATGCGCATCTCGAGCAAAGGCGACTACGGGTTGCGCGCGCTATTTGATTTGGCGCAGCGCTATGGCGAGGGGCCGATCCAGAGCGAGGCTATCGCTGGCCGGCAGGGGATTCCGGTCAATTACCTCAACCAACTGCTGATCACGCTGCGCCGGGCCGGTTTGGTTGAGAGCTTGCGCGGGCCGCAAGGCGGCCATCTGTTGGCCCGCTCACCCGAAACGATCACGTTGCTCGAGGCGCTGACGGTGCTGGAAGGGCCGATCTTGCCGGCGGAAGGCGGGCGCGACGATTTGCAACCCACCGAACCGCTCGATCGGGCGCTGATCGATGAGGTGTGGAGCGAGCTGCGCGCGACGATCGAACGCCGGCTGGCTTCAATCACGCTCGATGATCTCTGCCAGCGCAAACGCAGCCGCGATGGGGCGGTGATGTATTATATCTAAACGCAAAGACGCAACGTATCTTCAACGCAAAGACGCCAAGTGCGCTAAGATCGCAAAGTATGGATGATCGTTCTGTGCCCAAGCGCACTAAAGCCAAACCATAGAAAAACCTCTGCGCTCTCTGCGTCCTTCGCGTCTTTGCGTTTTACCATCCCTGCGCCCTCAGAGCCGGACAGCCGTCCGGCTCTACATACCTTCGCGTCTTTGCGTTTAATCCCCTCTGCGTCTTTGCTTCCTCTGCGTCTTCAGAGCCGGACAGCCGTCCGGCTCTCCATGCGCCTTTACAGGATCAACCCCATGCTCTCCATCCAAAACCGCAGCCACGACATCACCCCTGCAATCACCAACGTCGGAATGAGCGCAATCGTCGCTGGGCCGGCCAGTTGGCGGATGCTGGTCACTTTGCCTTCATAACCCATAAACAGGCTGGTCAGCAACAAACAGACCAAATAGAGCACACCGAGAATACCGAAGAAGGCCAAAAACGCCAGCGGCCAGAAGGTGATGCCGAGGTTGCCGTAGATGGCGGCCAGCGCCAGCAGGTTAATCACGATAATGCCGAGCAACTGCCCCCAGTTGGCGAAAACCGGCTGCTGCGGATCGACATTTTGGCGCAGGGTGTTGTTGAGCACAATGTGCAGCGCGGTAGCAATCGTGATCCCCATACCCATGCCGGTGAGGGTGCGCAAGAAGTTGTCAGGCGGGTACCAGTTGGGCAGCCCTAGATCGAGGAAGAGCGAATTGAAGCCATCAACCGCCATAATGGCCACGAAAGCCACCAGCGTCAGCGAAATCGGCCACGGCGGAATCTTGCCAGCCCTCCCGCGCCCGATTGCGTACAGATAGAGGAAGGTGAGCATAAAGCTCAGATAGATGCCGCTGTTGCGCGCGCAGAGCGGAAATTGCAACCCGCCGACAAAGATGTTGTGCTGTTGGGCGCAGATGCCATGCACGACCGCGTACATCTTCCACTCCAGCGGCATGCCGGGGCTGAAGAGCAGAGCCACCAGCAGCGCGCTGAAGCTGCCGAGAAAGATCGGCCCCCACGGGATAGGCCGCTTCCCAGCCTCTTTCCGGGCCGCAATCCGCTCTTGCGCCATGCGGAGAATCTCATCAGGAGAACGTTCGCTCATCGTACCTCCGCTAGTCGCTCGGCCAGCCGCGCGGCGGTTAACGCGCCGAGATGGCGGGCGGCGATGGTGCCATCGCGATTGATAAAGAAGGTGGTCGGTAAATTCGTCACGCCGTACCGCTCGCCAATCGCGCCGTCGCGGTCGGTGATCAGGGGGAAGCTGACCCCTACTTTTGGCGCGAAGGCCGCGATCGCTTCGGTCGACTCATTGCGATTAACCGCCAGTATCACCAGATCAGGGTTAGCGCGGCGAGCCGCCTCAAATTCCGGCATCTCTTCGACGCAAGGCAAGCACCACGTGGCCCAAAAGTTGACGATCACCGGCTTGCCGCGTAGGTCGCTCAATTTGTAGGTGCCATCGGCCAGTGTGTAGCTGAAATCGGGCGCTTTTTCGCCGGGAATGGCGGCCCAATCCGGTTTGGTGTCAATCAGTTTGCTTTCCGATGCGATCGGTGTCTCGCCTACCACCAGCGGCTGGCTGGCCTGCGGTGCGCCGGTGCAGGCGACAAGGACGAAGATGAAGCTGAGAAAGATGATAGCGTGTCTCATAGTCTCATTCTACCATGGGTACAATCGGTTACCCCGCTGAACGCAGCGGGTCACGTGCTCGCGCTGCGTTTCTCTGACCACTCTGCAATGCTCGAAACGGGCCAATTGCGCTGGAGTCGCTTCCGGCGGTATAATGCTTCGCCGGTAATCATCACGACCGCCAGCGATGGTCTTATGTCTCTATCATACCGCATTCGCCAATTTCGCAACGCTTTGCGCGCCGATGTTTCACCCGCCGAATACGAGCTGGTCGCGCAGGTGCTCACTCCCGCCGAGCAGCGATTGTTTTGGCAGATGCCGCTCTACGATCGGCGGCACTGTCTCGATGTCTACCATACGCTCGTCGCCGCCGGCGAGCGCGATACGTTGTTGTTGCGCGCGGCGCTTTACCACGATTGCGGCAAAGTTGATGACGCGGGCCGCCCGATGGCGCTCGGCTGGTATGTGCTGGCGACGATCCTCAAGCGCTGGCCGGCCCTCTATTTGATGGCCGCCCGGCTCGTGCCGGCGATTGCCGTCTATGCCGACCATGCCGCTCGCGGCGCGCGCATGGCCGCTGCCGCCGGTTGCCCGCCGGAAATTGTTGAGACGCTGCGCCATTACCATGATCCGCACCCAACCGGTCGCGCTGCCCGGTTGCAGTGGGCCGACGAGCAGAACTAACCTCTGCACACGTTTGCGGCAGCCAATATGCCTTACGAAGTCACCTTGCCGGCTTTTACTGGCCCGCTCGATCTGCTGCTCCGTCTGATCGAACGCGCCGAACTTGATATCACCACCATCGCGCTGGCCCAAGTGGCCGACCAGTATCTGGCCCATGTGCGCGCGCTGGAAGCAGTCGAACCGGACGAGCTGGCCGAGTTTGTGAGTTTGGCTGCTCGTCTGGTGCTGATCAAGTCGCGCGCGCTCTTGCCCCGCTCGCCGAGCGCGCCGGCAGCGCCGGTTGATGAGGATGCCGAGCAGTTGGCTGCCCAGCTTGAGTTGTACCGGCGCTTTAAGCAAGCCGCCGAGCTGCTGCGCGTCTGGCACGAGAGCGGGCGCAGCACCTTTGCCCGCGTCGCGCCGCCGCCGCTCACGATCGCCCCGCCCCCGGCCAGCTATCGCATCGCCGATCTGTTGCAGGCGCTGGCCCGCCGCGCGCAGTTGCAATTGCCGCTCGAACCCGAAGAGCGGATTGTGCTGGCGCCTCGCCTAACCGTAGCCGAAGTCGCTGCGCGCATTCGCGCCCGGCTCGAACGCGCAGCGTGGTTCGATTTTAGCGATCTGCTCACCGCGCAGCCGGCTCCCGAAGAGGTGATCGTGTCGTTTTGGGCAATGTTGGAATTGCTCAAGCGACGCGCAATTGTGGTCGAACAGGAGTCGTTGTTCGGCCCGATTCTGATCGGGCGCGGCGAGTCGCCGATCGAGACCAGCGAAGCCGATGAGCGTGAGTTGTAATCAACGCCGCGATATGCGACAATGCAAGTACGTGACAGATCCTTCCCCCAGCGGGGGGAGTAAAGGTTGTTAGCAGCGGGCGAGCCGCCCGCACTCCGCGCCGGAGAGGGGGCGCGGGCCGCCGGCCCGCCACTCCTCCCCCCAGCGCGGGAAGGCCGGGAGGGAAGCATAGCGAACACAACCGTTGATCGCAGTGCGATGCCTCAACGCTTCGCTTTACGCTCCCCTCTCCCGCCGTCAGGTGGGAGAGGGGCTGGGGGTGAGGGCCGTCAGCCCGCGCAGCGGGCTTCGTAACCCAAGCCCGGCCCTTCAGGGCCGGGCACCGGGTCAGATGTTCGGTCTGCCCTTGAACCTAGCGCGGGAAGGCCGGGAGGGAAGCATAGCGAACACAACCGTTGATCGCAGTGCGATGCCTCAACGCTTCGCTTTACGCTCCCCTCTCCCGCCGTCAGGTGGGAGAGGGGCTGGGGGTGAGGGCCGTCAGCCCGCACAGCGGGCTTCGTAACCCAAGCCCGGCCCTTCAGGGTCGGGTACCGGGTCAGATGTTCGGTCCGCCCTTGAACCTAGCGCGGGAAGGCTGGGAGGGGGCATAGCGGACAAAACCATTGATCGCAGTGCGATGCCTCAACGCTTCGCTTTACGCTCCCCTCTCCCGCCGTCAGGTGGGAGAAGGGCTGGGGGTGAGGGCCATCAGCCCGCGCAGCGGGCTTCGTAACCCAAGCCCGGCCCTTCAGGGCCGGGTACCGCTACGTAACGAGCAACGCCTATGACAAGCGCTTCGCATCCTACAGCCACAAACCAATCACTCCCGCTCGGCGACTGGCTGGCGTTTGGTGATGCGCTGCGCGCCGATGACTCGCCGGAAGGTTTGCTTGGCGAAGTGGTAGAGACGCTGCGGCGGATCGTCGGCAGTCCGTGCGTCTATGCGCGGCTGCGCGACGACGAAAGCGACACGCTGCACGCCGTCGCCTTCGCCGGCGTCGAACCACAGCTTGCCGAGCAGTTGCAGGCCGCACCGGTTGAGCCGGCGCAGTACCAGTCCTTGTTGCGGCCCGAATACCGGCTGAGTTATTCGTACCTTGTGCCGGCGGAAGCCTTGCCCGCTGGTGTTCCGGACACGGCGGCGATTGCGCCGGCGGCGGCGTTGTTAACGCCATTGCGGGGGCGGGGCGAGCGGCTGATTGGGGTGATTGTGATCGCGTGGCCGCAGCCGCCCGATCTGGCGACGGTGCGGATGGTCGAGGCGATTGCCCGTCAAGCCGCGCTGGCGGTGGAAAACGTGCGGCTGGCCGAGCGCAGCGCCCGTTTGCTGGCCAAAGAGCAACTGCTGGCCGAGTTGGGGCGCGCTGTCGGCGCAACGCTTGATCTTGACACTATCTTGCGCCAAACTGTTGATCGGCTGGCTGCGGCGTTCGGTGGCGGTTTGGTGGCGTTGCTCAATGAAACTAACGATCTGCTCGTCGCTGCGGCGGCGCCATCGTTGGCAGACATGGTTGGCCAACGCCTGCCCCTGCTCGATGGCACGCTGGCATGGGTGGCGCAGAGCGGCCAACCGTTCGTGATTGACGATTGCCGGATTGCCACACGCGAGGCGTTGTTGTTTGGGCCTGATGTCGCCTCGTGCGTGATTGCGCCATTGCGTAGCGGCGGCAGGGTGATTGGCATCTTGAGTGTGGTGAGCCGCCGTGCCGGCGCCTTCAACGATGAAGATGTCGATCTGCTCGAAGCGATTGCGGCGCAGGTTAGCGGCCCAATCGTCAGCGCCCAACTCTACGCCGAATCGCAGCGGTTGGCGGCGCAGGTGCAGCGCCGCGCCGATCAATTGGCGGTGCTGAATTCGATTGCGCGTATTGTCACCGCCACGCTCGATCTGCGCGAGTCGTTGCCGCTGGCGACCGAACGCATCCAGCAGGGGTTTGGCTATCCGCAAGTCGATCTGTTCTTGATTGAAGATGATGCCAGCGAGCTGGTGTTAGTCGCTTCGGCTGGCCAGTATGCGCCGTCGCGGGTCGGTTATCGCCAGCACATCAACCTCGGTTTGGTGGGACGGGCTGCGCGCAGCGGGCGAATTGTGCGCGCCGAAGATGTGGCCAGCGAAGCCGATTATCTCGGTTTGAGCGAGCGGCTCGATATTCGCTCAGAGCTGTGTGTGCCGCTGATTGCCAACGGCAAAACCTTGGGCGTGCTCAATATCGAATCACCGCAACCGGCTGGCTTGACCGCCGAAGATGCGGCAGTGCTCGAAACGGTGGCCGATATGCTGGCCGGCGCGGTTGAGAATGGCCGGCTGTACCAACGGGCCCAACAGGCGGCGGCGCTCGAAGAGCGCAACCGCTTGGCCCGCGAGTTGCACGATAGCGTCAGCCAGCAGCTCTTTAGTATGACCCTCACGGCCCAAGCGGCCCGCGCCCAATTTGAGCGGAATCCGGCCCGCGTGCCGGCGTTGCTCGACCGGTTGCAAGAGACGGCTACCGCCGCGTTGGCCGAGATGCGTGCGCTCATTTTTCAATTGCGCCCGCCAGCGTTGCGCGATCAGGGATTGGTGGCGGCGATTCAACAGCATGCCCAGCATCTGGCCCACCGCGAAGGGTTGCGGATCGAGCTGAACGTGATCGGCGACGAGCGCCATGCCCGCGGCATCGAGCAACCGCTGTTCCGGATCGTGCAAGAGGCGCTCAACAATATCGTCAAACACGCCGCGGCCCGCAATGTCCAGATTCAACTTGAACTAACCGCTGAACAGGTGCGTATTCGCGTGATCGATGATGGGCAAGGCTTCGATCCCTCCGCGCGACCTTCCGGTGAAGGCCGCCATCTTGGTTTGCTCAGCATGCGCGAACGGGCAGCCGAACTCGGTGGTACCTTTGCTGTCCATTCGCGGCCCGGCGCTGGCGCCGAGATTGAGGTGGTGGTGCCGCTGCGCGGGCGGAATGCGGGGAGTGAGGAGGGAATGGGCAGAAGGGAGTAGGGAATAGCACGTTTCAGAACGACTCAGCTCCCTCTGTTCCCGCGTGCGGATGCAGGGAGCTGGAGGGATGAGGGTCAATCATCTACAGTCTCATCTTTTAGCTCATATCAAGCAATACGTGGTCAGCGCAAGCGGATGATAGATGGCTTACGCTGCCATCCCTTGGCTCGTGTACCCACAGGAGGCCGGCTGATGGAACAAATAACCGTGCTGTTGATCGATGATCATCGCGTCGTGCGCCAAGGGTTGCGCGACTTTCTCGAACTGCAACCTGATATCGAAGTGGTCGGCGAAGCAGGCAGTGGCGAAGAGGGGGTGGAACTGGCCCGCGAGCTCTTGCCCGACGTCGTGCTGATGGATCTGGTCATGCCCGGTATTGATGGCGTCGAGACCACTCGCCGCTTGAAAGCGGTCAGCCCCTCGTCACAGGTGATTGTGCTGACCAGTTTTGCCGACGACAACAAGGTCTTTCCGGCGATCAAAGCCGGCGCTATCTCATACCTGCTCAAAGATATTTCACCGGAAGAGCTGGCCCATGCCGTCCGCGCCGCCTGCCGCGGTGAAGCCGTCTTGCATCCCGATGTTGCGGCCAAATTAATGCAAGAGTTCAACACGCCGCGCCCCAACGAAGCGCCGGTCGAGCAGCTCACCCCGCGCGAGATGGATGTGTTGCGGTTAGTCGCCAAGGGCATGTCGAACAAAGAGATTGCCGATACGCTGATCGTCTCGGAAAAGACGGTCAAAACCCACATCAGCAACATTCTCTCGAAACTCCACTTGGCCGATCGCACGCAAGTGGCGATCTATGCCTTGCGCAAGCGACTGGTGCCGATTGATGATGAGGAGTAATCCACAAGGACTGCATTATGACGAACGCACGGATCGTCTTGCTCGGCACTGGCACCGGCTTGCCTGATCCCGATCGTGCCTATACCCATCTAGTCTGGGATGGGCCGGGAGGGCCGCTGCTGGTTGATGTTGGCGGCGAGAGCTACCGCCGTTTGTTAGCGGCGGGGATTGACCCGCAAACCTTGCGGGGTGTCATCCTGACCCACAGCCATTGCGATCACATCAATGGTCTGCCGGCGTTACTCTTTAGTCTGCGGTTAGGCGGGCGCAGCGAGCCGCTGCCGGTCTACGGCCTCGCGCCAACCCTCGAACTGGCACGTGGATACGTGCTGGCGGCAGGGTTGGAAGAATGGGCGGATATAGCGGAATGGCGACCGATCACTGCCGGCGATCGGCTGCGTCTGCCTGATGGCTTAGAGGTTGCGACCGCGTTAACCGCGCATAGCCGGCCATGCATTGCCCTGCGCTTCACCGCACCATCGTTGCCGGCAGTGTGCTACTCGGCTGACACTGAGCCGTGCCCAGCAGTGACCGAATTGGCCACCGGCGCGCACCTGCTGATTCACGAAGCGACGGTTGCGGAGCCGTTTGCCGGTCACACCACCCCGCGCCAAGCCGGCGCAGTCGCCGCCGCCGCCGGCGTGCGCCAACTGGTGCTGGTGCATTTCAGTCCACGCTGGACCATGCCGGTCGAACAGGCGTTGGCCGAGGTAGCGGCAGGCGGATTCACCGGCGCAGCGCAGGTCGGCCACGATTTGCAATCGTTACCACTGTAGAGCCGCACGGCCGTGCGGCTCCCCGGCGATGCGGTGAACGCTAGCAGGGTGGTTTGCGCCGGCGATGCGGCTCCCCGGCGATGCGGGTGCGCAATGGATGCCGGTCACGCAACCGGCCGCGCCACCGCCGAAATGGTTGCAGCGGCGCGGCGCAATCATCGTCACGCCGGCCGTGCGGCTCCCCGGCGATGCGGGGAACGCTAGCAGGGTGGTTTGCGCCGGCGATGCGGCTCCCCGGCGATGCGGTGAACGCTAGCAGGGTGGTTTGCGCCGGCGATGCGGCTCCCCGGCGATGCGGTGAATGCTAGCAAGGCGGTTTTCGTCCGGCCGTGCGGTTCCCCGGCGATGCCGGCGCGCAATGGATGGCGATCACGCAACCGGTCGCGCCACTGCCGAAATGGTTGCAGCGGCGCGGCGCAATCATCGTCACGCCGGCGATGCGGCTCCCCGGTGATGCGGTGAACGCCATCACGGTGGTTGCGCCGTTGCCATCAGGGAACCAGCGCCCGATCCTGTGCAACCCTGACACGATTTGCACACTCTGGCGAATCATGGTATCATTCCACCAATCCGAATGACATGAAGTCAATGCAGCGCAACGATGCCGCGTGGGGCAAGTTCGCCTCATCCCCAAAGGGACCGCACGGTTCGCAGCGCCGGAAGGTCCGGCGTGAGCGCGCAACCGTATCAGATTGTATAGGAGAGGACATGCGCAAACACATCACCTTGGTTCTGGCTGGGTTACTCAGCTTGATCTTGGCTGCCTGCGGCGGCCAAGCCCAGCAGTCGCCCACCACAGCGCCGGCCCAACCGGCCACCACGGCTCCTGAGCAGCCGACCGCTGCACCAGCGCCGACCGCAGCGCCTGCTGCGACCGCAGCGCCTGCCGGCGGCACTCCCGCCCAACCCGCAGCCGGCGGCCAGATTGAGCGGATTCTGGCGCGTGGCACGCTGATCTGTGGTGTCAACAACAACCCGCTGCCCGGCTTTGCCACCGTCGATGCGGCTGGCGTCCGCCGCGGATTCGATGTCGATTTCTGCCGCGCAGTCGCGGCGGCGTTGTTCGACGATCCGGACAAGGTTGAGTATCGCCCACTCAGCGCCCAAGAGCGCTTTACCGCTTTGCAGACCGGCGAAATTGACGTACTGATCCGCAATAGCACGTGGACGCTGGGCCGCGATGGCAACCTTGGCCTCGACTGGGCCCCGACCACGTTCTACGACGGCCAAGGCATGATGGTGCGCAAAGACAGCGGCATCGAGACGCTGGAGGACATGAATGGCGCTACCATCTGCGTGCAGACGGGTACGACCACTGAATTGAACTTGGCCGACCAGTTCCGTGCCCGTGGCCTGACCTTCACGCCGGTGGTCTTCCCCGATGGCGATTCGACCCGCGCTGCCTATGACGCCGGCCAGTGCGACGGCTTCACGACTGACAAGTCGGGTCTGATTTCGAGCTTGACCCTGCTCAGCAACCCGGCTGATCACAAGATCCTCGAAGTGACGATGTCGAAGGAACCGCTTGGCCCGTCAGTCCGGCAGGGTGATCCGCAGTGGTTTGATGCGGTGCGCTGGATCGTCTTCGCGACCTTCCAAGCTGAGGAATATGGTATTACGTCGCAAAATGTGAATGATTTCCTCAACAGCGACGTGCCGGAGATCCGCCGCTTCCTCGGTATTGAGGGCGATCTGGCCAAGGGCATCGGTTTGTCGAATGACTTTACGGTGCGCATTATTCGCCACGTGGGCAATTACGCCGAGATCTACGATCGCAACCTCGGCCCCGATACGCCCTTCAATCTGCCGCGTGGTCTGAATGCGCTCTACACCGACGGCGGTCTGCTCTACTCGCCGCCCTTCCGCTAGGCGTTGAAGGGTAGGCTGACAACAGATAAGTTCGCTCAGGAGAGAATTGGAGGGGCGACGTGTTGCGTCGCCCCTTTACTAAAGATATTGGATTGCAACGTTGCTCGGAACATCGGTTGCTTCCTGACGGTTTGCCGTGCGCATTGATATTGCACTTTTGCGCTGCACATCAAGATGCTTGAGACGGTGTGAGAGAAGTTATTGTTTGATTTCTACTCTATTTGGGAAATTCATATTCAAGGAGTAGCCTATGGCGGCTGGTTCTCCACCACTTCCTTCCGGTAAAGTAACGATTCCGTTTTATCGCGACACGCGCATTATTGCGATCATTGTGCAAATCGTCTTTGCAATCGCGGTCGCCGCGCTGCTCTGGTACCTCTACTCGAACATGATGAATGGGTTGCGGCAGGCCAATCTGTTGCCGACCTTCGCCTTCTTATCAGTTCCCGCTAGCTTCCCGATCGCCGAAAGCGTAATTCCGTATGACCCCTCGATGACCTACGGGCGCGCCTTTTTGGTGGGCATTTTGAACACGGTGCGGGTGGCCGTGATCGGGATTATCTTGGCGACCATTTTGGGTTTAATCCTTGGCATTGCGCGCCTGTCCGATAATTGGCTGTTGCGTAATGTGGCGCTGGTCTATGTAGAAATAGTGCGCAATGTGCCATTGCTCTTGCAATTGATCTTCTGGTTTTCGCTGACCCGTCTGTTTCCCCGCATTCAAGAGAGTATTGATGTCGGCGGTTTGCTCTACTTGCATAACCGTGGCGTGACGCTGGCATGGCCGCAGGCGGCCAGTGATTTTGGTGCGTGGATGGTCTGGGTGTACGGCGGGATTGTGTGCGGCGTGGTTTACTATGTGATTCGCCGCATCCAGTTTGCCCGTCGCGACCGGCCCGGTGTGGCCATGCCGCAAGCCTTCCTGATCGCCTTGGGTGTGGCCGTAATCGGCTTCTTCACAACCTATTTCGTTTACGGCGCTTGGCCGGTGAGCCTCTCGATCCCCGAATTGCAGCGGTTTAATTTCGTGGGTGGCGTTACCGTCACTAATAGCTTTGCCGCGCTGTTGGTCGGTTTGGTGATCTACACTGCTGTGTTTATCGGCGAGATTGTGCGTAGCGGTATTTTGGCGGTCAGTAAGGGCCAGCGTGAAGCGGCCCGCGCGCTGGGGTTGACTCCCGGCCAGACGATGCGGTTGGTGATTCTGCCCCAAGCGCTGCGCGTGATTATCCCGCCGCTTACGAGCCAATACCTGAACCTGACCAAGAATAGCAGCTTGGCGGTGGCGATTGCCTATCCTGACCTGTTCTACGTGGCAAGCACGATTAACAATCAGACCGGCCAAGCCGTGCCGGTGATCCTAATGTTGATGGCGAGTTACCTCTCGGTCAGCCTGCTGACGTCGCTGTTTATGAACTGGTACAACCGCCGCATTCAACTCGTCGAGCGCTAAGGAGACGCCTGTGGCTACCGAAATCAGTCGCCCAACTTCGCGCCGCGCGCCGCGCCAGCAGATCGGTTTGATCGAGTGGTTGCGCAAGAATCTCTTTTCGACGTGGTACAACGTCATTATTACGGTCGTGTTGCTCTATGTCATCGTGCAGACGGTGACGAGCTTTGTCTCGTGGATGGTGACTGCCCCCGGCTGGTCGGCGGCGTTTACCAATATCAAGCTGTTGCTAACGTGGACGTACCCGGTCGATCAGCTTTGGCGTCCGCAGGCGGCAATGGCGTTGGTGATGGTGTTGCTTGGTCTGAGTTCGGGTTTGTGGGGCGGCATCGTGCGCATGGTGGCGTTAGGCGCCGCAGCGATCAGCGTTGCGCTCGGTTTTGTCGCGTTTACCTTCCCGGATTTGCCCGGCCAGACCTCGCTGCCCGGCTGGCTCTTCATGTTTATCTGTGCGGTGTTGCTGGTTGGCGGCGATCAACTGGCCCGTCTCGTCGGGAATAAGGTGCGGTGGCCGCTGATCATCGCGTGGCTGCTGGCCTACCCAGCCGTGATCTTGATCTTGCGCGGCGGGATCGGCTTGCCGGTGGTTGAGACGAAGCTATGGGGCGGGTTGATCCTGACCCTCATTCTGGCCGTGAGCGGGATTGTGCTCTCGTTCCCGCTTGGCGTGCTGCTGGCGCTGGGCCGGCGCAGCTCGTTGCCGGTCATCCGTACCTTCTGCGTGCTCTATATCGAGTTGATCCGCGGGGTGCCGCTGGTGACGGTGCTCTTTATGGGGGCGCTGTTGCTGCCGCTCTTCCTCCCCGGCGGCGAGAGCATTGATGCGCTGGTGCGGGCCGTGATTGCGGTGACGCTCTTTAGTGCGGCGTATCTGGCCGAAAACGTGCGCGGCGGTTTGCAATCGATTCCGAAAGGGCAGGTTGAGGCGGCGCGCGCGCTGGGGTTGAATGTCGTGCAGACGACGCTGCTGATTACGCTGCCGCAGGCGCTGCGCGCGGTGGTGCCGGTGCTGGTCGGCCAGTTTATCTCGTTGTTCAAAGACACCTCGCTGGTCGTGATCATCGGTCTCGTCGATCTGCTCGGCGCAGCGCAGAATATCGTCGGCCAGCCGGAATGGCTGGGTACTCCCGGCGGTGTCTGGCGCGAGACGTTTCTCGTCATTGCGGCGATTTACTGGGTGTTTAGCTTTACGATGTCGCGCATTAGCAAGCGGATCGAGGATCAGATTGCGCGCAGCCGGCACTAATTGCGGATCATTCCCTATCTTGAGCGAAGGAAGTCATATATGAGCGGAAACGGCAGTAACGAACCAATTATCATCTGCGAAAACGTCAATAAATGGTACGGTAATTTCCATGCCTTGAAGGATGTGAGCCTGCGGGTGAAACGCGGTGAAGTGGTGGTGATCTGCGGCCCGTCCGGCAGCGGCAAGAGCACCTTCATCCGTACTATCAACCGGCTCGAAGAACATCAGGAGGGGCGGATCATCGTTGACGGCATCGAAATGACCAACGATATTCGCAATATCGATGCCATCCGCCGCGAAGTGGGCATGGTGTTCCAGCAGTTTAACCTCTTTCCCCACCTCACGGTCTTGCAGAATATTACGCTAGCCCCGATTTGGGTGCGCAAGAAGACCCGCAAAGAGGCTGAGGCGAAAGCCTTTGAGTTGCTCGAACGGGTGGGTATCCGCGAGCAGGCCCACAAGTACCCCGGCCAACTATCCGGTGGCCAGCAGCAGCGGGTGGCGATTGCGCGCGCGCTGGCGATGGAGCCGCGCATCATGCTGTTCGACGAACCGACCTCGGCGCTTGACCCTGAAATGGTGAAAGAGGTGCTGGACGTGATGAAGACGCTGGCTCGCAGCGGTATGACGATGCTCTGCGTGACCCACGAAATGGGGTTTGCCCGCGAAGTGTCTGACCGGATCGTCTTTATGGATCAAGGCCAGATCGTTGAGGAGGGCACTCCCGACCAATTCTTCACCAATCCGCGCAACGAACGCACCAAGCTGTTCCTCAGCCAGATTTTGTGATCCTGCGGCGGGGCGCATATCCGTGCGCCCCACGTGCTCATTCATCATCGCCGTTGTCCTCGCCTTGGCGGCGGGCAATGGCGGCAGCGTAGATCGCCTCAATCGCAATCGCGGCCCGTTCCCACGATAATTCGGCCACGGCCCGCGCTCGCGCTCCGGCAGCGCGCTCGGCAGCCAGTTCGCGGTTGGTCAGCGCCAGCTCGAGCTGAGCGGCAAAATCGGCGGCGTTGCCCAGTTTGGCGTAGAAACCGTACGGCCCCAGAATCTCGCGGTTGACCGGCGTGTCAAAGGCAACGGTGGGCAACCCCATCGCCATATAGTTGCCGATCTTGCCGTTGCCTTCGGTCAAGCTCATTTTGGGTGCGACCGCCACCTCGCCGAGGGCTAGATAACTGTGCAAATCGCGGTAGATGATGCGCCCCGGCAAGGTGACGTGATCGGCGATGCCTAAGCTGGCCGCGAGGTTGCGGTAGCTCTGCGGATCGGGGTGGCCCATAATCAAAAAGTGCAAATCAGGGTGGCGCTGGCACATCTGTTGGGCCACTTCGAGCAACAGATTGGTGCCTTGATAGGGCGCAAGCAGGCCGATATACACGACAATCCGGCGATCCGGCGGGATGCCCAATTGCGCGCGCAGTTCGGCTCGCTGGGCAGCCCATGCCGGCGAGCCATCGTAGGGGCGAAAGCGTTCGGTATCGACGCCATCGGCAATCGTAAAGAGGCGTTCTTCCGGCACCGAGCGATCACGGCGCAGCAGATTGGCTGCGTTGTGGGTCGAGGTCATGACCGCGTCGGCAGTGCGGTTCAGCATCCGTTCAAGCCGGGCCAATGGCACAAACAGCGGGTTGGTGCGCCGGATGAAGCCGTGGTCGAGCATTTCGCTGGTCATACTGCCTTGATAGTCGAGGATCAAGGGCCGGTTGAGCAGGCGTTGCAGCGGCAAGCCGATCGCAGCGGCTTCGTGAGTGTGGGCATGGATGATGTCAGGGCGAATGCGTAAGGCGGTGCGCAAGGCGCGCCACCCCAACCCCACATCGAGGTAGAGTTTGTGGCGTGATGAACCGACGACAGCGCGTTTGATCCACGGCACATCCCATGAGCGGTAGATAGTGATCCCCGGAATGTCATCGCCGTTGTGGTATGTGACCAGCACAATCCGGTGGCCGCGGCGTTGCAAAGCGCGGATCTCTTCCAAAATCCGCACGTGGTTGCCGTAGTCGGAAAAGAAGCTGGTCGAGGCAATCATCAAAATGGTGTATGGCATGGCAGTACGTGGCGCTAGCCAAGAATAGCCGCTTACTGGGCGGCGCTGGCGCGCCGTTGCACAGCAAGGTGCAACGGCGGCCCGGCTGGCGGAATCGCGCCAGCCAAAATCGCTTCATAATGGAGTTCGGGATACGGCAACCCTAGTTGACTGATCCATTCTTCGGGCAATGGGTCGGGATCAAAGGCGAGATGAACGACGCCGCGCTCGCCGTAGAAGGTGGTTTCGACGGCTTCAAACCGCTCTTCGCCGACGGTGTCGTCTTGGTACACGCCGCGGGCCCAACTGACGCCATTGCCGCCGACTTCAATCCAGACACTACGGGTATGCAGCCGGGCCGCCAATGCGCGGGCAAGGTTCCGGTCGGCAAAATAGCGAGGATCTTCCCAAATAGCCACCCACCCTTTGGTCGAGGGGGCAATAAAAAAGTGGCGATAAGGTTTATCAGGTATCATAATAATGCCGCTGATCGCATGCGGTGGAAGGTCAACCGCATGCCACCCCTGTTCGGCAAGGATAGCGGCTAGTGCCGTCGTAACGGCGGCGTGATCAGAATGGGCAACGTAAATCGCGGCGCTGTTGTTCATCATCGGCGCTATTGTATGACAGCCATCGTTCCTGCGCAACTGGAGTGCATTGATGAATCTGGCCGAATTACGCAAGGAATATACGCAACGCGGCTTATCAGAAAGCGAAGTGGACGCCGACCCGATTGCTCAGTTCATCCGCTGGCTGCGCGAAGCGGCTGAGGCTGGCCTCATCGAACCAAACGCGATGACGCTAGCGACGATTGATCCTGATGGGCGACCCTCGGCGCGGATGGTCTTGCTCAAAGGCGTTGATGAGCGTGGTTTCGTCTTTTTCACCAACTACGAGAGCCGTAAAGGGCGCGCGTTGGCGGCACATCCGGCGGTGGCATTGGTCTTTTACTGGCCGGAATTGGAACGGCAAGTGCGGGTTGAAGGCTACGCCGAGCCAATCAGCGCCGAGGAATCGGATGCCTACTACGCTACGCGCCCGCTTGAAAGCCGGATCGGGGCGTGGGCCTCGCCCCAAAGCCGGCCCATCGCCAACCGCGCTGAACTCGAACAGCGCATTGCCGAGGTGGCAGCACGATTTTCTGCGCAAGAACCGCCACGCCCGCCCTTTTGGGGCGGGTATCGGGTGTTCCCTGATCGGATTGAGTTTTGGCAAGGGCGGCCATCGCGCCTGCACGACCGGCTCTGTTATACCCGCACCGCTGCCGGTTGGCGACGCGAGCGGCTGGCGCCATAATTAGCCGTTGCCCCGGCTGGCAGTATCGTTTATAATGGCAGCAACGATTTCCCGATCACGATCGGGCAGTCTTCCGGCCTCTTACGTACATGTGCTTGTAGATACAGGTGGCCGGCTATGTGGAGGAGGATCGCGCGCATGTTTGGTTCGAACCGCAAATCCGCTCAACCGCAACCGATGGTCAATGGCCGGCCAGAGACGGTGATCGGAGCCAATACTCGCTTTGTTGGCACCTTGAATGCCGAGGGTAACGTCCGCATCGATGGCGCTGTGGAAGGCGATATTGAGGTCGTCGGCAATCTGATCATCGGTGAAACGGGGCGGGTGATTGCGACGATAAAGGCGCGGAATGTGCATGTGTCAGGCGCGGTGAAAGGCCAAATTACCGCGCTGGAACAATTGGAAATCTCGCCGACCGGAAAGGTCTGGGGTGATATTACCACTGCTGCCTTGCATATTGAGCCGGGTGGTCTCTTCCGCGGCCAGAGCTCGATGACGACCAATATCGAAGAGCCGTTGCTGTTGGAAGCGCCCCGCGAATCGCGATCATCGTCTGAGTCGTAAACACTTGCGGTTGATGACGCGCGGGAAAGCATCGTTGATCATTCCCGCGCGAACACCTTTGTATGCCACGCTATCGCCAAGCCTCGACATCCGCCACTCTCGTGACTGGCCTCCGGCGCAGTTGGGCGATGCTGCGTGGCCGGGTGCGGCGCTGGCTGGCGGCGACGTTTCCCGGTGGCGGGCGCACACTGGCCTCGTTGGCGCTGATCGCGTTGCTGCTGGTTATGACTGGCGGGATGGCGGTGAATCTGGTGAATCAAATCGTCATTGCGCGCCATCTTGAGCGTGAGTTGGCGGCTGCCAATGACCAAGTGGCCGGTTTACAGGCGACAACGCAGTCGCTGGAGGCGCGGCTTGAGTACGAACGCTCGGATGCCGCGGCGGAAGAGTGGGCGCGCGATCTTGGTTTGGCCCGTGAGGGTGATATCGTGATTGTGCCCGAACGGGTACCGGAGGTTGCGCCAACTACAGCGCCGGCGGCAGTGCCCTCTCCCGTCCCGTTGCCGCCGCCGCCGCCTAACTGGCAGCGTTGGTGGCAGGCATTCTTTCCGTAGGGTGATGTCTAAGATGGCGGACGAACGCTATGCTTGGTCATAGCGTGATCTTGTTGCGCCGTCTTCAATCCTCTGTACTATCATCCTGTTGCTCTAACTCGCTGACGAGCCCTTCCAGTTGGTTCACGAGCGCTATTTCGAGAATGGCGATGCGCGAGCTGCCGGCAATGGCGATAGCTTGCCAAATCAGGCGGCGCGCCGTCTCGCCATCTTGACGGTTCGCGTGTAAGAGCGCCTGTGTGCGCAACCCCAACACCTGCCCATAGCGATCGCCGATCGAGCGCGCAATGTGTAACGCCTGCTGCAATTGGCGCTCGGCTTCATCGAGCTGGTTGCCGGCCAACATCGTGTGGCACAGCCCGATCAACGCACGATTTTCAATGATCCAATCATTGGCCGTGCGAGCAAGCTCGTTGGCCCGCTGAAAGCGCTGGTGCGCCTGTTGAAACGTGCCCATCTCGAAGAGGATCCAGCCTTGCAATTCTTGGCTCTGCGCGGCGATGTTCTCGATGGGCATGAGGCTTGCGAGCGCATGATCCGGCACTGGTTGGCGCGCCAACATCGCGCACAGCCGGTCAACTCGTTGGAGGTGGGTGAGGGCTTCCCGCTCTTGACGCTTGAGCGCCAAGCGTTGGGCGGTGATGAGCCAGATGTTGGCCTGCAACAGGCGGCTGAGCACAGCGTTGTTGCGATTGAGCCGGTCGACTTGCAGTTGGGCATAGGCGAGATGCGCATCGAAGAGGTGCAAGGTCCCGCTAATGAGGATGTGATGCAGATGCAATACTGCCGCGATGGCAGTGATGTTCGGCTGGTCGCGCTCACGCAACAAGCTTTGCAAGAGTGCAAAATCCTCGCTCTGGTGCAGATGATTGCCGGTGCGATCATTGAGCAACATCCGCAAGACAAGGAGTTCCGCACGGCGTTCACTATGGCCCGGCAACCCAATCCCCTGTTCGAGATAACGCAACGCGCTGTTGAACAGCGAACGGCACGCACTGATCAAGGCGGCCTGCTGACAATGCTCAATCACCTCTGACCATAGTTCGGCGCGCAGCGCATGGTGGATAATGACATCGTATACAGCGAGCGGAGCTTCGCGCTGGGCGAGTTCGGCCTGATAGGCAGTGGCATACCACTGGTAAATGGCTTGATGCAATTCGCGCCGTTGCGCAAAGAGCAGGCTGGTGTAGGCTGCTTCATGCGCGATCCCGAAACTAAAGCGGTATACCGGCTCTGGATCGGCCATCTCGGTTTCAATTAACTGATCGTGTACGAGTAATTCAATATCGTGACGCAATTCGGTTTCACTCAGCCGGGCGGGATGGATGTGGTGCAGCAAGCGCAACGGGAAGCTGCGCCCGATGACCGCAGCGACTTTAAATGTCAAGCGGGTGCGTTCATCCATCTGATCGATCCGCGCTTGGACAATACCAATTGCCGAGCTGGAGAGTTGGACGTGCGGCAGTGGGCCGAGCAGGCGTGCCTCATTTTGTTCGATCGCAATCAGCCCCTTTTGTAATAAGAGCCGCACATATTCTTTGATGAAAAGTGGTTGTCCAGCCGCGTAGCGTTCGAGATACTGGAGGAGACGAGGGTCAATCGTGCGCACCCCGATCAGCTCGCAAATGAGGTTTGCCCGGTCAGCGACTGGCAGCCGTTCGAGCAGGTGATGGGTTGTAAATGGGAGTTGGCGCAAGGTTTGGGCAAACGGCACGAGATGGTCGGGCAAAGGGCGATATGAGAGTGCGACTAACAATGGGAGATGCGGCGTCAGCACTTCGATGATCTCGCCGAGCAGTAGCAACGATTCGGGATCGGCCCAATGAACATCCTCAAGGATGATCAAGATGGGTTCGCGTTGCAGCCGGTGCAACAGCAGTTCAACCACTAGTGGGGCGAGGTCGATCAGCTTAGCTGGCGGTGGAAATCCTTCCACATCGAGGAGCCGTGCTAACGCAGCTACCTGATGGGGCAGGGCCGTTGGCAACTCGGTCAATGCCTGTTGCAAGCGCGTGCGGCGCACGTGCATCGGCGCATGATCGTCAATGTCACATAACTCGCCAACAATCGCGCGCCAAGGGTGCAGGGGCCGTTCTTGGGTGCCGCTGTGACATTCGCCACGAAAACCGTGATACCCGCGCTTGAGCCATTCCAAACTAAGGTAGTACAACAGGGTCGATTTGCCAATCCCCGTCTCGCCCTCGATCAGCAAGATATTGCTGTGATGGGTTGATCGATCAATAACCTGATCAATCATCATCCGTTCGTGGTCACGCCCGATTAGAGTGACATGCGTGGGCAGCGCGGCGCGCAACGCATGCGAACCGGATTCGTCGGTGCGTATGCGATCGGAAAGCACCGTAGCTGCGGGAATATTGCGATCGTACCCCTTGATGCTCATCAGTTGCGGCGGACTGGTGCGGTAGCGGCCAATCGTATCTTGCCGCACCCGCCCTGAGATCAGAATCTCGCCATGGGCGGCAAGTTCCATGAGACGCGCGGCAAGATTCATGTCTTCGCCTTGGGCGGTGTATACGCGGCGGAGCCGGCTGCCGACTTCACCCACGAAGAGCGAGCCGACGGTGATGCCTGCTTTCCGGATCACCCCCCGGTCGCGTAATTCAAGCGCGCAGCCGATGGCGCGGCTCGT
The DNA here is from genome assembly GCF_001650695.1 of Chloroflexus islandicus. Lineage (GTDB taxonomy): Bacteria > Chloroflexota > Chloroflexia > Chloroflexales > Chloroflexaceae > Chloroflexus > Chloroflexus islandicus. Next base: position 23,987 of record NZ_LWQS01000062.1, read on the forward strand.
ATCGTCGCCATGCGCGACCGGCGCGCCAAAGAGAAAGACCATGACGGCGCCTTTGTTGCCAACCTCAATCTCGTTTAACCACCCGCCCCACCGCATCGCCACTGATTGCGCTTGCATCACTAGTGGTTGCAGATCGATCGGGTTTTCAGGCAGATCAAAGGCAGCAAAGACCGGAACGCACCGGCGATATTCGGCCACGAGCGTGTTGAGGCGGAGGCGGCGGGCAAAGCTCGGCGGCAGGAAGTGTTCCCACGTCAAGATGGGGGCCTCGATTGGCGGCTGATACTCGATCACCGGTGTAGACTGGTGATTCGTGACGAGCAATTGCACTTCACCCGGTTGCGCTTGTTGTTCGGCCAGACTCGCGGTATTGATCGGCTGGCCGATTAAGACGGGATGGATGCCTTGATTTGGGATGCCTACCAAGGCGAGATGGACCGGGCCGACGCTGACCCCAACGCGCAATTCGAGATTGTACGGCCCGGCAGGCGTTATGATGGGGTTAAGGGCGGCGATGGCATTATGCAAGGCATAGCCGCAGTGAATAGCGACCGCGGGATCATTGATGTTGGGCCACCATGCGGTGAAAGCGTCGCCAGCGATATGGATGACGTCACCGCCATTAGCGGCGATGGTCGCAATCATCGTCTCGAAGTAGTTGCGCAAAATACTGTGCAGCCGCTCGGCTCCGTCAGGGAGGGTGGCGAAGGTGGCGGTCAAGCGGGTAAATCCGCTCAGATCGGTGTACAGGATGGTCGCTTGGTAGGTCTGCACTTGCCCCGGACGGAGCAGCCCGGCGCCGAGCGCGTCGCGCAGGGCTGCGGGTACGTAAGGCCGAAAGAGTTGGCTGGAGGTTTGCTGTTCCATTGGCAGGGGTGGCTTGTTGGTTGTCCGACTCTATTGTACCCTGACTCAGGCGGCGAAAATCGGTATGGTATACTGTCAAACGATGGTTGATGTTATTTCTTGCAACCATTGGTGAAGAACGATGATTCTTCGCCACATAACGTACATGCTGTTTACAGTCTGTGAAGCGCGTTTCCCAATATGTTCGGCATCCTTTCTCGTCTTGCCCGAACGGCAGCAGATTCGCGACGGGACGGTGGTGAGCGTTTCGTAAAGAACGTTATTCACAAACTGGTTTGAATGAAAAAGAAAGGCTATCTGTGAGTCCTGAACGATTGCAAAAAGTGTTGGCTAGTGCCGGCATCGCCTCACGCCGCGATTGTGAAGAGTTGATCGCCGCGGGACGGGTGATGGTGAATGGCCGGGTGGTCACTGTGCCCGGCACGCGCGTCGATCTTGAGCATGACGAGGTGTTGGTTGATGGGCAGCCACTGCGGATGCCGGCCAAACGCACCTACATTATGCTCCACAAACCGGCTGGGGTGGTTTCGACCGCGGAAGACACCCACGGTCGCCCAACAGTTGTCGATCTGGTTGATGTGCCGGCGCGCGTCTTTCCGGTTGGCCGGCTCGATCTTGATAGTGAAGGGTTGATTCTCCTTACCGATGATGGCGAACTGGCTCACGCGCTGACCCATCCGAGCTTTGAGGTTGAAAAAGAGTATCGGGTGTTGTTAGATCGGGCCTTAACGCCTGAGGCGCTGCGGAGTTGGCGGAATGGCGTGTTACTCGATGGCGAGATGACGGCCCCGGCATGGGTTGAGTTGATTGGCACGGTGCCGGAAGGGGTGTGGGTACGGATTGTGTTGCGCGAGGGGCGTAAACGCCAGATTCGCGCAGTAGCGAAGCTCTTGGGTTATGAGGTGCTGCGCCTGATCCGGGTGCGTGAAGGCGAGTTGGAGCTCGGTGATTTACCGCCGCGCGCATGGCGGCACCTGACCGATGAAGAGGTCGCTGCGCTCCGTGCCCACATTCCCACCCGCCGGTCGTTGCCGGAACGCCCGAGCGAACCTTCACCAGCGGCGCGGCGCGGGAGTGGCTCAGCAGAGGCTGTGCCCGAATCACCCGTTGCACCAGAACGCTCCCCGCGTGTGCCGAGGGGCGAGCGTGGTGACGCGCGCCCGCCGCGCCGGAGCGAAGAGCGGGGGCTGGGCCGGGGGTGGAGCGAGGAGCGCCCGCCGCGCCGCCGGAGCGAAGAGCGGGGGCCGGGCCGGTGGAGCGAGGAGCGTGCGCCGCGCAGCCGGGGCGAAGAGCGGGGGCCGGGCCGGTGGAGCGAGGAGCGTGCGCCGCGCAGCCGGAGTGAAGAGCGCGGGACAGGGCGGGGCTGGAGCGAGGAGCGTGCGCCGCGCAGCCGGAGTGAGGAGCGGGGGCCGGGCCGGTGGAGCGAAGAGCGCCCGCCGCGCAGCCGGAGTGAAGAGCGCGGAACAGGGCGGGGCTGGAGCGAAGAGCGCCCGCCGCGCAGCCGGAGTGAAGAGCGCGGGACAGGGCGGGGCTGGAGCGAAGAGCGCCCGCCGCGCAGCCGGGGTGAGGAGCGCGGAACAGGGCGGGGTTGGAGCGAGGAGCGCCCGCCGCGCCGGAGCGAAGAGCGGGGGCCGGGCCGGTGGAGCGAAGAGCGCCCGCCGCGCAGCCGGAGTGAAGAGCGCGGAACAGGGCGGGGTTGGAGCGAGGAGCGCCCGCCGCGCCGGAGCGAAGAGCGGGGGCCGGGCTGGCGCGGGGCCAATTATCAAGAACGCCGTGAGTCGCCATCCCAGCGCAACGCGAATACTGGCCAATCATCCCGGCGCAGTTCGGAACGCACTGATCGATCGACGTCCGATAGTCGCCGGCGTGCGCCACGGCCACGCCGTTATGACGAACAGGAATAGCTTCTATCAACACAAACTCTAGATCATCTGCTCTGATCCGCTTGACAACAGTTGGGATAGTGGTATAAATTGAGCGGTGCAATTTTGTGATAGATGCCACAAGGAAGGAACAGAGCAATGAAGATTTGGTTGCGCATGATGGCGTTCACTGTGCTGGCTGCGCTGGCAATGGCGCTGGTCGCCTGTGGCGGCGGCAGCAGTGGTGGTTCGAGCGGTGGTGGGCAGAGCAGCGGGCCGGTCACGTTAGAAATTGGCTCGAAGGGCGAAGAATTGGCATTCGATAAGACCGAATTGCGGGTCGCCGCTGGCCAGACGGTGACGCTGCGCTTCAAGAACAACTCGGCGGTGCAGCAGCACAACTGGATCTTGGTCAAGGGCGGTGATGCGGAAGCGGCAGCGATTGCCAATGCCGGCTTGAGTGCTGGCCCGGCGGCGAATTATTTGCCGGCTGACAAGAGCAATATTCTGGCTGAGTCGCCGCTGGCCAATGGCAATGAGACGGTGGAAGTCACCTTCACCGCGCCAGCAGCCGGCACCTATATCTACATCTGCACAGTGCCCGGCCACTACCCGCTGATGCAGGGCAAGCTGATTGTCACCAATTAATTTGGGGGCGTGACAGCAAACGACAAGGGGCGACATTCGTGTCGCCCCTTGTTTCATCGGATAGGTTGTTGCAGCCTACACGGTGACTGCGCGTTGGTTAGGTTCTGCTGTGCGGTACAGGCGAACCATGAGGTTCAAGAGGTGCCGTTCCACTTCGGTGGCGACGGCTCGTTCGGCTGGAGACAGCGGCAGCCGGCCAAGCTCTTCAAAATACCAGCGGATCATCGCGGTGGTGTGTTCATACGACACACCCCAGCGGGGCAAGACGCCACGGGCCCAGCGCAGTTCGGTTTCAGCGATTTCGAGGGCGTCAAACAAGAGCATAGCCCGGATCAAATCACTGAGCGGGCGCACTGCGACCTCGGCCATGCGCTCGACTGGGCCATAGTTCTCTTCTAGACGCAAGGTATGGGTCAGTTCGGGAAATGCGCGCAAGAGCCGGGCGGCAACGCGCTCAGCGATAGCTTGCCGATAGTCGTCAACGCGGCGGGCAAGTTGGGTGGCAGCGATCTCATCCATACGTGCCATCCTTCCTCTCTATGCCCCTTATTATAGCACGCCGCGCTCAAGGCCGGCTCTGTGCATAAGGCATGAATTGCGTGGAAATTCTGCGTGCAGTTCTTAGCAACTAAACCATGATTGCGCTGCGCGCACCACAGCGCGCAAGCGGGGGCGTTGGATACGCTCGATGGCTTCCGCTAGTGGCACCCACTCAGCGGCAACAATTTGCTCCCTTCCTCCGGTTGGGCGAGCACGGCCTTTGATCGCGCGCAGCAAGTAGTAATCGACCAGCTTGCGCTGCGTTCCCTGCGGCCCATTGATCAGGTAATCAATGCTGCCAATCAGATCAATGACTTCTGCGATGACGTGGGTCTCTTCATACACCTCGCGCACAATTGCCTTGCGCGGCGGTTCGTTTGCTTTGAGTTTGCCTTTCGGGAGTGACCAAAATCCTTTACGCTTCCGAATCAACAAAATCTCAATGGTTTGATCAGATTGCAACCGGAAGACGACGGCGCCAACGCCATAGATCGTTTTCATAACCGCCACGCTTGTTGTGAAGATGAGCCGCTTCTGGTTAGTTGCCGGCAATGATGCAGGCGGCCAGATACCATAGTCTCTATCATACCGCGTTTGGGTGGATGAAATGGTTGACAGGTCTAACGTTTGAGCGACATTTACTGAACATAACCATTTACGACCCTAAACTCCAGTCGTGAGCATAGTATACAGGCGTGGCATTACCACGCCTGTCTATCCATTCGTATGCCTAAGGAAGAGCGCCGGTAGTTAATTCACGGTCGCCGGTTGTTGGCGCAACAACGCAACAATATCATCTTCGATCTGCGCCGGCATATCGGTGGGTGCATAGCGCCGGCGTGGCTTGCCGTTGCGGTCAACCAAAAACTTGGTGAAGTTCCACTTGATCGCGGTGCTGCCAAAGAGGCCGGGTTGCTGGGTTTTGAGGTAGGTGAAAAGTGGATGCTCATTGGGGCCGTTCACGTCAACCTTCGCGAAGAGCGGAAAGGTGACTTGATAGGTGCGCTCGCAGAATTGGGCGATGGATTCGTCATTGCCCGGCTCTTGCATGAATTGGTTACTGGGGAAGCCGAGAACGCTAAATCCCTGATCGCGATAGCGGCGGTATAGTTGTTCGAGGCCAGCGTATTGCGGTGTTAGACCGCACATACTGGCGACGTTGACGATCAACAGCACTTGGCCACGATAGTCAGCTAGCGACTGCACCGTGCCATCGATACGCTGGGCAGTGAATTGGTATATTGGCATTGTCTTGCTCCTCGCAAAGGGTGTACAAACTGTATACGGTATTATCCCACAAATAGAGCGGCTGGCAAGATACATTGCTCATAGGGTTCCAGCCGTGCTTCTTGTTATTGTGAGGGGCGGTTGTGGCATCGATCGTTGCTGGACTTAGCCGCAGCCGTCTTCGCTGCGCGCGGCAGGCATCATTGTGACCGGTTGGCGACCGCTCGCCAACAAAAGCGTTTTGGCACAACGATATAAGGCGGCGCGCGCAAGCGCAACTCACATTGACAGCAGTGTTTATAGATGATATATTGTCTCATATAACTGAGTAGCTCGTTGTTTACTCCCACTGGTAGGTTACGATGCCGCTTTACGTCTACGAATGTGCCGAATGCGAGATTGAGCTGGAAGAGCTGCGTCCAGCGTGGCAAGCTGACGATCCGGTCGAGTGTCCGATTTGTCACGAATTTTGCCGGCGCGTTGCCAGCACCTTCCACGTGCAGCGTGCGGCTGAACCGCTCTACGCGACCCCGGCCCATCTAACGCGGGTTGCGCATGGTCTGGATTGTCCCTGCTGCCGGCCCCGCCGGCGTTCGTAAGGAGAACCCTCATGGAAACGCCTGCCCGTCCCGTTCCGGTGACGATTCTGACCGGTTTCCTCGGCGCCGGCAAGACCACGTTGCTCAACCGCATCGTGCGGGCCGATCACGGCTTGCGCGCGGCGGTGCTGGTCAACGATTTTGGCGCGATCAATATTGATGCGCAGTTGGTAGTTGGGGTTGAAGGCGATACGATTGCGCTGGCCAATGGGTGCATTTGCTGCACGATCCGCGATGATCTGCTGCGCACAGCGTTGCGCCTCGTAGACCGGCCCTTGCCGCCAGAGTATCTCATCATTGAAGCGAGCGGGGTGAGCGATCCGTGGGCCGTGGCCGATACGTTTCTGTTGCCTGAACTGCGTCCCTACTTCCGTCTTGATAGTGTGATTACGGTGGTCGATGCCGATTATGTGCGCCAGCAACCGGCCTACGAGGCGTTGATCGTTGAACAGATCAGCGCCGCCGATATTGTTGTGCTCAATAAAATCGATCTGGTTCCGCCTGATCAACTTGCCAACGTTGAAGCGTGGGTGCGCCGGATTGTGCCGCAAGCGCGGATCGTGCCGGCAACCTATGGCGACATACCGCTGTCACTCGTGCTGGATGTAGGCCGTTTTCAGCAGCGTGCCGCAACGCCGCGCATGGTGGCAGTTACTGCCCACGATGAGGGGCACGATCACGCAACAGCCGATCACGATGACCATCACCACGACCACGGCGCCGAGTTTGCCACGTGGAGCTATGTCTGTGATCGACCTTTTACCCTCAACGCTTTTCGCCGCGCGATTCTGAACTTGCCGCCGGCTATTTTTCGTGGCAAAGGGTTGGTCTATCTGGCCGAAGTTCCGCAACGGCGGGCCGTTTTGCAAGTGGTAGGGACGCGAGTGCAGGTGACGGTGGGTGAACCGTGGGGTGATCAAGCGCCGCAGACGCAGATGGTATTCATCGGTGTGCCGGGTATGATTGATGAACCGGCACTGCGCGCGGGGTTTGAACAATGCTTGCTCGCGCCGGATCAGCCGGTGAGTACGGCGCCGGCAGCATCACAGACGTGGCAGCGTCCGGCAGGATTGTGAACGAGCGCACGGCAGCGCCGGAACGGAGTGCGCTTTTATGTTATACTACAGTTCTTGTTGGAGCCGTCGCTCGTTGCACAGGAAGTCATGTATCGCCAGCACTCGTTCTGTTCATTCTGCGGCCAACCGTTTGCCGAGCACCAGTCATGGCCCCGCATCTGTTCGCATTGCGGCAGCACAACCTATCGCAATCCGTTACCAGTGGTCTTAGTCTTGCAGCCGGTTGATGATGGCTTATTGCTCATCCGGCGATCAGCCCATCCACGTCGTGGCCAGTTGGCTTTGCCCGGCGGGTTTATCGAGATGGGGGAACGCTGGCAAGACTCAGCAGCGCGTGAGTTGTACGAGGAAGCCGGGGTTGAGATTGATCCGGCGTTGGTCAGCGAGTTTGCCGTTCGCAGCACACCCGATGGTTATCTGCTGGTGTTTGGGATCGGGCCGCAACTGCGCAGCGCGGATTTGCCGGTGTTTTTGCCGAATAGCGAAGCCGCCGAGCGCGTGATCATTACCTCGCCGGCTGAGCTGGCCTTTCCGCTGCACACCGAGATGGTGCTGCGCTTTTTTACCCAACTGCGCCAATGGCGGCCTTTGACGTAGCACAGACATAGTGGCGGCAACGGTTCGATCAGCGGCCCCCTAGCCTTTTCCGTGCTTAGGGGGCTGTTTGCTTAGATCAATCCATACTGCCAGAGCCGGTCGTGATCGGCGAGGAGCGAGGAAGTTGCTTCATCGGCAACGACCCGGCCTTCGGCCAATACGATAGACCGCGGAAACACATCGGCGACGAGCGCGAGATCGTGGGTTGAGACGAGCATGGTTTGCGGCAGGGTGCGCAGCAGCTCACTCAATTCGCGGCGAGCGCGCGGATCAAGGCCGGCTGAAGGTTCATCAAGCGCCAGCAAGCTCGGCTGCATCGCCAGCACGGTCGCCAAGGCCACCCGTTTGCGCTGGCCGAGGCTCAGCCGGTGGGGCGGCCGCTGTTCATAGCCGGTCATCCCCACTGCCTGCAACGCCTGCTGGACACGCTGGTCCACCTCTGCCGGCGCGAGCCCCATATAGAGCGGCCCAAACGCAACGTCGTCAAAGACGGTTGGCGAGAAGAGCTGATCGTCGGGGTCTTGAAAGACCAATCCGACTCTGGCTCGAATCTGGCGGAGATTCTGTGCGGTGACGGGCAGGCCGTCTACCACAATGGCGCCGCTTGCTGGGCGTAAGGTACCGTTGAGGTGGAGGAGGAGCGTGCTCTTGCCGGCCCCATTCACCCCGAGCAAGGCCACCTTTTCTCCAGCAGCGACGACGAGATCGATCCCGCGCAGCGCAGGAGTGCCGTCGGGGTACGCATAACTGAGATTGGTAATGGTGAGCATAGCCGATTAGATGTAGGCAATAACGATCAGGCTCACGCAGACGATTCCGCCGCCGATGAGCGCGAAGTAATCGGTGGGCCGGAGCGGGGGTTGGGTGGCGGTAACGGGCCGGCCATCGTAGCCGCGGGCCAGCATGGCGGCATAGATCCGTTCACTCCGTTCGTAGGCCCGGATGAAGAGCGTGCCCACCATGCGTCCGGTAATGGTTGCGCGCCAGAACAGGTTACGACCGGCGGGCTGGCCGGGGATGGATGCGCTGCGGCTGTCGCGCGCGCGCAGCATCCGCAACGCTTCTTCTTGCAGTATGAAGAGGTAGCGATAGGCCATGCCGAGGATCAGGATCAATACTGGCGGTAGGCGGAGCGCCGCCAGCGCAGTGAGCAGCTCGCTGAAATGGGTGGTTGCGATCAGCGTGAGCATGGCTTGCACCGAAAGCCATGATTTCGCCATCACGGTGGCGGCGGCTACCATACCGGCATCGGTAGCCGTGATCGCTTGACCGCCGATCGTGAATTGGAAGACCGGCGCGCCGGGGCGAGCAATCGCCAGCGTCAGCGCGGCGAGGGCAAACGGCCATGCGATCAGCGAGCGCCGCCAGATCATCCACAACCCGATCCGTTTCCAGCCAATCACAAACCAGAGCGCGAGGGCGGCCATGATCAGTGCATCCCATGCGCCGGCCGGCAGCCACGCCAACGTGAAGATAAATCCGAGGGCGAGCCACGTCTTGACCCGGCCATCATCGGCGGCGGTTGGCTCAGCCGTTGCGGTGTCAGCCATCACGAGCGTGCCGGTGGTTGGGTGCGGAGCAGTCTACTCATACCCCAGATGAGGCCGATCAGCACGGCTACGCCAACCAACCCGGCAATGATGGTTGAGAGCGGCGTCTCGCCGAGCCATGGAATCGTGTAATCAGGCAAAAGCTGGTAGGGCGCATCGGTGGCGCGGGTGATGAATCCGGCATCCTCGGCGACGCGCTCAAGCCCATCGGGGTCGGGCGAAGCCAACGGCGCAAACGCGGTGATGACGGCGGCAATCACCACCCCGATGGCGGCAATCCGCGTCATTACCGGGCCAGAGGGTGGGGTGGCTTGCAGCAGATCGGGCCGGGTGCTGGCCAGAAACACGACCGCAGCGGCGGTAATGAGCCCTTCGCCGATGCCGATGATGGCATGCACGCTGAGCATGGCCGGAAAGACAATGGCTGCGGGCAGGTCAGAGAGCACCAGTTGGGCCGAGGTGAGGGCGGCAGCGGCCATCACCGACAGCCATCCCGCACCGGCAGCCACGATCGCGATCCAAAGCCGGTTGGCCGTCAGCACGCCATTCCGAATCAACAATGGCCGCGCCAGCCAGCCGCCGATGGCAGCAGTGGCGATGCCCATGTTAAAGATATTCGCCCCCATTGCCACAATACCGCCATCTTGAAAGAGGATGGCTTGCAAGGCGATCACGCTGGTCATCACGACCATGCCTGCCCATGGCCCCAGCACAAGAGCGGCAAAGACGCCGCCGAGCAGGTGGCCCGACGTGCCGCCGGCAATGGGCACATTGATCATCTGGGCCGCAAAGATAAAGGCCGCCATCACCCCCATCAAGGGCACGGCCCGCTCATCGAGTGATTGGCGCGCGGCCCGCGCCGCAATCCCAACCGCGATCACGGTTGGCAGCCACCACAACAAGGCCACCGGCGCATGCAAAAAGCCATCGGGAATGTGCAAGCCAAGCGCGATCCGTTCCACGATCCACTGCCACCACATGGTGAAGCCCTCTCAAGCACTATACGAGTGGCGATACGCTGGTATCGACCGGGTTAAACTCATTATAAACGAAGTCATGTGCCAGCGCGCTCCAAGATACGGTATAATGCGAGAGCTATGAGCGGACACTACACCATTCCAACTCGCATCCGGCTGACCGAGGCGCAACGCGACCAGCTTTACTGGCTGCTCCGCGAGCGCAGTATCGAGCTGGATGATTTTATGACCGAGCTGGTGAACGAGTATCTGGCTGGCCAGCCATTGCCGCCAGCGCCGGCGCCGGTCGATCGGCAGGCGACCATTCGCGAGCAGTTGCGACTGCGCCGCAACCAATTGCGCATGTTGCGCGCCCAACTGCACGATCCGCATAACCCTCCCCCTGACTGGTTGCGGGCAATGGTGGCCGAGTTGGAAGACGAAATTACCCGGCTCGAAGTTGAATTACGCCGAGAAGAGTAGCATGGCTCGCCAACGTCTCGATACGCTGCTGGTCGAGCGTGGTCTGGCTGAGACGCGCGCGCGGGCGCAGGCGATGATCATGGCCGGGCAGGTGTTGGTCAACGGCCACGTGCAGACCAAGGCCGGCACGATGGTCGCCATCGATGCCCACATCGATGTGCGCGGCGGCTTGCCTTACGTCAGCCGCGGCGGCTTCAAGCTGGCGCACGCGCTCGACCAGTTTGGGCTTGATCCGGCAGGTTTGACCGCGATCGATGTTGGCGCTTCCACCGGCGGCTTCACCGACGTATTGTTGCAGCGCGGCGCGGCGCGGGTCTTTGCGGTTGATGTCGGCTATGGTATTCTCGACCACCGGTTGCGCACCGATCCACGGGTGGTTACGCTCGAACGCACCAATATTCGCCACCTCACCGCACTGCCTGATGGCGTGCTGGCCGATTGCGCCGTGATCGACGTCAGCTTCATCTCGCTACGGCTCGTCTTGCCGGCGGTGCAGCGGCTGATCACGCCAAGCGCATGGATCGTGGCGTTGATTAAGCCGCAGTTTGAAGCCGGCCCGCAACACGTGGGCAAAGGCGGCGTCGTGCGCGATCCGGCGGTGCATGCGCAGGTGATCCGCGATGTGCTAACCTTCGCTACGACCCAACAGCTCAACCCCGCCGGTCTCACCCGCTCGCCGATTACCGGCCCGGCGGGGAACGTCGAATTTCTCGTCCTCTGCCATCCCCATCGTCCGGCTATCGACCACCAGCGCGCAATTGCCGCATGCGTGGAAGGGGGCGCGTTGTCGTAGGGACACAGCGTTGTAATGTCTTTTAGGACACAGCGCCGCTGTGTCCCTACGGTGTGTCACTACGTTGCCCGCCTTCTGCACACCTTTGTTTACCCGGTTTTTACCCTGAGTGAATGACTTACAACCGGCAAATGCGAGTAAAGATGTTACATTTATTGCATACGTTGACATTTCAAACAATGTCAGTAGGCGTACTATGCAAGATGTAGCACACGTCGCTGAAGTTGCCCGGATCGGGCCGAATTCGATCATCCAGACCATTGCTGCCTTGCGCGAGCAGTATGGCGCCGAGACTACCGCAGCTTGGCTGCGCCGCAGCGGGCGCGGGCATTTCCTTGAAACGATGCCCGACCACATGCTGGCCGAGAGCGAATTTGGCGCGATGATCCGTGACTTGCGCGACTGGCTGGGGATGCCGGCGGCGATGCGGGTGCTCGACCGTTCGGGCGAACTTACGGCGAACTATGTGGCGACGAACCGGGTGCCGGCGCCGATCCGGCTGCTCTTGCCGCGCTTGCCGGTAGGGTTGGCGTTGCGCATCTTTCTGCCCGCCATTGCCAAACATGCGTGGACATTCGCTGGCAGCGGGCAATTTGGCTATACGCTACGGCCACAGTGGCAGTTGACGCTGGCCAATAGCGTTGAGGCGCGTGAAGTGCAGGCCGCCGAGCCGGTGTGTAGTTACTACCGGGCGGCGTTTGAAGGATTGTTGCGACGGGTGGTGAGCGATCGGATCCGTGTGCGCGAGGTGACATGCCGGGCCATGGGTGCGCCGCGCTGCACGTTTGCCGTATCGCTGGAGGGGTAATCCGGGGGCGTCGATTTTGTTCGTCCTCGCGTTGTTGTAGTTCAGACTTGGTCGTCAGAAAGGAAGAGAGGCCACGCATGCGGATCATGATGATCCAGCCGAACTACCATGCCGGTGGGGCTGAAATTGCTGGGAACTGGCCGCCGAGCTGGGTCGCCTACATCGGCGGCGCATTGCGCACCGCAGGCTTCAACAACCTGCGTTTCGTCGATGCGATGACGGAGGATCTGCCCAATGAGCAATTGCGCCTGATCCTGCGCCATAATCGGCCTGATGTGGTGATGGCCACGGCGATCACGCCGATGATCTACAAGGCGCAAGAGACGTTGCAGATCGCGCGTGAAGAGGTGCCGAATGCTCGGCTCATCCTTGGCGGTATTCACCCGACCTTTATGTATGGTCAGGTCTTGACCGAGGCGCCATGGATTGACTACATTGTGCGCGGCGAGGGTGAAGAGATTATCGTCGAGCTGATGCAGTCGATTGAGGCGGGTACCGACCGGCGCGACCGGGCCAACATTAAGGGGATTGCTTACCTTGAGGACGGCAAGGTGGTGGCGACGCCGGCCCGTGATCCGATCGCCGATCTCGATAAGCTCACCCCGGATTGGAGCCTCTACGACTGGAAGCGCTATATCTACGTGCCGCTCAATGTGCGGGTGGCCGTGCCTAACTTCGCCCGTGGCTGCCCCTTCACCTGCCGCTTCTGCTCGCAGTGGAAGTTCTGGCGTCGCTATCGCGCCCGCAGTCCGCAGAAGTTTGTTGATGAGATCGAGACGCTGGTGCGCGAGCACAATGTGGGCTTCTTCATTCTGGCTGACGAAGAGCCGACCATCAACCGCAAGAAGTTCACCGCGCTCTGCGAAGAGCTGGTGCGGCGCAAGCTGCCGGTTCACTGGGGCATTAACACCCGCGTGACCGACATTCTGCGTGATGAAGCGCAGTTGCCGCTCTGGCGCGCTGCCGGCTTGGTGCATATCTCGCTCGGCACTGAGGCTGCTGCCCAGATGAACCTTGACCGCTTCCGCAAGCAGACCACGATCGAGCAGAACAAGCGCGCGATCGAGCTGATCAAGAAGCACGGCATGGTGGCCGAGGCCCAGTTCATTATGGGCATGGAGAATGAGACGCCGGAGACGATCGAAGAGACCTATCGCTACGTGCTCGACTGGAAGCCGGATATGGCCAACTGGAATATGTACACGCCGTGGCCGTTTGCCGAGCTGTTTGAAGAGCTGGGTGATCGGGTCGAGGTGCGCGACTATGCGAAGTACAACTTCGTGACGCCGATTATGAAGCCTGAGCTGATGGATCGCGAAGATGTGCTCAAGGGTGTGTTGCGCAACTATGCCCGCTTCTATATGCGCAAGGCCTTCCTTGAGTATCCGTTTATCAAGGATCCGTTCAAGCGGCGCTACATGCTCGGCTGTCTGCGCGCCTTTATGAAGACCACTGTCACGCGCCGCTTCTACGACCTCGGTCGCGTCCACATGCGTGGCGCCCAGCTTGAGATCGATCTCGGCTTCGATGAGTCGCGCGTGCTAACGCCGGAGCAGATCGCGGCGATGAAGCAGCGCAAGGAGATGAATGCCGATACCACCTTCGGCGGCGCGGCTCCCGGCATCGACCCCGAAGAGATCAAGATTCAGGCCGAGAATCCGCTCAACTTGCCGTTGGAAGTGGCGGTTAACGAGAACGCTAATGCGACGACTCCGGCTAAGCCGGCGTCATAAGATAAGCGGCGACTCGTACCTCCCACCTCCCCCTCTCCCATCTTACGGTGGGAGAGGGGGAGGTGTCATTGGTGAGCAATAGCCACAAAAAGACACAAAAATACTCATTATTTCGTGTCTTTTGTGGCTCTTTGTGGCTACGCTTCGGCTCGGCCCGGAAGGGCTGGGCGATACGGCGCAGCGATGCCTTGCTTTGCCCCACCCCTCCCCCGCTGGGTTCAAGGGTGGGCAGAACCTCTGTCTGGAACCGGGCCCTAAAGGGCCGGGCTAGGGTTACGCCCGCTGCGCGGGCTGATGCCCCCAGTCTCTCCCCCGCTGGGGTTCAAGGGCGGACAGAACCTCCGTCTGGAACCCGGCCCTAAAGGGCCGGGCTAGGGTTACGAAGCCCGCTGCGCGGGCTGATGCCCCCAGCCCCTCCCTCGCAGGGGTTCAAGGGCGGGCAGAAGATCCGTCTGGAACCGGGACCTAAAGGGCCGGGCTAGGGTTACGAAGCCCACTGCGCGGGCTGATGCCCCCAGTCTCTCCCCCGCTGGGTTCAAGGGCGGGCAGAACGGATGAGCATAGATACGGTTGATGGCGTTGGGATGGGCTGGTTTGCCCCCACCCCCAGCCCCTCCCCCGCTGGGGGAGGGGAGTGGTTCTCATCCCCCCGGCCCCCTCTCTCACCGTCAGGTGGGAGAGGGGGGATGTGGCATTGGCGAGTAATAGCCACAAAAAGACGCAAAAATACTCATGTTTCGTGTCTTTTGTGGCTCTTTGTGGCTACGCTTCGCGATGGCGGGCACGGCAGGGCGGGAATCGAAACCGGACTTTATCCTTGGCCTAAGAGATCGCGCAGATCGGGGAAGGTGCTCGACCGGCGGGGTTGGGTGATCTGTTCGGCGTAGGCGCCGAGTTCGCGAATGTGGTGCAAGATGCGCTGAATCTCTTCCTCGTTGTCGAGTTCGCGCAGGCGTTCGTTGTACCGGTGGATGCGCGCCATGACCTGCGCTTTGCGCAAGATGCGGGCGCACTGTTCGGCTTCGTGGCGGTAGCGCACGTCGTCAGGCCGGCGATTGAGGGTAGCGATCAATGCTTTGGCTTCGCTGGTGAGCGGTTCGCCGAGGGTTTCCACCCACGCCTGCAAACTCTCGGCATCGGTGGGGCGCAGTTCGAGCGGGGTGGCGAGGTAGGCGCGCCAGATCGCTTGGTGGAGCGGCTCTTCAAGCAGGTCTTCCAAGCCGGCCCCGAACAGTTCACCTGCTTCGCGCCGGCGGGCGTTGTACTCTTCGAGCAGCTTTTCGATCGCGACATTGACGCTGGGATAGCGTAGCGCTAGTGCCAGCAAGTAGGCTTCGGTTTTGCGGCGACGTTCGTCGAGCGGCGCGGCCGCCACCGGCGCCGGGGCGGGTGGCGGCGGCGGTGACGGGGTGGTGCGGCGCGCGCGCTCGTTGCGCCGGGCCGGCTGCACCCGCGCCCGCAGCAGATCGACGATCAGTTCGCTGCGCATACCGGTGAGCTGTTCGACGCGTGCCACGTAGACGCGCTGGGCCGCGCCGTCGAGTTCACTCAGCAACGGAATGATCCGCTCAAGCGCCAGCCGTTGTTGGGCTGGATCATGCATGTCGAGGCCGGCGGTGTAGGCTTCGAGGTAAAAATCCATCACCGGCGCGGCTTGCTCGACCAACTGCTGCCAGAGCGCGGGATCGGCGGCGATCACCTCGTCGGGGTCGCGCCCCGCCGGCAAGCGGATGATACGGATCGTGACATCGTTTTCGAGCCGCACAATGCCTTGGGCGGTTGTCACCATACGCCCCTCGCCCTCTTCTTCGGTGGCGGTGCGGATCGTTTCGAGACCGCGCAACGTCGCCTTCTGGCCGGCAGCATCGGCGTCGAGCGCCAGATAGACGGCATCGGTCAGGCGCTTGAGCTGGTTGATGTGCGCTTTGCTCAGCGCGGTGCCGAGCGGCGCCACGACGTTGCGGAAGCCGTGCTGGTGCGCGGTGATCACATCCACGTACCCTTCAACCACAATCGCGCGGTTGGCGGTGCGGATGGCGTCGCGGGCCAGATCAAGCCCGTACAGCACCTCGCTCTTCTTAAAGAGCGGGGTCTCAGGTGTGTTGAGATATTTGGGTTGGGCGTCACCCAACGCGCGCCCGCCAAAGCCAATCACCTCGCCGCGCACATTACGGATAGGGAAGATGAGGCGGTTGCGGAAGCGGTCATACGGGCCGCGCTCGCCGGGGATGGCAAGGCCGGCGGCGATGATGTCTTCGACGCTATAGCCCTTTTTGTCGTGCAGATAAGTAAAGAGGTGGCCCCAGTCGTCGAGGCTATAGCCGATCTGGAAGGCGTCAATCGCCTCTTGGTTAATCCCGCGGCGAGCGACATATTCGCGACCGGCAGCGCCGCGGCTGAGGTTGAGCAGCACGTAGTTGAAATAGCGGGCAGCGACGCCATTGATCTCGAGCAGCCGCGCCCGGCGCGCATCTTCTTGGCGTTGGGCGTCGTTTTTGGGTTCGAGCCGGATACCGGCCCGTTCAGCCAGTAGTTCTAAGGCCCCTTTGAAATCGAGGCCCTGTTTGCGCATCACGAAATCGAAGGCCGTGCCAGAGGCGTGGCAACCAAAGCAGTAGAAGCTCTGGGTGTCGGGGTAGACGTGGAAGGCGGGGGTGCGGCTGTTGGGGTGAAATGGACAAAAACCGACGAAACTGCGCCCGCTGCGCCGCAGCCCCACCCCCATCGAATTGATGAGGTCAACGATGTCGATGTTGGCTTTGATTTCGTCGATGACGTTCATGGTGCGAATGCCGTTACCCGCCCCACGTGCGCGGGATGAATATCCGTTTGAATACGGCCAATGCGTAGCGGTCGGTCATGCCGGCGATATAATCAATGACCGCCTGTTCAACCGGCTCGCCCCGCCGTTCGCTAATCGCCAGCAGCTCAGCGGGCAGCTCTTCGGGATGGCGCATGAAATGGGTGTAGAGCGTTTCAATAATGAAACGCACCTTCTCGTCTTCCACTTTTGCTTCTGCTCGCCAGTAGACGTTTTGGTAGAGAAAATCGCGCAGCTTGTTGGTAGCGGCCAAGATGGCCGGGCTCATCGAGATCAAGGGCGGGTCGGGTGGCACTCCTTCGCCGGTTGCCCACCAGTTATACTCGATCAGATCGCCGACCATGGTGGCAAGGCGTTTGCTATGGCTGTCGCCGAGCAGCTCGATGCAATCGGCTGGCAAATCTTCGGCGCGCAGAATACCGGCGCGAATGGCGTCGTCGATGTCGTGGTTGATGTAGGCGACGCTATCGCAGAGTTTGATAATCTGGCCTTCGAGGGTGCTGGCGGTGCCCCACGCTTTGGCGGTGATGTCGCGCCGCCCTTTAGAGTGCATATAGATGCCTTCACGCACGGCGTAAGTAAGGTTCATCCCTTCGCCATGCTGTTCCAGCACTTCGACGATCCGGCGCGATTGTTCGTTGTGGCGAAAGTGGCTGGAACAGATCCGGCTGAGCGCCGTTTCACCGGCGTGGCCGAACGGCGCGTGGCCAATATCGTGGCCGAGGCCGATCGCTTCGGTCAGGTCTTCGTTGAGGCGCAACGCGCGGGCGACGGTGCGCGCAACTTGTGTGACCTCTAGCGTATGGGTAAGCCGGGTGCGGTAGTGATCGCCCAAGGGGGCGATAAAGACTTGGGTTTTGTGTTTGAGCCGGCGAAACGGTTTCGAGTGCAAGATGCGGTCGCGGTCGCGCTGGTATGCGGTGCGGATCGGGCAGGGCGGTTCGGGCCGGTCGCGCACGGCATCGGCGCTCTTGGCCGCGTATGGCGAGAGGATTTGCGCTTCGAGCGCTTCGCGCATTTCACGCACCGAAGGCCGGGTCATAGGTGTGCTCCGTTAGCGTGGAATGGAGGGTTACAGCAACGCTGTGTTTCCTGTTGGGACACAGCAACGCTGTGATCCTTGGGTAGGACACAGCAACGCTGTGTTTCCTGTTGGGACACAGCAACGCTGTGTCCCTACTTTACCACACGTTCCGTCTAAGGTTAGAGTTACTCTTGCACCGCTTTTGCGCGCAATTCGGTCGAAGAGATGTCACGCCGGAAGAGGTGTTCGGGTACCGGGATGAAGAGCGATTCGTACCCCGCCGGCAAAGTCAGATCGGCGAGCGTATAAAACCTCCCGTTGATCTGTCTGCCAGCGACGAAGAAGCGGCAGTTGGCGGCGGCAATGGCGGCGAAGGCGGCGGCCATCGCCTCGGCGCTGCCATAATAGCGCGGATCGACGAGCCGCACTGCGGTATCGTAGCCGAGCACGAAAGCGCGTCCGGGGTAGAGACGCGCCTTCTGCACAAAGAGCGGCGCGGCAGCGAGGATGACATAATGTTGGCCGCGGAATTGGGCAACGCGCCGTTCAATCTCGGCCAGCGGCAACTCGCCTTTGTCGGCGTTGCGCACCGTCAGCTCGAAATGCACCGGTTGGCCGGTCATTACCACCACTGCCCGCTGTAAGCCGAGATGCCCCGCGTGCAGTGGGTTAAAGCTGCCGGGAAAGATCGCTCCCGGCGGCGGATCGTCGGGGCGCAGTGCGCCATCAGGCGCGATGGTCAACGATCCGATCCTCCCGCTCAAGAGATCGGCCAATTCGGCGGCATGGATCATGCCTCTTCTCCCACATACTCTTCCACGCGCAACGAGACCACTCGCGAAGCGCCGTCGTCTCCCATACTCACTCCGTAGAGCGTGTCGGCTACTTCAATCGTACCACGATTGTGGGTGATCACGATGAATTGGGTGCGATCGGTCAGGCGCTGCAACATCTCGCGAAACCGGCCCACATTGCTCTCATCGAGCGCGGCGTCAGTTTCGTCGAGAATGCAAAATGGGCTAGGATTGACCTTCAAAATCGCGAAGAGCAATGCCACTGCGGTCAAGGTGCGTTCGCCGCCGGAGAGCAGGGCGATGTTTTGCGGACGTTTGCCCGGCGGGCGAGCGATAATTTCGACGCCTTGCTGCGGGCGTTTGCCGTTGCTCTCGCTGCCGTCGGGATCGGTGTCGATCAGTTCGAGACGGGCGCTGCCGCCGCCGAACAGTTCTTGGAAGGTGGCGCTGAATTCGGCGGCGACGGCGTGAAAGGTATGCTGGAAGCGGTCGTTCATTGCGCCGTCGAGTTCATCGATCAGTTGGTGAAGTGTCGCACTGGCGGCGCGGAGGTCATCGGCTTGCGCGGTGAGGAAGGCGTAGCGGTTATTGGCCTCTTCATACTCTTCCAGCGCCAGCGGGTTGACCACGCCGAGGCGGATGATGCGCGCGCGCAAGGCTTCGATCGCTGCCGGCAGTTCGGCCAACGGCGGGCTATCACCGGCGGGAGGCGGTGCGGTGAGGTCAACGCCATCGGCGACGGCTCGCTCGAAGAGGGTTTCGAGGCGGTCGGCGGCGCGTTGCGCTTCGCGGGCCAACCGGCTGTGCTCGGCTTCGGCGGCCAACAGATCGGCGGTGGCCTGCGCTTCAGCGGCTTCGAGGCGGGCCAATTCGGCTTCAGCGGCGGCCAATTCGGTTTCCGCCGGCGCAATCTGCGCCTGCACGTCGTGCAGTTCGGCCAGCAATTG
Source organism: Chloroflexus islandicus (assembly GCF_001650695.1). Classification (GTDB taxonomy): domain Bacteria; phylum Chloroflexota; class Chloroflexia; order Chloroflexales; family Chloroflexaceae; genus Chloroflexus; species Chloroflexus islandicus. The sequence continues at coordinate 43,312 of NZ_LWQS01000062.1, forward strand.
CTGTTGGCGGGCCAGCGCTGCCGCATACGCCGTTTCGCGTTGGGTACGCTCGTCGCCCAATGCCTGTAACGCGGTTTCCAGCTCGCTTTGTTGGCGGGCGAGGGTAGCGAGTGTGCGTTCGTGACCGGCAAGCATTTCGGCGAGCATGCGCTGCCGGCTCTCGGCGGCGCTGAGCGCAGCGCGCAGGTTCGCCAGCCGCTCTTGGCCGGCGCGATCGGCGCTAGCCTGCTGCTCTTGCCGTTCGCGCACCGCGGCAAGGGCTGCTTCAGCGGCAGCGCGTTCGGTGCGCAGGCTGGTTTGGCGTTCATGTAAGCCTGCCAACTGCTCGGCCAGCGTGGCCAACTCTTGCCCCAGCCGCTCTTGTTGCGCTATCACCCATTGTTGTTCCTGTTCCACCTGCCGGGTACGGCGTTGAGCCTGATCGAACGCATTGCGGGCCGTTTCGCGCCGTCGTTGCGCTTCGCGTTCGGCGTGTTCGGCGCTGCGCAGGCGGGTGGTGGCGGCCTGCAGCTCTTGGTCGAGCGCGGCCCGTTGCCGGTCAATCGCCTCAAGCGCGGCGCGCGCCGCTGCAACCTGTGCAGGCAGTTCGCGCAGCTCGCGTTCGCGGCGCAATGCACCGCTCTCGCGGGTAGGCGCGCCGCCGGTGACCGCGCCGCCGCTCTGTACCTGTTCACCGGCCAACGTCACAATCGTCCAGCCGGGAGGCAGATGGCGCAACTCGGCACGGGCCGTCGCCAAATCAGCGACGACTAGTGTGCGGCCCAGCAACTGTTCGACCACCACCGCGTAGTGCGGATCGTACTCGACCAGTTCGGTGGCGACGCCGATCACCTGCGCCGAGAAGGCGGGGCGGCGAGCATCGCCGCTGGGCCGGCGCAGCGTATCGAGCGGCAAGAAGGTGGCCCGGCCTACGCCGGTACGGCGCAATTCGGCAATCGCCTCTTCGGCGTCGCGCCACTGCTCGACCACGATATGTTGCAGGCGCGCGCCAAGGGCAACTTCGATCGCGGTTTCCAATTCGGCGGGCACGCGGATGATTTGTTGTACCAGTGTAAAGCCGGCGCGCCCGTTGCGTTCGGCCCATTCCAGCGCGGCCTTCACGCCGGCAAACGCACCGGCGTGCGAGCGGGCAAGGCGTGTGAGCGCCTCAAGACGGGCTTCGCGTTCGGCCAGCGTGTGGCGGCGCGTGGCGCGCTCTTCGTCGGCGGCGGCGCGGGCAGCGCGCAGACGGTCGAGTTCTTGGCGCGCAGCTTGCACTGCCGCCGTGCTTTCTTGATAGGCTTGTTCAGCGGTGGCCAGCGCGGCTTGCGCCTCGGCCACAGCGGCTTGAGCCGCGCTGGTTGTGCCGGCAGCTTGCGCCAAAGCGGCGGCCAAGCGTTCGCTTTCGGTACGCAAGCGAGCCTGTTGGGCATTCATCTGCTCAATCTGGCTCGCGACCGTCGCTTCGGCGCGGGCAGCTTGCAACGCGCGCTCTTGAGCCGCCTTGAGTTCGGCAACTAAGCTGGTGCGCGCATGGTCGCCAGCCTGCCGTTCGCGTTCGGCCAGCGCCAGATCGTGCCGCGCCGCTGCCACCTCTTGCGCGGCCTGCGCAGCCTCGGCAGCTACGCGATCTCGTTCGTGCGCCGCCAACCGCTGCTGTTCCGCCAGCGCCGCCATCTGCCGCTCAAGCTCGTCGTGGCGGCGCGTGGCAGCGGCGATCCGCTCGTGCTCAACCGCCAGCTCGCGTTGCAAGGTCTCGGCTTGGTGGTGCAGCGCCGAAGCCTGATGGTGCAACGCACCGAGCGCCTCGCGCCGTTCGCGCAACGCGGCCCGGCGGGCCTGCACCGTCGCTGCTGCTTCAGCCTGCACCGCTCGCCGGCGAGCCAGCTCATCATCGGCCTGTTGGGCCTGCGCTTGGGCCTGTTGGGCATAGGCTTGGGCCTCGCGCCACTGGGCATGGTGCCAATGGGCCAACAGCGTCTGCAACTCGGCTTGCCACTCGCGGTACTGGCGGGCTTGGCCGGCCTGCCGGCGCAATGCACGCAAGCGCGGCTCTAACTCGGCCAGCAAATCGGCCACGCGCTGCAAATTGGTCTCGCTCTCGCGCAAGCGGCGGAGGGCCTCGGCCTTGCGCAGCTCATAGCCGCCAATTTCCGCCGCATCTTCAAACAGGCGGCGGCGCTCGGCGGGGCGCAGGGTCAGGGCAGCGTCAACCAACCCCTGATTGATAATCGTATACGAACCGCCGAGCGGCTCGATGGCAGCCAGCAAATCGCGCAGGCGGACGCGGGCGCGGTTGATGAAATACTCATTCTCGCCGGTGCGAGTGACGCGGCGGGTAATCGTCACCTCGTCGAAATCGAGCGGCAGCAAGCGATCGGTATTGTCAATCGTCAACGCGACTTCGGCCAGACCGGCAGGCGGGC
>NZ_LWQS01000063.1 GCF_001650695.1 Chloroflexus islandicus
CAAGGCCGCTGCGTTCGACTTGCATGCATTAGGCACGCCGCCAGCGTTCGTCCTGAGCCAGGATCAAACTCTACATTATTGGTGCTGAGCCACAGCTTGCGCTGTTTCCCGTCACCGAATTGACGTGGCGTTTATCTCTGGTTCACTCGTCATTCAGTTGTGAAGGTGCTTCTGCGGAACGAGGGAGAAAACAAAACCAGGAAAATTCAGCTTGCTGAAGTTTCCTGGCGACGTCTCTGAATTGTCTTCAGCGCGTTTCGCTCGGGTTTGCTCTCCACTTGTTTGGTCTGCCTCGCTGCTCGCGAGTGAGACCTCGTTCGTTCCAGCCCGCGTAGTATAGCACGCCGGTCGTAGGTTGTCAAGAGGGTGCAAAATTTGACGTTTCTTCCCTTTATAAAGCCTTAAATCAAGTTTCCAAAGCACGAGCAATTTTGTGAATTTTTCACCACTTTCGCAACGAACCGTGCGCGCTAGCTGTGTTACGATTGAAGGAGCATCGGTCAGAACGACGAGCAGTGAGGAGCTATGCTGAACCTTTCGCAAACGTTGCGCGGCGTGTCGGTGATTGAAATCGCCAGCTATATTCCGGGGCCGCTGTGTGCGGCGATCCTTGCCGGGTTGGGGGCAACGGTGATCAAGATTGAACGCCCCGGCGGTGATCCGATGCGTACTCTACCGCCCCTCGATCAGACTGGTGAAAACCCGCTCTTTTCACTGCTCAATCACGCCAAGCAATGCCGGCAGCTCAATCTGCGCCAACCGGCCGATCAGGCTGTTTTGCGAGATTTGGTGCAATCAGCCGATGTGCTGATCGATGGCTTGCGTCCGGGTGCGCTTGGCCGGCTTGGTCTGGCTGATGATGTGTTGTTGCAGGCTAATCCGCGGTTGCTGATCGTGGCAATTGGCGGCGCGCCGGCAACCCATCCGCGCCGCGCTGAGGCGTTGCACGATTTGAATGCCCAAGCTTTGAGCGGGTTGCTCGTTGCCGGCGAGCCGCCGCCGCGCGTGCCCGGTGTTCACGCCGCCGATATGGTGAGTGGCTTGATGGCCGCCAGCGCCGTCTTGGCCGGCTTGATCGCCCGTGCGACGACCGGCCAAGGCGGGCGAATCGAAACGTCAATGCTGGCTGCTGCCCGTTGGCTTAATGCGCCAACACTGGCGCTGGCTATGGCCGGGTTAGCGGCTGATGATACGCTCAGTGGCGGTCTCGCTTGTTACCGTCTCTATCAGACGGCTGATGGCCGCTTTCTCGCGGTCGCTGCGCTCGAAACCCATTTCTGGCAACGAGTCTGCACTACGCTCAATCGGCCCGATCTCATTCCAGTACAGTATGACCCTGCTGCGCAGCCGATGCTCATCGCTGCGCTAGCGACCGCGTTTCGCCAACGTTCGCTGGCTGAATGGATGGCAATCTTCGCGCCGCTCGACGCATGCGTTTCGCCCGTCTTGACCCCGCAAGAAGCGGCGCAAGACGGGCCGGTAAGCGTGGCATTGGCGCTCGAACCCTGCTCTACGGCATCGGGTTGACTGGTTGACCAGCCGCAAGTTGGGCAATCGCCGGTCGTAGCTCGTCGAAGGTGATCCCGCCTTCGTAGCGCGCTTGAATCACACCGTTGCCATCGACAAGGAATGTCCACGGCTCGGTGCGCAGATTCCACTCTTGCATGGCCGGCACGAGTTTCGCCTGTTGGTATGACTCACCGAACGGATAGGGGTAGACCTCGACGTGAATGAAGTTGACCCGATCGCCAAATTCGCTCTTGAGTTGCTTCAAAACACTCATATTCGGTGCGCAGACCGCTGTTTGACAGAAACTTGGCGTCGAGAACGTCACCACGAACGGTTTGCCGCTCGCTATGGCATCGGCAATGGTCATCCGGTAAAAATCAGGATCAGGCCGCGGATCCGACGTCAACTGATCGAGCGCAGGCACGTCAGCCGCGGTCAGATTGCGTGACGGAATGGCTTTATCACCGACCATCGGCGCAAAGGCGCGTTCGCTAACATCGAGCCGGATCCGGCTCTTTTGCGCACCATTTGCCTGCGGAATGGCAATTTCGGCTTCCCAACCGCCGGCCCGATCGAGGTTGGCATAAGCAACGTAGAGTCCGACCGGCAACCCTTGACCACGATAGACGGCTTTGGTGGTCGTGACCGGCTGGGTGCGATCGCCGCCGGGGCCAACGTAGTACAATGTTACGTCAAGCGAAAGATTAGGATCATTGAGCGGCACGCCACCCTGCAATAAGCCAAACGGCAGCCGGTTGAGGCCGACGACGAGTTCCGATGCGGCAATCACTGGTGCAATTGGCGCCGCTTCGGCGGGAGGCGACGCTGCTTGGCGGCCACAACCTGAGATGAACACGGCCACTAGCAACACCATCGCCAAAATAAGACGCAAGCGCATAACAAACCTTCTCCTCTATTGCAAGACATCACGGCGAAACGTGGCTCGATACGTGGTTTCAGCCCGTTCCACCACAACGGTAATCTCCCACCAGCCTTCCATGGTATACGCTGTGCGCGCCCAATAACGCCCCGGCCCGTCCGGCAAGGCGACCGGTCGCGTTACCCCCATTGGCATCTCCGGCATATCGAGATCGAGATACACGTTGGCGTCATTAACCGGATTGCCCTGCGCGTCACTGAGCAACACCACAAAATCGACCGCCGTATTCATTTTGGGCCGGTCGGGTGTGTCGAGGGTGATTGATAAGCCATCAACAACTTTCGTCTCGCGCAACGGAATGGCGCTGTTGCCACACGCAGTTACGAGAACTAGCAGAACCAGAAAACCGAGTGAACCAAGAAATTCCGCGTGATTCATACAACCCTTCTTTCGGTTACGAGAACTAGCAGAACCAGAAAACCGAGTGAACGGATAAACCCCATCATAGCGATTTCCGCACACCCTCGACCAACAACGGCAAGGCCGCCAATTGCACCAGATGAAAGAGGCCGTTGTGGTCGAATGGTATCTCTCCAATCACGACTTCGAGCGAACTGGTCTGAATGCCAGCGGCGGCTATCGTGACTAAAATCCCCAGCGTCATGCGATCAGCGCCGGGCAATTGGCGACGCCGGGCCAAATCGGCGTAGATCGCCAATGCACTGACCATCGCCACCAATTCGTAGATAATGAACGCGAGAAAACCCCGCTGCAACCGCCGGCTGAGCCACGCAAAACCGGGAGCGGCCAGCGCCAGCGCCGGCAAAACCCGCTGCCCGGTTCGTTCGCCCCAGCGATCGCTGACCGCAGCCGTAGCAAAGAGCGCGATGATCAGCGCCAGCAACACGTTCAGCGGCTGCCACAGACGTTCACGGGTTGAGGGTGAGAGGCGCAACCCATGCACAATAGCCCCCAGCACACCGCTGGCGGCCAAGAGGGCAAACGCGGCTTGCCAGATGCGCCGGCGCCAACCTGCGGGACCACGCAAACGTCGTATCGCCAGCAACGCCGCCCCTGCCAGCGCCAAATCGGTCACCGCCGTGGTCTGTTCACGCGGATCGGTCATGAGGTGATCGGCAATCCATTGCTTCACACGGCAACCTTGTCTAGAGCACAATCTTGCGTTCGGCAATTAGGCGCTGGCGCAACCGGCGAAAGAGCGTGTCGTAATCAAGCCGCTCGTGCGTAATCTCGTATTTATACGCCTGCAACATCTGATGCACCTCGGCGTTCAGCCGATCTTCCACCTCGAGCTCATCGGTCATAATATCAACAATAGCCGCCCGCAGTTCCGGATCGCCAGCTTGAAACAGCACCCCATCCGTCTCGGCCAACACATCGACGAGCATCGTCGCAAGTTGCTCAACTTTCGCTGGAGAAAGCTTCATTGGTGCCTCCTCTAAATGCGTCCAGCGGCCCGAAATGCGCGCCGCACCTCGGCTAATTCGGCGAGCCGTTCGGGCGGCAACGGACGCGCGCCGCCGAAGAGATGGGCCGCCAGTAGGGTGCGCGCACAGTGTTCAATTTGTTCCATACGATGAAAGGCCTGCATCAACGTAGCGCCGTAAGTCAAGGCGCCGTGGTAGGCTAGCAAGATGGCTTCGTGATCGGCGACAAACGGGGCAATCGCCGCACCCATTTCGGGTGTGCCGGTTAGCGCGTAGGGCGCGGTTGGGATCGGCCCTAGCGCGATCAGCGCCTCCGGCAACAATGGTTCTGCTAAGTTAACGCCGGCCAGCGTCGCGCCTACTGCTGTGGGCGGATGGGCATGGACGCACGCCATTACATCGGGACGCTGGCGATAGACAAAGAGGTGCAGATAGCGCTCGGACGATGGTTGGCGGCCCGGTGCACCCCGGATCAAGCGGCCATCGAGATCAACCACGACCAAATCGTCAACGGTTAACATGCCCTTCGCCAAGCCCGCCGGCGTCATCAGGATTGTGCCATCTGGCAACCGCGCCGAGAGATTGCCGTCGCCGGCAACGATCAATCCGCGGTCATACAATAAACGACCGCACAGCACCATCTCGGCGCGCAGCGCCGCTTCTACCTCAGTGAGTTCAGTGGTTGTCATAGCGTTTGTGTTGGCGTAAACGGAAGAACAAGAAGGCGGCGACGATCCAGCCCGACCATGCTAGCAACGGACGGCTAAACCGCATCATCAGCATCACGATCAGCAGTACGGTTCGCAAACTCTGGATCACCAGCCGCTTGGCCAGATCAGGCCGTGGCGTCGCCGTCCAATCAATCTGGTTGAGACGCGGCAATAAGCCGCGTTCCACACACCCTTCAAGCGAAAAGAGGTAAATGGTATCGGTGTGATGGGCAGCGAGTTGCAAATCACGTTCGAGCGCATCCCACGCGAGCGGAGGCAAGTCTTCGGCGCTGCTTGATCGCACCGCGCTGCCGACGATACAACCGACCCCGATCGCATCAGCCGCCGGGCCGTAACTGTCGATCAGGGCGCCGCCGAGATCGTTGCCCAATTTTTCGATCGGAATACTGCTAAAGCAGAGCAATACCTCAACGTCAGCCGGCAGATCGACAATATCGAGCGCACGTTGAATGGTCGTAGTCGCGGCGCGCCGATCATCAACAATCAAGGGCAATTGGTAGGTATGCACCTCGTAACCGTCGTGATGCATTTCGGCGATCAGATCGACGTAAGCGGCCCGCGCGCTCTCGTACAAGACATTTTCGTGGGCGAGCCAAATCCGGCGAGCAATGTCACGAATCCCACGCCGCCGGCTCGCGATCACTTCCCCTAGCGGCGGCTCAATATCAAGCCCAATCGCCTGAAAGTGCAGCTTGTGCGCGATCGCCCACTGCCGCGCGGCCCGGTAGCGCTCAATCGCTTGCGGATAGTTCTGGAGGTTAAACCAGAACCCCTCTTCCGCCGGCAACAGCAACCATGCAACCACCGGAATCTGGTGCTGGTTCAGCGTAGCAATTGCTTGCGCCGTCTCTGGCGAGAGATTGTGCAGCGCGACAGCAACGCCGTATTCACCGGCGGCGAGAAAGTCGAGCAACCCCGGTGTAGCGAACAACTCAAGCAGGGCCGGCCCTTCAAGCTCACAGAAGAAGATGATGTGGGGCCGTCCCAGCGTTGATGGTATTACGGCTGGCAGTGATCTCGTTTGCACGTCTGCATTATAGCACTGTCGCTTTCACACCGTCGCCAATTGCGGATGGCGCCGCCAGTGCTGCGTCGCCTGTTCATAGGCGTAAGCCAGTTGCAAGACGCTGAAATCGGCACGGGGACGACCAATGATCTGCAATCCAACCGGCAACCCATCACGGGTGAAGCCTGCCGGCACGGCGATGGCCGGCGTGTTACAGACCGAGATGTAGTAACACGAGCGCATCCACTCGATATAGTTGCGCATCGGCACACCATTGATTTCAGTGATATACGGTTGCTCGACCGGGAACGGCGGCACTTGGCTCACCGGCGCGATGATGAATTCGTAGCGCTGCATAAACTCGTGCAGACGGGCCAGCAACGCCGCGTGCAAACGCATGGCGCGCCCGACTTGCGGCCCACTCAGCGCCCGCCCAGCTTCGATATTCCACACCACCGTATCTTTCATACGCGCACGTTCGCGGTCGAGCAACTCACCGAGGGTCAACTCGTAGCGAAAGGCGCGCATCACCTGAAAGATCTCGTCGGCGTCGCTCAGATCGGGGGTCGCCTCTTCCACAATGCAACCGAGCTGCTCGAACACGGCCCGTTGCGCGGCGATCACATCGCTCACTCGTGGATCAACCGGCAAACCGCCCAAATCCGGACTCCACGCCACCCGCACCCCGCGCAGATCGCGTTCGAGCGGTTGGGCAAAGATGCTGGCCGGCTCGCTGATCGAGAGCGGCGCACGCGGGTCGGGGCCGGCAATCGCTTGCAAGACCAGCGCAATATCAGCCACCGTGCGCGCCATTGGGCCATCGATTGCAAACGGCAGGTATGGGGTGGGATCGGGCCAGACCGGGACGCGACCGGGAGAGGTGCGAAAACCGACCACATTGCAATAGCCGGCTGGATTGCGCAGCGAACCGCCCAAATCGCTCCCATCGGCAATCGGGATCATCCCGCACGCCAACGCCACTGCCGCGCCGCCACTACTACCGCCGCAGGTTTTGCTCAGGTCGTAGGGATTGCGGGTAGCGCCAAAAACGGGGTTAAAGGTTTGCGAACCGGCGCCAAATTCGGGTGTGTTGGTCTTGCCAATGGTCACGGCGCCGGCGGCTTTGAGGCGGGCCACGATCAGAGCATCGAAATCGGGCACAAAATCGGCGAAGATCGGCGAGCCATACGTGGTGCGCATACCTTTGGTTTCGGCCAAATCTTTATGCGCCACCGGCAAGCCAGCCAACGGGCCGGGGTCTTCACCACGCGCCAGCGCCTCGTCAATGGCGCGCGCGCGATCCCGCGCACCAGTCACATCGAGCGTGACAATCGCGTTCACCAACGGATTGAGCTTTTCAATCCGGGCTAGATGCGCCTCAAGCACTTCGCTGGCCGAGACGGCGCGCTGGCGGATCAAACGGGCAATGGCGGTCGCCGGTTGCAAACAGAGGTCGGTGTGCATAGGAATCTCTCGTTCAAGGCAACGGATGATAGCGATCAGTCGTTATCGCAGCTCGCAATGGTTATGATACATCGGATTGCGAGGCTCTCCTATAATGGCGGGCCTGATTTGGGAATAGCCACGAAAAGACACACATGACGCAAAGGGGAACCATCAACATTTTTGCGCCTTTTGCGTCTTTTTGCGACTATTCTAATGCCCGTACCGCCCGTACCATCCCCCGGCCCTGATAGACCATGCTATGATTACAAAGCCCGCTGCACAGGCTGGAGTGGAATCGCCACAAAGAGACACAAGAGAGACAAAACGATTCCCATTGTTGCGTCTTTTGTGTCTTTTGGTGGCTATCGATGCGGGCCAACGGCCCGCGCCCCGCACCCTGTCACGGAGCGCGGGCGGCCCGCCCGCCCACACCAAACCGCGACCAACCGCTTCCCGCTGTGCAGGCCCCCGCCTCCAACCCGCAAGGGCTGGACGATCCTTCCGAAGCCCGCGCAGCGGTTTAGGAATGAGCGGCGATAGCCATAACCGCTCGTAAAAGGGGCGAAACAGACGCTGGTCAACGTGGAGGTTGTGTGTAGCTCTTCATCACCCCTCCCCCAGCGGGTTCAAGGGCGGACAGAACGCATGAGCGCAGGTGCGGTTCATGGCTTTGCAATGCGCCGGTGTACACTCACCCCCAGCCCCGCTCCCGCGCAGTGAGTTTCGTCACTGGGTTCCGGCCTATCCCCCGCTGTCATTGCGAGCGGAGGGGCAACGCAACGCGCTGTCCCGCAGCGAAGCCATCCCCCGCGAGCGCGAACGGAATTCCGCTCAGGCATTGTTCCCGCTCTCGTGGGAGATTGCTTCGGTTGGGCGGCTCCCAGCCGCGCTGGACGCCGCCACTCCCTCGCAATGACAACCGGCAAGCGGGTTTTGTTACCCTAGCCTCGCCCTTCAGAGACAGGATCCGAAACCTATGTTCCGCCCGTCCTTGCCCCTCCCCTTCCCAAACCGCTACGACCCTGCGCGCCTTTCGCGTCTTGGCGTGTACCGTCGTTGCACCTTGGCTTGCGTTGCGTCTGTACAGTATCGCCCCGCTTGCCGGCTATGGAGTGCGGCAGTCAAACTGCCGCACTTCATAGCTGTCCGCCCCTCCCCCGCTAGGGGAGGGGCAAGTGGTGGGAGCCACCTCCTCAACCCGCAAAGGCTGGGCGATCATGCCAAAGTCCGCTCCGCGAGCGGGGATGGAATACGGATAGCCTACCCAATTTTGCGCCTTTTGCGGCTATCGATGCAGGCCAGCGGCCCGCGCCCCGCACCCTGTCACGGAGCGCGGTCCGCTCCGTGAGCGGGGATGGAATACGGATAGCCTGCCTAATTTTGTGTCTTTTGAGTGTTTTTGTGGCTATTTCAAGCCCCACCGCCCACAATATCCCGGCCCTGATGCCGGGCGATCGTTCCGAAACCCGCGGCGCGGACTCGGATGAATACAGATGCCCACCGATTTTGCGTCTTTTGTGTCTTTTTGTGGCTATCGATGCGGGCCAGCGGCCCACCCGCCCACACCAAACCGCGACTAACCGCTTCCCGCTGGACAGAACCCCAACCCGCAAGGGCTGGGCTATCATGCTGAAGTCCGCTCCGCGAGCGGGGATGGAATACGGATAGCCTGCCTAATTTTGTGTCTTTTGGTGGCTATCGATGCGGGCCAGCGGCCCGCGCCCCGCCCCCTGTCACGGAGCGCGGTCCGCTCCGCGAGCGGGGATGGAATACGGATAGCCTGCCTAATTTTGTGTCTTTTGGTGGCTATCGATGCGGGCCAGCGGCCCGCGCCCCGCCCCCTGTCACGGAGCGCGGGCGGCCCGCCCGCCCGCACCAAACCGCGACTAACCGCTTCCCGCTGGACAGAACCCCAACCCGCAAGGGCTAGACGATCCTTCCGAAGTCCACTGGGTGAGCTAGGATGCCACTAACCAAAAGGATGACCATCAGGATCTTTGTGCCTTTTGTGGCTTTTTGTGGCTATTCCATAGTGTATGATGAGAACGAGCAACAAATTGCACAGCACCAGCCTCATCTTCGCTCCGTGGACGAGAGAAACCAAAACCAATGAACGACTGGATCATTTACGGCGCAAACGGCTACACCGGCGAACTGATTGCCCGCGCGGCAGTAGCAGCCGGTCTGCGACCGCGGCTGGCCGGACGTAATGCGGATGCAGTGAGGACGTTGGCCACCTCGCTCGGATTGCCATTCACCATTTGCCGGCTTGAGGATCGAGCAGGGTTACGCCAAGCATTGCAAGGCGCGCAAGTAGTGCTGCACTGCGCCGGCCCTTTCCAAGAGACCAGCGCGCCGATGATTGAGGCATGCCTAGAAACAGGTGTTCACTACCTCGACATCACCGGCGAGATTAGCGTCTTTGAGGCCGCAGCCAAACAAGATGCCGCTGCCCAGCAAGCGGGAGTGATGTTGATGCCGGGAGTTGGTTTTGATGTTGTGCCCTCCGATTGTCTGGCTGCTCACCTTGCTCGCCGGTTGCCGGGAGCGACGTCGTTGGCGCTGGCGTTTCGCGCCCTTGGCAGCATTTCGCGCGGCACCGCGATTACGATGTTGACCATGGCTGCGCGCGGTTGTGAGCGGCGCAACGGCCAGCTTATCATCACGCCGCCGTTGCACGAGGTGCGCATGTTCGACTTTGGGCGCGGGCCGCAGCCGTGCGTAAGCATTCCGTGGGGAGATGTCGCCACTGCCTATTACACGACCGGCATTCCCAACATCAAGACCTTCGTAGCAATCCCACGGCGCTCACGGCGCTGGATCGATCTCACGCGACGGCTGTTGCCCATTGCACAGCTTCCCCTGATCCGAAACGGACTGCGCCGCCTGCTAGCACGGACGTTGCGCGGCCCCGATGCTGCCACCCGCGCCAGCGGGCGGAGCATCATCGTAGGGGAAGTCACCGATGCGACGGGACGGCGCGTCACCAGTCGCTTGACCGGCCCAGAGGGCTATGCGCTTACTGTACAGACGGCGCTGCTGATCGTGCAGCGGGTCTTGAACGGCCACGCAAGCGCCGGCTTTCAGACCCCGGCGGGATTGTACGGCCCGGATGTGATCTGTGAGGTGCCGGGGGTGACGCGGAGCGATGAGTAGCGATATGACACTATGCCGGTAGGTTGTATAAGGCAGAAACACTTGCACTACTACGGTAGCGACTGCTAGGCGGCAGTGGCGCCGCCGCATTCCAACCTTCACCACTGCGGCAGTAATACTGCCGCACTCCATACGAGGGCCGCTGCGGCAGTGCTCCTGCCGCACGCTAGACATTACCAAACAGAACGTAGATCTGCCGGCACAGTGGGTTGAGGGGCGGACAGAATGATTGATCGAGTACAACGCTCGATCGCTGTGCGATGCCGTAAAGCCCCGTACTGCGCTCCTCATCACCCCTCCCCCAGCAGGGGAGGGGCAAGGGGTTGGGGCATCAGCCCGCGCAGCGGGCTTCGTACCCCTAGCCCGGCCCTTCAGGGCCGGGTTCCAGACAAATGTTCTGTCCGCCCTTGAATTACAGTGGGAAAGAGGCTGGGGGGTGAGGGCCATCAGCAGCATACGTTCTGTCCGCCCATGAACACTTGTGCGGGAGAGGGAAGCGCAGAATCGAGCGTTGAGACATCGCACAGCGATCAACAGTTACGATCGACGATACGCTCAACCACCGAATAGCCATGCGTTCTCACTGGTAAACGTGACACACCTATCCAGTACCTATCCACCCAAATGTGCGTGGCGTTTTGAGCGACCACTCCCCACAACAACCAGCGTGCCCGCCGGATGCCGGCGGGCACATCTGCCAAGAGCTGTCTTGTGATTGCGTTGCGCGCCTCTTAGGCGAGCGCGCCTGCCCACAGCGTGATATCCGCGCATCACCCAAACCGCAACCAACCCTTCCCGGCTCACCCCCACCACCTGCCAACCACCAGCTCGCGGTTGCCTCAGACAACGTTTGCCAGCCGCCATAGAACCCTGCTTTCTAACGACCCATCTGGCGCACGATCTGCTGCCGCTCTTCGGCAGTTACGAGACCGAAGCTGTCACCACGATTCAGGTAGACGATCTCTTCATTCTTAATCCCAACCACCAGATCGGGCAAGGCATCGCCATTCAGATCGGCCAAGCGCATCGTGATCGGCGTCAAGTCCTCGTTCGCCCCGACCAAGTACGGCCCGATCAGCGTGCGCGTCTTGCTCACGTCACCACCGGGGATTTCGAGGATCAATACTTGCCGGTCGAGATTCATTGCAATCAGGCGCGTCGGCCCAACGGTCTCCTCGGCGCGACCGACATCCGCCGTCAGGTGGAACGTGCGGGGCCGCCCATATCGCCAGTCGTCAACCACTACTTGCCCCCAGCTAATGACGGCGCTGACCAGCACGTACAGCGCCAACACTGCCAGCAAGCCGGTCACGATATATGCCGTGGTGCCGAGAGCTGGCGCCGGCACGGCCATCGTAGACATCCGGCGCGGTGAACGGATTTCACGACTTGTTACTGCCATAGCAGCCCTCCTCCGCGAAACGGCTAGTGTCATAGTAGAACAAAGGTTCTTTCGCTCACTTGTTCGGAAGTATAGCAGAGATGTGATTGACTGTCAAGAACTTTTGTGCTACTTTTTCCAACAACCGGTGGACAAGACGGTTGTGGTACAATGCAATGCGTGTAGCTATCGCATCACGTTCCGGCAATTAAACGCTCAGACGGGTACTGCGCCTGCCGTATGCTAATTGAGTTGCAGATTCAGGATTTTGCCATTATTGACCGTCTGCATCTGCGCTTTGAGCAGGGCTTTAATGTGCTGACCGGCGAAACCGGCGCCGGTAAGTCGATCATTATTGATGCCCTCGGCACCTTGCGCGGCGAACGGGTTGATCCCACCTTTGTGCGTGCCGGCTGCGCGCGCGCCCGGATTGAGGGCGTCTTTAGCCTTGATGACTGCCCGCATCTGCTCCCCCTGCTCGCCGAACACGATCTGCTAGACGAAGACGATGATCAGGTCATCCTTGCCCGCGAGATTTCGGCGGAGTCGGGGCGGAGCGTCGCCCGCATTAATGGCCGGGCTGTCAATAGCGCCACCCTGCGCGAAATCGGCAGCCGTTTGATCGATATTCATGGCCAGCACGAAGGCCAATCGCTCTTTAACTCGCGCACCCACCTTGAGCTACTCGACCGCTTCGGCGATCTGTTGCCGCTCCGCCAGCAAGTGGCCGAACAATTGGCCGCATTGCGCGCGGTGCAGGCCCAGTTGGCCGATCTGCGCACCGGCGAAGCGCGCCGGCAGGCCCGGATCGAGGAGCTAGAGATGCTGCGCGCCGATGTGGCGGCGGCGAAGCTCAAGCCGGGCGAAGAGGAAGCGTTGCTGCGCGAGCGTTCGATTGTGCAGAATGCGACCCGCATTGCCACGCTAGCCGATGAGGCATACCGGGCGTTGTACACCGGTGGCGAGGGACGTGGCGGGCGTCCGGCGGTTGAGTTGCTATCGCTGGCGGTTGATGCGCTGACCGAGCTGGCCCGTTTCGATGAGCGGGCCGGGCCGCTGGCCCAGCAAGCCACTGAGTTGCATTACCAGCTCGAAGAACTGGTGATCGGGTTGCGCCGCTATCGCGCCGATCTCGACGTTGATCCGCGCCGGCTCGATGCGATTGAAGATCGCCTCACCGTGTTGCGTGATCTGCAACGCAAATATGGCGTCGACTTGGCAACGTTGATCGAACGGGCCGCCAGCGCTGAGGCTGAGATCGAGCGGTTGAGCAACAGCGCCGCCCAAATCGCTGCCCTTGAGACGCAAGAGCAACTCCTGCTCGCTGAATTGGCCCGCCGCGCGCTTGAGCTGTCGCAACGGCGGCGGCAGGCCGGTGAGGAGTTAAGCCGCCAAATCAGCACGGCAATGCGCGATTTGGCGATGCCGAATGTCCAGTTCGCCGTCCAGATTGATCACAGCGATGACCCAAACGGCCCGCTGATCAATGGTCGCCGGCTGGCCTGCGATCGCACCGGTATCGACCGGGTCGAGTTTCTGATTTCACCGAACCCCGGCGAGCCATTGAAGCCGCTGGCCCGCATCGCTTCCGGCGGCGAAAGCGCGCGCTTGCTGTTGGCGCTCAAATCGATTTTGTCGCAGGTTGATGAGGTGCCGACCCTGATTTTTGATGAGGTTGACGCTGGGGTGGGTGGGCGCGCCGGCCATGTGGTCGGCCAGAAGTTGTGGGCGATCAGCCAGCGCCATCAGGTGTTGTGTATTACCCACCTGCCACAAGTCGCCGCTTTCGCCAATGCCCATTACCATATCCGTAAAGAAGTGGTCGCCGGACGCACCCGCACCAGCGTTGAGCCGTTGTCTCCCGAACAACGGATCGATGAGATTGCGGCTATGCTCGACGGTGTACCCAACGACCATAGCCGGGCCAATGCCCGCCAGATTTTGGAACGGGCGCAGGCGTGGAAAGGAGGGATGGCCGGGACTACCCACGAGCCGTCCCCCCAGCGAGCTTCATAACCCGATGAGCAGGGCGGCCAATCGGCTGCCCCACTAGAGAGGCCGTTGTCGCTACTATGTCCCCCCAAAGTTCACTCAGTCGCTGGAGCGCGTGGATTGTTGAGGCGAGCTGGTTGCTGGCGCTGACGCTGGTGCCAATCTACTTCAACCTCTATTCCGCGCGCCATTTTGAGCCTGATAAAGCGGCAACATTGCGTTCGCTGGCGCTGATCGGAGTCGCTGCGGCGATCGTTTGGCTGATCGATTGGCTGAATCAGCGCACTTCAGATCAGCCATCAACGAACGGCTCGTGGTGGGCCTCGCTGCGCGCAACGCCGCTCTTTTGGCCAACGGTTGCCTACACCGCCGTCTTTATCCTGACGACCATTACTTCGATTACCCCCGCCGCCAGTTTGTGGGGTTCGTACCAGCGCATGCAGGGGCTGTACACCTATCTCTCTTACCTCATGCTCGGCGTATTGGTGGCATTCACTATGCGCACCCCTGCCCAACGCGAACGGTTGATCACGGTGAGTCTCGCCGCTGCTGCGGTGGTGGCAGTGTACGGCATTATGCAGCACTACCAGCTCGACCCGCTGCCGTGGCGCGGCGATGTGATTGCACGGGTGGCTTCGACGCTCGGCAATTCGATCTTTGTGGCGGCGTATCTGATAATGATCGTGCCGCTGGCGCTCTACCGGCTGCTCGCGGCGCTCGCCGCCGCTCGCACTGCGCCGCGCGCGCCCCAACCGGCTGCCGAATGGCGCTGGGCAATCGCGCGCGGCTTGCTCTGGCTGGCTGGCACGCTGCTGACCATCGCGATTTTAAAGTTTAGCGTTGCGATCCGCACGATTGATTTCCGCTACTGGTGGCTTTTTCCGGGGGCAGTGATCTGCGCGACAGCGCTCTGGTGGTTGCTGACGATCAACCGCAGCCAACCGCTGCCACGCTGGCCTCTGTTGCTCACCTTTGCGTATCTGCTCGGTTTTGGGCTGGCTTTTGCCGTCAATGCCACCGCCGGCGTGCAACAATTCGCGACTCCCGACCTTGCCGCCAATGCACTCGATTGGTGGCTGTGGTTGGGGTTGGCAGTGGTTGCGCTGCTCGCTGGCTATGGGTTAACCCTGTTTGGCCCAGCGCCGGCGGAGCCATCGCGGTTGGGATGGCAGCTCAAAGCCGCGGCTAGCGCCATCGTGCTCGGTCTTGTCCTCGTCACCATCTTCTTTAGCCAGAGCCGCGGGCCGTGGATTGGCTTGGGAGCAGGCCTGTTTCTGTTCGTATCACTTACGCTGTGGTATGGACGAAAACGGCTACAGGCGAGCGGCAATCTGCGCGGCAGCCGGTTGCTGGCGCAGGCGCTGGCGGCTTGGGTAGCAATCACGCTGGCGACCGGCGGCTTTCTGATCGCGTTTAATCTCTCGGATGCGCCCTTCTTTACCCAATTGCGCGAGGTGCCCTACCTTGGCCGGATGGGCCGGCTGTTGGAAGTCGAGAGCGGCACCGGCTTGGTGCGACGTTTGATCTGGGTGGGAGATGAGCACGCCGGCGGAACCATTGGTCTCATCACCAGCGACCCGCTGCGATTGCTGATCGGTTGGGGGCCAGAGAGTATGTTTGTCGCGTTCAACCGGTTCTACCCGCCGTTGCTGGCCAATGTCGAAGCGCGCGGCGCGTCGCCCGACCGCTCGCATCAGGCTTTTCTCGATGAAATTGTCACCAAAGGATTGCTGGGGCTCGCCGCATATCTCTGGCTGATCGGCAGCTTTGTCTGGTTCTGCCTGCGCCAATTGCGCCAGCCGGCCAGTTGGCGACACCAATTGCTGATCATCGCTATCCTGAGCGCGATCACGGCCCATCTGGTCGAAGGTTTGACCGGCATCCCGATTGTGGCGACGTTGATGATGTTTTGGCTGCTGTTGGGTCTTGCCATTGCGGCTGAACGGATCGAGCGCAGCCAAGAACCGGCGCCGGCGCCTGAGCCGGTCGCTGCAACCAAGCCAGCAGCGCGCCAACCGGCCCGGCGCGGCCAGCAGCGCGCACCCGCGCGCCGGCCCGCCGCGCGCCGGCCTGCTGCCGGTATGCTCGGTACTGCCAGCTTGATCGGCTTCGTCGCTGCCGGTTTGATCTGGTGGCTGAACATCCAGCCGGTCTATGCCGATATGCGCTTCCAGCAAGCGCAAAGCTATAGCGAGCAGGGGCAAACGTCAGCGCGAGCGCTATTGGCCGCCCTCAACGAGTCGATCGCTACTATCCGGGCTAATCCCGGCGAAGATTTCTACTACCTGCATCTCGCCCGCACGCTGATGAACCTCGCCGATGCGCTGCGCGCGCAAGGTGCGGCGATTGGCGATGCCGGCAAGCCCGATCTCGACGCACTGCTGCGGCTTGATAGCGTGGAAGCGGTTTCCGCCTTCGTCCAACGCTCATCGCCGCTGAGCCTGCTCGCCTACGCCGAGGCCGCCTTAGAGCGCGCCCACCAACTGAGCCCCCTTAACAAGGATCACTACGCTAATTTGGGCCGGATCAACACCTTCTGGTATGGGTGGACGGGAGACGCGCAGCGGTTGTATACGGCGCTGCGGTGGTACGAGCGGGTGGCCGAGATTGCGCCGCAGGATGTGGCCCTAATGAACGAACGGGCTGGCGTGTTGATGCAACTAGCCGAACACGCGACGACCAACGGCGACGCCGCTCAAGCCGGAGCCTTTTTCCAGCAGGCTGATGAGCTGTTGCAAACCTCAGCCAGCCTTGATCCGCGTTTTGGCGACACTGCCCTCCGCCGTGGCGATTTAGTGCGCTTCCGCACCGGCGATCTCGATGCGGCCACGGCCTTCTACCTGCAAGCCATTGAACAGGCGCCGCAGCAGATGGTTGATAACCTCGACCGGATTGCGCGGGGTCTCAGCAGCCGGCCCGATCTGCTCAACCAACTCCGTGATGCTTTTGCTGTGCAGGCCGAGCGGGCTGCTCAGGCGTTGGCCGAAGCGCAAGGCAAGCCCGAACGGGCCATCGAACTACCCACCCTCACCGCACAGGCTGCCGGCTTGTACGCCGCCGTGGCCCGGCTAGCGGTGCAGACCAACGATATGGCCGGCGCAGCCGTACCGTATGCACGTGCGGTTGCTATTCAACCCGACAATGCTGCGCTGAGCGAGCAATACACCCTGATCCTCAGCGAAACGCTGCAATACGATGCGGCGCTCGCTGAAGCGCGCCGCATGCGGGCGGTTTTGCAGAGCAGCGGGCGCATCAACGAGCTGGCGCGGGTCGAGCAGTTGATTGCGCTGATTGAACAGGCGCGCAAATGACGCCAAAACCCTACGCGGCTGCTTGGCGCTGAAACGATAGGTTATGGCTAATATCGCCCTCATCTTGATCGCCGCACTCACCTTCTCAATCCTCGCCACGCCGATCGCGCGGCGGGCAGCGCTGCGCAGCGGCGTCATCGCGGTGCCCCGCGCGCGCGACAGCCATACCACGCCGATCCCGCTGCTTGGTGGGGCGGCGATCTACGCGGCGTTCGTCGCCGCCTTGCTCATCTTTGGCGATCAGGCCCATATTCGCGAATTGATCGGGATTTTGCTCGGCGCGACGATCGTATCGCTGTTTGGGTTGGCCGACGACCGCTGGGGGATGCCGGCGCTCGTCAAGCTGGCCGGGCAAACACTGGCCGCGATCGTCCTGCTGCTCGGCGGGACGCAGGTGCAACTCTTTCCATGGCCGGCGCTGAATTGGGCGATCACGCTGCTGTGGGTGATCGTGATCACCAACGCGATCAATTTCCTCGACAACATGGATGGGCTATCCGGCGGGGTAGCCACAATCGCCGCTGCGTTCTTCCTGTTGCTGGCCGCGATGAATGAACCGCGACAGGTGTTGGTCGGCGCGATGTCGGCGGCCCTGATCGGGGCCTGTATTGGCTTTCTGCGCTACAACTTCAACCCGGCTAGCATCTTTATGGGGGACACCGGCAGCCTGTTTATCGGCTTCATTCTGGCCGCATTGGCGATTAAGCTGCGCTTTCTGAGCAATACCCCACTAGTGACGTGGCTGGTGCCAGTCTGCGTACTGGGATTGCCGCTCTTTGATCTCGCGCTCGTCGTCGTGGCCCGGCTCCGCCGGCGGGTCAATCCATTCACCACTGCCGGCAAAGATCACCTCTCCCACCGCCTGCACGCGCTTGGTATGACCAAACGCGAAGCGGTGCTAACCTGTTATTTGCTGGCTGGTGCGAGTGGATTGGTGGGAGTCTATGTCACCCAAGCACGGCCATCCGAGGCTTACCTCGTGGTGGCCGGCCTGCTGGTGCTTGCGATCAGCGGAATCGTCTGGCTCGAACGGATCTGCCCATCGGGGCAGCCACGGCGGGAGGCATAAAGGGGATAGGGCAGCATACATGCTGCCCTATCCTCCTCACCAACCTACCGCTACTCCTCGCGTGATGTCCACGCCTCGTACAGCTCGTCCTTGCTCTTAATGCCGAGCCGTGGCAAGGCATGGTTGACGACGTAGGTCGCCGCGGTGTGGCGATTCTCCCACATCGCCTGATGCGCTTCGGGCAACTGCTCCCACGGCACCACTGCCGGCTCGGTGATCGTGATCAGACCGGCGCTGATCTCCTCGTTCATCCGCACAATCTCGTAGGCGTTCGAGAGGTGCGTACCGAAGATCTGGGCCGTTGGCATATAGATGCGGCGCTGGCGCACCCAGATCTGCGGCGCGAAGAACGAATAGCGCCGCCCGCCGATATCCTCGAAGTAGACGATCCGGCCAGTGAAGGGCTTGATCAGCATCGCGCTCACCGCCAGCGCATCGTGACCGGCGCGCTCGATGATCAAGTCGGGATAGCCGCGCGGGTTGTCGGGCGTGCGCAGGAAGCCGCCGACCGCGCTGCCGATCGGCTTGAAGGTCAGGTCGTTGAAGCGGCGCACCGCCTCTTTGAGACCTTGCGGATCCTTGCGCGAGTCGGGCAGCGGCGGCATTGTCTCTGGCCACTCGAAATCGTCGCCAAACCGCCGCTTGAGATCGGCGATGCTGACCACGCCGCGCAGAGCTGCGCCGAAACCGAGCGAGAGCAAGAACTCGCGCTGGGCATCGCTAACCGTCACCACCACGATCCGCGCCCCCATCAAGCGCGCCGCCTCGATGGCTTCAAGGCCGCCGCTATCAATCAGGTCGCTGCTGCTGACGCCGTAGTAGATCAACACCCCCTCACCGGCGCGCAAGCCGGCCCGCCGCAGCATCTCGGTTGGCGAAGCCGCGCCGGGCTTGCCGATGAAGGTGAAGTGATAGCCGCTGCTCGCGCCGTAGAAGGTCAGAGTTGGGATATGACCATCACGCGGTTCGCCGAGCAGTTGGAAGCTGCGCGGGAAGGCCGTCTCGCCGGCGTGCGAGACGACGTAATCGGCCAAGCGGCCATCGTTCTGGGCCCGGAACATCTCAAGCAACGGATGGCCAGCCGCCTCCCATGCTGCCCATTCAGACGGGTCTTCCGGCACGCGGGTGAAGCAATTGGCGATCGCCGGATCCTTGCGGTTAATCGCTCCCTTGCCGCCGGCCCCGATCACCGTCGCCGCCCGGTCAGCCGAGCTGACCATACCGATCACGTTAAGACCGTTGCGCGCCGCGGTACGGGCCGCATCGAGACCGGTACCAGTTGCGGCGCCCTCAATAAAGATCGTGCGACCGGGTTGCACGCGCAGCGTGGTAAAGAGCGCGCGATAGATCGTGCCTAGATTGAGGATGTAGCTGCCCGCCGCCTCGATAGTCATATCCGGCAGCACCGGCATACACTGCGGCGCTTGCGCCACCATAAACTGCTGGTGCGAACCATCGGGCGTATCGTTGCCTTGGATGACGAAATCGACCGCCATCGGATCAAGGCCCACCAGCGGCGAGAGCAGGTCGTTCTGGCCAGAGTAGATAGCGACCAAATCGCCGATCTTCAGCCGGCCTTCGCGGCGCGCCTCTTCACCAAGCGCCACCACCAACCCGATCCCGCCCGAACCGGTCACGTGCCAGTCACGGTCGTGCTCGTCGAAGCGCGACACCGGAATGCCGGTAATCGCCCAAATATCGTTGAAGTTGACTTCCGAGGCCAGCACATAGATCAGCGCCTGATTCGCCCGTGGCCGCTCGACCGGAATAATGATCTGCTTCTCGGCTACAATCGGGTCGCCATGCATTGCCGCGCCCGTCTCCGGATCGCGGATGAAGGCCTGCGCGTACTGCCACTTCGGAATCCGATCGACGCCGGGGAAGAAGGGCGAACCGATCGGCAACAGCTCTTTCTGCTCTAGCAAGAGTTGCTCCTGTTCGGGGGTGATCAATGGCCGGCGCGTCGGCAATGGCGGGCTGTGGCGATCGAGGAACTCGCGGATACCGCGCTTGCCGCCATTCGGATCAACCACCGCTTCGGCGAACAGCTTCGCCTCGTGCTCAAGGCCAGCCTCGAAGCCGTGGATGAACCCGTAGCGGATCGCCTCGAGCGCGCGATGTACAGCGGCGTCACGCCCAACGGTATGGGCCTGCTTGATGATGCGCTCAACCCGCGGATGGGCAATAATCGAGCGCAGCTCATCATCGGCGAAGTGCGGGTCAGGCTTGCGCCACTCTTCGAGTTGCTCGTGGCGATGGCGGAAGGCCTTGGTGACTGGCGACTCTTCGCGCAACGCGCCATCGGGGCCAATCGCCTCGCGGGCCAGTTCGCACGCCAACGCCAGCGCATCGTAATCGCCGGTCGCAATCCCATCGATCAAGCCCAACTCCAGCGCCTCTTCAGCCGGCACGCTCCGCCCGCCCAAGATCATCTCTAACGAGCGCAGCAGACCGGTGCCGTTGTTGCGCTTGTAGAGCAAGCGCGGCAACCGTTGCGTACCGCCGTAACCGGGCAGCAAGCGCAGGTTGATCTCAGGCTGGCCAAACTCGGCGTAGACATCGGCCACGCGGTAGTGGCAGGCCATCGCAAACTCCAGACCGCCACCAAGCGCCACACCGTTGATCGCCGCGATGCACGGCTTGTTCATGCACTCGATCTTGCGGAAGGCGAGGTGCGCGTTGTTCGGCAGCGCCATCGCCTCTTCCACCGTGTGGATCTCTTCGAGCAACTGGCGAATGTCGGCGCCGGCCACAAAGCTCTTCGCGCCTTGGCCGGTGAACACGATCACAGCCACATCATTCCGCCGGCTCAGGTGATCGACAATCGTGTTCAGCTCATCGAGCGCGCGCTCGTTGAGCGCGTTAACCGGCGGGTTGGTCACCGTCACCACCGCCAGCTTACCGGCGCTGGCCGCCGGCGGATGGTACTCGATGCGGAAGTAGCGGTAGCGCTCGATGATCTGCTGCTCTTCGGCCATGCGCTGCTTGCGCTTCCACTCGGCAATCTTGGCCGCAATCTCTTCCAGCACCTCTGGATTGCGCAGCGTGGTGGTATCGCCCAGCGGCTCATCGAGCATCATATTGCGCAGGAAGCGGCGCATGTACTTGCCGCTGCGCGTTTCGGGGAAGGCGCTGACCTCGATGTAATCTTCGGGCACGCTCACCGCACCCTTCTCGGTGCGCACAATCTCATCGAGCCGCCGGCGATCGGCAGCCGTCAGCCGCCGGCCCGGCGCCGGCTGGATGAAGGCGACCGGCGTCAGACCCTTCTCGCGGTGCGGCGCGCCGACCACGATACAGTTGCCGACCGGCGAGTCGGGCGTAATCTGGCGATCGCGCAAAATCGCGCCCTCGATCTCCTCGGTGCCCATGCGGTGGCCCGACACGTTGATCACGTCGTCCGAGCGGCCATGGAGGGTAAAGCTGCCATCGGGGTACTTCATCGCAAAGTCGCCCTGAATGTAGCCCCACTCGCCGTTTGGCCCGCGCCGCCAGTAGGTCTTCACAAACCGCTCGGCATCGCCCTTCCACGCCCGCAGCGGGATCTCGCCGCGCAGATAGGCTTCAAAGCCGGGCACATCACCCCAGATTGTGCGCGTCAGGTACGGATAGGGCGCCGTAATCACGATCTCGCCCTTCTCTTCGTAATCGGCCACCCGATAGCGCACATTGCCGCTCTCATCCGTTTCGGCCACCCACACCTCGCCGGCAATCCACGGCAACGGATAGGTGTGCGCATCGGGGCGGAGCGGGAAGTCGTTATTGCCGTAGAAATGCGTCCAAACAATACCGCCGTGCTCGGTCGCCCAGTACGAATTGATGTACTGCGGCGTCATGATCTGCATGCCGAACTGCTGCACAGCCGGGCTTACCGGCTCGGCGCAGAAGGTCGCCACTCGCAGCGTTGACATATCGTAGAGCCGCACGTCTTCCACGTTCTGCGGGTTCGACATCACCGTCTTGAGGAAGGTGACGCCGGCCTTGAAGATCTGCACATCGTACCGCTCGATGATGCTGGCATAGCGGCCCGACGAGGGGAAGAGCGGCGACCCCTCGGCGATCACGCCGGTCAGGCGGCCAGCCATCGTCGCGGTGAGCATGTAGCTCTGGCCAGTGATCCAACCCGGATCGGCGATGACGTAGATCGTATCACCCGGCTCGGCATCAAAGCTCACCGGCAACGTATGCAAAATGCCGGCGACATACCCGCCATGCACGTGGATCACACCCTTGGGCTTGCCGGTGCTGCCCGAGGTGTAGATGATAAACATCGGGTACTCGGCATCGACCGGCTCGCACGGAACACTGGCATACAGCGCGCGAATCAGTTGCTCGTCGGGCAGGCTGAGCAGCTCAGATTCGCTATGGACATCAATGCCGGCAGCGCGCGCGTTGGCCAAAATCTTCTCAAGGGCTGCCTCGAGCAGCTCGTGGCTCCAGCGATCGCGTCCCTCATTCCACAGAATCTCTTGGCCGGTGTGGCGCACCACAATCACCGCCTCAACCCGCGGCGGCGTCGCCACCAGCGCCTGCGCCAGCACGGTGCGCACCTTGGATTGGATACCAGCATCAAGATCGCGCATCTGAGCCAGCGCCGCCCCAACCCCACGCATCACGTCCGATCGCTCGATGGTGATCTCACCCTCCAACGCCGCATCAACTTCGGCAAGGATCTTCTGGCGCTGGTCATCGGTCAACGGCAGCGTCGCCAGCGTATCGATCACAATCTGGCGCACCGTTTCCACCGGCACATATTTATCGAGCGCCTGATCGGTATAGGCCTCTTTGTAGGGCACCACTTGCGCATTGCGGTAGGCGCCGTCTGAGGTGATCACTACCCGCGCGCCAGCATTGTGGATGCGATCCGACAGCGTCTTGTCAGAAAAGCCGCCGAACACCGGAGTGTAAATGATTCCCAGCCGCTTAGCCGCCTCGGTGTAATAGATCTGCGGCATAATATTCGGCATATTCAGCGCAATCCGGTCACCTTTCTTCAGACCGAGATCGCGCAACACTTGCGCCGCCTTCACCACCTCGACCAGCAACCGCCGCCGGGTAATCGTCTCTTGCACCACCGGCCCGCCACGGCCATTGTTGAGCGAGCTGTCCCAGCGATCACCCTCAAAGTAGAAGGCCACCTCATCGCCGTAGCCCGTCATGACATGGCGGTCAACTTCGTTGAAACAGGCATTGGTTAAACCGCCAAGGAACCAGCGGTAGAAGGGCGCTTCGCTATCATCAAACGCTTTTTCCCACGGCTGATAGTCGGCTGGATAATCCACCTCGACCGGCGCGCCAGTAGCCGCGTCAAGCCCTTCCCAGCGCTGGCTGGTCTCGTTGAAGCGGATCCAGCAGCGATGGGCCGGATCGTACCAGTGGATCAGCGTCCGGGCAATTGCGCCATGGAAAGCGCCGGGATCGGCCAGCGCAGCAGCGCGCTGTTTTTCCCAAGCAACGCGATCCCGAATTGGATTGGAACGGGGCGCCCGTGGTGGGGCGGGGGGCGCAGTGTCGATCATCGACAGTCCTCCTCGACGCATGTCAAAACCTAATCTACCGGTTGTGATATAGATAACAAGGGGTGCATATTATAGACTACCCCTCGTGACGCAATTCGTCAAGACTTCAATAATTGAGAATTGTTCACCGTTTACTTAACAGAGGCCCACAATCACGCAGATGCTGCTCATGTCGCCCGATCAAATCTGGATTACCGATATGCGTCCTGTGCATAACTGTCACCAACTGTTGCCAAGCGGCAGCTTGCGCCAGAGTCCAGACCAGACAGATCATTGGATTGGCCGGTGAGAACAGCAGCCGGGCCATCGGCATAACGGCAGCGAACCTCCCTACCGGCAATCGTCGCATAAGCTTACACAGCAAGGTGGTATACTAAATTGTATCATCCATGGCGCAGTTACGAACAACCCAGCCACCGCGCCAACCACTTCCGCCGCTCAGAGTATGGTTACATCCATGCCCTTCCAACCTGCGATTGACGAGCAATTAGTGATCGACGGGATCAGCTATCAGGTATGCGCCCATCCGGCCATACCCGGACGCCCGTTTGTGCAAGAGGGTCAAAACAGCCGGGTGGTTCAATTGCGCACTGCTGGCGGGTTTGTCGCGCTCAAGGTGCAAACCCAACTTTGCGAGCCGTCGTTGATCCAGCACGCGCAGCAATTGCAGAGCGTGAGCAGTATTCCCGGCTTGCAAGCAGCACGCCGCATGATTATTACCGCCGCTAACCAACCAGCATTGGTCACAACGCGGCCTGAACTCGACTATGCCATCCTGATGCCATGGGTGTATGGCCCGCCGTGGCAAGAATTGATCCATCACCGTCGCCCGCTCAGCCCTAGCCAAAGTCTGGCGCTAGCCCGAGCACTAACCAATTTGCTAGTCGAGATCGAGCAACGCGGCCTTGTGCATGGCGATCTACAATCCGCCCATGTGATGCTCCCCGGATTGATCGATCCCGCCGCCGCCGCACCGGTTGCGCTCGTCGATCTCGAAACAATGCATGGCGCCGGCGTGCTCCGCCTCCCGATGCCAGCGCCCACCAGCCCGTACCAGCACCCGGTGCCGGCGCAGGGATTGTCCGCCGATCGCTTCGGCGGCGCGTTGCTGATCCTTGAATTGCTTGGCTGGTGTGACGATGCCGTACGCGCAGCCGCCGCGACGGATAGCTTCTTCACGCCCGCTGATCTGCTGCAACCAACCGAACGCTACCATACCCTCCGCGACGCACTTGCCCGCCGTTGGGGGCTAGGCCCAGCCCAAATGCTCGATCGGCTTTGGCAGAGCGCGACCCCGCTGAATTGCCCGCTCCTCAAAGAATGGCAAGCGGTGTTGCCCTCGCCGAGAATGGCTGCCGCCGAACCGCAAGCGCCAGCCACAATTTCCCCATCGCTAACCGACCCGATCGCGCCTCTGATGAATGATGCCGCTGCGTTGCGCACTCACGGCCAACTAGCGCAGGCGCTGACCGTCTACCGTTCGGCGCTCGACCGGCTGCCTGCAGACGATCCGCGGGCCAGCGAGGTGATGCAAACCATCGACACGATCGAACGCGAATTAGCCCAAACCAGCGCCACGCCAACCCCTCAGCGCGATCTACATTGGTCGGCGCCGGTCGCCATCGGCGTCGTTACCATTATCTTGCTCGTTGTGCTGGCCGCGATTGGCCTCAACCGAGTGGCAACACCTTCGCCAACGCCGGTGACTGCCAACCCGGCCATCGTGACGGCGATTCCTTCTCCTACTCTATCACCTTCGCCTACGCCAGCGCCAACCAGATCGCCGATTCCGATCCAGTCATTCCGCGTTGATCGCATTTTTCCCATCGACCTCTTCACCGGCGCGACTCCGCTTGAGTTTACCGTCCAAGGTTCAGGCCTATCCGCCGTCCGCACGGCAACACTGCGCGCCGCCGGCTATGATCCAGTTGCCCTCGATATCTTGGCCGGCAGAAGTGACAACGAATTACGCTTGCGCATCAGCACCCTGAACATCCCGCTCGCTGGTTCGGCGCCCTTTACCCTCGAACTCAATGGCACACCGGTGCCCGGCGCTGCTGTCACCCTGCGCGACTATAGCAGTGTGCGCGTGGTATCGGGTGTGCGTCCCGATTATCGCTATACCGGACGGATTGAAGAAGATGCCCAAGGGGCGTTTACCCGGATCCGGGTTGAACCATCGCCTGAAAGCGCCGTAACTGAGCCGATCCGCAACGGTGATGAAGTAGATATTTTGAGCGAACAACCGGCTGGTTGGTACCGGGTGCGCATTCGCACCAGCACCGACTCGGGTCTGATCGGTTCGAGCGGTTATGTCGAGCGCTGGTTGATCGACAATACCGGTGTGCCACCCCCGCCAACCCCAACTGTACCGCCGGAACCACCCCGGCTGCGCTTTGTGAAACTGAACGAGAATGAAGATACGCGCTGCATCTTGATCCAGATTCGCGGGATTAATACCGCCGGCTGGATCGTGTCGATTGACGGCCTGCGTCTCAGCGGCGCGTTCGACTCCGGAGGCAATGCCCGCGTCTGCGGTTTGCGCCCGCGCCAAGAGGTGACGTTCACCGTGCGCGACGAGCAGGGTGCGCCAGTGCGCGGCGGCGTTGGCGTGCCTACCCGCGGCAGCGATGTGATGTTTGCTGAGTGGCGGTAGGGATAAGGGAGGGATCCGTAAGGGCGGGTTTGAACCCCGCCCTTACGATCCAGTATCTTGGCAACCTACATTCAGCCACTCACACCAGATGGCTATAATCCGCGTGCGGTTCCGCGGCGGCCGGATTGAGCTTATCGACTAGTACCTCTTCCAGTACCGTGGCGGCAATCGGCAGCAGCGGCACTAGGCTGAGATTGTACCGTTCACTGGCCTCGCCCTCTAACCGCAACACCCGCTGCCCAAAGAAGATCAGTCCCGGTAACGAGGCGGGCAGCGCCGCCAAGACAATCCCGCGCGGCACCCACCGCTCACGAGGTAATTTGCCGATCAACGCCTGTCCAATGGTGACAACCAAGAGCGTATTGAAGAGTAACCGGGTGTGCTCGAACGTGCTTTCGTTGCGCAAACTCAAGTAGGGAATCTTTGGCCAAAACTGGCGTGAGTTGCCGTGCAGAATAATCATCACGATCACATTAGCAACGATGAAGCCGAGGGCATGTAAAATTCGTTTGAGCATACATCACACTCCTTCACAATGCCGCACTGTGTTATCCTCATCATAGCATCTCGATGCGCCGGAAAAAAGACGTTTCGCTTCACCGCAACCATAGTTATGAGATTTATACTCAGCAAGGAAGTCTCGCATGGCATCACTGATCTTGATTGGCAGCGGCATCCTCGCCATCCTCGGCGCAGCGGCGCTGGCCGCCGTTGCCTATTGGCACGACCGCCGGCTCGCCGCTATCCAGCAGACCCCAACATGGCCGGTCGGCGATCTGCTCGATCGAGTGCGCGCCGGCTTACTGTCCATCGGCGCCGCTGTTGAAGTCACCGGTATCGCCGAAACGCAGACGTCGCTCCGCGCGCCCTACAGCGATACGCCGTGCGTTGCCTTTCGCTATATGGTGCATGAAGAGCGCGAACAAGCTGCGGGCCGCGCTTGGGACGGCAAGCAAAAAAAGACCGAAACCGCCTTCGGCGACGACTATACCCAGTCCGTGCCTGAGTTTCAGGTGCGCGATCCCAGCGGCGCGATCACGATCGTAACCGCCGGCGCCAGTTTTGATCTGCGGGAAACCGTTGCTCGCTACGAAGAAATGACCGGCCTCGGCGGCAGCGAGCGCGAAATCTGGCGCCAAGAATGGGCGTTGCCGGCCGGCAGTCCGGTCTTTGTCCATGGCTATCTCCGCCAACTCGGCGCTAACCCGCAGATTGGCGCCGATCCCCGCCAACGCGGGCCGTTTCTGATCTCGTTTCAGCCAGAACGATCCTTGCACCAGCATCTTGGCCGCCGCAGCTTGTTGTTCTATGTGTTGGGTGGCATCGCCGCCGGCGCCGGCGTGGTCGCCATCGTGATCGGCTTGCTCGTTTGACGACATGGGCCGTTCAGAGTATAGTACAGGCGAGATGATATGGGTGCGCTTGCCGTCACCTGTCGTTTGGAGTCAGCAGTCGTTGCTATTCCCCTGCGCTGGCCGCGGGGGTTTTTTGTACATCACTACATTGCACGGAGGAATGTATGGGCATCGCTTGGGAGGAAAAATTTGCGCGCGAAGGGCTGACCTTCGATGATGTCCTGCTGATACCGGCTGAGTCGAATGTCTTGCCCGCGACGGTCGATGTGAGCACATGGCTTACACGCAACATTCGCCTCAATATTCCGATCGTCAGCGCCGCGATGGATACCGTCACCGAGCACCGGCTGGCCATCGCGCTGGCCCGCGAGGGTGGCATCGGCATTATTCACAAGAATATGCCAATCGCCCAACAGGCCGAGATGGTACGTAAGGTGAAACGGTCTGAGAGCGGGATGATTACCGACCCCATCACCTTGCCGCCCGATCGCACCGTCGGCGATGCGCTCGATTTGATGGCCGAATATAAGATCTCTGGCGTGCCCGTCACCACCGCCGATGGCGATCTGGTCGGCATTATTACCAACCGCGACCTGCGCTTCGAGACCGACCGTAATCGCCCCATCCGCGAGCTGATGACCTCGCGTAATCTCGTAACCGTGCCCGAAGGCACCACCCTCGAAGAGGCCAAAGAAGTCCTCCACCGCCACCGGATCGAGAAGGTGCTGGTTGTTGATGAACGCGGCAAGCTGAGTGGGATGATCACCGTCAAAGATATTATGAAGCGGATCGAGTACCCCAACGCTTGCAAAGATGATATGGGACGGCTGCGCGTCGGCGCAGCCGTTGGCGTTAGCGGCGACTATCTCGAACGGGCTGCTGAGCTGGTGCGCGCCGGGGTCGATGTGTTGGTCGTCGATACTGCCCACGGCCATTCGCGCGGCGTGCTCGATGCGGTCGTCAAGCTGCGCGAGCTGTTCCCCCGCGTCCAAATTATCGGCGGCAATGTCTCGACCGCTGCCGCTACCATTGCCTTGATCGAGCGCGGCGTTGATGGGGTGAAAGTTGGGCAAGGCCCCGGCTCGATCTGCACCACCCGCGTCGTGACCGGCGCCGGCATGCCGCAGATTACCGCCATTTATGATTGCGCTCGCGCCGCCGAACCCTACGGGATTCCGATCATCGCCGATGGCGGGATCAAGTATTCGGGTGATATTCCCAAGGCGATTGCCGCCGGCGCTCATAGCGTCATGATCGGTTCGATCTTCGCCGGCACCGAAGAAAGCCCCGGCGAGCTGATCCTCTACGAAGGCCGCAGCTACAAGAGCTATCGCGGTATGGGCAGTATTGGCGCGATGCAGCGCGGCGGCGGCGACCGCTACTTTCAGACCAACGTTACCGAAGCGCGTAAACTAGTAGCCGAAGGCATCGAAGGCATGGTTCCGTTCAAAGGCCCGCTCAGCGACACCGTCTACCAACTGGTCGGCGGTTTGCGCGCTGGGATGGGGTACGCCGGCGCACCGAATATCGAAGCCCTCCGTCGCGATGCCCGTTTCATCCGCATCACTACTGCCGGCCAAATCGAGAGCCATCCGCACGATGTCGTGATTACCAAGCAGGCGCCGAATTACGGCGGTCGCCAGTAATGAAGAGGTATGCGCCGTGAATGAGTCGTTGATCCCAAAAGGGTTCGCCGATCTGGTCGGGCCGATGCGCACGGCTCACGAACGCATCTTGGCCGATCTGCGCCACCACCGGATCGAACTGCCACCGCCGCCGCATCTGCCGCCGGCCCGCGCGCAAGGCATCGCCGCCGCCCGCGCGTACCCAATGCAGGGGGTGCTGAAATACCACGGCCTCAGCGACTGGACGCAACGCATCGCCTTTTTGCCTTCAATTTCGCTCAATAACGCCGCGGCTCACACAACAACGCTGGTTGAGTTCGATCCGGCCCTATCCGCCGATAGCGCCATTATCGGCGGTAAACCGGCGCAAGGCCGCGAGCTCGAACGGGTCGTCACGGTGCTTGATGCCGTGCGTGAGTTGGCCGGCGTTACCAGCCATGCCCGCGTCGTCTCGCGCAATGTGCTGCGCACCCGCGTCGCCGGTAAAGGCTTGGGCACTAGCGCCTCGGCTGCCGCCGCATTGGCCTGCGCGGCGGTCGGGGCCCTCTTTGGCCCTGAATTGGCCGGCCACACCCGCTTTATCTCCACCCTCGCCCGCCGGCTGGCTGGCTCTGGCTGCCGCAGCGCCGCCGGCGGCTTGGCCCTCTGGCTCAGTTACCCCGGCATTCCGCCCTCAGAAAGCTTCGCTGTCCGCCTTGACCAAGACCACGAGCTGGAGGATGTCGCGCTGATTACGGTACCGATTGACTCGCGGGTCGGTTTGAAGACCGAACAGGCTCATCACGACGCGCCGAACAGCGTCTTCTTCCGCGCGTGGATGCGTTCGCGCGGCGAGGAGGTGCGCGAGTGCATCGCCGCTGCCCGCCGCGGCGATTGGCAAACCATCGGCCAATTGGCCGAACTCGACAGCATGCGCCTGCACGGCGTCACGATGTCTGGTTCGCGCGAGCAGAAGATTATTGGGTGGGAGCCGGAAAATATCACGCTGTTCCGGCTGTGCAACGATCTGCGCGCCCGTGGCGTGCCGGTGTATGCGAGCACCGATACCGGCCCGACTGTGGTCTTCATCACCCGCCGCGATCTCGCCCCCTCGGTGACAGCGGCTATCCACGATTTGGGCTTGGGGTTAGAAACCGTCCAAGCTCCGATCGGCGGCCCAGCCCATCTGATCTCGGTGGAAGAGGCGCTCAGCGAGCTGTCGTAGGCGCAGATACATCCGGTCATTGCGCGGGCGCGTAGGCATATAGCACGGCTGTATGCCTGCCGCCCGCAACAATCGTATCCCTAGCCCCTAAAACGATAGTCCAATCTGGCAAACGCGCTGCAATCGTCACTGATCTGCAACGGCGCAGCCAGCGCTTCAGCCAGCAATAATCCTGCGCCTACCCTACCACCACCAACGCTAAATCATTCACATTCGTGCCGGTCGGGCCGGGCCGCAAGAGGTCATCAAGCGCGGCAAAGAAGGGGTAAGCGTCGTTGCGGCGCAGATGGTCGAGCGGATCAAGGCCCAAGGCCCGCGCTCGCGCTACCGTCGCACCGGTCGCCACCGCGCCGGCGGCATCGGTCGGGCCATCGCCGCCATCGGTGGCCAGCGCAATCACCGCCGCATCGGCCAAACCCGCTAACGCCAGCGCGGCACTCAGCGCCAACTCTTGATTGCGCCCGCCAAGCCCCGTTCCCCGCAGCGTAACGGTCGTTTCGCCGCCAGCGATCACACAAGCCGGACGAGTTAACGGATGGCCATTGGTGGCAATCTCACGGGCAATCGCGGCCAGCACCTTCCCTACCTCGCGCGCTTCTCCTTCAAGCGAGGTGGTAAGCAAGAGAGCATGAAAACCGGCGGCCTGCGCTGCGGCCAAGGCAGCCTGCGCCGCTTGCGCATTGCTCCCGATCAATACATGCTGCCCCTTCGCCAACACCGGATCACCCGGCTTGAGCGTCTCTGGCTGTTCGCCGCGCGCGCCTGCCGTCAGATAGGCAAGAATGGCCGGCGGACACCGATCGCGCAACTCGTAGTGATCGAGCAGCGCCAACGCATCGGCAAACGTAGTCGGATCAGCGACCGTTGGGCCAGAGGCGATCACGTCAAGCGGACTCCCAACCACATCTGAGAGGATCAGTGTGATCAGCGTCGCCGGGGCCGCTAACCGGGCCAACCCGCCGCCTTTGAGCCGGTCAAGGTGCTTGCGCAGGGTATTAATCGCGCCAATCGGTGCGCCGCAGGCGAGCAATTCGGCGGTCAATCGCTGCAGATCGGCGAGGGTGACGCCGGGAACCGGCAGATTGAGCAAGGCTGACCCGCCACCCGAAATCAGGGCAATGACCAGATCACGTTCATCGGCTTGAGCCAAGAGATCAGCCATCTGCTGCCCGGCAACAACGCTGCGCTCGTCAGGGGTCGGATGGGCCGCCTGCACGAGTGTCACGCCGGGAATCGCTGGCAACGGCGCACCGTCGTCTTTCACCACGACGATCCCGCCGCTGAGCCGGTCGCCCAGTGTAGCCGCCGCTGCTTGCGCCATCGCGGCCCCAGCCTTCCCCGCGCCCACCAGCCACACCCGCGCAAACATGCGTAGATCGTAGCGACGCTCGCCGGCGATCAACCAGTCGCCTTCGCGGCGCAATGAGACGGCTGTGGCTTGGACTGGATCGACCGCAGCCAATGCAGCCGCCATCACCTGAGCCACAGCCTTGCCCCACGGCGCTGATCGTAACGAGGCCGTGAACAACCGCTCAGACATTGAAGAGGAAATGGCAGATGTCACCATCTTGGACGATATATTGCTTGCCTTCCATGCGCACGTGACCGGCCTTCTTAGCTTCGTGCATGCTGCCGGCAGCAATCAGATCGTGGTAGGCCACAATTTCGGCCCGGATAAAGCCGCGCTGAATATCGGAATGGATCACCCCCGCCGCTTCGACCGCCGGCGTGCCACGCGGGATGGGCCATGCGCGCACCTCATCGGGGCCGGCAGTGAGGAAGCTGATCAGTCCCAGCAAGCCATAGCTCGCCTTAATCACCCGATCGCGGGCCGGGGCCGTAATGCCGAGGTCTTCCATAAACGCGCGCGCCTCTTCATCATCGAGCTGGGCCAGCTCGGCCTCGATCTTGCCACAGAGCGGCTCGACCGCGCTGTTGCGATGCGGATACGCAATCTGCGGCGGATGGGCAATATCCGCTTCACCAATATTCGGCGCAATCAGCATCGGCTTGGCGGT
The DNA here is from genome assembly GCF_001650695.1 of Chloroflexus islandicus. Classification (GTDB taxonomy): domain Bacteria; phylum Chloroflexota; class Chloroflexia; order Chloroflexales; family Chloroflexaceae; genus Chloroflexus; species Chloroflexus islandicus. Next base: position 32,307 of record NZ_LWQS01000063.1, read on the forward strand.
GAGGAACTGGTAGCCGCGGATCATGCGCGCCTCGTCGTCGGTCAGCTCTAGCGCGCGGATCGGTATCTCGGCTTCGAGGGCCTCGCGCAGCCGCTGCAACAGATCGCGCTCAGCGGTGCGCAGTTCTTTCTCTTTGGCCGGCAATTTCGGAATCTCGGCGTTGAGCCGGTTGAGCCGGCGCTCGATAATGCCCAGATCGGAAAAGGCCAATTCCAGATCAACCGCCGCAATATCGCGCTGCGGATCGACCGAGCCGTTGGGATGGGGAACGGCTGGATCCTCGAACGCGCGCACCACGTGCAAGAGGGCATCAGCCGAGGCAATATAGTTCAGCAAGACCGGCGGCAAGCCGCCGCCGGCGCGACCGCTGCCACTGAGACCGCCAATATCAACGTACTGGACATCGGCGTAGGTAATCTTGCGTGGTTTAAACATCTGCGCCAGCACATCGAGCCGCGGGTCAGGCACCTTCACCGTCGCCAAATTCGGCTCAAGCTGCCCCGATGAATAGGCCGCCGTCTCGGCATGGCCGCGGGTCAGCGCATTAAAGACCGTTGTTTTGCCACTGTTGGGCAAGCCAATAATTGCTATTTTCATCGCCACTTCCTCGCGCGGTTCTTCCCATTGCTGCACACTATACCATAAGTTGCCGGCGCCCCTCCTGCTTCCTTCCCACCGCATATTTGCGAAGCTTGTCACAAAATTGCAGACTGTTTGCACAAAAAATTGTGGTACTATAGATGAAGATGAGCCCATAACCACCAAGTTCTGTCACCATGGCGTGACAAAGGATGCGAGGTATGCCGCGCGCACAGCTAATGCACAATATGCAAAAACATGTCACCTAAACCACGTTGTTAAGTTCGCATTTTCGGCATTACATTAGGCAAGAACGATGTTAGCGCGTCCGAGTATTTGACGCAAAAGCAAAACGGTTCTATAATACCGGCAGGCTCACACCGTGCAGTTCGCTTCCTGAACAGGGTAACGCAGCATGGCACAGATCTTCCCCCGCAATGCCAACCTTCTGGCTCGCCTAAGCATCTTCGCGCTCGTCTTGCTCGTCGTTGAAGGCATCCTCATTCTCGGCGTTTACTTCCGCTCCAACTACTTCCGGCAAGTAAACGTGGCGATCGAACAGCCGGTGGCGTTCAGCCATCAACTCCACTACAACATCGTCGGCATCGATTGCCGCTACTGCCACGTTTCGGTTGACCAATCGTATTTCGCCAATATTCCGGCAACCGAAACCTGCATGACCTGCCACTCACAGATCAAGACCGCCAGCCCGCTGCTGGAAAAGGTGCGCGAGAGCTACGCCACCGGCAAGCCGATCGAGTGGGTCAAGGTGTACGACCTGCCCAATTTCGTGTACTTCAACCACTCGATCCACGTCAACAAGGGCATCGGCTGCTCGACCTGCCACGGGCAAGTGAACAATATGCCGGTGGTCTGGCAGCAGCAGGCGCTGTATATGGGTTGGTGCCTCAACTGTCACCGCAATCCTGAATTGTACGTCCGGCCACGTGAAGAGGTCTACAACATGGATTACGTGCCGCCGTCGAACCAACTGGAGATCGGTCGCCGGTTGGTGGCGGAGTACGGCATCATGCCGCCCGACCAATTGACCAACTGTTACGTGTGCCATCGCTAAGCCGCTCGACTGCGTGCCGCCCCGTTTCGGACGGCACGCCTATGTGCCCGCTGGATTCATTAGCAACGGTGGTGGTAAACAACCATGACACAGCAGCAACCTGACCTCGAGGCCATTCGCGCTCAGTTGCGCGACGCGCGCGGACCGCAGTTCTGGCGTTCGCTCGATCAACTGGCCGATTCGCCGGCGTTCCGCGAACTAGTGGAGCGCGAGTTTCCGCGCGGCGCGAGCGAGATGAGCGATGGAATGAGCCGGCGCACATTCCTGAAGCTGATGGGGGCCTCGTTAGCCTTGGCTGGCGTGACCGCCTGCACCTATCAGCCGCGCCAGTATATCGCGCCCTTTGATCGCCAACCGGAAGGCCGCATTCCCGGTGTTCCACAATTTTTCGCCTCCACGCTCACCCTCGGCGGTTATGGCGCTGGGGTGCTGGTGCGCTCGAACGAGGGGCGCCCGACCAAGGTGGAAGGCAACCCGCGTCACCCGGCTAGCCTTGGTGGTACCGATCTGTTTGCGCAGGCCGAGATTTTGACGATGTATGACCCCGACCGCTCGACAACCGTGTTGCGGCAGGGGGTGGCAAGCACGTGGGCCGAGTTTACCGCGACGCTGGCTAATGCGTTGACGGCAGCCCAAGCGTCACAGGGAGCCGGTGTGCGGCTATTGACCACCAATGTCACATCGCCATCGCTGGCTGCGCAGATCGAGCAGTTTTTGCAGGCCTATCCGCAGGCGCGCTGGTATCAGTACGAGCCGGTCAACCGCGATAACGTGGTTGAAGGCGCGCGCCTCGCCTTTGGCCGCGATGTCACCACCCGCTACGATCTGTCGAAGGCGCTGGTCATCGTCAGCCTTGACGCCGACTTCCTTGCCCCCGGCCCCGGCTTCGGCGCGTATGCCCGTGCCTTCGCCGATGCGCGCAAGGTGCGCAAGGGCAGCAGCGAGATGAACCGGCTGTATGTGGTTGAGGCGAGCCCGTCAACCACCGGTACCGCCGCCGATCACCGGCTGCAGCTGCGCGCCGATGCCATCGCTGCCTTCACTGGGGCATTGGCCCACGAATTGGGGGTTGGCGGCGCCCCGGCTGAGCTTGGCCCAAAGGCGGAAGAGTTCCTGAAAGCGATCGCCAAAGACCTCGAAGAGCATCGGGGCCGCGCAGTGGTGATTGCCGGCGATCAGCAGCCGCCGGTGGTGCATGCCCTTGCCCACCTCATTAATGCTGAGCTTGGCAATGTCGGTCAAACGGTCTTCTACCACGAACCAGTGGAAGCTCGCCCCACTAACCAGACCAACGATCTGGTGACGTTGGTCAGCGAGATGGCCGCTGGCCGGGTCGAGACCTTGATTATGATCGGCGGCAACCCGGTCTACAATGCCCCCGGCGACCTCCGCTTCGCCGACCGGATGGCGACGGTGCCGCTGACCATTCACCTGAGCCAGTTCGTTGACGAGACGTCGGTGCGGGCCACGTGGCATATTCCGCAGGCCCACCCACTCGAAAGTTGGGGTGATGCGCGCGCCTTCGATGGCACCGCCAGCATTGTGCAGCCGCTGATCGAGCCACTTTATGGCGGGAAGACGGCCAACGAGTTGTTGGCGGCGATGCTCGGCCAACCTGATGCCGAGAGCTACGATCTGGTGCGCGGCTATTGGGAAGAGCAGATCGGCAAGACGAATTGGGAGATCGCGCTGGCGACCGGCGTGATTGCCGATACGGCGGCGTCGGTGATTACGCCAACCTTGAACGAAGCCGCTATTCGGGCAGCCGAGATTCCGCAGCCGGGCAGCGGCGTCGAGATCGTCTTCCGGCCTGACCCATCAGTTTTCGATGGCTTCTATGCAAATAACGGTTGGCTGCAAGAGCTGCCTCGCCCGCTCACCAAGCTAGTCTGGGATAATGCGGCGCTGATGAGCCCGCGCACGGCGATTAAGCTGCTTGGCCTGCCCTTTAACGCTGACCGGCTGGTTGGCGGTGAAGAGGACGATCGCCAACGCCAAATCTACCTCGAACAACTCTCGAAGGTGAATGGCACGATTGCCCGCATCGAATACCGCGGCGGAGTGGTCGAGCTGCCGATCTGGCTGCTCCCCGGCCACGCCGAAGACTCAATTACGCTGAACCTCGGTTATGGCCGCACCAATGCTGGCCGGGTCGGCAATGGCGTGGGGGTTGATGTCTACCCCATCCGCACCAGCGATAGCCCGTGGTTTGGCGCCGGCGCGCGCGTGACTAATACCGGTCGCACCTACTTACTAGTCAGCACCCAAAACCACTGGACGCTGGAAGGGCGCGATATTTATCGCGTCGGCGAGTTTAAGAAGTTTAAGGAAGACCCCAAGTACATCGCAAAAGAGGTGTACAAAGAAGAGTATGGCCGTGAGTCACCCGGCTATCTCTCGTTGCAACCCGGTGATGATTACGCCGGTCGCAATGCGTGGGGCATGACGATTAATCTCAACGCCTGCATTGGCTGCAACGCTTGTGTCGTCGCGTGCCAAGCCGAAAACAACATCGCGGTCGTTGGCAAGGATCAAGTCTCGCGCGGGCGTGAGATGCACTGGATCCGGATTGATCGCTACTACGCCGGCGACGATTTGGATAATCCTTCCACCTACATGATGCCTGTCAACTGCATGCAGTGCGAAAAGGCGCCATGCGAGGTTGTCTGCCCGGTTGCGGCCACCGTTCACGATTACGAAGGTCTTAACAACATGGTGTATAATCGCTGTGTCGGCACGAAGTATTGCTCGAATAACTGCCCGTACAAGGTGCGGCGGTTTAACTTCTTGCAGTACAGCGATACGACGACCGAGACCTTCAAGCTCGCGTTCAACCCAGATGTGACGGTGCGCATCCGAGGTGTGATGGAGAAGTGTACCTACTGCGTGCAGCGCATTAGCGGGGCGCGCATTGCTGCCAAACGCGCAGCGGTGCAGGCTGGCCAATCGTCGTATGTCATCAGCGATGGCGCCATTCAGACTGCCTGCGAACAGGCATGCCCGACTGGTGCGATCGTCTTTGGCGATATTAACGACACCACCAGCCGCGTCGCCAAGTGGAAGGCGGAAGGGCATAACTACGGCCTGCTCGGCTTCCTGAACACGCTCCCGCGCACGACATATCTGGCCCGTGTCCGCAACCCGTCTGAGGATCTAGAAAAGGTGGAAGGCTAGCGATGGCACAGGCGCAACCACTCCGAACCCGGCCCGTCGATGACGGCGAAGCCTATCTGCTGCCGGGGGAAACCTACACGTCGATCACTCAAAAGATCGGCGATGTCCCGTTAACGCCGCCGCTGAAGACCCCAAAGGGCTGGCTGGCCGGCTTTAGCGTGGCGTTCTTCTTGCTGATGATCTTCTTTGTGTCGGTGACGTGGCTGTTCATCCGCGGCGTCGGTATCTGGGGTATTAATATCCCGGTCGGCTGGGGCATGGACATCATCAACTTTGTGTGGTGGATCGGTATCGGCCACGCCGGTACGCTTATCTCGGCCATTCTGTTGCTGCTCAATCAGGGTTGGCGCAACTCGATCAACCGCTTCGCCGAAGCGATGACGCTGTTTGCGGTAGCGTGCGCCGGTCTCTACCCGATCCTGCACCTTGGCCGGCCGTGGTTGTTCTACTGGTTGATCCCGTACCCCAATACCCACGGCATGTGGCCGCAGTTCCGCAGCGCGTTGGCGTGGGACGTGTTCGCGATCTCGACCTACGCCACGGTGTCGCTGGTGTTCTGGCTGGTCGGTCTGATCCCCGACTTCGCGACCCTGCGTGATCGGGCCAAGAATATTTGGGTCAAGCGCCTGTATGGCATTGCGGCCCTCGGCTGGCGCGGCTCGGCCCGCCATTGGCACCGCTATGAGATGGCCTCGATCCTGCTGGCCGGTCTCTCGACCCCGCTGGTGGTCTCGGTTCACTCGATCATTTCACTCGACTTCGCCATTTCGCAAGTCCCCGGCTGGCAAGTCACGGTCTTCCCGCCCTACTTCGTGGCTGGCGCCGTGTTTGCCGGGTTTGCGATGGTGTTGTTGTTGATGATCCCGGTGCGCACCTTCTACGGCTTCGAGAATTACATTACCCTTCACCACCTCGATGTGATGGCGAAGGTGATGCTTGCCACCGGTATGATCGTCGTCTACGGTTATTTCATGGAGGTCTTCGCCTCGCTCTACAGCGGTAATGAGTACGAGGAATACCTCCTCTACAACCGTATGTTCGGGCCAAGCTCGTGGGCCTACTGGGGCCTGCTCTTCTGCAACGCGGTGGCAATCCAGCCGCTGTGGTTCAAGAAGGTGCGCCAGAATATCCCAGCCTTGCTCATCATTTCACTCATTGTGAGCGTAGGCATGTGGCTTGAACGCTACGTGATCATCGTGATCTCGCTCGAACGCGACTTCTTGCCCTCGTCGTGGGGTCTCTACATTCCGACGATTTGGGATTGGTCGCTCTACCTTGGCACCTTTGGGCTCTTCTTTACCCTGCTCTTCCTCTTCATCCGCGTCCTGCCGATGATCAATATCTTTGAGATGCGGTTGTTCCTCCATCAAGAACAGGAGAAGGCGAAGCGGCGGGCAGAGCATGGCGCGCATGGGCACGGGCACGGGCACAGCCACGAGCACGGTACGGCCCACGGCACAGCCTCGGCAGACTAGGGGAGTGATGCGATGCGAAACGATGTCTACGGCGTGATGGCTGAGTTTCCCACGCCAGAAGCCTTGATTGAAGCAACCCGCAAAGCTAAGGCGGCGGGCTATACCAAAATGGATGCCTTCTCACCCTTCCCGATTGAAGAGGTGATCGAGGAGATTGCCCACGGCGATACGGGTGTGCCGCGCTTGGTGCTGCTGTTTGGGCTGATTGGGGCGGCGACTGGTTTCATCTTGCAATACATCGGTAATCTGATCGATTACCCGCTGAATATCGGCGGTCGCCCGCTTGATATTACCAACTGGCCGGCGATGATCCCGATCACCTTCGAGAGCGGTATTCTGCTGGCAGCGTTTGCGTCAGCGATCGGGATGGTGGTGCTCAACGGCCTGCCGGCTCCATACCACCCGGTCTTTAATGTGCCCCGGTTCCAGTATGCGTCGCAAGACGCCTTCTTCCTGTGCATTGAATCAACGGATCCGCTGTTCGATCGTTCGCGCACTTCGCAGTTCCTGCGCTCGCTCAACCCGATGCAGGTCTCCGAGGTCGCATACTGAGGGAAGCCCATGCAGACGCCTCGCCTAACAACGCGCATGATTCGCTTCGGTTGGATCGGCCTGTTGGTGTTGCTGCTCACTGCCTGCCATCAGGACATGTACGATCAGCAGAAGTACACGACCTACGAGCCGAGCAGCTTTTTCGCCGATGGCCGCTCGTCGCGCCCCAACGTGCCGGGCACGACGCCGTATGAGGTGGTAAAGACCGATGAGTTTCTCTACACCGGCCTGATCGATGGCAAAGAAGTGGATGCAATGCCCTTCCCGGTGACGAAAGACTTGCTGCTCCGCGGGCAACTGAAGTACAACATCTACTGTGCCGTCTGCCACGGCGAGTCGGGCTACGGAACGAGTATGGTGGCTGAGCGCGGCGGCATTGTGCCGGCCAACTTCCACCAGCAGCGTCTGCGTGAAGCGCCGCTGAGCCACTTCTTTGTGATTATTACGAATGGCGTGTACCGCGGCGACCCCAATAACGGCGGGTATCAGTCGATGTATAGCTATGCCTCGCGCATTACGCCGGAAGACCGCTGGGCGATTGCCGCTTATATTCGGGCTTTGCAGTTGAGCCAGAATGCGACCATTGATGATGTGCCTCCCGCCGAACGCGCGCGGCTGGGGAATTAGGCTGGAAGGTTAGACACATGGCGACGACAAGTCTTTCACAGACCCGCATCCCGCAGCTTGGGCAGGTGCAAGTTCTCGGTCTGGCCGCGGCTGTGATTGGGATCGGTGTGCTGGTTGCGGGTTATTTTCTCAACCCAACCTCGTTTTTTGAGTCGTATATTTACGGCTACTATGTGGCGATGACCATCCCGCTCGGCTGCCTCGGCTTTCTGATGGTGCAGCACCTGACGGGCGGCGCATGGGGCGTCACCGTGCGGCGCATGCTCGAAGCCGGCGCGGCGACGCTGCCGATCATGGGTCTGCTCTTTATCCCGATTGCGTTGGGCTATTTCGACACCTACAAGTCGTTGGGCCTTGCCCATCCGCTCTACGAGTGGGCCAACCCTGAGATCGTGACTCCCGGCGGCGCCGAGTTCGATCCAATTATCGCGCACAAGGTGCCATGGATGAGCCCGCTGTGGGTGACGGCCCGGATCGCGATCTTCTTTGTGATCTGGACGGCGCTGGCCTACACGCTGCGCGGCTGGTCGCGCCAGCAAGATGCCGGCGGCGACGCCAAGAAGCTGGCGACCCGTATGCGCCGGTTGAGTGGCATCGGCGTGGCGTTGTTCGTCATCACCGTGACCTTCTTCTCGTTCGATGTGGCGATGTCGCTCGACCCGCACTGGTTCTCGACCATCTACGGCGCGCACTACATGGCCAACGCGGGTTTGATGACGCTGGCTTTCTTGGCGGTGATGATGAGCCGGGTGCGCGATGCGAGCCTCTTCCGCGAGTATGTGTCGGTGAAGCCGATCCACGACATTGGCAAGCTGATGTTCGCCTTTACTGTGCTGTGGACGTATATGTCCTACGGCCAGTTGGTGATTATCTGGTCGGGTGATGTGGCCGAATTTACGCCGTGGTATGTCCACCGCACGCAGCACGGCTGGGTCTTTGTGGCGCTGGCATTGATGCTGTTCGCCTTCGCGCTGCCCTTCTTTGTGCTGCTGTTCCGCGGCACCAAGCGCAATTTGAGCACACTGGCCACCATCGCCGGCTGGATCATTGTGATGCGCTTCGTTGATATGGCGTGGATCGTGCTGCCAGAGTTCCGCGAGCATCTGTGGGATATTACTATCACCGATGTGGCAGCACCGATCGGCCTGATCGGTCTGGTGGTAGCCCTGTTCGCTGCCAATGTGCAACAAGCGCCGCTCTTGCCGCTGCGCGATCCCAATATGGAGCAGTTGCAGAATAGTGGCCATCACTAACGCGGAGGAGAGACACGTATGAGCTTTCGCCCGAACTATTCGGCGCCACGGTATGCACCACCGCGTCCGATGCAAGCGGCCCGTCCGGCGCCCGTGGCCGCCGAACCGCCGCTCAGCCGCTTGATGATTGCGAGCTTAATGGTGTTTCTTGTGCTGAGTCTGGTGGTGTTGCTGGCCGGTCGAGTTCCGTTTACGCCGCAGCCAGCCCCGGTAACGGGCAATACGTACCGCAGCTACGTCACCGAAGCCCGCACGTTGCTCAACAGCTATGGCTATACGCTGGAAGGCAAGGTGCATATCCCGATTGATCGGGCGATGGATCTGATCGTCGAGCGCGGGTTGCCGGTACGGCGATAGACTGGCGACGATCTACGGCAGGTAGCAGGGGCCGGTTTGAAACCGGCCCCTATCGGTTTGTTTGGCGCAATAGATCGGCAAGATGCGCCACCGCTTCCGCAGCATAGAACAGATGCCCGCCGCATCCGGTATCCGACGCGCCAAAATGCGGGATTGGCCGGCTCAGCTCTGGCAATCCGGCGAGGGCGGCGCACCAGCGGCATTCCAGCCGTTCAGCGGCCACTGCGGCCCACATTTCCTGCAATGCGAGATAAGGGCGGAGATAGTCGATATGCCAATGCGCGCGTTTCTCGACTTCGCTATGCCGGCGGAGACGCGCCGCCAGTCCCCCCGGCCCAAATGCGCTCCCGACGTAGTAGTAATGGCCCGGCGCAAGATCGAAACGCCCTAACTGCCCAATCGCAAGCTGGGCCAGCGGTTGCGCCAACCAGAAATGAAGCAGATAGGTGCCCCGTGCCCGTAGCGCCGGTATCTGCGTGATCAGCGCTGGCGATACCAAGAAGATCTGCATCAAAGACCTCTTTTTGCCATCTAATCGCAGCAACCATGCTATACTGAACAGCAATTGTACGGCAGGACGCCGCTCAGTGTGATTGACAAGCCTATGAACGTATTACTGATTGGTTCCGGTGGCCGTGAGCACGCACTGGCATGGAAGATTGCCCGCTCACCCAACTTTACCAAACTGCTCACCATTCCCGGCAATCCCGGTACCGGACGGTATGGCCGGAACGTCCCCTTCCCGCTCAACGATTACCCGGCCTTGATCGATCTTGCCCGCCAAGAGCAGATCGATCTGCTCGTTGTTGGCCCCGACAACCCGCTGGCAGATGGCATCGTTGATGCCTTTCAAGCCGCCGGCATCCCGGCGTTTGGCCCCACCGCCGCTGCTGCCCGCATCGAAAGCAGCAAGTCCTTCGCCAAAGAGATCATGGCTGCGACCGGCGTCCCTACTGCCGAGAGCCACGTCTTTGCTTCGGCGGCGGCAGCGGCTGATTTTGCTCGCGCCAGCGGCAAGGCATGGGTGGTCAAAGCAGACGGTCTGGCGCTGGGCAAGGGGGTGATCGTCGCTGAGACGGTGGAAGAAACCCTCGATGCGATTGCCAAGTTGAGCACGATTCCTGCCGGCCACCATCTCTTGCTCGAAGAGCGGCTGTACGGGCGCGAAGTATCGGTGCAGGCGCTCTGCGACGGCGAACGGCTGTGGCCGCTCCCGCCAGCCCGCGACCACAAGCGGCTCGAAGAGGGGGATCGCGGCCCCAATACCGGCGGGATGGGAGTGATTGCGCCGGTTGATGAGGTCACGCCGGCCTTGCTCGACGAAATCGTCAATCGCTGTATGCAACCGGTAGTCAACGAGTTGGCCGCGCGCGGCACACCGTTTCGCGGGTTGCTCTATGCGGGCATGATCCTTACCGCCGACGGGCCGAAGGTGCTGGAGTTTAACGCCCGCTTTGGCGACCCGGAAGCGCAAACCGTCTTACCGCTGCTCGAAGGAGATTTCCTCGGCGCGTTGTACGCCTGCGCCACCGGCCAATTGAAGCCTGACACGTTGCGCCGGCGCAAAGGCTACGCGGTCTGCGTGGTCTTGTGCGCGGCTGGCTACCCCGGACGGCCACGCAAAGGCGATCTCATTCGCGGCGTCGAGGCGCTCGATGAGGATCAAGTGCTCGTCTTCCACGCCGGCACTGCGGTTGGCCCGAACGGCCTCTGCACGGCAGGCGGGCGGGTGTTGGGGGTCACCGGTCTCGGCTCAAGCTTGCGGCAAGCCCGCGAACGCGCCTACGCCGCCGCCGACCAGATCCGCTTCGAGGGCAAGCATTTCCGCCGCGATATTGGTCAGGAGTAGGGTGTGCCAAGCATTGCGGTGTTGTTGAGCGGCAGCGGCAGCAACTTGCAGGCGCTGCTCGATGCGCAGGCTGCCGGTGAGCTGGCCGGCGAAGTGACGTTAGTAGTCAGTGACCGCGCCCAAGCTTATGGTTTGCAGCGGGCGCTTAACGCCGGGATTGCCGCCGCGCACGTGCCGCTCAGCGCGCCGCGCGGCCCGCTGCGCCAACAATGGGAACGGCGCTTGGCCGGCGTGGTCGCTTGCTTTGAGCCAGACCTGATCGTGCTAGCCGGCTTCATGCGCGTGCTCTCGGCAACGTTTCTCGAACAGTTTCCCAATCGGGTCATCAACCAACACCCGGCGCTCTTGCCTGCCGATGGCGGCGATACTGTCACCACCAGCAGCGGCATTGTGATTCCGGCCCTGCGCGGCGCGCACGTGGTGGCCGACGCCATTCGCCTTGGCCTGCCGGTCACTGGTTGCACGATCCACCGGGTGACGCCGCGGGTTGATGATGGCCCGATTTTGGCCAGCGCCGAAGTGCCGGTGATGCCCGGCGATACGGTCGAATCGTTGCACGAACGGATCAAGGCGGTGGAGCGGCGGTTGATCGTGGCCACCGTGAACCGGTTGTTGGGGGGATAAAACACGGCGGGGTAGGGGCGCAGCGTGCTGCGCCTAGGGGCGCAGCAC
>NZ_LWQS01000064.1 GCF_001650695.1 Chloroflexus islandicus
CGCAGCGGGCTTCGTACCCCTAGCCCGGCCCTTTAGGGCCGGGTTCTGGACAGAACATTTGATCAAACACAACGGTTGATCGCTGTGCAATGCCTCAACGCCTAGCTCCACTCCCCTCTCCCGCGCCAGTGGGAGCAGGGATGGGGGTGAGGGTACACCACCTCATCGCAACGCCATCAACCGTAGCGCTCCTGCATTCTGTCCACCTTTGAACGTGGGCTAGGAGGGAGCGGTTCTAACCGCCCTTATCGCATCGCCACATGTAAAAAACCCCTTCTTCACGCCTTTGTGAAGAAGGGGTAACGGTATAGAGCATTGGCTGGGGGACAGGGATTCGAACCCCAACTACCTGGGCCAGAACCAGGCGTTCTACCCTTAAACTATCCCCCACTGTGGTGCCGAAGGTGGGATTTGAACCCACACGAGGTCACCCTCACTACGCCCTGAACGTAGCGCGTCTGCCAGTTCCGCCACTTCGGCATGGCGCGGTTTCCCGACGCGACAACATAATACTACGCTCCCCCCACTTTGTCAAATGGTCGGCACCAGCACCGCCGTGCGCCAACCGCAGTGCAATGCGCTGCTGAACTCTGCTACCGGTCGATCGTGTGCAGGTGCAGCAACAAGTCAGGGTAGATCAGATAGAGCCGCTGGAGCGCCGGCGCGTCAATACTCCACACCATACTGTCGGTCAGGGACGTTACCGTCATCCGGTACGGTTCACCCCGCAACGCAGCGCGCATCCCAAAGCAATCACCACTTCGCTCACTATCGCCGGTCGTCGCGCCAGCAAACGCCAATCGTCCCGACACCAGCAAATAGCCGGTCGCGCCGATTTCACCCTGCCGGCAAAGGGTTGTCCCCGCCGGAACAGGATGCGGCGTAAAATCGAGCGCCAGATCGAGCAATGTCGCCCACGGCAACTGCGCCAACGCCGGTTGTTGCCACAACCATTCAGCGCGGGTAAACGCATCATGCAACCCCAGCCGGCGCGCCACCCCGGTAAACAGATCAGGTGCGATATGCAGCAATTGCACTTCGCTGTGCGCGCGCATCGTGCCTGTGCGCGGTTCACCCATCAATGCTCCCCGCTCGCCTAAACTGTTGCCGCGCCCCAACAAGCGCACCGGTTCACCACCGACCAAGATCTCGACGATCCCGTGATGAATCACATACGCGCTGCCGTCTGAGCCATCACCTTCGTGGGCGATGGTGTGTCCTGCCGGATAGGTAAGCACCGCGCAGTGCGCCGCCAGCTCGGCCCGTTCCGCCGCCGGTAAGCGGGCAAAGATCGGGCAAATGGTGAGAGTCTCAAACCGCTGGCGCTGTTCGTCATCGGCTACAACTTCCCCCAACCCCACAATATGCCCGCTCACCGCCACTTCCACCCGGCCAGCCAATTCATCGGCGACTTTCCAATCTTGGCGACTGGTATGAGCCAGCACTAACCGCCGGCTCTTGGCGCTCAGCTCACGCAAGAGCTGCGCGGTTGGCGTGGTGTGGATAGCGCCGCCCCCCATATCATGCACCAGCACCTCTACCCCTTCGGCAAACTGGCGCAATGCAGCCAGCCGCTCGGCGCTGAGCTGGCCGCTCTGATGCAAATGCTCTAACCACGCCTCGTCGTAGCGCATGTCACCCGAATAGCCGATTCCACCTACCCGTACTGCAATGGTCGGGATCGAATGCACCGCGTAAGTCGCTTCAAACCGGTAGCCATGCACGTCCAACGGTTGGCCGGGATCAAGCGGGTAGAAGTCGAATAATTCAGCCACGGCTGCCGGCGGCAGATCGAGCATTGCCCCTAGCACACGCAACAACGAGCGATAGATCGGCTGCGCCGTCACCAACTGCACCCGCTTGCCGCCGGCGAGGATGAGTTCCGGCAACCCAGCAATGTGATCCTCGTGCAGGTGCGAGATAATGACCAAATCCAGTTGGCGCGGCGACAGACCCAAATGCGCCAATCGCACATTGAGATAGGCTGCCGCGTCGAATAATAACGGTTGGCCGGCCCCTAAATAGGCCAGAAAACAGGTAGTGATGCCAGTCGGGTCAAACCCATCACTCCCGCCAATAAACTGTAAGGTGATCGTCTGCCGCACCAATGGTCGCGGTGGCGCTACCGCCAAGGGATGGGCCACACTAGTGATCACGGCAGGAACGCGCGCAATCTCGACGCCTTGCTCAAAGAAGCGAAAATTGCTCCCGTCATACTCAATCTGCATCGGCCCTAGATCGCCGCTCTCTTCTAACGCCACGATCGTCACCATATCATCAACCGTAGGCGCGCGCCCCAGCGGCGGGTAGAACGCGACCGTCTCACATTCTTGCCGCAACCATGCCCCCGGCCAATCGTCCAGCGCCGCCGGGCCGTTGATCGTTTCGCTCAGCAAGGTATACAATCGCTGCGCCTGCGCAGCCGTCGCCGTGATCAAGGTCATCCGGCGCTGCTGCCCAAAAAAGTTGGCATAGATCAAGAACTCCACACTGGCGTAGTTAATCCCACGCCGCACAAATCCGCGCGAACTGGGTTCGCTCCCCGCCAGCGCATCCGGCGGCAAGAGCACGTACGCCGGCGGCGGCAAACCCTGCGCTAGCAGAAATTTCAAGCTCTCCGGCGGGCTGTTGACCAATACATTGCCGGCTGCGGTCGTAACAACATAGATGTCGTTAGGGAGACAATGCACCCGATCCGTCAGTAAAGGTTTCATACCATTCTCCTGCCGGCAACCGTTCGCAATTCTGTCTACTTAAACGCCGCCGCCAGCCAAATTGATCCACCCGCACAGCGTCGCTCAATGACCATGCTATAATTGGGTACAGTATAACCTTCTATGACTAAGGAGGCTAGGTGCTATGTCCGGCCATTCGAAATGGCATACCATTCGCCGTACCAAAGGCGTGAATGATCAGCGTCGCGGCCAGCTCTTTACCAAATTGGCCCGCGATATTACGATTGCCACCCGCGAAGGCGGCAGCGGCGACCCCGATATGAATTTCCGCTTGCGGCTGGCAGTAGAAAAGGCGCGCGCCAATAATATGCCGAACGAGAATATTCAGCGCGCGATCGACCGCGGCTTGGGCAAATCAAACGAAGCCGCCATCGAAGAGATTTTCTACGAAGGGTACGGCCCCGGCGGCGTTGCCATTTTGATCGAAGCCGCGACCGATAACCGCAACCGCACCAACTCTGAGGTGCGCGCGACCTTCAACAAGAATGGCGGCAACCCCGGCGAACCCGGCTCCGTCTCGTGGATGTTTGAGCAAAAGGGCTTGATTACCGTTGACCTCAGCGCGACCAAGCGCGATCCCGATGAGCTGCAATTGATCGCAATCGACGCCGGCGCCGATGATGTCGTGCTTGATGACGAGACGCTCGAAATTTACTGCGAGTGGACGCAACTCAACGCTATCCGGCAAGCGTTGCTCGATCAAGGCGTGCCGATCAGCAATGCCGAGAAGATCATGCGCGCCAAGACCCTCATCCAACCCGATGAGAAAGATGCGCTGGCCGCTCTGCGCTTGATCGAGAAGCTCGAAGACCTCGACGATGTGCAGAAGGTCTATTCTAACCTCGATATTACCGCCGAGCTGGTGGCTCGCTTTGACTCGTAACGCGCGGTCAGCAGCAGCGATCACAGAGTAGGAGCATTGTGCGCACGCTTGGGATTGATCCGGGTACCGCAACGATGGGGTGGGGCGTGGTCGAGATAACAGGTGGTCAACTGCGCCTGATCGAGACCGGCGCCCTCACGACTCCCGCTGGTATGCCCCAACCCGAACGGTTGTTGCAGCTCTATAATGGGCTGTGCGCTATTATCGAACGCCTCCGCCCCGATACCGCCGCCGTCGAAGAACTCTTCTTCGGCAAGAACGTTAATACGGCGCTGACCGTTGGCCAAGCGCGCGGGGTGGCATTGCTGGCGCTGGCCCAAGCTGGTATTCCGGTGCATGAATATAAGCCGCTGGCGGTGAAACAGGCGGTGGCCGGTTACGGCGGCGCTGATAAGCGCCAAATGCAAGAGATGGTGCGCCTGACGCTTGGCCTGACCACCACGCCGCGCCCGGATGATGCCGCCGATGCGCTCGCGATCGCGATTTGTCACGCCTATACCGCGCCTAACCTGCAACGGTTCGGGTTATCGTCGTGAGGTGGCATCGAGCGGAAACACGGGCCGCTGGCCCGCCCCCTCCCACCGGCACTTTAGGGGCGGAAAGAACCTTTGGTCGCGCACAACCGTTGATCGCTGTGCAATGGCGTAAAGCCCCGTGCTGCGCTCCCCATCACCCCTCCCCCAGCGGGGGAGGGGCAAGGGTTGGGGCATCAGCCCGCGCCGCGGGCTTCGTAACCTTAGCCCGGCCCTTCAGGGCCGGGGGCCGGATCAGATGGTCTGCCCACCCCTGAACGCCAGCGGGAGCGGGGCTGCGGGTGGGGGCATCAGCCCGCGCCGCGGGCTTCGTAACCTTAGCCCGGCCCTTCAGGGCCGGGGGCCGGATCAGATGATCTGCCCACCCCTGAATGTCAGCGGGTGAGGGGCTGCGGGTGAGGGCAAACCAAAGCATCTCAAAACTATCAACCGCATCTACGCTCATGCGTTCTGTCCGCCCTTGAAGCCACCGGCGTGCGGGCCGCTGGCCCGCGAACAGAACTCAGCGTCTCTATCTCGCAGATACACGCTATAATATGCACTAGAACATACATTGTTTAAGATTAATCAACCTTTTGCGTCTCTTTGCGGCTATCCTCAATCACCACTATGGCATCTCGTCGCCGTCCCGGCGCTCCCGCCGATTTTGAAGAGATCCGGCCCAACCTCTTCCTCATCCACAACCCGGCGCTTGGCCCCGTCTTGCGCGGCGAGGGCGAGCGCGATGGATTTCATTTTCACCTCACTAGTTGGCGGCGGGCCGGTCTGCTTGGCCGGCTCGCCAGCCGTGGCTTCGTTACCTTGACCATCCCCGACCGGATCGCCGCCCTCCCCGCGCCGCCGTCAGCGCAACTTGGCCCACCGCGCCGTCTCACTATCAGCGCCAAGCAGCAACTCAGCGTGCTTGATCTGAATGCCCCCAATGGCTGGCGCAGCTTGCCGGCCAGCCCTGATGGCGTTCTTGAACTGCTGGAAGGCCAGATCGTGCGCCGGCGTCACGGACGCGGGCCGGCAGACTATCTGCGCATCACGGCCACCGGCTGGCAGACACTGCCGGCTGAAGAGGCGATCTTGGCTGCTTATGGCCAATTGCCCGATTCGCCAAGCCTGCGTCTTGCCTCCACCGCTGAAGGCTGGATGATGCCTGAAATTCCACTGCCAGAGGCGTACCGCAACGTGCTCGGCATGATCGCACAACCCCACCCCGCCGGCTGGCTGCTAGCCGGCGAGCTGGAGCGTGAATGGGGTGAGATGATAGTAACCAAATTAGGAGTGAACGTAGTAGGGGCGGTGCTGTGAACCGCCCCTAACCCAGCGAGCGACCCCGTGCCGGGGTGGTGCTATGAACCGCCCCTACCGCATCACGGCGCGACAAACCGCCCCTGCCACATCTTAATCTGGGCAATCGTATCTTGCGCGCGCAGATACGACAACCGCGGGCTCCAGTCGGGGTTGAGGATGCCGAAGGCAGCCTGCTCGTGGTTCGGATTACCCTGCTCGCCCCAGAGCACGGCAAAGTTGATGTTCCAGAGGAACATATTGCCCACAAACGGATAGTTATCGTAGACGCGCAGCATCGCCGCACGGATGTACTCCGCCTGCTGCTCTGGCGTCACATAGTTACCGAACTCATAGCCCGGCGTGTTATTTGGCGTCGCCCAACCGTACTCGGTAATCCAGATCTCTTTATCGCCCATCCCGTACTGTTCCATCCACTTGCGCACATTCTCGACGTGGCGGAAGTAGTGCGTCTCGTGGTCGTTCCAGCAGCGATCAGGCGCCGGCTGGCAGCCGGGAATATAGCTCGGATTGTCGGGCCAGAGCGTATCGGGCGGATTCGCCGCGCCACCCGGATGCACCGCCTGCACATCGAAGTAGTTGCGCACTTCACCATTGTTGTAGGTATACATCAGGCGGTAGAACTCTTGATCCGAGAGCGCGATGGCCGGATTCGTCACGCCGCTCGACGATGACGCTGCCGCCAGCACGATCGCATCTGGCTTCAGCGACTTAATCCGGGTGTACGCCGCTTTCAGAATCTCCACGTAGTGCCCGACATCTTCCGGCACAATTTCACCGCCGTTTTCAACGGCGAGATTCGGCTCATTCCAAATTTCATACGCCTGAATCTTATCACCGTAGCGGCGCACCATCTGCTCAAGGAAATTGGCCAGCGTCTCAGGATCGTCGGGCAGGCCGTTGGTCGCGTTATAAGCCGTCGGCGACCGCACCACATTCACCAGCAACTTAATCCCAAACCGGTTAGCGGCGTCCACGATCCGATCCAGCTCATCCCAGCCATAGATGCCCTTAACCGGATCCTCAATATCCATCCAGACCACTTGCTGGCGGAACCAGTCAAAACCGGCATTTTTCGTCAACTGCAACACTCGATCGCGGTCGGTGTAATACAAGTGGCCGACGATGCCAAACTCAAGGTAATCAGGGTTGACCGGTACCGGCGTCGGTTCCGCCGGGGTCGCCGTCGGTTCGACCGGCGCTGTGGTCGGCGCTGCCGTGGGCACAGCGGTCGGCGCTGCGGTCGGCGCCGTCGCAGTATCAGGCGTCGCTACTACCGCAGCAGTCGGCACATTACTCACTGGCGGATTGGCCGGTTGGCCGCCACATGCCGCTAATACGGCGGCCAAGAGCATCAACATCAGCACCAGCGCCGGCCAGCGCCGGGAATGAAACCGTTTCATACGTACCTCATATCATGTTGTGATTGCATACTACCCAATGGGGCAAGACATGTCTTGCCCCTATCAATCTTTCGGCATGGCCTGAATGGCAAACCACGCCGGACGCGGGCTCCAATCGCCGTTAATCACGCCAAACGAGGCCTGCTCGTGCAACTCATTGCCCTGCGCCCGCCATGGCACGGCAAAGTTCAGGTTCCAGAGGAACATCGCCCCTACCCACGGCGCATACTCGCGGCGACCGATCTGGAAGGCGCGCACGATCCATTCAGCTTGCCGCTCGAATGAGGTCGAGTTGCCGTACTCGTAACCCGGCGTATTATTGCGCGTTGCCCATCCAAACTCGGTAATCCAGATCTGTTTGTCGGCCAGACCGTTCTGCACCAGCACATTGCGAATATCTTCAACGCGGCGGAAGTAGAATTCGCGGCTCGTGCGCCATTCGGGGCCGGGGCCGGGCCGGTCGGGCCAGAGCGTATCAGGCGGATTGTAATGGCCGCCGGGATGGACAGCGATGGCGTCAACATTGGCGCGGAACTTGGGGTTGGAAGCCATCGAGCGCATATACGATGTATCGCTCAGCGCGATATTCGGATTGTTGGTCTCGGTGCTGGTTGGGGCGCCGCTAACCACAATCGCCATAGGGTCATTAGCCTTGATCGCCTTGTAAGCGACTTCGAGCAGATCAACGTAGTAGCTTGCGTCGGCCACCCGCCCGCCAACGCCGCCATCGCGGGCGCAGTCGCCGCCGTTCTCACAAGCGCGGTTCTGCTCATTCCAAATCTGGTATGCCTGCACCCGCCCCTTGTAGCGTTTCGCCATCTCGCCCATAAAATAGGCGAAATCCTTAAAGTTTTCGCGCCGCGGCATACCGTTGCTGCCGTTCGCCGTCGCCCAACTCGGCGCAGCGACCACGCTGAGCAACAAACTCACGCCTTGCCGGTTGGCATCGGCCACAATATCATCGAGTTCGGCCCAATAGATCGCGCCCGATCGATCGTGCAAGTCCATCCAGCGCACCTGCTGGCGAATCCAGTAAATACCGGCATCGCGGCTCATCTGCAAGACACGGTTGCGATCTTGCCACGCCGTGCCCTGCCCATAGAGATGGGCGTTGAAGCCGTAGATAAATTGGCGCGGCAACGACTGGTCAGGCGGGCGATAGTTAAACGCCGGATTGGTACGGTGGCGCAGATCGCGATACTCATTCCCCAGCAAGCCGAGCAGAATGCGATAGCGCGGGTCGGGCTCATCGGGGTGCCACTCCATGCGCTGGCGCTCGAAGTATTGCACCCAGTAGACCTCGCCGGTGGCCTGATTGCGCTCTTGGAACTGCTCGGAGAGCGGATAGCCAAACACCTCAAGGCCACCATTGTTGAGCCAGAAGGTGCGGAACGGGGCCGGACTGTTGCGCAGGGTGTGGCCAGTCTGCGCAAACCATGTACCATCACCCGGATCAGGCACCCGCTGGAAGGGCGGCTCATTCTCGCGCCCTTGCACGAGCCGGCTGCCCAACAACCGGCCCAAAATGTAGTAGCGATTGTTCTGGGTGCCAAAGTTTTCGGGGTGCTCTTCGAGGATGGCGCGCTCGAAATACTGAACGCGATAAAACTTGCCCGGCTCGGTAAAGCTCTCTTCGATAAATGGCTCTGAGATCGGGTAGCCGAGCACAAAGAGCGCATTGGGCGTATTCTTCCACGCCTCTAAAAACCAGTTGACCGCGCTATGCCCGGTTTCGGGAAAATAGCGGGCCTGATACGGCGGATAGGTATCGGGCACGCCGCCCTGCGCTGCACCGGGCTGAGGCCACGCCAGCAATGAAACCGCCAGTACCAACAACCCCAGCGCAGCAAAGATCCGTCGTGTCATGCAGAATCTCCCTTACTTCATCACTCCGCGCCATTGCGGCATGATCGCGGCGTTCAGCCTGCTTTATTCATGGTAGCTAATCCTCACCGAAACCGAACTGAGCTGTTCCTGATACGTGACTGGCAAATCACATACAAGCTGAGACGATCTACGGTGAAGAGCCACGGCGATTATACTCGCCTGTCTGATTCAACGTCAAGCGCGCAACAGCAGTTCCCGCCGCGCCAGTATAGCCAGCTAAGCGATTCCTCAGCCACAGCCCTTTCCGATCGTGCCAGCGCAGATTCCGCCGTCCCAGTGCAACAAAACCCATGCCCCTAACGTACAATCGTACGACAACGCTTTCCCTCTACCACGATCAGCCTCCACCGCAGTGAAAGGGCGATTCTATGACCACCACATTGCAGGCGTTTAGAATCATTGCCGCGTATTTCATCTCGGTCACGATTTGGAGCCTGTTCAACATCCACGGCTTCGCGCTCACCCTCCGGCAGGCTGGCGGGCAAGCGGCAGCGCAATGGCGCGGTCTCCGGCGCGGCATCGCCTACGACGAGACCTTTGCCGTCCGCTTGCCGTTTCACGGACGCTGGAAGGTGGTCAACGGCGGGGTTGATCAGCAAACCTCGCACTCATGGGGCCTCATCAGCCAGCGGTATGCGTATGATTTTGTGATCGTCGATGAAGCGACCGGTTTGACCTACCGCGGCGATCCGCGCCAACCGGCCAACTACCTCGCGTTCGGGCAGCCAGTGCTTGCCGCCGCCGATGGCATCGTCGTCGCTATGCGCAACGACATTCGCGACGATCCCCGCGCCGGTACCGGCTGGATCGATGTCACCACGCCTGATCTACGTGGGAATTACGTCATCATCAAGCATCATGAGCACGCCTACACCCTCTATGCCCACTTGCAGCAGGGCAGTGTCTGCGTCAACACTGGCGAGACGGTGCGCGCCGGCCAACCCATCGGCGCCTGCGGCAACTCTGGCCATTCCAGTGAACCGCACCTACACGTTCAACTACAAGATCGGGCTGATTTCTTTACCGCCATCGGGCTGCCGATCGCCTTTCGCCATGTGCTGCGCAGCGATCACAACGGCACAACCTGCCTTGCCCACGGCTTCATCCAGCGTGAGCAGACCGTCGAGCCTGCGCCAGCCGGCTGCCCAGCGCAGGCCGTCGAAACGGTCACGGTAGCCAAACCGACGGTTGGCGAATTCATTAGCGGAATCGTGACGTTCGGATTGGTCGTGCTTGGCTTCTTCGCGATCATCGCGCGCATCATCGAGGCCATGATCTGACGCGCCGCCTACGACTCAATCGGCGCTTGCACCCGCGTCGCTTGGCGCAAGCGGGGCGACTGTTCCCACAGCCGTTCACGCCGCATCATCGCCACGAAAACATCAACGATCTGTGCATCCCAATGGCTGCCCCGTCCGCGTTGAATGACTTGGAGCGCCTGTTCGGGATCAAGCGCCGCACGATAGGCCCGATCGGCAGTCAGCGCCTCGAAGGCATCGGCAACCGCCAAAATCCGCGCACCGAGCGGAATTTCATCACCCCGCAGACCCAGCGGATAGCCATTGCCATCGACACGCTCGTGGTGGGCGGCAATCAGCGGCAATATATCGCGCAACCCGTGGATCTGCTCGAGGATGCGCACACCGATTTGGGGATGGCGGCGCATTTGAATCAGCTCTTCGGCAGCCAGCGGCCCCGCCTTGAGCAAGACATCGTCACGCACCCCGATCTTGCCAATGTCATGCAGCAACCCAGCATAATGAATGCGCTCGATCTCAGCCTCGCTCAGGCCCAATTCCATCGCCAAGCGAACAGCATAGCGCGTCACTTGACGCGAATGGCCATAGGTATAGGAATCGCGCGCCTCGATCGCGCCGGCCAGCGCCGCAATCATCTGCTCGTATTGATCTTTGAGCGCGCGGTACAGCCGGGCATTGTCAAGGGCGGCGGCGATCTGCGACGCAAAGACTTCGATCAGATGCCGTTCGGCGGCATCAAAGGGCGGTTGTTCATCAGAACGCGCCAGATCAAGCATGCCAATCGCCCGATCGCGACTGCGCAACACCACTTCGACCAAACGTCCCTGCGATGCGGCTGGCAAGGCGATGAGGCGACGATGCGCAGCGGACAGCGTCTGTTCATCAACTGCGGCTAACGACAGATGATTGCCCGCGGCGGCTCCAATCAGCACCACTAAGGTCTCATCATTGGAATCAATCAGTGACAAACCGATATGGATGGGGGCAAAACGCCGGCCCACGAACTCGACCAAACGGGCGGTCTGCTCTTCAATATCAAGCGAGGTAGCGATCGCTTGGCTAAACTGGTACATCAACACCAGATCCGACAGCCGTGCTTGCTCGCGCCGGATCCGGCGTATCTCTAGCGCGGTGCGGATGGTTTTTTGCAACTGCTCGGCATCCACCGGCTTGGCGATATAATCAAGCGCACCGAGCTTCAGCGCCTCGCGCGCCGTTTCCACCGTCGCATTCGCCGTCATGACAATCACATCAGTGTCGAGATAGTGAGTGCGCAGATGGCGGATTAAGGTAATACCATCGACGTGCGGCATTTGGAGATCGGTCACCACCAGATCAAAGGGTTGCTGTTGCAGAATCGTGATTGCCGCCAGCCCATGCTCAGCGACAACCACATCATATTCACGGCGCAGGAGGAGACGGCAAAACTCGCGGATATTCGTCTCATCTTCCACAACGAGGATCCGGGGGCGGGCAATCGGAGAGGGACTTGCATAATCCGCCATACGAGAGGCTCCTCAGATCGACAACACGCAGGTGCAACGCATGATCAATATACTACCCTAGAGTAGTATACCCATGCCAACGTTGCACCAAGACTACAGCAGCGCCGTGGCTGATGACAATATTGCCATTCGCATACTGAACTGACGGCGCCGCCGATCAGAGGGTGCGCGGCGCCGGTGCTCACGATTCCGCTTGATTACGGCGAGCGAAATAATTTTGCAATCGCCGTTCAAGCTCGTCAAAATCGAACGGTTTGGTTAAATATTCGTTCACGCCAGTGCGAAAGGCGTTCTTCTCGGTGTCAGGGGTGCCGAAGGCCGTCACCATAATGACATAGACTTGCGAGCGATTCTGGCGAAGCGTGCGCACCAACTCGATGCCACCCATGCGCGGCATATTCATGTCGGTGATGATCACATCACAATCATGAACCGCTAACTTCTCAAGGGCATCAATTCCATCTTCGGCTTCGATCACATCGTAGCCACTATTCCGCAGCAAAAACCGGTACAACCGGCGTGTCGCGGCATCATCTTCAACAACCATGATCGTGGGTGGCACGGCGCACTCTCCTCGGCTGCTGGGTTCGCCCTAACTGACGTGAGCCAGATTCTCTTTCAGGATCGCGGCTGAACGCTGGAAGAGCGCGACTTCTTGTTCCGACAAGGGCAGATTGAGCACCTCTTCCGCGCCATCGCGACCGACAATTGTCGGCAGACTGATGGCAATGCCGGTCACGCCATACTGGCCGGTCATCAGGCTGCTGATTGTCATGACCGTATGTTGGTCGCGCAGCACCGCTTCAGCAATTGAGAGCAAGCCCAAGCCAATCGCGTAATAGGTTGCCCGCTTGCGCTTGATAATCTCATACGCGGCATTGCGCGTCTGTTCGAGAATGGCATCGAGCGCCGCTTGGTCGTACCCCTGCCCATTAGCGCCAACAAAATCGACCAGCCGGACGCCGGCGATATTCGCCAGACTCCAGAGCGCTAGTTCGCTATCACCATGTTCACCAACAATGTAGGCATGTACCGAGCGCGGATCAACCCCGTAATGTTGGCCGAGCAAGTACCGGAAGCGGGCGGTATCAAGGATGGTGCCCGACCCGATCACCCGCTTGGCTGCCGGGCCAGCAATCTGGGCGCCGATCGTGGTGAGGATGTCAACCGGGTTGGTGGCGACCACAATAATGCCATCATCGTTGGCGGCCAGAATAGCCGGGATGATCTCGCGGAAAATAGCTGCATTGCGGCCAAGCAGATCGAGGCGGGTTTCGCCGGGCCGCTGGTTAGCGCCGGCAGCGATAACGATCAGATCGGCGCCGGCCAAATCGGCATACGTGCCGGCATAGATTCGCATTGGGCGCACGAAGGGCAAGCCATGGTTGAGATCCATCGCTTCACCTTCGGCGCGAGCATGATCAACATCAATCAGCACCAACTCGTTGGCGAGGCTACGCTGCATCAACGCATACGCAAAGGACGTGCCAACCATCCCCGTGCCAACCACACCAACTTTTCCGGTGCGTTTCCGTAAACTCATGCGCAACCTCCTGTCACTTTCCCTCTTAATCATACCATATCGCACTGGTGGTTGCGCATCCGGCGCCGGTGAGCAAGCGATGTCATCAATTTGTTATCTGTAAGCCATCAAGCGATGAAACACCAAAGGGGCAGACGATCGCCCGCCCCTCTTATAGTTGCACGATTGGCTACACTGCTTGAGCATCTCAACGGTATGCCGCGAGATCGCGCTCTTCGATCGTTGGCATATACCGCGCCATTTCAACCATTTTAAAGATTTTCTGGTGATGTGGCGTCACATTCATCGCAAAGAGCTGATACCCCGATTTGCGCGCATTCACCACAAATTTCAGCAATGCTGAAATACCGGCTGAATTGATAAACGAGACTTCACTAAAATCCAGCACGGTAATTGGACGCATCTCTTGGCATTCAGCAGCAATGGCGGCAGCCGAGATTGCATCAACGCTCGTGGTCAGGATGTGGAGCACGACCACATCACCAAACTCTTCCCGTCGAATAATGTCGCTCATTGTTGCCGATCCTTCCGATACAAACGGAGCGTGAGCACCGTTCCTTGCTGTGATGAATCCACTTCGTAATCGTCAACCAGCGCGCTAATCAGGTACATCCCGAAACCGCGCAAGTAACCGGCATCGAGCCGTTCGTCATCAATCACATGCCGCGAGAAGTCAAGCCGTTCCACTCCGCCGCCCTGATCGCTGATCCGGATTTCGAGCTTATCGCCATCGATATCAAAGATCACGCCGACCAGCTTCGCTGTATCGCCGCGATTGCCGTGATCAATCGCATTATTGACCGCCTCACTCACTGCAAGTTTCAGATCTTCGACCCGTTCCGGACTCAGGCCGGCGGCGCTGCCGATTTCAGCCGCGCTGGCGCGCACTACTCGTTCGAAGATCGGAATTGACGGAATACGCAGCTCTACTCGTTGCATGCTTGTGCCTCTACGCGCGTTGCTCGATTCGCACCGATCCTAGTGTAGCGAACGGAGCGAACCAGAGTATTGCCAAATTACGAGGAGAGACGAGAGGTAGGGTGTGAACGTGGCCGAGTCACCCCATTCATAGTCGCCGTTTGGCGCACGAGATGATCGTAGCGGCGCAGGTAGGCTTTGCCCAACGACGTATTGCCAACTTGCAGATAACAGGCGCCGAGGTAGTAGAGTGCTTGCGCATG
The DNA here is from genome assembly GCF_001650695.1 of Chloroflexus islandicus. GTDB lineage: Bacteria > Chloroflexota > Chloroflexia > Chloroflexales > Chloroflexaceae > Chloroflexus > Chloroflexus islandicus. The sequence continues at coordinate 14,229 of NZ_LWQS01000064.1, forward strand.
GCGTGGATTGCGGCGCAACACCTTTTCAAACAATGGGATGGCGCGAGCCGGCTCAAGCAATTCTTTGTAACAGAGGCCGAGCATAAACTGGGTTTCGATATCGTCGGGCCACTGCTCAAGCACTTGTTGAAACTCGCGCGCGGCCAGATCGTAGCGCCCGCGCCGGATGTACATGTACCCCAGATCGAAGCGCAACGAATGGGCATCGGGAGCTAATTGGACGGCTTTGCGCCACGCGGCCAGCGCCCACGTATCGCGCCCCAACGAGTTGTAGACAAAACCGAGCAGGTAATGGGCCTGCGCATCGGTGGGCATTAGTTGCACAGCACGCTCGAACGCGCGCGCCGCCTGCGCATTCATCCCCATATCGTAGAGGAGTTTGCCCATCTGCAAGAAGAGCTGGCCATGGTGCGGATTGAGGCGGGCACAGGCGAAGAGAATTTCGTAGGCTTGTTTCGGTTTCTTCTGCAAACGCAAGATGGCGCTCATACGCAAGCGGGCATCGACATAGTGACGATGTTGCGGCGGCACCTGCTCATATTCTTCATAAGCTTCCTCAAACCGGCGCTGGCGCGCGAGCAGATTGCCCAACAGATAGCGGGCAGCGTACTCTTGGGGCCGCCACTGCAACAAGGCGCGATAGATCCGCTCGGCCTCCTCTTCGTAGCCTTGTTGCTTGAGGGCTTGGCTCAAGCGGTAATACCACTGCGCAACCTCTTCTTCGCTGCGGTTGACCAGCGGCTCGTCGGGCACCGGCTCCGGCGAAACAAAGGTCGGCTCGACCCGCAACGCCTCGGCGAAGCAACGCTGAGCCAATTCATGCGCGCCGTGGCTCTGGTGCATCAAGCCCATGTAATAGCGCGGTTCGGCGGCTTGCGGGCGCGCGTTGCAGGCGCTGCTAAAGTGAATGTATGCCCGGCCAGCGTCGTCAATCCGCTGGTAGCAGCGGCCAAGTGCAAAGTGGGCTTCGTAGAGGTTGGGGTTATGTTCAAGCGTCTCTTTGAAGGCGGCAATCGCCCGATCGATCTGGCCAAGCGCGGCAAACGCTACGCCAAGGTTGTAATGGGCTTCAGCCAATTGCGGATCGGTCTGCACCGCCTCAAGATACTCGCGCAACGCCTCTTCCCAATGTTCCTGAAACGCAAGCGAATTGCCAATATAGAGATAAATGATGGCCCGTTCCCGCTCGTAGATTTGGGCTTGCTCTTCACCATCGACATACGCGGCGATGAGCGCCGCTTTGAAATGTTCGATTGCATCGGCATAGGCCGCGCGCAGGTATGAACGCATCCCCTGACTAAACGCCGCCCCTAGCCGTGTGCCGGTCATGAACCGTTCGCTACCGCTAAAGGTATCAAGGTCGAGGGGCATAAATTGGAGTTCGTTCGTTGATGCCATAGCTCACCTCGGCGACCAGACAGATGCTGATTTCTACTATAACATGCCCCTCGCTCTCCGTATATTGTAGAATCGTCATTTAGAAGTATACGACAGTATATAGTTTTCTTCACAAGCGGCGTGGCCGGGGCAGGCATGCCCACCTGCCCCAACGAAGCGATCGCGGCGATTACGCAACCTCGCGGTAATCATCTAACGTCAACCGGATCTGTTGGATCAATTCGCGTGCCAAGCCACGGCCCAACATAGCTTGCGCCGGCGCTTGCAGGCGAGGCAATAGGTCACGCCATGCCTCGGCGTCAGCCGGAATGTCGCCAGCAAAGAGGGCATCCCACAACGGTTCGAGGCGATCACTACCGACGACATCCGCAATCACGCTACGGATTTCTGCGGTGAGATCGAGCAAGCGCCGCCGCAAAATCACCATGGTCACATCATCGCTCAGCACGCCGTTCGTCCACGAGCGCACTTCATGCACGAGCGCCGCAGCCAGCGCACGCGGTTTGCGCTGCGGTTGCGCCATCACCAACGCAGCCAGCCGCTCGAAGCCTAAGATTTGGCCATCAGGGCCCTCGGCTTCGATCAAGCCATCAGTGTAGAGTAACAGGCTCTCACCGGGAGCAATGGCGGCGCTTAACTCGGTGTATTCGCTCTCATGATCAACTCCCAGCGGCAATCCGCTAACTTCCAGCTCGCGCAGCTCGTCAGTTACTATCAGCGGGAAGGTATGGCCGGCGTTAGCGCAACAGATCACGCCGCTCCGCGGTTCGAGCTGTAAATAGAGCATGGTCACCATGCCGTGCGGAATCTCGCTCAACACGCCGCGATTCACCGCCGCCAGCGTGGTGGCCGGATCAGCGTTGCGGCGCGCTTCGTGCCGGAAGACGGTGCGCGCCACCGCCATGCGCAAGGCGGCGGGCAACCCCTTGCCGCTGACATCGCCGATCATGATGCCGTGCCTCCCATCGGCCAACGGCAAAAAGTCGTACAGATCACCGCCAAGATCACGGGCCGGCAACGAAATGGCCGTCACTTCCCAGCCGGGCAGGTGCGGCGCCGCCTCTAACAGCAAGCCCTGCTGAATATCGCGGGCCAATTGCAATTCTTGTTCGATCTCGCGTGCCCGCCGCTGTGCCGCTTCATCAATGACCGGTGGTGGCGGCGACGGCGGCGACGGCGGATCGGGCGGCGCGGCGCTGCGCCGTGCGGTGATCAGGCTGCGCGGGTGATGCGCCAAAAGACTCGGCCACATCCGCCGCCGGATCACGAGTTCAGATAACACACGACCATTACGGGCAGCCATTTAACGCTCTCCATCGAGCCGGTCAATCCAACGCCGGCAACTCTCGGCCAGCCAATGGGCAGCCACGCCTTCCAGCAGCTCATCGGGCGGCAACGTGGCCAACAACCGCTCAGCATTCCGGTATTCACGCACTGCATCAGTCATTCGTCCCGTTTGGCGGTAGCACTCGGCAAGGTGAAACGCCACCAACGGCGACTCGGTGCTCAAATAGCGGGCCCGTTCAAAATGGCGAATGGCCAACGGCAATTGTTGCTGCCGCTCGTAGATCAACCCCAGCAAGATGTGCGCCTCAGTGACCAGCGGATTCAATTCGAGTGCGCGGCGCGCTTCGGCTAGCGCCAGATCGAGATCGCCCCGATTAGCGTGAGCCTGCGCCGCCAATGCCAACACTGCCGGCGCATGGCGTCCGGCCAACGGCGCGCGGGCAAACAAATCGAGTGCTGCCTCAAGCTGCCCGCTGTCGATCAAGCGCCGGCCCTCGTGTACCACCGTCTCATCGGTAAACAATGGCACACCCGCCACCGATGGCGCCGCTGGACGCAAACGGCTCGATCGGGGCAACTGGACAGACCGCTTATCCGCTGGCGCCACCGTTGGGCGCTGCCGCGGCGGATCTTTCCGGTACAGAAACGCGCCATCAACCGCAACTGGCCGTAGCCGGTCAAAGATATTCCACAACGTTTCGGAAAAACCGAGGCAGAGGGTGCCGCCGTCGGCCAAAATGTCGTAGAAGCGCGCCATCAGGGCGCGGCAGGTATCAATCGAGAAATAGATGGTCACATTTTGGCAAAAGAGAATGTGCGTCCCGCGCGTGGCCGGCGGGAAGGGTTCCAGCAGGTTATGCTGCACAAACGACACCAACCGGCGCACCCGTTCGTGGACAGCCAAGCCGTCTCCGGCAGGAACAAAGAACCGCGCGCGCTGCGCCGGCGTCACATTAGCCAGCGCGCGTCCACGATACACTCCGCGGCGCGCCTTGTCAAGCGCGGTGGTGCTGAGATCAGTGGCCAGAATCTCGACCGGACGCGGCAGTGGTTCGCCCAGTGCCTCAAGCGCAGTGATCGCAATCGAATAGGGTTCTTCGCCGGTAGCGCAGCCGGCGCTCCAGATTTTGATCGGCGCTCCCGGCGGCAAGGTTGCGTGCAAGGTTGGCAACAAGGTTTTGCGCAGCGCCTCAATATGGGGCCGGTTCCGAAAGAACACCGTCTCGTGGTTGAGCAGCAGTTCGGCCAGTTGGTGTAATTCAGCCCGATCGGCGCTTAGCACCAGATCAGCCGCGTATTGTGCCGGCGCGCGCCGCACGGCCTCAGCGCGCCGTTCGACCGCGCTGCGCAACGTGATCAGCCGCGCATCGTCGAGCAACACGCCGCAGTAGCGCGCCAACAAATCGCGCAAGGCGCTCAGCGATTCAGGCGGCAATGTCATACGATGCTCGCAGAAGCAGAAAACCGCTCACGCAATACAGCGAGAATCTGATCGGGCGGCAACACCAGTTCCGCCGCTCCTAACTCAATCGCCGCCCGCGGCATGCCGAAGATCGTGCAACTCGCCTCATCTTGGGCGATGGTCAGCCCGCCAGCCCGCCGGATAGCGCGCATGCCCACTGCGCCATCACGCCCCATGCCGGTGAGCAAGACCCCCACTGCACTCGCGCCGTACAATTCGGCGACTGCGGTCATGGTAATATCGATCGATGGTCGTTGCAGCAGCAGCGGCGACATGCTCAGCCGCACCGTCCCATCAGGTTTGATCAACAGATCAGCCCGATCGGGTGCGAGCAAGGCCATACCCGGGCAAACCGGCCTCCCCTCGGCGGCCAGTTCCATCGGAATGGCGCTCGCCTCCGCCAGCCATTCGGCCATCCCGGCGCCAAACCCCTGCGCGATGTGCTGCACCACCAGCACTGCCGCCGGAAACTGCGCCGGCAATCCAGCCAACAATTGGCGCACGACCTTGGGGCCGCCGGTAGAAGCGCCAATCACGATCACCGGAAACTGGCCGGGAGCGATCCGCGGCCCGCGCACGTGATGCGGCGTCTCATGAAGGATGGAGCTGAGTTCGGGCGGTGGATGACGGCGACCGCGCAGATGGGTGACTACTTTGACCCGCGCCAACAACTTCACCCGCCGGATCAACATCCGGCGCAGATGATCGAGCGATCCGCTATCGGTCAAGCTCGGCTTTTCCATGACCTCGAGCGCACCGGCGGCCAACGCTTCAAATGAGGTGTTGGCGTCTTTGCCGCTAACCGCTGCCGACAAGACTAGAATCGGCGTCGGATGGTACGCCATAATCTGGCGCGTCGTCTCTACCCCATCGAGCACCGGCATGCGTACATCGAGCGTGATCAGATCAGGCCGAAGCTCGGCGGTCAGCGCAATCGCCGTCTTGCCATCGCCGGCCTCACCGACAACCCGAATAGCCGGATCGCTTTCCAGCATTTGGCGTAACAAGCGCCGCATCAGCGCCGAATCATCGACGATCAGGATGCGCAGCGGGTTGGTCATGGGTGTCTACTCGCCGGGTATGCTGCCGATTGGCTGCGCTGCTATTCCATATCTAACACCAACCGCACCCGATTAGGCAGATTGAGGAGATCGATGTCTTTATTCAAATAATCATCAACGCCAGCCTCAAACGCGGCGCGTTTATCATCCGACGAGGTCAGCATAATGATGCGCAAATCGTCAAGGGCCGGATTCTCGCGAATGCGCCGGCACACCTCGTAGCCATCGATACCGGGCATTTGCACATCGAGCACCAGCAGATCGGGCGGCTCGGCGGCAATCGCCGCCAACGCCTCTTCACCGCTATGCGCAAGCTGAACGGTGTAGCCGTACATCTCGAGCCGCATTTTGACAATGTCAGTAACGAGACGGCTATCATCGACGACCAGAATGGTTGGCATAGCTACTCCTCGTGGCCGAGCAGTTGCTGAATCACCTTCAGCAAGCTGTCTTGATTAAACTGGCTCTTCACGATGTAGGCCTGCGCCCCTGCTTCGAGACCGCGGCGACGATGTTCTTCAGAGGCAAGGCTGGTAATCAGCACGACCGGCAGTTCCGAGAGGGCTAACTCGCGCCGGATCCGAGTCGTGAGGGTGAAACCATCGACACGAGGCATCTCGATATCACTTACTACCAGATCGTAGGTCGTGGAACGCAGCCTGTCAAGCGCATCGGCCCCATCAATTGCGGCCGTCACATCATAGCCAGCCGATTGAAGAATACTGCGCAATAACTCGCGGGTCGTAAACGAGTCATCAACCACAAGCACGCGCGCTGGCCGGGGATCATCGCGCAGCGACTGGCTGAGGACTGGCAACGCTGCCGCGCGTCGCGCACCGCCTTCGATGAGTTGAAGCGGATTGATCAGCAAAGCGAGACCGCCATCACCAAGTTGCACGGCGCCACTGAGGGCCGGACGGCGGGCAAAGAGCGGGCCAAGCGGTTTGACGACCGCCTCGCGCTCGTCGAGCAGATCATCCACTAACAGGGCAATGCGCCGTTGGCGCACATTGAGCAACAGCGCCGGTGCGCGCGGATGGCGTGCAAGCGGCGAGTCAACGTTCATACCTACCAGTTCAGCCAGTGACAATAGAGCTACGGTTCGCTGTTGGTAGGCAATGGTCGGTTGGCCATCGATCAACTGCACCTGATCGCGCCGTACCCACAGAATACCCCGAATCGTCGCTGCCGGCAATGCCAGCATCTGGCGACCAGCTTGCACCAACAACACCCGGCTGGTGATCAGAGTGAGCGGGATGGTCAGAGAGACGGTTGTACCTTGGCCTACGGTTGAATCGACCCGTACCTGCCCGCCGAGTTCGAGCAAATTGGCGCGGACGATGTCCATCCCCACGCCACGGCCAGAGATCTCGGTCACGGTGCGGGCGGTTGAAAAACCCGGCTGGAAGATCAAATCCAGCGCTTCTTGCGTATCGAGCTGAGATGCCCGTTCGGCAGCCAGCATCCCTAGCTCAACCGCCCGCCGGCGCACCCGTTCGGGATCAATCCCGCGTCCATCATCGCGGATCTGGATGCGCACCTCATTGCCAGCCGACTCGGCGCTGATCTGTATCAAACCGGCAGGCGGCTTCCCAGCAGCCACCCGCTCATCCGGCGCTTCCAGACCATGATCCACCGCATTCCGCACCAGATGCACCAGCGGGTCGCTGATCAATTCCAGCACCTTCCGGTCGAGTTCGGTCGTCTCGCCGCGAATCTCAATGGTCGCCTGCTTGCTCGTCGCCGCCGCCAGATCACGGACAAGGCGCGGCAAGGAATTAAAGATCGTCGCAATCGGCAATAGCCGCACCGCCATCACCTCTTGCTCAAGGTCTTTGACCAGCATCTGCTGGCGAGCCAGATGGCGATCGAGCCGGTCGCTCTGGCGCTGGGCAAGATCGGCCAATGCAGCCTGCGCATCGCGCAACACTGTCAGACGCGCATCTAACGCTTGTCGTTGCGTCGGCGAAAATCTCAGCCGGGCCAGCTCCTGTTCGAGCGCCTGCACCGCGCGCTGCTGGCGATCCACCGCCTCTTGCAAGCGATACAGTTCTTGCCCAACCTCCCCTAACCACTGCTGATTCACCGCCAATTCACCGGCCAGATTAAACAGCCGGTCGAGCCGGTCAACCCGCACCCGCACGGTCTGGCGGGCCGTGCGCGGCGCCGTTTCAGCTAGCATAGGCGACGATGGCGACGCGGCTGCCGGCGGTGGTTGCGGCGCGGCTGCCGGCGGTGGTTGCGGCGCGACTGCCAGCGGTGGTTGCGGCGCGGCTGCCCCCAACGCCTGTACAAACTCAGGCACGGCAGCGAGCGCCGGCGCCGGCATCTGGGGAACCGCAGCCGCCAACTGCCCAATCAGATCACCACCGCGCAGCAGCACATCGGCCAATGGCCGATCCAGCGCACGCCGTTCTTGACGGATCTCACCCAACACGTGTTCGAGCGCATGCGCTACCTGCGCGATTGGATCGAACCCAAGCATGCGGGCCGACCCCTTAATCGTATGCACGGCGCGAAAGGCACGATCTAACTCGCTGCGACGCAGCGTCTCGCCAGCCTGCCCCTCGATCGCCAGCAACGCATCATTCAAGATGCGGAGGTTATCAGCCGTCTCATCACGAAATTGGGCATAGAAACTCGTCAGATCCATACGTTATCAGCGATCCCGCCCCCGCGAGGGGCGTTCACCATCAAGATTCGCAATCCCGTGCAGACGGGCCGCGATGGCGGTCAGCTTTGCGGCTGACTCGGCCATCTGGCGCGCACTGAGCGCTGACTGGCGGGCCACCTCGGCAATCTCGCGCATCGTCTCAACCACCTGCTCGCTGGCGCTCTGCTGCTGCGCCGTCGCCAATCCGATCTCGGCAGCCGCCTGCGCGGTGCGCTCGGCCACCATCACGATGTTATCCATCACTTGGCCGGCACGGTGGGCCAACTCCACGCCGCGCTCCACCTCTTTGCTGCCCTCTTCGGCGGCCAGCACCGCGGCGCTAGTCGCCTGCCGGATCTCGGCAATCACCCCCTTCACCTCTTTGGCGGCGGCCAAAGTGCGGTTCGCCAAACTCTTCACCTCGGCAGCGACGACGGCAAAGCGACGGCCATACTCACCGGCGCCGGCAGCCTCGATCGCGGCATTCAGCGCCAGCAGATGCGTTTCATCCGAAATATCGTCGATCAAATCGATAATCTCGCCGATCTGCTGCGACCGCTCACCAAGTCCGAGCACACGGGTAGAGATATCTTGCACCCGCTGGCGGATGCGTTTCATCGCTTGAATGCTCTCGTCCACCGCATCTTGACCGCTGCTGAGTTGTTCGAGCGTCTGCTGGGCCGCTTCAGAGACATGCTCGGCGGCTTGCGCAATTTGGCGGGCCGTGCTGCCCAACTCTTCAATGGTCGTCGAGACTTCCGAGACCGCACTGGCCTGCTCGCTAGCGCCGCCAGCCTGTTGCTGCGAATTGGCTTGCAGCTCGGCTGCCGCCGCCGCCAACTCACTGCCCAGCTCAACCTGCTGGATATTCTTTTCCATCAAGGTTTCAGTATTGCGCAGCAACTCTTCGGCTCGTGAATGCGACTCGGCCAGCGCCCGGCTCAAATCGCGGCTACTCAGCCAAGACAGCGTCCCGATCGAACTAATTGTCAGGATCAAGAAGAACGAATCAATAATGACATTATCGTCAAGAAACGGTTGCACCCGCGCAAACTGCTCAGCGAGCAGCACCCCCACATACACCAACACCCCGGCAAGGCTGGTCAACAATGTATCGCGCCCACTACCGAGCAAGCCGGCACTGACAATCGGCACAAACAGCACCACCACCCGCGCCCCGTCAGCGCCGCCAAAGAGCAAGAGCACCATTGCTGCGCCGGCGATCATCGCCAAAAAGAGCCAACGCCGGCCCAGCATGGTTTGCTGCTGCCGGACGAACCACGCCGCTACGCCATACAGCACAAGGCCAACCAGCGTGACCAGACTAGCCAGCGCGAAGGTGGCCAGATCAACATGGCTCGTGAACCACAACACCAACCCAAAGAGCCAAAAGACCGCCAACACTGCAACGCTGAAGATGATCAACCAGCGCAACATCACGCGATTTTCGCGTAAGGCCGAGAGTTCAGCAGTCGAACCAGCGGAGATTCCCGAATTCATAACGCTTCCTCAAGCATGAGCCAAACGAAGACCCAGAGCGAGATCGGCAGCCATACGGCGCAGATCGAGGACAATGACCGGCTGATCATCAAGCAGAGCCACCCCGTTGGCCCAAGGCAAGCGTAACCGGGCCGTCAGAAACGGCGCCAGCGGCACAATCACCGGCGCTTCAGCCAACAGATCAACCCGCGGTACAACCAATTCCACCACCCGCCGCCGCAAGTTGATCGTAAGCGCATGCAACCGGCCTGATGCCGGCGGGTCGGCAGGATCAAGCAGCGGCCCTAAGTGGTGGCGCATAATGCGCCTTCCGCGCTCGTCTTGCTCGGCCTGCGTAGCCAAACCAACGCTATCGACATCGTGCTGCCGGCACACATACCGGCGAGCGACGGTTTCGATGAGCAGTATCACGCTGCCTCCTGCACCAGCGCAAACAGCGCAGCCGGATCAAGCATTGCCACCGGCTGATCATGATGGCGAAAGAGGGCATGGATGACTCGTTGCGCCGGGCCAGTGAGATTGGCCGGCGGCGGTTCGAGGTGCGCCGCATCAATAGGGATCAGATCATCAACGGCATCAACCAGCAAAGCAGCGTCAATGTCACCGTGATGCAGCCAGATCAGGCGCGTGGCGCGATCGGGCGCAGCGGCGGCCAGCCCCAGCAACAAGCGCAGGTCGATCACCGCCAAAATCTGCCCGCGCTGATTAATCACACCGGGCAGCAACGGCGGCGCTCCCGGCACCGGCGTCGGCGCGCGCCAGCGCATAATTTCGCGCACCGGCGTGCTGGCCAGCGCATACCGCTCAGTGGCGACCCGAAACATGAGATATTCGGTAGTGGAAACCGGTTGGGCTGGCGACGATTGCATACGAGAGCGTTACCCTGTCGAACGAGCGCTGTTCGCGGCGATTATAGCGCGTTTTGGGGTGATTGGCTAGATGGAGCCATGTGAGTCGCCTTGTTGTAAAACTAACAACCGACACGCAGAGGGCGATCAGATCAGCCGCTGGATGCTCGTATAATGATTCTCTACGCACCTAGTGTAGCAAACGTCTATATCCATAATCTTTCCAGCCATGCCGTCACACGACGGCTGTTCGTACCAGCAACTTGCCGCCCTCTCACAGCTATGGTATAATCAGCGATGGAACAGAGCCGATCTGGCAGGCGGCAACCCATCCGCCTGCCAAATTTGTGTGTCAGCGCGCCGTGCAGTCCCGCTACCATGCGGGCGCCTGCCGGCATCATGCGAAAGGAGCGACGCCGTGTCGCAGCAATTGCTTGAAGAATTGGGCCGGCGCCAGTACCGCACCGACATTCCTGAGTTTCGCGTCGGTGACACGGTGCGCGTCGGCGTCAAAGTGGTTGAAGGCAACCGCGAACGGGTGCAGGATTTTGAGGGTGTCGTGATCCGGCGCCGTGGCGAGGGCATCAACGAGAATTTCACCGTGCGCCGGATTGCGTCGCACGGGATTGGCGTCGAGCGCACGTTCTTGCTCCACGCGCCGCGCATCGACTCGATTAAGGTTATCCGGCGTGGTAAGGTGCGCCGGGCCAAGCTGTACTACCTGCGTGGCCTCACCGGCAAGGCGGCCCGCATCCGCGAGCGGCGGGAAACGACCCAAAACTAGACAACACTTCGGGCAACAGCACCGCAGCGGCGCATGCGCCGCTGCGGTTGTTTTTGCCGGCGATCGTTGGGCCGGCGACTAACCCTCACATGCTTACGAATTGGCAGCAGCCACCTGCATGACCAGCTCAACCAGCGCCAGATTAAATTCTGCCGGACGCTCGATCGCGCTGAGATGGCCGGCGCCGGGAATCACGACGAACCGGCTGCCGGGAATCGCTTCGTGCATCACCCGTGCCTCGCCCGGCGGCGTCAGCGTATCTTCCGCGCCAACGACCACGGTCGTCGGCACCCGGATCTGGCTCAAGAGCGGCGTTGAATCAGAGCGCGCCGCCATTGCGTGCAAGGCGGCGGCCACCCCTGCGGGCGGATTCGCCGCGGCAATTGCCAGCAGTTCGGCCCGCAACGCCTCGCTGGCTTGCGGTGCGAGCAGATTTGGCAGTAATCGTTCCGCCAAGGCGGCACTACCCTCGCGCAGCGCAATCTCAGCGTTAGCGGCGCGCGTCGCACGGGTAGCATCGCTATCGGCCGTCGCCCGGGTGTCAGCTAGCAGCAAACCGCTGATCCGCTCAGGCGCCCGGCGCAGCAAGGCAAACGCGATGTAACCTCCCATTGATAAGCCAGCAATGATCGCCCGTTCAATCTGTAACGTATCGAGCAAGGCGAGCACATCATCGGCATAATCGTCGAGTGATTGCGGCGTAGGTGCGGGTGGCGAGCCGCCAAACCCGCGCAGATCGGGTGCAATCATGCGAAACCGATCGGTGAGCGAAGTTAGTTGCACGCGCCAGAGCGCCGCGCTCAGCGGAAACGCATGCAACAACACGACCGGCTGCCCGCTCCCCACATCATCGTAGCGCACGTATGCACCAGTTGGCAGAGTCACTTCCATCGCAACCCCCAGCGGTTTGTGCGTGTTGGCGAATACGTATAGTATAACGCACAGGAGGGGCGCAGCATAGCTGCGCCCCTCCCACTCTACGCCATCTTGATAGAGATCACGACCGCAAAATCGCTAACAACCGGTCAATGGTGGGGATTGCCGGCGGCACCGGTCGCGGTTGCGCCGCTGGCACTGGATCGTGCGGCGCCAGCGGCATCGTTTCGAGCCGCACCATCTGTTGCGCTGCCAGATGGGCAATGCCCTCCACCACATCAATCGCCTGCCAGTGCAACTCAGCCGCAATCTCGCTCAAACACTTGTGCCCATCGATGGCATCAATGAGCAGATGCTCTGTTACATTTGCGCGCTCTTTCGCCGCTTCCCGCGGCATTGCTAGCACCGGCGTCAAGTGCAGCGAAGGCACCTGATGCCACAAGCGACGCCAGCGTAACGCCGTGCGTTCAGCATTGCGCAGCAACGTCTCAAGATCGCCCCATACGGACTGATGTTCGCTGCGCGCACCACTCGTCACGTTGAACGTCCCCTTCTGCACATTGAGCAGAATCCCCAGTGCTTCGACGCCAATCTGCCCTTCGCACTCGATATGGTAGATTTGGCCATTGAAGAGGAAGATCCGGCCGGATCGCTCGCCAGTGATATCGAGCGATCCGGTGAGCGAGCTATATGTCGCGAGATCGATCAGCTCGCGCAATGAAACCTGTTCTAACGATCCATGCAGCGCCATTCGCGGGCCTCCTATGCAAAGTAGCGATGAGGTGAGGATGCCCCTTCTCAAATTGGTTATACCATAGCGCTGCTCAGCACACAAGATGACCCTAGTCCCGTTGTGCGATAGGCCAAACTACAACCCATCGCATACCAAACCGGCTAACGGGCCGGCGACCCGGAGACCACCGGCGCATGCAGTGCAGCAACAGTCGATGGTCGAGCCAACAACGTTGCGCTGAGCAAGACGAGCGTCAGCCATGCGAGATCGGCGAAGAGCAGATGCACTAACTGCATCCAAACCGGCGCTTTCAGAATGACATTGATCGTGCCGAGAAAGATCTGGCCGACAAAGATGGCCGCCGTGGCCCATGCCAGCCGCCGCGTCGCCGGCGAGGGATCGTAACGCATCGCGCGCTGAGCCAAGGTGATCATCGCTAACCCCACCAGCGTGCCGAGCACCGGATGGATAATGCGCATCCAAACCAAGGGATGGCTATCAAGCGTGATCGCTTGCGACACACCGCCGGGCAACACCCCCAACTGCAAGAGCGTATCACCCAGCGCAGTCACTGCACCGCTTGAACCAACTAGCGCCGTACCGATCAGCGCAGCGATCAACATGCCAAGCAGGCCACCTTTGCCGCGCAATTCAGGCGCCGGCTTGCCGCTGGCGTACCACGCGGTCAATGCCATCGCGCCAATCAGCAAGAAGGTGTTAATCAGGTGCAGACCCAGTGACAACGCTCGCGTCAGCGAGACATCGTGAGCCACCAAGCGGAAGAGGACAAGCGCAGCGCCGATGAGCGATTCCACGATCATGAACACCATGGTGGCAATCGCGGCGCGGCGCGCCGGATGGCCGGCAGCAAACAATCGCAAGGCCCATACCAGCAATGCCACTGCCAGCAACAGCGCAATGCCGCTAGTCACGCGATGGGAAAACTCGATCATCTGCGCCGTATCCGGCGCGCGCGGGATCACTTGCCCATCGCACAGCGGCCAGTGATCGCCACAGCCAGCGCCCGAACCGGTAGCGCGCACAAACGCGCCCCACATGATCACCAGCAGGTTGTAACCAACATTCAGCCATGCAAAGTTCACAAATGCGCGGTGCCGGGAATCCATGCCATAACCTCCAGCCGCGACCGGCCGTCGCGGATTGCAAGAATAATGTGACATTTCGCACTTTATTCTAGCATGGCCTTAACCCTCTCTAGAGTAAACCCCGTGTTATAATTCGTTCACCAAACACGATGTTGCACTGCCACGGGAGCAATCTGGGTGACTGTTCACGCACCGCCATCAACCGAACAACTCGTGCATGTACTGCGCCATATGTGCCGGTTGCCCTCAACGACTGGGCATGGCGAGGAGTTGCGCGCGGCGGCTGAACAAATCGCACTCTTCATCCGCATGCTCGGCATGCAGGTGCGCATCGTCGCGACCAGTGCAGCGCCGGTGATTATTGCCCACCGTTCTGGCCGCCGCCCCCAGACGCTGTTGCTCTACCATCACTACGATACGCCGCCAACCGGCCCTTGGCGCTACTGGTCGCACGAACCGTTCGCGATTGCTGAGCGTGACGGCCAAATCTTTGGACGTGGCGTCGCCGGCGGCAAAGGGGCGCTCGCTGCCCATCTCGCCGCTTTGCAAGCTATTGTGCAACGCGAAGGCAGCTTGCCGTGCGGTGTGACCCTTGTGATCGAAGGTGCGGCGACGATTGGCAGTCCGGGATTGGCTGAAGCATTGCCAGCCCACGCTGATCTGGTGCGCTGCGATGCGGTGTTGGCCAGCAGCGGCGATCGCGACGTGCATGGCACGCCGATCTGCGCCAGCGGCAGCAAAGGCTGGCTCCGATTACGCTTGGTTGCCCGCGGCCCGGCCTATCCGTTGCCCGCCGGATTCGCGACGAGTGTCGCGAATCCGCTCTGGCGCTTGATCTGGGCGCTCGCCTCCTTCAAGGGCGACGATGAAGATGTGCGCATCGAGGGCTTCTACGATGCGGTTGAAGGGCCTTCCCGCGCTGATAACGCCGCGATTCGCCAATTGCAATTGGCCGCCGCCGCGCGCCGGGAAGCATGGCAGATCGGCCAATTTTTGTTTGGGATCGACGGCGCGGCTCTTAGCCGCACAGAGGTCACGCTCCCAACCTGTAATGTCAGTTCATTGACCGTTGAACCGCATAGTGACGCGCCGGCAATCCCTGCCCTTGCATCAGCGTTGCTCGATCTCCAATTGGTGCCGGGCCAGCAGCCTGATGCCATCTATGAGTTAGTGCGTCGCCATCTTGACGATAAAGGGTTTGCTGATCTCGCCCTCGAACGATTGCCCGGCGGTTATTCACCTTGGGCTACTGCTACCGACCATCCGATCGTGAGCCGGGTCGCAGCGATCGGCGCAACTGTGTTTGAGCGTCCCCTCGCAATTGTGCCGGCCGGCCCCTATGTGGCGCCGCTCAGCCTGCTCACCGGCGGCCAGCCCATCCCTACCGCCAGCATCGGCCTGACGCCGGCAACCAGCGCGCTGTTTGCCCCTGATGAGCATATCGCCCTTGCCGATCTGAGCCGCCATAGCCAATTGCTGATTGAGACGCTCGACCGGCTGTGGACGTAACCCGCTCCGCGCTTGCCCACCTCTTTCACAACCTTTTTCTAAATATCTCAACCAAAATGTTCGTAAATTAGCTTGACCTTCGGAAAAGGTTAGGATATACTAACGCCAACCTTGCGCAAGGTTGTGGTCGTTGTCACGAAGAATCGACGTGGTCGAGGAGAGAAACCGTGAATCGCTTTCTGCGCCTGTTCGCGCTGTTGACATTGGCGGCATTCACACTGGCCGCCTGCGGGAATCAAGCTGCCAGCTCACCCACCCAAGCGCCTGCGCCAACCGATGCGCCGGCCAAGATTGTCGTCTATTCCGGTCGCAGCGAAAGCCTCGTTGGGCCGTTCTTTACCCAATTTACCCAAGCCACCGGTATTCAAGTTGAAGTGCGCTACGGCGATACCGCTGAGCTAGCGGCGACCATCCTCGAAGAGGGCGCTAATAGCCCCGCCGACCTCTTCTTTGCCCAAGACGCTGGCGCGCTCGGCGCGTTGGCGGCTGCCGGTATGCTGGCCCCTTTACCTGCCGACACGCTCAATCAGGTCGAGCCGCGCTTCCGCTCGTCCGATGGCTTGTGGGTTGGCATCAGTGGCCGCGCCCGCGTGGTGGTCTACAACACCAATAAGCTGACCGAGGCCGATTTGCCGCGCTCGATCACGGGCTTTGTCGATCCGCAGTGGCGGGGTCGGGTCGGTTGGGCGCCGACCAATGGTTCGTTCCAAGCGTTTGTCACCGCGATGCGGGTGCAGTTGGGCGAAGAAGCTGCCCGGCGTTGGCTGGAAGGGATGATCGCCAACGAGGTCAAGACCTACGAGAAGAATGCGGCGATCGTGCAAGCCGTCGCCGCTGGCGAGATCGACGTTGGCTTTGTCAATCACTACTATCTCTACCAGTTGCAGCGCCAGTCGGGCAATACGCTGGCCGCCGCCAACTATTACCCCGCCGATGGTGATGTGGGCGCGTTGATCAATATCGCCGGCGTTGGCATCCTCAAGACGGCCAAGAATGCGCCCGCAGCGCAACGACTGATTGACTATATGCTCTCGACCGAAGGCCAACGCTATTTCGCCGAGCAGACCTTTGAGTATCCGCTGGCCGGCAATGTGCAGCCAGATCCGCGGCTGAAGCCGCTGTCTGAGATCCAAACGCCGCAGATTGATCTCAACCAGTTGCGCGATTTGCAAGGCACCTTGCAATTGCTGCGTGATGTTGGAGCGTTGTAACCGTGTGTATGCGCCGCGATCAGGCCTGATCGCGGCGCCCATTATTCCAAGCCTATGATCCGTCGCGCCACCCTGACTGAAGTAGCCGTTGCCATTCCCCAGCGCCGCGCGCGCCCGTGGGTCTTGATCGGGCTGAGTCTCGGCATTGTTGCGCTCGTGTTGCTGCCGATCGGCTATCTCCTCGTGCGCGCCCTCGAAGCCGGGCCTGATGCATGGGCCGCCTTACTTCGCCCCCGCACGCTCCGGGTCGTGACGAATAGTATCGGTCTGGCCCTCGCCACAGCCCTGCTCAGCGTGCTGATCGCTGCGCCGTTGGCGTGGTTGACGGTCTGCGTCGATATTCCCGGTCGCCGCTTTTGGGCAATCGCGACCGCCTTGCCGCTGGCGGTGCCGTCGTACATCAACGGCTTTGCGATCATTGTGGTGTTAGGGCCAGTGGGGTTGCTGCAACAGATGCTTGCGCCGTTGGGTGTTGAGCGGTTGCCGCCGGTGTATGGCTTCGGCGGCGCCGTCTTGGCCCTCACCCTCAGCAGTTATCCGTATGTGTTGCTGAATACGCGCGCAGCGTTGCAACGGTGCGATCCGGCGGTGGAAGACGCCGCCCGCAGTATGGGTGATAGCCCGTGGCGCGTCTTTTGGCGCATTCTCTTGCCGCAAGTGCGTCCGGCGATTGCGATTGGCGCGTTGCTGGCTGCCCTCTACAGCTTGAGCGATTTCGGCGCGGTGTCGCTCTTGCAATTCGAGACTTTCACCCGTTCGATTTATGTGCAGTATCGTGGATCGTTTGATCGCAGCGGCGCCGCCCTGTTGGCCCTCGTCTTGATTGGGTTGACGCTCAGCCTGATCGGGATCGAGCAACTCATCCGGGGCCGGCCCAGCATGAGCCGCACGACTTGCGCTGTGGCCCGCCCGCGCCGGCTGGCTGACATTGGGCCGTGGCGCTGGCTGGCGGCGCTGTATGCTGCCTTATTGACGCTGCTTGGCATTGGGATGCCGCTGTTGGCGCTGAGCTACTGGTTGATCCGCGGCTTGCTCAACGGGCAGACGCTCGACGTGCTCTGGCGGCCGATGGCCAATTCCCTGCTCGCTGCCGGCGGCGCGGCGGCACTGACCGTTGTGGCCGCCATTCCGATTGCGCTGCTGGCGGCCCGCTTCCCCTCCCGCCTGAGCCGCCTCCTCGATGCTGCCGCCTACACTGGTTATGCTCTGCCCGGCATTGTCGTCGCGCTGGCGCTCGTCTTCTTCGGCGCCAACTACACGCCGTGGCTCTACCAGACCCTGCCGATGCTTTTGTTTGGATTGGCCATTCGCTTCTTGCCGCAGGCGATCGGCAGCCTCCGCACCACGTTACAGCAGATGAATCCGCGGGTCGAAGATGCGGCCCGCTCGCTGGGCCGCTCGCCGCTCGCCGTCTTTGCCGGCGTTACCCTCCCGCTGATGACTCCCGGCATGCTCTCGGCAGCGGCGCTAGTCTTCCTCACCTCAATTAAAGAATTGCCGACCACGTTGCTGCTCAGCCCGACCGGCTTCCCGACCCTTGCCACGATGATCTGGAGCGCCACCAGCGAAGCGATGTTTACCCAAGCCGCGGCACCGGCCTTGGTTTTGCTAGCGGTGTCGGCGATCGCAATGGCCATCATGCTGGCGCACGAGCGTTCGGCGTAACCAGCGGGGCGAGGGATGCCTCGCCCCATCCGTCGCACCTCACCGATCGCGGTATGACGCCAGCGCCGCTTCGCGGTCGGGGTAAATCTTGAAGAGGGTATCAAAGCGGCTCTTGCGGAAGATTTCGGCGATCTGCGGTTGCAACCCGCACAAGCGCAAATCCCCGCCTAACGGTTGCACGGCGCGCAGATTGCTCAGCAGCATGCGCAACGCCAAGCTGGCGACAAAGGTCACTGCGGTCATATCGGCCAACACTTTGCCGCCGTGGTTGGTAATTGCGGCGGCCAAATCGTGTTCGATCGCGGCCACGCCGGCGGCATCGAGGCGTGCTGGCAGCTCAATGATGAGCACGTCATCTACTTGCTCGGTTTTCACGCCGAAAAACCCCTTTCTAGCAGGTGCTAGCCCGCTATGCGATCAAGGATGCGGTCATTATAGCACGGCTCGTCCATAGGTTTCGGTTGCCGGCGATAGCCGAGCGCTCGCTTACCCCGCCGGCAACCGCTCTACCACCAAGAGGGTGATGTCGTCGGCTTGGGGCGCACCCTGCGCGAAGGCATCCACTGCCGATACCGCCGCCGTCACCAGCTCAGCCGCTGTACACTGCGCTTGCGCGCGCAACAAGGCTTGGAGACGATCATCGCCAAACAATTCACCAGCCGGGTTCATCGCCTCGGTGATGCCATCGCTAAATGCGACCAACTTCTCGCCGGGAGCAATCTGCAATGCGCGCACGTCATACGCTTGTCCGGTCACAATTCCAATCGGCAGCGCGCCCTCGCTCAACTCCTCGATCACCGCGCCATCGGGCCCGATCCGCAACGGCGGATTATGGCCGGCATTGATGTACTGCATCGCTCCGGTGGCCGGGTCGAGCAAGCCATAAAAGAGGGTCACAAACATCATCGAGTCACCATGCTCACGGCAGATATAGTCATTGGTCAGGCTTACGGCGTGCAGCAGAATTGCTGCGCTGGCATCACCGTCGCTTTGGGAGCTGCCGGCAGCTTGGGAAGCGGCGCGTAAGAGCGACCGGCTGAGGGCGACAAAGAGGGCAGCGGTGACGCCTTTGCCGCAAGCATCGGCGACCACCAGCCCGATCTGGCCATTGGGGAGGGTAATGGTATCAAAGAAATCACCGCCAACCGCTTGCGCTCCCCGGCTAAACGCCGCAATGCGCCAGCCGGGTGGTTGCGGCAAGACGCGGGGTAAAAACGATTGCTGAATGCGGCGCGCAACCGCCAGCTCTTCTTCGAGCCGGTTGAGCCGGATAAGTTCGGCTTGGGCGGCTTGCAATTGCTGATAAGCGGCTACCAGCTCGGCATTCTTGCGTTCGAGATCGTGGATCATGCGCTGGTTGGTATTGCGCACCCGGCTGACAATGCTGCGCAGCATTGTCATCGCCAACTCCGGACTGGAACCAATCAGGGTCGCAAACACCGCTTCGTTCAACGCAACCAGCCGGCTCGGCTCGATCGCGCGCACCGTCGCCGAACGGGGACTGCGATCGATCAGGCTCATTTCACCGATAATCTGGCCGGTGTGAAAGACCTCGAGCCGCAACTCGGCGCCGTTCACGAACGTAATCACCTCGACCGCGCCGTCGAGAATGACAAAGCATTCGGCGCCGGCATCCCCCTGATGAAACAACACTTCACCGGCGGCCAACCGGCTTTCCGCCAGCCGCGGAGCCAGTTCGGCCAGTACCGTTTCCGGCACAGCCTGAAAAATCGGCAAGGCCCGCAGCCGGTCGAGCATGCTCATCGCCTTCGTCACGGTCAACTCATTCCAGCCGCTGCGCGGATCGTGGTGATAAGTCAGCGTATCGGCATATTCGCGAACGAAAAAGAGGCCAAGGCCGCCAATCAAGCGCTGATCAGCAGCGGCATGGATGTCCGGCGGCGGCGCTTCGCGCGGATCGAACGGCTGGCCGCGATCACGAATGGTAATCGTGAGCACCCCTTGCTCATACTCGCAAGCGAGCTGGATCTGGTCACGGTTGTGATCGTGGTAGCCATACTTGACGATATTGGTGGCCACCTCTTCGATCACCAGCCGCAACAAATAGCCATAATCGGGCGGCAAATGCCAACTGGCCTCCAGCTCATCGCTGAAGGCCAAGAGAGCAGATATCGCGTTCTGATCAGCAAAAACAGTGATCTGCCGCCGCATGCGCCCACCTACACTGCCAGCGGCTCGGTCGGATGGCGGCTCGGACTAAGCGGCAGGGTGGCCCGCAACTTGCGCAGGCGTGTAATAGCATCCACTGCCGCTTCATGGACATTCGGATCGGTATCATCAACTGCCTGTGCCAAGGCATTGAGCACCGGCGACGTCGCAGCGGCAACGCCAAGGCGGCCCAAAGCGCGGGCGGCGGCTTCACGGGCGTAGGCATCGCTATCGGCCAGCATTGCCAACAGGCGCTCGATCATCGAGCTAGTGCCGGCCAACTCGCCCAACTGGCTGACCACCAGCGCCGCCGCTGAACGGACAAAACTGTCAGGATCGCCAAGGCACTCAATCAGATAATCGAGCAATTGCGGCGACGCGATCCGGTCGCGCAACAAGCCCAGCGTGCGAGCGGCGGCGAAGCGGGTTTCTAAATCGCAATCGTGAATGGCTAGCCGGATCAATGTCTTGACCAGCGGCTGCGGCGGCGTGCCGACGATCAAACCCAGCGTGCGGGCAGCGGCAGCACGCACATGTGAGGCGCTATCGCTCAGACCATCGTGGAGCAGCACCAGATCGGCGGCGGTGAAATGGCCTTCGCGCACCCGCAGGCGACGAATCGCTTCGTACCGGCTCTGCCAGCCGGGATCGTGCAACTGGCGGCGCAACTGCTCGAAATCACCGCTCTCAAATGAATCGATTTCGGCGAGCAGGGTCAGGCGCAACCATTCATCCCGCGAGCTATTCAACCGCTGGCGGGCAAGGTGAATGACGTTCAGCGCCAATAAAATCTCTTCGATAGTGATACGCAATTCGGGACGCGAGCGCAGTTCGCGGTCGATCAATTGCGCCAACTGGTAGCGCCAATGGCTTGCCCGGCGCACAATATGATTGGCGCCGGGGCCGCGCGAAATCTCGGCCAACGCCAGCACCGCCGCTACCGGTTCGTCTTGAAAGGCCTCGAGGAAGGGTTCGAGCGCGCGCAGCGCAAGAAAACCGAGCACTGTATTGACGCCGGCTACTTGGATCTCCTGCCGCGGGTTGCGCGCAAAGTTATTGAATCGTTCGGCTACCCGTTGCCGCCACGTCTCGCGGTCAAACATCGGCAGCTCCTTTCCCCATGCGCCATTGCAGCCAAGCTGTTGCTTCGCCTACATGTGTAGTATAGCATGTTGGCTATAGATTGCACAGTACTTTGGTACTAAACTACGATTGCAGTACCATTACAGCACGCCGTGCGCTACGGATATGCTAAGATAGGGCAGGAAGCGTTTAGCAGCGGAAACCATCATGGCTCAGACTCCCGAAGAACCCGATGTCGCCGCCAGTGTCCGCCGTGTGCGCCGCGGCTGTATCATGATGGCGATCATTGTGATTGCGATGACGATTTTCTTGATCAGCGCCACCGGCAACCTCGCCTTTTCGTTGCTGCTGTTCATTGCCGTGGCGCTGTTCGCGTTCGCCTTCTTTGTCGTGCGTGAGGGTGCGTGATGCCAGCCCACCATCGCCGCACTCTGCTGGCCCTCCTTGGCCTGATCTTTGTGATCATTTCGCTTGTGGTCGCCTTCGTGCAACCGTTTGGGTTGTGGCATTGGTTTTGGCTCGCCTTGGCCGGCCTCTGTCTGTATGGCGCGCGGTACGTTCCATAACCCAACCTCCATTTGCGCAATTCTGCGACCTTCGTTATAATAAACCTCAAGTATTCCCCATAGTTTGTGATACGTCATTGGTCGATCACAGCGATCGAAGTGGCGACATTCTACCTTCATGCGCATGATCGACTCGTGAGCGGTGCGTACCTGTTTCGTGCATTGTCAATGAGGATCGCATGACGCATCGTGATTCGGTGACGCTGCCCGCCCCGCAAATGGAGATTGATCACATCGGGTTGAGCTTTGGCGGGGTACGCGCGCTGCTTTCCGTGACCTTCAATATCTATCCCGGCACCATTCAGGCCATTATCGGCCCCAACGGCGCCGGCAAGACCAGCCTGTTGAACTGCATCAGCGGCCTCTACCGCCCGCAACAAGGGCAGATCCGCTTTGAAGGGCGCAACATTATCGGTATGCCGCCCCATCAGATCGCGCGCCTCGGCATTGCCCGCTCGTTCCAGAATATCGAGCTCTTCCGCCACATGACGGTCGTTGACAACTTGATGCTGGGCCGTCACATTCACATGCGCAGCGGGATCTTCAGCGGCGGCTTGTACTGGGGGCGCGCCCAGCGCGAAGAGGTCGAGCACCGCGCGTTTGTCGAGCAGGTGATCGATCTGCTCGAAATCCAGTCGATCCGCAAGAAGATGGTCGGCGCGCTCTCGTATGGCCTGCAAAAGCGGGTGGAGTTGGGCCGCGCGCTCGCGATGAATCCGCGCCTCTTGCTGCTCGATGAGCCGATGGCGGGTATGAATACCGAAGAAAAAGAGGATATGGCCCGCTTCATCCTTGATATTAACGAAGAGTATGGCACGACCATCGTGCTGATTGAGCACGATATGGGGGTCGTGATGGATATTAGCGATCGGGTGGCGGTGCTCGAATTCGGCCAACTGATCGCGTATGGCACACCGGCTGAGGTGCGCAGCGATCCGAAGGTGATCGATGCGTATCTGGGCCGTGAACACGCAATGCCGAGGATGTAATCGATACCAGTCTTCCGGCGCTGTCTGCCGGTCCCACGGTCGGGTGACGCAATGATACAGATACCTGAGACGACGCTGCCGCGCTTATTATTCCAGAATGCGGAACGTTTCGGCGATAAGGTGGCGCTGCGCGAGAAGGATTTTGGCATCTGGCAAACGGTGACGTGGCGGCAGTTTGCCGAGCACGTGCGCGCGTTTGCGATGGGTCTGCACGCGCTTGGCGTGCGCCGCGGCGATGTGATCGCCATTATTGGCGATAACCGGCCCGAATGGCTCTATGCCGAATTTGCCGCCCAAACCATCGGCGCGATGTCGATCGGCGTCTACCAAGATTCGGTGGCCGAAGAGGTGTATTACATTCTCTCGGCGGCTGAAGCGCGGGTGATTGTGGTCGAAGACCAAGAGCAGGTCGATAAGATTATCGAGATCTGGCCGCGCCTCGAAGGGGTGCTGAAGGTTATCTACTACGAACCAAAAGGGATGCGCAATTACCAGCAGCCCTACCTTGCCCATTTCCCCGATATCGAAGAACAAGGCCGCGCCTACGATCGGGCCCATCCCGGCCTATTTGAGGCCGAACTGGCCGCCGGCAAGCCCGACGATGTCGCCATCCTTTCTACCACCTCCGGTACCACCGGCAAGCCCAAACTGGCGATGCTCACCCATCGCAATTTGATCAGCCAAGGCGCCGGCTTGCTCTCGGTCGATCCGCTCGGCCCCGACGATGAGTTTGTCAGCTTCTTGCCGCTGGCATGGGTCGGCGAGCAGATGGTGACGGTCGCCGCCGGGATGCAGTGCGGCTTTACGATCAATTTCCCCGAATCGGCCAGCACGGTGCAAGAGAATATCCGCGAGATCGGGCCGCGGGTGATGTTCTCGCCGCCCCGCATCTGGGAAAATATGCTCTCGCAGGTGCAGGTCAAAGTGCAGGATTCGACCCGCTTAAAACGGGCGCTGTTCGAGTGGGCAATGAAGCAGGGCTATGCCATGGCCGATGCCCGCTTTAGCGGCAAGCAACCCGATCTTGGTCTGCGCCTGCGCTATTGGCTGGCCCGCATCACCGTGTTCGAGATGCTGAAAGACCATCTCGGCTTGCGATTTCTCAAGCGGGCCTACACCGGCGGCGCCGCGCTCGGCCCTGATGTCTTCCGCTTTTATCACGCCATCGGCGTGAATCTCAAACAGGTTTACGGCCAGACCGAAAGCTCTGGCTTGAGCGTGATCCACCGCGATGGCCAGATCAAGTTCCAAACGGTTGGCACGCCCCTGCCCAATACCGAGATCCGGATCGCCGAGAATGGCGAGATTCTGGTGAAAAGCCCGTCGGTGTTTGTTGGCTACTACAAGAACCCGGAAGCGACCGCCGAGGCGCTGGAAGATGGCTGGCTGCATAGCGGCGACGCCGGCTATTTTGATGAGGATGGCCACTTGATCGTGATCGACCGGGCGAAAGATGTGATGACCCTGCATGACGGCACCAAGTTTTCGCCCCAGTTTATCGAGAATAAGCTCAAGTTTAGCCCGTATATCAAGGAAGCGGTGGTGTTCGGCGGCGATTGGCCCTTTGTCACGGCGATGATCAATATCGATTTCGCCAACGTTGGCAAGTGGGCTGAGAATGCGCAAATTTCGTACACCACCTACACCGACTTGGCCCAGAAACCGCAGGTCTATGCACTGATCCGCAAAGATGTCGAGCGGGCGAATGCCGATTTGCCGCCGGCGGCGCGCATCCGCCGCTTCTTGTTGCTGCACAAAGAGCTTGATGCCGACGATGGCGAGTTGACGCGCACCCGCAAGGTGCGCCGGCGGTTGGTGGCCCAACGCTACCAAGAGATTGTTGATGCGCTCTACGGCGACCAAGATATGCTTGAAATCGAGACAACGATTACCTACCAAGACGGGCGCACGGCGCTGATCAAGACCCGCCTGCGCATTGAGGAATTGCACGACCCGGCTGCACCGGCGCCGGCCCCAGCAGCGCGGGCCGTGGCGCGATAACAGGGAGCACGTTCCCAACGCGGTTCTAAATCCATACTGGCACCAATTTGCAATTCGGCGACGACGGAGACGCGCATGGATCGGATTATTCAACTGGCGCTGAGCGGGATTGCCAATGGCGCAATCTTTGCGTTGGTGGCGCTTGGCTTTGTCTTGATCTACAAGAGCAGCGACGTGATCAACTTCGCCCAAGGCGAGTTGCTGCTGATTGGGGCTTACCTCACCTATGCGATGGTCGAGCAGTTTGGCCTATGGTGGCCGGCAGGCGTTGTGGTGGCAGTGGCGCTGGCTGCCGTGGTCGGGGTGTTGATTGAGCAACTGGTGTTGCGACCGCTGATCGGCGAACCGGCCATCTCGGTGATTATGGTCACGATTGGCCTCTCGTCACTCTTACGTGCCATTGTGGGCGCGATTTGGGGCGTGACGCCGCGTCCGGCGCCGCAGTTTTTGCCGACCGATACCGTGACCATTCTGGGGGCAAATGTCGGGGTTGATCGGATTTGGGCCTTTGGGTTGGCGATCGCCCTCTTTGCCTTGCTCACGCTCTTCTTCCGGTTCAGCCGCGAAGGGATCGCGATGCGCGCAGTGGCCGACGATCAGCAAGCAGCACTCAGTATGGGCATTAGCGTCAAGAAGGTGTGGGCCGTGGCGTGGGCGATCGCGGCGATTACGGCGGCAGTCGGCGGCATTCTGCTCATGAGCATCTTCGGCGGTGTGTCGGGCACGATCGGGCGGGTCGGTCTGCTCGTCTTCCCGGTGGTGATTTTGGGCGGTCTCGATAGCATTCCCGGCGCGATTATCGGCGGGTTGATCATCGGCCTGCTCCAGTCGTTCGCCGGCGGTTTGCTGCCGCCAGAATGGGGCCTAGGTGAAGTCGCCCCATTCATTATCTTGCTCTTTATCTTGCTGGTGCGGCCATACGGTCTCTTTGGCCAACGGATCATCGAGCGCGTGTAAGCGGCGATTGGCGCTAACAAGATTGGGTTTGCTATGCAGAGCGGAACGTTTCACACTACGTATGCCAGTGATGTCAGTTTACGTCCGTATTGGCCGCAACGCATCCGGATTGTGATCGTCTTGGCGCTGGCGCTGATCTTTCCGTGGTTTGCCGATCGGTACTGGCTTAATCTGGCCAATACGATCGCCATTGCTGCGATCGGCGCGATCGGGCTGAATATTCTCGTCGGCTATACCGGCCAGATTAGCATTGGTCATGGCGGCTTCCTCGCCGTCGGCGCGTACACCGCCGGCATGATGGCCGTCCACCTCGGCGCGCCGATGTGGATCACCATCCCGGTGGCGAGCTTGTTCACGGCGGCAGTCGGCGCGTTCTTCGGTCTGCCATCGCTCCGCCTGAAAGGCTTGTACCTCGCGATCGCGACCCTCGCCTCGCAAGAGATTATCATTTGGGTGCTCACCCACGGTAAACTGCTTGGCATTGGCGAATCGCTCTCGCTGCCGCGGGCGAGCAACAATCTGTTTGGGTTGCCGCTAGACCGGCTAGGCAATAACGATTTCGCCTTCTATTGGGTCTGCCTTGTGGCGCTGATCTTGACCGTCATCTTTGTCAGCAACCTCTTTCGCACCCGCGCCGGGCGGGCATTCGTCGCCATTCGCGATCAAGACATCGCGGCGCAGGTGATCGGGGTTGACCTCTTCCGCTATAAACTGCTCGCCTTCGCCACCTCGTCGTTCTTCGCCGGCTTGGCCGGCGCGCTCACCGCTCACTACCGTGGGATTATTTCGTGGGAGCGATTTACCATCGATACCAGCATTCTCTTTCTCGCGATGATCATCATCGGCGGGCTCGGCAGCGTCTCTGGTTCGATCTACGGCGCCGCCTTTATGACGCTCCTGCCCGCGTTCCTTTCCAATCTGGCCCGCGCCCTCAGCGACGTCGTACCCAACATCAACTCCTATCTGCCCTATATGCAGCAGGGCGCATTCGGCTTAGCTATCATCCTCTTCCTGATCTTCGAGCCGGAAGGCATTGTGAAGATGTGGCGCAACATTAAAGATTATTTCCGGCTATGGCCGTTCAGTTATTGAAGCGTCTAGAAGGAGGATGGCATGCACAGGAGGAGACGGACGTTCGGGTGGTTGGTGGCGCTAGCCCTCTTTGCAACGTTGCTGGCTGCGTGTGGCGGCGGCGGCGGTACGGGCGGCACGGGTGGCGGCACCGGCGGCGGTGGCGCTAGTGCCGAACCAATCAAAGTAGGTGCGATCTTCGACTTGACCGGCGCGACGGCTGACGTCGGTACACCCTATGCGCGTGGACAGATTGCCTTTATTGACTGGAAGAATGAGCAGGGCGGCATCAACGGGCGGCGGTTGCAGTTGTTCAGCGAAGACTACGCCTATCAGGTGCCGCGGGCCGAAGAGCTGTACACCAAGTTCGTGACCCAAGACAAGGTGGTTATCTTCTCTGGCTGGGGCACCGGTGATACCGAAGCGTTGCGGCCCAAGATTACCGAAGACAAGATTCCGTTCATCTCGGCTTCGTACTCGGTGACGCTGGCTAACCCGGCTGAGACGCCCTACAACTTCCTCGTCGCGCCGACCTACTCGGATCAGTTGATCATCGCGATGAAGTGGGCGATCGAAGACTGGAAGGCCAAGGGCAACAGCGGGTTGCCGAAGTTTGGCTATCTGATCAACGATAGCCCGTTCGGTCGCTCGCCGCTGGCCGACGGCACCGCCTTCGCCACCTCGCAGGGGATCGAGACGCCGCTGGAAGTGCCCTCGCCGCGTGGCGCGACTGACCTCACCCCGCAGTTGACCCAGCTCCGCGACTACGGCGCGAATTACATCTTCTTGCAGAACGTTTCTAGCCCGGCGGCGCTGGCGATCAAGAACGCCAAGAGCCTTGGCTACAACGTCCAGTTCGTCTGCTTGAACTGGTGCGCCAACGAGATCTTGATCAAGCTGGCCGGTGCGGATGCCGAAGGCGTGGTTGGCGCCGTGCCGTTCAACCACGAGTCGGAAGGCGGCAAGATTGCGCTCGAATTCGCCAAGGCGAAGAATATCGACTACGGCGGCGCTGACAGCACCTTCGTGCAAGGCTGGACAGCAATGTCGATTCTGATCGCCGGGGTCGAGAAGGTGGTGGCCGACGGCAAAGAGGTGACCGGCGAGAATATCAAGACGGCCCTCGAGACGATGGGTGCCATCGATACGAAGGGTGTGACGCTGCCGGTGCAATTTAGCGCCACCGATCACGCCGGGGTCAAGTC
The DNA here is from genome assembly GCF_001650695.1 of Chloroflexus islandicus. Taxonomy (GTDB): domain Bacteria; phylum Chloroflexota; class Chloroflexia; order Chloroflexales; family Chloroflexaceae; genus Chloroflexus; species Chloroflexus islandicus. Next base: position 42,363 of record NZ_LWQS01000064.1, read on the forward strand.
GCTCAAGATGTTCCGGGTCGAAAACGGCAAGTGGGTGCCGATTACCGATTTCATTACCGCGCGGTAAGGTCTCTCGTGGGGGCAGGTCTGTGACCTGCCCCTTCCGCCGCCTCATCAATCGCTTATGCTTTCACTCAATAATATCGAAGTCATCTACAACGATGTGGTGCTGGTGCTGAAGGGCCTCTCGCTGGAAGTGCCGGAAGGCCGCATCGTCGCGTTGCTCGGCTCAAACGGCGCCGGCAAGAGCACAACTCTCAAAGCAATTTCGGGCTTGCTCAAGCCGGAAAACGGTGAAGTCACCGATGGCGAGATTCTGTTTCAAGGCCAGCCGATCCACAAGAAAGACGCCGCCGAGATTGTGCGCATGGGCATCTTTCAGGTGATGGAAGGGCGGCGCGTCTTCGAGCACCTCACCGTCGAGGAGAATCTGCGCGCCGGCGCATACACCCAGCCGCTGGGCCGGTTTAGCGAGGATCTGGCGCTGGTCTACAACTATTTTCCCCGCCTCAAAGAGCGGCGCAATCAAGTGGCCGGCTTCCTCAGCGGCGGAGAACAGCAGATGCTGGCGATCGGGCGCGCGCTGATGGCCCATCCCAAACTGATCATGCTCGATGAGCCGTCGCTGGGCTTGGCCCCGCTGCTAGTGGCCGAGATCTTTGAAATTATCCGCCGCATTAATCGCGAGCAGGGAACGACCATTTTGCTGGTTGAGCAGAATGCGCGCTTGGCGCTCGAGTCGGCGCACCATGCGTACATCATGGAAAATGGCCGGATTGTGCTCGATGGATCGCCGGCTGATTTGAAAGATAACGCTGATGTACGCGAGTTTTACCTTGGCCTCAACGAGATTGGCAGCCGCAAGAGTTATCGCGAAGTGAAGCATTACAAACGCCGCAAACGCTGGCTGTCGTAACGCGGTACGAAACGCGCGTCTGCCCCTCTTCCCACTTTAGGGAGAGGGGTATGTTGTACGCTGGCGAGTCCTGTCTGTCATTGCGAGGGAGTGGCGGCACCCCGCACAGCAGGGTGCCGCCCGACCGAAGCAATCTCCCGCTTGAGCGGGACGGATGCCTCAGCTCGTGCCCGGCCCTAAAGGGCCGGGCTAGGGTGACGAAGCCCGCTGCGCGGGCTGATGCCCCCACCCCTTGCCCCTCCCCCGCTGGGGGAGGGGTGATGAGGAGCGCAGCAC
>NZ_LWQS01000065.1:0-11880 GCF_001650695.1 Chloroflexus islandicus
TCCGACGAGGGGACAGGGCGGGCGAGCGGCCCGCGCTCCGGCGAGGGGACAGGGCGGGCGAGCGGCCCGCGCTCCGACGAGGGGACAGGGCGGGCGAGCGGCCCGCGCTCCGGCGAGGGGACAGGGCGGGCGAGCGGCCCGCGCTCCGAGGGGAGGAACAGGCGGGCAAGCGGCCCGCGCTCCGAGGGGAGGAACAGGCGGGCTGGCGGTCCGCGCTCCGATGATATGAACGAGTTAACGGCGCTTATCTTCGTTTTATGGCGACACAAACACTGACAACCGAAACGTTGCTCGATCGACGCTTGCGGGCCGGCTGGCTGCGTTGGGAGACGGCGCTCTATGCGTTGATTATATTGGCCAGCGTGATCGCCCATCTGTGGGGGCTTGAGCGTATGGCCCTCCACCACGATGAGTCGATCCATGCGTGGTCGAGCTGGCGGCTCTACAGCGGCGCGGGAGCGTTCTCGTGCTGGAGCGGTCTTGATGAGAATGGCAATCCCCGTGGCGGGGTGTTTCACGAGACCTACTGCTACGATCCGGTTTACCACGGCCCGTCGCTCTACTTCCTCACTGCGCTGGCCTATTTTCTGTTTGGCGATGGCGATGCGCAAGCTCGTTTGCCAATGGCGCTGGCCGGGATTGGGTTGGTGGCATCGGCGTGGTGGCTGCGGCCATACCTTGGCCGGGCCGGAGCCTTGATTGCGGCGTTCTTGCTCGGTTTTTCGCCGGCGTTGCTCTACTACACCCGGTTTGCCCGCCACGACGGCTTGATGGTGTTGTGGGAAGTGTGGATGGTGATCGGCGCGCTGCGCTGGATCGATACCGGCAAGCGGCAGTGGCTGTACTTGACTGCGGCGGGGTTGGCGCTGGCGATTGCCACCCACGAGCTGTACTATATCTTGCTGTTTATTTTTGGCATCTTTGTGCTGATGCGGTTGCTGGCCGAAAGCCGGTTTGCCCGTTATCTCAACATCGTGCTGCTGGCGGTGATCGGCCTCTGTGTGATGCTGATGCTTGTCAACCCGCCGTTGCCGTTCGGACGCGGGTTGTACATCGGTGAGAAGGCGTTTCTGGTCGCTTCGGCCTTGGTGTTGGCATGGCTCTGCCAGCGCCTGTGGCCGCCGGAACCGATCTTGACCACGCGCCTCCGTCTGCTCTGGCAAAAGGATCGTCCGGCGCTTTGGACGGCGCTGGCGATTTTGGCCGGTATTTATCTTGTTCTTTACACTAGTTTCTTCACCTATCTGCCCGGCGCCATTGATGGCATCACCGCCGGTTTGATCTACTGGCTGGGCAGCCAGCAAGAGTATGCCCGCGGCGATCAGCCGTGGTATTACTACCTGATGTTGCTGCCGCTGTACGAACCGCTGGCCGTGCTGAGCGGGATCGGCGTGGTGGTTGCGATGATTGTGGCGGTTGTCCGGCGGTGGTTGGCGGGCCGGCGTGTGGTGCGACCGGCGGCGAAGGAGGCCGCGCAGGATGCGGCTGATGTTGACGAAACCGCGCGTCTTATCGCCTTCGCGCCGTGGCCGCTCTACCCATTGCTGGTGGTGTTTTGGTTCTTTACCGCGATCATCATCTTTTCATGGGCCGGCGAAAAGATGCCGTGGCTGGTTGTTCACATGGCGTTGCCGGGGAATCTGCTGGCGGCATGGGTGATCGGGCGGATGATCGATCTGATCCGGCGCGAGCGGTCGCCGGTGCACATCTGGCTCATCCCGCTGATTGTGATCTTGCTGGCGGCAGCGATCGGCGTGACCTTCTGGCGGTTGGGCAGCGGCGGGCCAAACGCATTTCTGCAAGCGATTATTCCGCTGCTGATTGTATTTGGCTTGATCTATGCGCTGCTCACCTTAATTGGGCGGTTGGGGGTCAAGCCGGTATTAGCAGCGTTGGGGCTGACGGTCGCAACCTTACTGTCGGCGTATATGATCCGCGCTTCGTGGTTGGTGGTCTATGACCACCCCGACGTGCCGATCGAGCCGTTGATCTACACGCAGACCGCGCCCGATGTGCCGCGGTACGCTGCCGACATCCGCGAGTTGGCGATCAATCTGACCCGCGGCAACCGTAGTCCGCAAGACACAACCGGCGGTTTGACGATGCCGCTCATTCTCGATGGCGGCGACCGCACCGCCGAGGGATCGCTGGCATGGCCGTTGCAGTGGTATTTGCGCGATTTCAAAAATATCGTTTGGGTTAACGGCAGCGAACTCGGTCGCGTGCCGTCGGTCGATCAACTCACGGTGACGATGCCGGACGGCAACCGCGATCTGGCGCCGATGGTCATGCTCTACCGGCCGTATGTTACCGACCGGCTACGCGACCTGTTGCGCGAGTCGTATGTGCAGCCCTACGGCAAAGCAGGCGTGTTCAATTGGTGGTTCCCCGAAGGCAGCAAATGCGCGCCGCGCAGCCCCGGTTATAAGCGGTTTTACTACAGCACGTGGTCGGCGGCAGCGGCGCAAGAGGATTGCGGACGCGACCTCAGCAGCGAATTGAACGGGCCGTTTGATGCGCTGTTGTGGCCATTCCGGCGCGAGAACTGGCCGGCGCTGGGCCGTTACCTGCTCTTCCGCCAATTGCCGGAGCCGCTGGTACCCGGCGCGCGCGAAGTAGAGGTGTGGCTGCGACGCGATCTGGCTGGCGGGGTGGGGCAGACAGCCACAACCGTGACCGCCGCGCCTACGCTGCGGCTCGCCGCGCTCAACGAGATCAGGTTGTCGAGCGGCAGCGGCGGTGCGACCGGGATTGCGCTCGACCGGCAGGGCAATATCTACGTGGCCGACACGCTCAACCACCGGATCGAGGTCTTTGGGCCGGATGGCACGCTGCTGCGCAATTTCGGCACGCAAGGCAACGGTCTCGATCAGTTCTACGAACCGCGCGGGTTGGCCTTCGATGGGCAGGGCAACCTGTACGTCGCCGATACGTGGAATGCGCGGATTGTGAAATACGACGCCGGGTTGCGTCCAGTGGCGAGCTGGGGCAGCGGCGATCTCGATCTTGGCGACGGGAGACGGGCGACGATTACCGAAGGCGATCCGGCCCGCAACGCTGCCGCGCCGCTCGGTTTCTTCGGGCCGCGCGGGGTGGCGGTTGACGCTGCGGGCAACGTCTATATCGCCGATACCGGCAACAAACGGATTGTTGTCACTGACAGCAACGGCAACTTCCTCTACCAATTCGGCGCCGCCGGTAGCGCCCCCGGCCAATTCAACGAACCGACCAGCCTTGCGCTCGATGCAGCCGGCAATCTCTACGTGGCCGATACGTGGAACGGGCGGGTGCAGGTCTTTACTCGCGCCGCCGATGGCCGGATCGATCCCATCCCGCTGGCGGCGTGGCCGGTGGCGGGTTGGCAAGCCAATACCTACGATGACCCGATGCTGGCGGTAAGTCCTGATGGGACGGTCTACGTGGCGGTGCCCTCGCGCCAGCACGTGCTGACGGCGAACGCTAGCGGCGAGGCGCTGTTGCGCTGGACGGGGGTGGGCAAGGATGGCGTGCCGATTGCCAGCCCCAGCGGGTTGGCGGTAGCGCCAGACGGCAGCGTCTGGATGGTGGATCGGATCGGCGGACGAGCGGCTCGCTTTAGTTTACCGGCACTAGCGCCGGCAACGCCATGATTGTTACTGACTTTCGCCATCTCAATCACTTCATCTCGCCGGCGGCGACCGAGCTGAGTGAAGCGTGGCAGCGCAGCTTGAGCCGGTTGGGTGACTACACCGGCATGGTGGTGCGAGCGTTAAACCTGCGCCCGCAAGCCGCAACGCTTTACCGGCAGACCGAGCGACATATTCTGGTGCGCCTGACCTTGCCCACTGAGCACGTCATCTTGCGGGTGGCGCCGGAAGATGATCTGGCGGCGCATGTGGCGTTCTTGCGGGGGATGGCGCTGGAAGGCGTGCCGGGAGCGCGCATCATTCACCGCGACTTGAGCAAAACCTTCGTGCCGTTTGCGTATACGGTCGAGAGTTTTATCGCCGGCCAGACGGCGGCGGAGCTGACTGATGATCACCTGCTCCACAGCATTGCTCGCCAAGCGGGGCGAGCCTTGCGGCGGCTGCACCGGCAGCGTATGCCGGGAGCGGGCCGGCCAACCATCAGCGGGAGGTGGCCGCGGCTAAACTGGCAGCACGTCTTGAAAGCGATTAGCCAGCGGCTGGCCAGCCCGCCGGCGCCGCAGTTGGTCTTTAGTGAGGCAGAGGCGCAGGCATTGCAGACGGCGCTCGCTGATCCGCGGCTCGCTTGCCCAACACCGGTGTTGATCCACGGCAACTTCGGCCCGCAGGCGGTGCGGTGTACGGTGGGAGGCCAGCACGTTCACTTAGAGGCGTTGGAAGAACCGGGTTGGTTCATCAGCGGCGATGGTTTGTTCGATCTGGCGTTTGGTTTGCGGGCGCACCTGCCGGCGGCGTGGCGCGAGGGTTTGTACGAGGGCTATTGCAGCGCCGGCGCGCTGAGCCAAGCTGAGCATGAGCGGTTGCAGGTGTTGCGTCTGCTGGCCTGTGCGTGGAGCGCCTGCGACCGATACGTGCGCGGGTTGCCGCACGAGGCCGACGCAGAAGCGGCGCGACAGATGCTGGTCGAGCTGGCGGTAGTGGGGGCATAGCCACGAAAAGCCACAAAAGCCACAAACAGTTTGTGAAGTGCGGCAGTTTGACTGCCGCACTCCATCAGGCAGGATCCGCGTAGCGCTCTCGTTCCCACCTGATGGTGGGTTCAAGAGCGGACAGAACATCGGTCTGGAACCCGGCCCTGAAGGGCCGGGCTACGGATACGAAGCCCGCTGCGCGGGCTGGGGGCATAGCCACGAAAAGTCACAAAAGCCACAAACAGTTTGTGGAGGGCGGCAGTTTGACTGCCGCACTCCATCAGGCAGGATCCGCGTAGCGCTCTCGTTCCCACCTGATGGTGGGTTCAAGAGCGGACAGAACATCGGTCTGGAACCCGGCCCTGAAGGGCCGGGCTACGGATACGAAGCCCGCTGCGCGGGCTGGGGGCATAGCCACGAAAAGTCACAAAAGCCACAAACAGTTTGTGGAGGGCGGCAGTTTGACTGCCGCACTCCATCAGGCAGGATCCGCGTAGCGCCCCCGCTCCTACCTGATGGCGGACGAGGGGGCGCCAGTTGCGGAGCCGGAGGTGAAGGTGAAATGGCGCATCGCAACGCCATTAATCCCGCAAGACCGCAAAGAAGGAATGATCCTATGACTCCACAGCGCACCATTGAGGTCTACGATAACGCCGATGAGCTGTACCGGGCAGCGGCGGCGCTGGTGGCCGCGCAGTTGGCGGCAGCGCTCAACGAGCGGGGGAGGGCGCTCGTGGCGCTGTCGGGAGGGAGTTTGACCACGCGCTTGTACCCGCTGTTAGCGAATCCGCCGTGGCGTGACCAGATTGATTGGGGCGGGTTGAGCGTGCTGTTCGCCGACGAGCGGTACGTGCCGTTTGACGATGCCGAGAACACCTACCGCGCCACCCGCCAAACATTGCTCGATCACGTGCCGGTGCAGGCCGATCAAGTCTTTCCGGCGCCAACCTACTACCGTGATCCTGAACAGGCGGCGGCGATTTACCAGCAGCAGGCAGCGGCGCTCTTGGCTGTGCATGGGGGCGCGTTCGATGTGGTGCTGCTCGGCATGGGGCCGGACGGCCACACCGCCTCGCTCTTCCCGCGCTACCCGGCGTTAACCGCGCCGGCGGATCGGCTGGTGGTGGTGGTGCGTGATGCTCCCAAACCGCCGCCGCTACGCTTGAGCCTGACACCGGCTGCGCTGAATGCAGCGCGCGCCGTGATCTTCGTGGTCAGCGGGGCCGACAAAGCGGCGGCAGTGGCGGCAGCGTTGGCGGAAACGGGTGATCCGCTCGACCAACCAACCCGCTTGATCCAGCCGGCGGAGGGAAAGATTTATTGGCTGCTTGATCGAGCGGCCAATCCACAGGGGTAAAGCCGCATAGCGGTGCGGTTCACGAGCAAGAGGGCAACGCAGCAACGCATAACACGTATGCATTGCTGCGTTGAACGTAGCTTAGATCATCACCGCCAGCCGCCGATCGCCTCGAAGATCGCGCGATCGTGGTAGGGGTTAGGAATGGTCGCTTCGGGTTGGGCGAGCAGATACTCAGCCATCTCCTCGAAGGGGCGGGTGCATTCCTCTTTGCCCGGCCCCTCCATCTCAAACAGGGTCTTGCCGGCGAGGCGCGAGCGGCGAATGAGGTCGTGATAGGGCACGCGCCCGATCACTTTGGTGCCAACCTTTTCGGCGAACTGGTCGAGCAGGGTGGTGCCGCCGAATTCGTAATCAACCCGGTTGGCGACAATGCCGGCCAGCTTGACTTTGTGGCGCTGCGACTTCTGCGCGATGGCGAGGCAGAGCCGGTTGGCGGCAAAGATGCTGTCGAAGTCGTTGCAGGCGATGATCAGGCCGTAGTCGGCGTAGTTGAGCGGAGCCGAAAAACCGCCGCAGACCACGTCGCCGAGCACGTCGAAGACGATCACATCATACTTGTCGTAGAGGCCGAACTCTTTCAGCAGCTTCACCGTCTCGCCGACGACATAGCCGCCGCAGCCGCTGCCGGCGGGAGGGCCGCCCGACTCGAGCGTATCGACGCCGGCAAACCCGGTGTGGATCACATCCTCTTTGCTGACATCTTCAAGATGGAAGTTCACGCTGTCCAGCACATCGATCACCGTCGGCTGGAGGTGGCCGGTAAGCGGAAAGGTGCTGTCGTGCTTGGGATCGCAGCCGATCTGAAGCACTTTGGCGCCTTTGAGCGCCATTGCCGCCGACAGGTTGGCCGAGGTGGTCGACTTGCCGATCCCACCCTTGCCGTAGATCGCGAGGATGAGGGACATGGACAACTCCTTCTCGTAGGCCGGCGATGCCGGCATCTCATGCCGAAAACCTAGTGAAGCTCATCACGCACAGGCGTGAAGGTGCGGTCATTTGTTCCCTCCCTCCACCCGCAAGCGGGTCGAGGGGAAGCTATTTACCAACCGGAGCGCCTACGCGGGTGGCGCTAACTCACGGCCAAACTCGCGCCGGTAGACATCGGCGTAGCGAGCCAGCGCGCGGTAGACATAACCGGGCACGATGCGGCGTTCGAGCCGGCCATGCCGTTCGCGCACGAATTGCAGATTGCGCAGCAGCTTCATCTCGATCACCGAGCGGGCGAATTCGAGACCCTTCGGCCCGCTGCGGCGCTGGATGAAGGCGACCAACTGGCGGATCGGCCACGGCGCGCGTCGCGGCGGTTTGCGCAGCATTTGGATATAGACCGGCATACCGCGGGTACGGTCGCCGCCGCTGATCGGCTCGCGCTCTTCGACGTACGGTCGCAGCAACTGGTAGAGTTCGGCCCCGCGCTCGGTACGGATGAGCGTCCACTGCCAGCGTTCAGTTGGCGGCAGCGGCGCCCCCATATAACCGATGGTCAGGTCGGACAACCCATTTTGGTAGTCGAAACAGCTCAGGCAGGCCGGCGGGAAGACGCCAAGCTCGCCGCCAAGCTTGCTGACATCAAGATCGACAAAGTTGACCTTCTCGATCGAGCCGTCTTCGTGCTTGAGCCAGATCCGGAAATCCTGCATAAACTCGTGGTGAACGACCGTTTCCGGCGAGCGCGAAACGACTTGCAAAAAGCGTTGCAAGTCGGGATAGGTCGTGTTGTCGGTGCAGGGAATTCCGATCACGTAGAGCCGTTCGAGACCGAGCTGATCCTCGATGGCGCGCAGGGCATGGACTTGGCAGCCAGTGCCGATGTAGGCGATCCGGCGCAGACCGGATTGCCGCACTTGGGTCAGGATATCGAGGGTCGGCGCGAGGCACGGCTTATTGCCGCGGGTTGCGCGCACCTCGTCGGGGGTGCGGGCCAGAATGGGCAGCGGCGCGAAGCGGGTGCCGGGAGCGGCGGCGGTGGTGATCACCCCCTCGACCAACCCGCGTTCGAGCAGCAACGCGCCGAGACTGGTGACCGCGCCGCTCCACTGGGCATCGGGCACTGGCGGGTTCATGCGAAAAACGCGCAGTTCACGATAGATACCGAAGAGCAGCTCATCGCCGTCGCGCCGGTTCCGCCCGTGCAGACGGCGTTCGATCTCCTCGGCGCGGTTATTGACGAAGACGCAGCTCTGCGCCATAAAGGGGCGCAACTCGCCGGTGCAGATGCCACAATCGCTGCACAGCTTGGGCCGGCCAGCCAACCGCTCTTCGCGGGCCAGCAGCGCGATTTCGGCCAACTGGCGCGGCGGCTGCGGCTGGCGCGGCGCTTTGGGCGAACGGGCGGTACTCATGCGCCAAGCTCCTCTTTGGCGGCCAGCAGCACTTGGGCGGTAATGACGGCGTGGCCGTGCTGGCGCGCATACTTCTCGACATTCCCCCGCACGCGCCCGCGCACGAAGAAGGGCACCTTCTTGAGCATCGCTTCGGCGTCAGCGGCCCAGACCGGATCGACCGGTGCGGCGGGGGCAGGTGACGGCGCGGGAGCAGCGACGGGAGCCGGTGCAGCCGGAGCGGCGACCGCTGCGGGTGCAGCCACTGTGGCGACCGCCGGTTCATTGACCGGTTTCGGACTCTCGGCGGCGACTGCCACCGGCGCCGGCTCAGGCGGTGCAGCGGTTTTGGCCTGCTCAGGGAGATCGAGTCCAGCATCCCCAAACAGATCAATCAGGTGCTTCTCCATGCCGAGCGTACAGGTCGTATAGACCTCATCGGCGATCACATCGGCGCCATCGAAGCCGAGGAAGGGGCGATAGGCGAGCAGGTGATTCTCGATGTGGGTCGGCGGCGAAATCACCATACAATTCAGATCGTAGCGGCGCGAGGTGTGGCGCTCCATCTGGGTGCCGCAGACCAATTCAGGGCGCAGCTCGGCGATGCGGGCCGCCACCGTCTGAAACTCATCGGTCACGAGCAGGTCATCGACATAGCCGGCCAACTGCTCGCGCACCCAATCGGCCTGATGCTTGACGTAGGTGCCGGCGCCGGCGATCGGCATGCCCATTTCGTCGCTGAGGAAGCGGGTAATACCGACCACGTGGGTGGCATCGCCGAACACAAAGGCCGGCTTGCCAGAGAAGCTATCCATATCGGCGGTGCGGGCCAGCCACGGCACGGCGGACGGGGCCGACATCCCATCGAGCGAAAAGGCGGTCAGCGGCGGCATCGGCACGTTAGCCCCAGCTTGGGCCAGCATCTCGCGCAGGCGATCGATCCAGCGCAAGGTGGGTTGGACGCCAATCGGCGCATCGAGCAGGGCCGGCACGCCAAACTGCTCTTCGAGGTAGGTGGCGGCGCGCAAGCCCAGCTCGCGGTACGGGGCGATTGTCAGCCACGCTGCCGGCAAGCGGCGCAGATCATCAATCGTCGCTCCCCACGGCGCAACCACGTTCACCTCAATGCCGAGCGTCTTGAGCATACGGCGCAGGCTGATCAGATCGTGGCGGGCATGGAAGCCAAGCGAGGCCGGGCCGAGAATATTGACGGTCGGGTGGGGAGTGCGGGGTTGGGGTTGGGCAAACCGCTTGACCAGATCGGTAAACAGGCTCTCGGCGGCGACAATCTCTTGCATGCGGTAGGGGTTGGCGTCGTAGACCATCACCTCGCACTGCAAGCCGGCATGCTTAGCGGCAATCTCAAGATTCTCTTGCAGCAAGATCGTCGAGCACGAGGCCACCACCACGATCAAATCGGGGCGAACGCGCTCTTCCACCTGCTTGAGCGTATCGGGCAAGCGGATCGTGCCGCGGGCCAGATCGGTGCCGCTGACCACGCTGGTCGTCATGGCCGGAAAGTTGGGCGTGCGATCGAGCATCGCGAAGATTGCATTGACATAATCGTCGCCCTGTGGAGCGTGAAAGACGGCGTGGACATTGCGCATGCTATTGGCGATCCGGCCAACGCCGTGATGGGCCGTGCCCTCGTACATCCAATACGCTAGACGCATGGATCATCTCCTCTATGACTGCAACGAGATGACGCCACCGGGGGAGCTAGGCATCATACCGGTCAACCAGATCGGATCGGAGCCGAGCGGATCGAGCTTGGAATGGCGTTCGAGGGCGCGGGTGAAGGATGTCACCAGCGCATTGACGCCGGCCCAACCGTGGATCGGCAAGAAGCAGTACTCGGTGCCCCACTTGGCAACCACGCCTTGGCCGACCAGCGGGTTGGTGGTGATGATATTCGAGATAATCAGGTCGGGTTTAGTTTCGGCGATGGTGCGCAACTGGCGATGGAAATTGGCCTGCTCGACCAGCCGCACGCCGTCAAGCGCAGCCAGCTCGGCAGCGTGGAAGCGGCGGTTGATATAGGGAGTCGAGCACTCGACCACCTCAGCGCCGCACGCTTTGAGGAAACGGGCCAGCGGCAGCTCCATCAGGGTATCGCTCGCGAAGAAAATCTTCTTGCCGCGCAGCAGATCGGTATGGCGCTTGATGCGCTCCCACGCTGCAGCTTCGCGATCGCTCAGATCGACCTTCATGCCAAACTGGGCGGCCAAATCCTCCCAGAAGCGGCGGGTGCCGTCGGGGCCGAACGGGAAGAGCGACGAGAGCACGGTGCAGCCGCGCTCGTTGCGCAGTTGGGTCGCGGTTTTGTGCAAGTAGGGTTGGAGCGGGGCGATGATCGTGCCCGGCCCGATCGGCGGCAACTCGTGGAAGTGGCTGGCGGGCAAGAACCCAGCCACCGGAATGCCCAGCCGGGCCGCTTCGAGCGAAAAATCATCGGCGATGGCGTCGTTGACCGAGCCGAGGAAGACGACGCGCTTATCTTCGGGCGGGGCCGGCGGGCAGAACGGGATGAGCGCCTGCAAGACCGAATCCTCGCTCTGCGAGAAGGTATAGTCGAGGCCGGAAGCGGGCACGAACAGCACCGGCACTTCGGGCGTGCTGACCGAAGCCGCCAACCCTTCAAACTCTACCTTCATCACTTCGGGCGTGCATGACGAGAGCAAAAAGATCACCGAGGGATGGTGCTCGCGCTTGATCTCTTCGATTTGGGCTGAAATATCGGGCTGCGACGAACTGAGATCCGCTTCTTCGAGCAACGAGACGGCAAAGCGCGGGCGGGCGAAGATCATCACGCCGAGCGTATTTTGGAGCAGGTGGGCACAGGTGTGGGTGCCAAGGATGAGGAAGAAGCTATCCTTGATCTTCTGGTAGAGCCAGCCGACGCTAACTAAGCCGCAGAACGAGTGGTAGAGGCCATCCTCGCGGATGGTGCTCGCCTTATGCATAGCGCCTCCTCGCACGGTGTAGTACCGATTTGGAACTACTGACTTTAATAACATTGTAGCATAAAAAGCAAGAAGGTGAAGTATAAACAAATCCAGTGCAAAATTAGTGCATAGGATGTAACAGCGATTGATATGGAGCGCCGCACGGCTGTGCAGTTTGACTGAGCCGCACAGCCGTGCGGCGTTCCCCCGGCGTACCGACACGCGGTTTGATGGAGCCGTGCGGCGGTGCGGCGTTCCCCCGGCGTACCTTCAAGGGCGGCCAGAAGCCCTGCGCGCAGATAGCGTTGATGGCGTTGCGGTGCGCTGGTTTGCCCTCACCCCCAGCCCCTCTCCCATTGGCGTTCAAGGGCGGACAGAACATCTGCTCCGGCACCCGGCCCTGAAGGGCCGGGCTAGGGTTACGAAGCCCGCTGCGCGGGCTGATGCCATCACCCCCAGCCCCTCTCCCACTGGCGCTCAAGGGCGGACAGAACATCTGCTCCGGCACCCGGCCCTGAAGGGCCGGGCTAGGGTTACGAAGCCCGCTGCGCGGGCTGATGCCATCACCCCCAGCCCCTCTCCCACTGGCGCTCAAGGGCGGACAGAACATCTGCTCCGGCACCCGGCCCTGAAGGGCCGGGCTAGGGTTACGAAGCC
>NZ_LWQS01000065.1:11911-43317 GCF_001650695.1 Chloroflexus islandicus
TGCTCCGGCACCCGGCCCTGAAGGGCCGGGCTAGGGTTACGAAGCCTGCTGCGCGGGCTGATGCCCTCACCCCCAGCTCCTCTCCCATTGGCGTTCAAGGGCGGACAGAACATCTGCTCCGGCACCCGGCCCTGAAGGGCCGGGCTAGGGTTACGAAGCCCGCTGCGCGGGCTGATGCCATCACCCCCAGCCCCTCTCCCACTGGCGCTCAAGGGCGGACAGAACATCTGCTCCGGCACCCGGCCCTGAAGGGCCGGGCTAGGGTTACGAAGCCTGCTGCGCGGGCTGATGCCCTCACCCCCAGCCCCTCTCCCATTGGCGTTCAAGGGCGGACAGAACATCTGCTCCGGCACCCGGCCCTGAAGGGCCGGGCTAGGGTTACGAAGCCCGCTGCGCGGGCTGATGCCATCACCCCCAGCCCCTCTCCCACTGGCGCGGGAGAGGGGAGCGTAGAAACGAGCGTTGAAGCATCTCACTGCGATCAACGGTTGTGATCGACCGAGTGTTTTGTCCGTCCCTCAAAGCCGTACCGCCGGGCGGTTTGATGGAGCCGCACAGCCGTGCGGCGTTACGAGGCCGCCCAATCACGTGGTTTGAGGAATTCGGCCATGGCCGCTTCGGGCGAGCCGGGTTCGGGCCGGTAATTGAATTCCCAGCGGGCGAGCGGCGGTAGCGACATCAAGATAGCTTCGATGTTGCCGCTGGTTTGCAAGCCAAACAGGGTGCCGCGGTCGTAGATCAGGTTAAATTCGACGTACCTGCCGCGCCGGTAGAGCTGCCACGAACGTTCGCGCTCGCCGTAGGGGGTGTGCATGCGCCGGCGCACAATCGGCAGGTAGGCGTCGAGAATGGTGGTGATGCCATCGCTGACGAACGCAAACGCGCGCTCGAAGCTGTCTGGCCCGTCTGGGTGGAGATCGTCGAAGAAGATGCCGCCGATGCCGCGCATTTCGTTGCGATGTTTGAGGAAGAAATAGCGGTCGCAGGTCTCTTTCATAGTTTGGTAGTCAGCGATCGGATGGCGGGCGCAGTAGTCGCGCAGGGTGACGTGAAAGTGGCGAGCGTCTTCTTCAAAGCCATAGCTTGGCGTCAGATCCATGCCGCCGCCAAACCACCATTCATCGCCGGCCTCGAAGTAGCGGAAGTTGGCGTGGAACGCCGGGACGTAGGGGTTGCGCGGGTGCAGCACCATCGAGATGCCGGTGGCGAAGTAGGGCTGGCCGCGGGTTGAGGGGCGGTGTTGCCAGATGCTTGGCGGCACCTCGGCGCCGTAGACGGCTGACACATTGACGCCGGCGCGCTCGAAGACGGCGCCTTCGGTCATGACGCGGGCCGTGCCGCCGCCGCCGCCGGGCCGTTCCCAACTCTGTTCGGCAAACCGTTGCTGGCCGTCGGTCTCTTCAAACGCGGCGCAGAGTTTTTGCTGGCCGGCGCGCATCAGATCGTGAACGAGCGAGCGAGTGTCAGTGATGGTCATGGTATCGTCTCCTTTGACGTAAGGACGCAAAGCAAGCAAAGCCGCAAAGGGGTAAACGCAAAGGCGCGAAGCAAGCAAAGGCGCAAAGGGATAAACGCAAAGGCGCGAAGGACGCAAAGAGCGCAAAGGGTTGTGATGGTCGTTGAGAGCATGGCCGGTTTGGTCTCGATATGGCATGCGTTGGTTGTGATGTTCATCCCTTTACGGCTCAGGCAAAGGCGCGAAGCAAGCAAAGGCGCAAAGGGGTAAACGCAAAGGCGCGAAGGGCGCAAAGAACGCAAAGGGTTGTGATGGTCGTTGAGAGCATGGCCGGTTGGGTCTCGATATGGCATACGTTGGTTGTGCTATCTCCCTTTGCGGCTCAGGCAAAGGCCGCAAAGGGTTTGGGTTGCGCTGCCGGCTTGCAGCGCGGCGAAACGCGTTGGTGGCGTACCCAAACCCTTTGCGCCTCGGCGTTGGTTATAGTTGGGCGAACGCTTCTTCTGCCGCGGCCAGCGTCTGCTCGATGTCGGCAGCGGTGTGGGCCGTGCTGACGAAGCCGGCTTCAAACTGCGACGGCGCCAAGTAGACGCCGCGTTCCGCCATGGCCCAGAAGAAGCGGGCATAGCGCTGGGTATCGGCGTTGGCCTTGGCTTCGGCGTAGTTGGTGATCTGGGCATCGGGATGGCGCAGGAAGTAGCAGCCGAACATCGTGCCCACGTTGCCAACTTGCAACGGAATGCGGTAGCGTGTACCCAGATCGCGCAGGCCGTTGGCGAGATTGGTAGTCAGCGTGACCGCTTGCTCGAACGCAGCGCCATCGTTGGCGAAGGCGGTGCGCAGGGTGGTTAGTCCGGCGATCATCGCCAGCGGGTTGCCGCTGAGGGTGCCGGCCTGATACATCGGGCCGGCGGGCGCGACCAGTTGCATATATTGGCGTTTGCCGGCATACGCGCCGACCGGCAAGCCGCCGCCGATCACCTTGCCTAAACAGGTCAGGTCGGGGTCAAGCCCCCACAGCGCCTGCGCGCCGCCGGGAGCGACGCGGAAGCCGGTCATCACTTCGTCGAGAATAAAGATAGCGCCGTAGCGTTGGGTCATCTCGCGCAAGCCGCTGAGAAAGCCGGGTTTGGGCAAGACGAACCCCATATTGGCGGCGATTGGCTCAACGATAACGGCGGCGATCTCAGCGCCGCGGTTGGCGAAGAGGTTGGCGACCGCATCGAGGTCGTTGTACTCGACGGTGATTGTCTCGGCGGCGACGGCAGGCGGTACGCCGGGGCTATCGGGCAGGCCGAGGGTGGCGACGCCGCTGCCGGCCTGCACCAGCAGCATATCGGCGTGGCCGTGGTAGCAGCCGGTGAACTTGACGATCAGGCGGCGACCAGTGGCAGCGCGAGCCAGCCGCAACGCGCTCATGGTGGCTTCGGTGCCGCTGTTGACAAAACGGATCTGTTCGATCGACGGCACGAGATCGATCACCAGCCGGGCCAGTTCGGTTTCGAGTTCGGTCGGCGCGCCGAAGCTGGTGCCGCGCTGGGCCTGCTCAGCGATCGCCTGCGCGACCGTGGGATGGGCATGGCCAAGCAGCAGCGGCCCCCACGAGAGCACGTAATCGATGTAGCGATTGCCATCCACATCCCAGACATAGGCGCCTTGCCCGCGATCGAAAAAGATCGGTGTGCCGCCGACGCCACGGAAGGCGCGCACCGGCGAATTGACCCCGCCGGGAATAACGGCTTGGGCAGCGGCGAAATTAGCTTGCGAGCGAGCGTAGCGCTCGGTGGCGACACTCATTGCATAACCTCCTGTAACGCAGGCGTTTCAGCCGGCAAGGGGAACGACTGCACGAACTCGACCAGATAGCGCACGTGGTCGACCGGCGTCTCGGTGAGAATGCCATGGCCGAGGTTGAAGATATGGCCGGGACGACCGCCGGCGCGCTGCAAAATCTCGCGAGCACGGGCCGCGATCAGCTCGCGCGGCGCAAAGAGGGTCGTAGGATCGAGGTTGCCCTGCACCGCGTGCTCGTAGCCATACTGCGCCCATGCCACATCGAGGTCGATCCGCCAATCGACGCCGAGCACATCGGCCCCGATCTGGCGCAATTCACCGGCGAGGCCGGCCATATCGGTGCCGAAGTAGATAATCGGCGGCGCAGCTTCGCCGAGGCGGGAGCGGACGGTTGCGACCACGTTTTGGGTGTGGCGCAGCACAAAATCGCGGTAGTCGGCGGGGGCGAGCGCGCCGGCCCAGCTATCAAAGATCTGCACCGCGTCAGCGCCGGCCTCGACCTGCGCGATCAGGTACTCGGCGACCAATTGGCTGAGCCGTTCCATCAGATCGTGCCATGCCGCCGGTTGCTCATACATAAAGCGCTTGGTCAAGCGATACTCTTTCGAGCCGCCGCCTTCGATGGCGTAGCTGGCCAATGTAAAGGGCGCGCCGCTAAAACCGATCAGCGGCAAGCCGTTCAATTCGCGCTTCACCAGCCGCAGCGCGGTGAGCGTATAGGCGACCGTCTCACGTGGATCGCTGCTATGAAGGGCAGCGACATCGCGCGGCTGGCGGATCGGGTTATGGATCACCGGCCCCTCACCCTTTTCATAGGTGAGCTGGAATCCCAACCCCTCAAGCGGGGGCAAAATATCGGCAAAGATGATCGCCGCATCCACCCCAAAGGCCTGAATCGGTTGCAGCGTCACCTCGGCGGCCACTTCCGGCGTCTTGACCATCTGCAAAAAGCCGTAGCGCTCGCGCACGGCGCGGTATTCAGGCATATAGCGGCCCGCTTGGCGCATCAGCCAAATCGGGGTGCGATCAACCGGTTGGCGGCGGCATGCGCGCAGGAAACGATCTCGCATAGACTCCTCACTGTTTCAGAATGACCGCAGCGAACGCTTGTCTTTGCCTAGAAATACCCCTTCAACCCAGCCACTCCGCCGCCTCTTTGGCCCAGTAGGTGATAATCATATCGGCCCCGGCGCGGCGAATGGCGGTCAACGTCTCAAGCGCGATGCGCTGTTCATCGAGCCAGCCTTGCAAGGCAGCCGCCTTGACCATGCTGTACTCGCCGCTGACTTGGTAGGCGGCCAGCGGCAGGGTGTGGCGATCGCGCACTTGGCGAATGATGTCGAGGTAGGCCAGCGCCGGTTTGACCATCAGAATATCGGCGCCTTCGGCCACATCGAGATCGACTTCGCGCAGCGCCTCGCGGGCATTGGCCGGATCCATCTGGTACTGGCTGCGGTCGCCGAACTGGGGCGGGCTTTCGGCGGCATCGCGGAAGGGGCCGTAGAACCCGCTGGCATACTTGGCGGCGTAGCTCATAATCGAGGTGTGGCTCAGACCGGCTGAGTCAAGCGCCGCGCGGATCGTGGCCACCATTCCGTCGATCATGCCCGACGGCGCGATGATGTCGGCCCCAGCGCGGGCATGCACCACCGACGCCTCGGCCAGCAGGGCAAGAGTTGGATCATTCAACAGATAGCCCTCACCGAGCTGCGGTTGGAAATCGCTGCGGTCGGGCGAATTGAGCACACCGCAGTGCCCGTGATCGGTATACTCGCAGAAACACATATCGCTGATCACGACCATACCGGGCACGGCATCCTTGATTGCCCGAATCGCTTGCGGCACAATCCCATCGGGATCGGCATTCTCGCTGCCGCAGGCATCCTTGTGGGCGGGGATGCCAAACAGCAGCACTGCGCGAATCCCGCGTTCGGCCAGCTCGCGCGCCTCGCGGGCGGCCTGATCGGGCGACATCTGGTACTGGCCGGGCATCGAGCGAATGGCTACCCGCAGATCGCGCCCGTGGCGGACAAAGATCGGTGCGATCAGTTGGGCAGGCGTCAGCCGGGTTTCGCGCACCAGATCGCGCAGGGCGGGACTGATGCGCAGCCGGCGCGGACGTTGCACCGGCGTAGGCAAGTGGTTGGTGATGCCATTTGTGACCGGCGTGCGTGACGAGAGCGTTTCCATGCGTTCACTCCGTGGTTTCAGAGAACCGTAGCCGTACAAGGTGACGTTTTCTGGGCCCCCACCCCCGGCCCCACCGCCGTTGGGGGAGGGGGGAAGGCCCCCACCTCCGGCCCCACCGCCGCTGGGGGAGGGGGGAAGGCCCCCACCCCCGGCTCCTCCCCCAGCGGGGGAGGGGGGACTGGGAGTGGTTTAGGGCTAGGCAAATTTGTGTGCAATAAACACCTGTTCGAGCGCCGCAATCAGCGCCTCATCGTTAGGTCGCTCGGCGACCGCGGCGACCGGCAGCTCAACGGCAGCGCAGACTGCCGCCGTACTGGGGCCGATGCAGACGAGCGCTGGCGGCTGGGCATGCAGCGGGATCAGCGGGCGCAACTGGCGCGCCGCTGAGCCGCTGGCCAGCACAATCGCATCGACTTCACCGGCGTGGAGGGCGGTGGCAAGATCGGCAGCGCCGGGGCCGGCGATGGTGCGGTACGCAGTGACCCGATCAACGCTGGCTCCCGCTGCCTGCAACGCCTCAGTCAAGGTTGGCGGGGCGATGTCGGCGCACGGCAGTAACACGCGCCTCCCGGCAAGGTTGCCCATCGCTTGCGGCAAGGCCGCGCCGAGTTCCTCATCAGGCACACTGGCCGGCTCGCGCCCCCACACTCGCCGGCAATCGGCGGCAGTGCCTTTGCCGACGGCGGCGATCGCGGTGGCGGCGGGCACAACCGCATCTGCCAACGCTTGCACGGCTTGGCGGCTGGTCACTACCAGCCAATCGTATTGCCTATCGGCTAGCCGGCTGAGCGCCTGTTGCAGCGGAGCCGGATCAGCGGGTGGGGCATAGGCGATCAACGGCGTCAGCAACGGGATCGCACCCAGCGCGCGCAACCGCTCGGCTAGCGTATCGCCGCGCCCGGCAGGGCGGGTGATCGCGATCCGGCGACCGGCGAGGGCGCTCATCGCCGCGCCTCCAATTGGCTGCGGATCGCGGCCAAAATGGCGTCACCGCCTTGGGCTAGCAACGCTTCCGCCACGGCAACGCCTAACGCTTCGGCTTGCTCGACGGCGCCGGTTTGCTCGGCGAAGACCAACGCGCTTCCGTCGAGGGCGCCGATCATGCCGCGCAAGCGCAGACCGCTCGCGGTGACAGCCGCGTGGGCCGCTACTGGCACTTGGCAACCGCCTTCGAGCCGGCGGAGCAACGCGCGTTCGGCCAACGCCGCCGCGCGCGCCGCCGGATCGTCGAGAGCCGCAACGAAGGCGCGGGTGGCGGAATCAGCCGTGCGGGTCTCGATCGCCAAAATGCCTTGCGATACCGCTGGTAGCATCACCAACGGATCGAGCGGATACACCACGGCTTCACCGATTGTCGCGCCGGGTGTGCCGTCCCACAACCCCAACCGTCGCAGACCGGCGGCAGCCAGAATCAGCGCGTCGTATTGGCCTTCCGCCAGCTTGCGCAGGCGGGTATCAACATTGCCGCGCACATCGGCTAATTGGAGATCGGGCCGGTGATAGCGCAACTGGCTGGCGCGGCGCAGGCTCGACGTACCGACGCGCGCGCCTTGGGGCAAGTTTTGCAGATCGGAACCCATGCCGGCGTGGCGCAGCACGAGCGCATCACGTGGATCTTCTCGCACCGGAAACGCTGCCAGCATCAGACCTTCTGGCGTCTCGGTCGGCATATCCTTGGCGCTATGCACGCACAGATCGACTTCACCGGCCAAGAGCGCCTGTTCCAACTCCTTGACGAACAACCCTTTGTCGCCGACTGCCGACAAAGCCACATCCAGCACCCGGTCGCCGGTGGTTGAAATAATTCGCAATTCCACCGCAAGGTCAGGGAAGGCAGTGCGGAGCGCATTGGCCACCCACTCTGATTGAGTGCGGGCCAGCGCCGAGCCGCGAGTGCCAAGAAGCAAGCGTGCCATACTTCCTCGCAACGTGCTACACGATAACGTTCTATCCAACGGTTTCTGCAAGGCCATCGCGCCAGTATGAGCAAGCGGTTTGGCGCAGAGCATCGAACAGCCTGATCCCGCTTCAGCAGGAGATTGCTTCGCCTCGTGTGGACAGAGCGCCGCTCTGTCCCTACGCTCGGCTCGCAATGACAAGGCCAATACCGGCGCTTGGTTACGATGTTTCCGTATTTCCTACCATGCTCGCGGTTCGTTCGCCTACGTGTTCGAGGTTAAACAATTCGGCGAGAATGGTGGCATAGCGCTTGCCCTGACCATGCGCGGCAGCTTCGCGCAAGCAGCGGGTGGGTGGGTGCAGCAGCTTATTGACGATACTGCGCGACAAGCCCTCGATCACGGCTTGCTGTTCGGGCGAAAGGTTGTTCAGCCGGCGCAGCGCGCGGGCCAGCTCTTCGTTGCGCACCTCCTCGGCGCGCTGGCGCAGCATTGTCAACACCGGCAACGCCTCTTGAGTACGCATCCAGTCGAGGAACTCTTGCACCTGCTCTTCGACAATCTTCTGGGCAATCTCAATCACTGCGCTGCGTAGCTCGATCGTATGGCTGACCACCTCGCGCAGATCATCGACTGTAAACAGGTGAACACCGGGCACGGTAGCGACGTCGGCAGCAATATCGCGCGGCACGGCTAGATCGATCAACAGCATTGCCGGCGGATCGCAATCGCCGCAAGCGCGGGCGCGCAGCTTGTGGTCGAGCGCCTCGATCACGTGGTGGCGATAGATGATCGGCACCGGCGCTGCGGTGGAACTGATCACAATATCGGCGCGGGCAAGGGCTTCGGGCAATGCACCGAAATCGAGCATCTCGGCGCCGTAACGCTCGGCCAGCGCCGCAGCGCGAGATGACGTGCGATTGACGATCGTCAACCGGTCAGCGCCGTTGGCGATCAGATTCTGCGCCGCCAGCTCGCTCACTTCGCCGCCGCCGATCAGCAACACCTCGCGCCCGCGCAGATCACCGAGCCGGCGTTTGGCTAATTCCACCCCGGCCTGCGACACACTCGCCGCGCCTTTGCCGATGGTCGTTTCGTGGCGCACCCGCTTGCCGGCAACTAAAGCGATCTGAAACAGACGGTGCAAGACCGAGCCGACGCTGCCGATACGTTGCGCCGACTCATAGGCGGTGCGTACTTGACCCTGAATCTGCGCCTCGCCGAGCACCAGCGAGCGCAGGCCGGCTGCGGTCGCGCACAGATGGCGGGCAACCGCTTCCCCTTGATAAAAGTAGAGCGTGTGGACGAAGGCATCGGCGGGCCGCCGGTGAAACGCGGACAGAAAATCAACCACGTGTTGGGCGGTGGTTCCCGGACTCGCGACCCCATAGATCTCGACCCGATTGCATGTTGAGAGAATGACGGCCTCGGTAAAGAGTGGCGCAGCGCCGTTGTCGGGATTGGTCAGTTGCATCAACGCTGATGGTAGATCAGTTTGGCTGAAGGCAAGCTGTTCGCGAATCTCGACCGGCGCAGTTGTGTGATCGAGACCGGCAAGGAACAGATTCATACGCCTGATCCTTTGCTCTGCAAGGCTTTTACGGTAACAGTGTGACGATCTCCTCCATCCAGCCGGGCGTGTGGCAGCAAACGGCCCGGTATGCCCGCGCCGGTGCGCCGTTGCAAGGGCGCGGGCCGCCCTATTATACCGCTATTCAGTTTCAAAATCTACGTATTTCTATACTTTTCTATGCATCGCCAATCACCGCCACCAACTGGCCCAGCTCGCGGCGCTGGCTGCGGAAGGCGCTCACATCAATCGTGCGCAGCATGACCAGCGCAGTGCAGAGAATGAGCGCTTCAACGAGGAAGACCGTGGCGTAAGCGCTGGTGGGACCGACCACAAGCGCGGTAATGTCGCGGAGCATGCCGGCCAGCAAGTTGCCCAAGCCGCGCGCTGCCGCATCGGCAACGCCCCACGCGCCGATGAAGAGACCTACCTGTTGCGGTGTGGTCATATCGAGCATGAGGGCGAGGTTGGTGGCGGTGGCAATGCCGGTGCCGAAGCCGAGCAGGGCGACTGCCGGTACAAAGAGCGGTTGGATATGCAGGATACCGCTGAGCGCAATCAGGGTCAAGCCGGTGGCGGCAATGGCCCCGCCCAACATTGCCCCGCGCTTGTTGGTGAGCCAGCGGCTAAAAAAGATGCCGTGCAAGAGCAGCGCCAGCAGCGTCGCGCCGCCCCATGTCGCGGTCAACTGGGTGGTCTCGCGCACGCTGAGGCCAAATGCCTGCGCGCCATACGGTTCGAGCAACACATCTTGGCCGAGAATGGCCGACAACATGAACATCAGATAGATAAAGAACCGGCGGGCCAGCGGATCACCGAGCACCGTGCGCACCGAGTCGGCGGCGCTGTGGCGCTCTTCGTGGCTGACTGGGGTGGCGTTGCGCGGCTCAAGGCCGATCAAGCCAAGGGCGCCGATCGTGAGCGCAATTCCGGCAGCGATCGCAAACACCTCAATCAACCGTTCGGGAGTGTAGTGCTCGAGTGCGCGGCCGGCCCCAATCGCGGTGCCAATCACGGCGGTGATCATCATAAACCACATCACCGCGATTGTGCGCGAGCGCAGGTGTGAGGGCGACATATCGCTCGCCAGCGAGAGGTACGAGACGACGGCGGTATTGAAGCCAATGCCCCACATCCCAAAGATGATCAATGCCAGCGCAAGCCCCGGCCAGAAGTTGGCATCCATCGCGAAGGCGGCGAATGGCGTCAATGCCGCGCCTACCACGCAGAGCAAAATACCCAGCGCGATGTAGGGGGTGCGGCGGTAGCCCCAGATCGGATGCCGATCAGAAAACTGGCCAATCAAGACCTGTATTGGCGAGAAGAGGTGCGGCAGGATGATCAGCGCCGCGACGACGCTGGCCATGATGCCCAGTTCGTGGATCATAATCCGGTTGAGGACACCAGTGATCGGCACCAGACTGATGGCAACAGCTACATGCAGCATGCCAAGACGTATCATTTTGAACCAGCTCATCCCACACTCCTCTCTTCGGTAATGCCTTCGAGACGATCTTCGAGATCGTGGTAAATCTCTTGCAAGCGGTTGAGGGTTGCTTCATCAGCGGCCCAGAAGCCACGTCCGGCGGCTTCGAGCAGCCGGCGCACAACGCCAGCGGCAGCGGCTGGGTTCAGCGCGGCCATGCGCTCGCGCATCGCATCGTCGAGCGCGTAGGTGGCGGCAATCTCGTCGTAGACCCAATCTTCGACCGCGTTAGCGGTGGCGCTCCAGCCGTAGGTATGGCCGACGCGGGCTTCGATTTCGCGCACGCCGGCGAAGCCATGGGCCAGCATCGCTTCATGCCACTTCGGGTTGAGCAGCTTGGCGCGGGTTTCCAGCCGCAGCATAGTCTCGATCGAGGCCACCCGGCTAGCGCCGGGAGTGCTGATGGCGTCGGCGACCAGCACCGGCGGCGCTTGGCCGCGAATCCGCTCGACGCTCTTGGCCATGCCGCCAAGGTTCTCGTAGTAGTTGTCAATATCGGTCAAACCTACTTCAAAGCTGTCAATGTTCTGGAAGGTGGCTTGCACGTGGCGGAGCGCCCCTTCGAGCAAGCCGCGCGCTTCGCGCCATTGGCCGTTAGCGGTGCGGACAAAGCTCTTGCGCGAGAGGAAGGCGTCGCTCAGTTGATCCTCGCTCTCCCATGTGCCGCTCTCGACGAGGAAGTTGACGTTGGCGCCGTAGCTGCCGGGAGCGTTGGCGAAGACGCGGATTGCCGCTTCTTCCAGCGCGACGCCGCTCTCGGCCATTTGCGCCAGTGCGTGAGCGCGGACGAAATTCCATTCCGGCGGTTCATCAGCCGCTGCCGCGAGGTAGGCGGCGCGGTCGATCAAGCGCATCTGATTGCCGAGCAGGTCACGGAAGATGCCGCTCACTGTCACCACCACATCAATGCGCGGGCGGCCCAATTCAGCCAAGGGCCGGAGGGCAATATCGGCCACGTTGCCCAATTCGTCAATCACCGGGCGAGCGCCGATCAGCGCCAGCACCTGCGCCACCCCTTCGCAATCGCTCTTGAGGTTGTCGGTGCCCCACAGCACAACCGCCACGCTCTGCGGCCATGCCCCCTGCTCGGCGCGCAGCCGGGCCAACAGCTCGTTCGCCAGCGCCTCGCCGCGTTGCATCGCTGCCGGCGTCGGCACCCGGTAGGGATCGAGCGCAAACAGGTTGCGTCCAGTGGGCAACACCGCCGGGTTGCGCACCGCGTCATTGCTGGGTGAGGGCGGAATGAAGCCGCCGCGCAGGCCGTGCAACAGGTTACGCAGCTCGTAGTTGGCGAGCAGGCCGTTGCGCAGCTCGGCCAGTTTGGGCCAGAGGGGGCGCAGGGCATTGGCGGGGACAAGATCGGCCAGCTTGGCGGCGGCGGCCCGCGCGCCGGCCTCGGCATCGTGAGCTTCGGCGTAGGCTAGCATCGCCGCGCGGCCACGGGCTTCGATCTCGCGCATCTGGTTTTGGGCGGCCAAATCGCTGCTCAGGCGGGCGCAGAGCTGCTGGTAGTCGATCCCCATCCCGCGCGCAATCAGGGCCGGCAAGCCGCCATCGGGCTGCAAACTAGCGTACAGCAGCAAGAAATCGGCCAATTCGGCGGGGGCGGGCGGTTGGCCGAGCACGTGCAAACCGAGCGGGATCATACGCTGCTCGATGCGCAGCAACTCGTGGGCCAAGCCAGCGACATCGGCATGATCATCGCCGCTGCTTTCCATCGGAATGCCCAATTGCGCCGCTCGATCGCGCAGATCAGCCACCAGCGCCGGATCGGGATTGCGCTCGTACTGCTCGATCGCGTCGCGTAGTGCGCGCAGGCCTTTGTAGAGACCGGCCTGCTGCACCGGCGGCACAAGGTAGCTGACCAGCGTGGCCGCGCCGCGCCGTTTGGCGATGGCCGCCTCGCTCGGATTGTTGACGCTGTAGACGTAGAAATTGGGCAGCGGCCCGATCAGGCGCAGCGGCCAGCAGCGCGCGCTGAGACCAACCTGCTTGCCCGGCATAAACTCCATTGCGCCGTGGGTGCCGAGGTGAATGACCGCATCGGCGCGGAACTTGTGGGTCAACCACGTATAGAACGCGGCGAAGGCATGGTTCGGCGCGGCGTCTTTGGCCAGCAGCAACCGCATCGGGTCGCGCTCGTAGCCAAAGCTCGGCTGCACACCGATAAAGACATTGCCAAACTGGCGGCCAAGGATGCGGATACCGCGGTTATCGCGCCACAACTCACCCGGCGCCGGCCCCCAGTAGGGTTCGATCTCGGTGTAAGCTGGGAAGAGGCGGCGATATTCGTCGGCGCTGAGCCAATCGGCGATATGGGCATCGGCCCCGTGGGCCGGGCCATCGGCCAGCAGCAGGCGGCGCAACTCATCGACGTTGCGCGGCACTTCCACCCGGTAGCCATCGGCGGCCAGCGCCTGTAACAAGTTAAACAGGCTAGCAAACACATCGAGATACGCCGCGGTGCCGACCGTCCCCAACGAGGGCGGGAAGTTGTAGATCACCACCGCCAAGCGTTTCTGCGCGTTCGGCGTGCGGCGCAACGCCACCCGGCGCGCGATCCGGTCAGCGATCTGCTCGATCTCGGCTTGGGCCGGCGCAAAGCGCTGGCCATCGGCAGCCGGCCCGCCAAAGATGATCGGCTCGGCAGCGCCTTCCAGTTCAGGAATGGCGACGCTCAACGCCTGCTGCACCGGCACCAGACCGTTATCATCGGCGCGCCAATCATCGATCCGCTGAAACGCGAGCGGCACCAACCCCAGATAAGGCCGGTCGAACCGGGTCAGCGCCTCGGCGGCTTGCTGGGGCTGGCTCTCGGCGGGGCCGCCGACCAGCGCGAAGCCAGTCGCGTTCACCAGCACATCAACATCAGCCAGTTCCTTTTCCAGCAACGGGCGCATATCGAGACCGGCGGCATAGGCGACGCGCGCCTCAAGACCGCGGGCCTCGATAGCGCGAGCCAGCGCATCAATATGTGGCGTATTTCCGCTCAGCACCACTGTGCGCAAGGTGAGGATGCCAACGCTGCCGCCATTGGGAATCCGCTTGCCGCGCCAGCGCCGGTAATCGTTGAGCGACGCGAACAGTTCGGGCGCATCGGGATGGTAGAGCGCCGTATCGGGATAGCTCAACGGGTCGAGCTGGGGCAGTTTGGGCCGCGGCTGCGGGCCGTAGCGCGCAATCAGCACGCAGAGCAAGCGATAGAGATTTTCCGGCGAAGCGTTGAGCCAATACTGGTGGCTGGTGATATAGGTGTAAAGATCGCGCGAGGTGCCGGGGATCACCTTCAGCACCTTGCTCAGATTGCGCAAGATCGCCAACTGGCGGCGGGCCTCGCCGGCCCCACCTTGCGGGCGCAGCTTCTGCACCCAGCGCCGGATCGGCCCCGGCTCGCTATCGTGCTCGCGGCGCAGCGAAAAGCCGCCGATGTGGGTGCAACGGATCAGCGCCGGGTTCGAGGTGATAATCAAGGTCGGCTTATCGAGGTGGGCCAGCCGGTCGGCCAGCGGGCGCACCAAATCCTCGCTAAACAGGCGCGCGCCGAAAACAAAATCCGCTTTGGCCAGATCGCGATCAAGCTGCGCCCATCCGGCGGCGTCGCGCAAGGTGGCCGCATCGTACACCGCCAGCGTCAGCGCGACCTTATGCTCGCGCCGCAGACGGTCAGCAGCCGCCAGCAGCGCCGGACGATGGTTGCCGTCGATGGTTAGAACCACGAAATGCATTGGCGTTCCTCACCACTCGTACCGGGCGAAACCAGTGTGTTCAGCAAAAGCGAACCCATGGCGGCAGGAATGGCTCCTGCCGCCGGAGCTAGAACGTGTTTCGTTCGGGCAAAGGCGCTCGGTAACTGCTAATCGGCTGCCATCACCCGCTGCGGCCGGTTAGGGCCGGGGTAATTGGGGAAGCCGGGCAGGCCCTTCCAGCGAATCGCCTCGGTGGTCTTGCGGGTGGGCAGGCGATAAATCGCCAGCAGGCGCAGCGCGATCGCCGCCTTGAGGCGCGCCGATTGGGCCAACGCGATCGGATCGTTGCGTCCCTCCAGTTCGCGCAACTTGCGGTCATACTCGACCAGCTTATCCATATAGCCAAAGAAGCGCGGGTCATCAAGATTCATCGTCTCAGGATAGACCTGCGTCGAAATATCGTTGCACAGCCGGATGACCTTCTGGTCGTAGTCGCGCCAATTGAGGCCAAGGGCGGCGTAGAAATTGGCCCGGCGCGCATCGTTGAGATACATCGTCGCGTAGACGGCGAGCAGGAAGAAGCGGATCCAGCGCCGGTTGGCACCCTCAAGCATCTCAGGCTGCGAGCGCATCAGCATCGCGAAGAACTCGCCGTGGCGATACTCATCGTTGCACCACTGCTCGAACCACTTAAAGATCGGGTGGATGCAATACTGCGGGTTCTGCTCAAGATGGCGGTAGATATGGATATAGCGCGAGTAACCGATCTTCTCTGAGAGATAGACCGAGTAGAAGATAAATTTCGGCTGGAAATAGGTGTACTTCTTGCGCTTCTGCAAGACGGTCAGATCGAGCGCGACATTCAAGTCGGCCATCGTGCGGTTGAGGAAGCCGGCGTGGCGGCCCTCATCGCGGCTCATATACTTGAAAATCGCCTTCATGGTCGGATCGTGCAGATGCTTGACCATCTCGGCATAGAGCAGACAGCCGCTAAACTCGGCAGTGCATGAGCGCTCGAGAAAATCGATAAACGAATCGCGCTCAGGCATATCGTCAAAGTTCTGCAAAAACTCGTCGGTGCGGCGGAAGTGGGTACGGTTATAGTCGTAAGCAAACTCGTCGCGGATCCAGTCGAACTCGTCGCGCAGGCCATTGCGATCGATTTGCAGGTTATCGATGGCCTTAAAGTCGGTGGTGTAAAAGCGGGGCGAGAGGATGGCCTCTTTGAGGGCATGGCGAGTGGTACGGCTAAACTCGCCGGGCATTTCCATCATCAACGGATTGATCCAGAACATGCTCCGCTCCTTTGCGTTCGGTCACTTCTTTATGCTACGGGCCGTAAGCCCAACACCAACCCTACGGATGCTCGACCAGCTCGTTAATCTCGACGAGGCTGCTCTTCTTGGTCAGAAAGCGGCGCAGCCAACTGGCCTTATACAGCCGGATCGGGCTGCGGTAGCAGATCTCGCCATTGGTGCGACCATCTTCGGTCGGCGGCAGATGCATAATTTCGAGCGTATCGCCGGGCTGGATCTCCATACCGGGCGGCAGATCGACGTGGAAATGGAAATGCTCGTGCTCGCTCTGCAAGCGGACAAACCCCTCCCCCTCGAGCAACACCTCGCGGTTATACCACTTGTGCAGCGCAAATGCGGCTGCGCCAAGGGCCACCAATGCCAGCAATCGTCGCATGTCTCGCTCCTGTAGTCGCGTTTCTGAACTACAACCTTATGAAACTAAGCCCGATTGGCCTCGATCAACGTGACGTGATAGAACCGGCTGCGGATCGGCTGGACGCGGCGCACGCGCAATCCGGCGCGGGCCAGAATGCTAACGACCTCTTGGTCGCGGATCATCTGAATCTCGGTGCGGCGTTGGCTATGCGGGAACCAGCCGCCGATCCGGTGCAAGGCAGCGAGCAAAGCGCTGTACGGCGCGTATGTCAGCAACAAGGTCTGCTCGGTGAGGTTAGCGAGATGGGTGCAGAGCTGGCCAAAGGCCGGTTGCGGGTAATGGATCAAGACATCGAAACAAGCCACGACCTGCGCCGGTTCGCGCAGTGACTCGATATCGGCTTCGATACACTCAATCCGATCTGACAAGCCGGCTTCAGCGGCGGCCTGCTGGGTAGCGGCGACCATCTGCGGCGCAATATCGGCGGCGCGCACCCGGTAGCCACGGCGGGCGAGCATCAGGCTGAACAAACCAACGCCGCAACCGACATCAAGCGCCGTTGTCGGGGACGGCTGATCGGCTAGCCATGCATCGGCGACCGCCAGCATGCGGTTGTGGCCTTCACGAATACTCTGCCGGACGAGGGACAGCGGGGCGTTGCCGTAGATGGCCGACCAGCGTTCAAAGCCCAAACCGTTGAAGTAGTCCCGCAGTTGAGCTTTGTGCTGTGAGATCTCTAGCACGTCGTTCTCCTCTAGCTCGCCTGTAGTCCAAACTTGGAACTACGTTCACAAAGAATGACCGCGTGCCGAATGAAGAATGGTGACCACAATATCAGACGAGAGTTGTAGTGCGGAATCAAAACTACGAACGTTCAAGCAAATTGTAGCATGAGAGTCAACAACATGGAATATAGACAATCTTTGTGCAAAATCTTTGCGTTTGGTTAAAAATGGTGAATGAGGCATTAGAAAGCGGTGTTATTCGGTGGGCAATATACTATCGCGCGGAATCGCAGAGGCAGTTTTTTTACATGAGTTGTGAAATCACCACCCTTGTCGCTGCGCACGGCTGTGCGCGGCATAATGACGCCTATCAATTCTAGTGTGTACAGTTTGCAGTCCGGCCGGGGTTGTTTTGCTAACCTTATCGGTGCGCCACGTGATATAATGGGGCAATGCTATGTCAATGATGTGCCACGGAGGATTACTTCCACTATGCAAGGCTATGTTTTGCCTGTCGCCGATGCGCCGGACGACCGGATCGATCTGCGCAGCGATACGGTGACGCTGCCTAGCCCGGCGATGCGAGCAGCGATGGCTCAGGCGGCGCTCGGTGATGATGTCTATGGCGAGGATCCGACGGTCAATGCGCTTGAGCGGCTGGCTGCCGAGCGGGTTGGCAAAGAGGCAGCGGTGCTAGTGGCCAGCGGCACGATGGGCAATCTGGCGGCGCTGTTAGCCCATTGCCAACGCGGCCAGCGGGTGATCCTCGGTAACGAGAGCCATATCTACCATTATGAAGCCGGTGGCGCTAGTGCGTTAGGCGGGCTCGTATACCATCCGCTCCCGACCGCGGGTGATGGCACGATCGATTTGGCTGCCTTGGCCGAGGCGGCAGCCACGATTAACGACAACCATTTTGCCCCGCCCGGCGTCATTTGTTTAGAAAACACCAATAACCGCCGTGGCGGCGTCGTGTTGGCGCCGGAGTATCTGGCGCAGGTGCATGCGCTGGCGCGCGCGCACGGCCTGCCGGTGCATCTTGATGGCGCGCGCATTTTTAACGCGGCGGTGGCGTTGGGGGTGCCGGTGACTGATCTGACGATGCACGTCGATACGGTGATGTTCTGCCTCTCGAAGGGATTGGCTGCGCCGGTTGGCTCGATAGTCGCCGGGCCAGCCGACGTGATTGCCCGCGTGCGCCGCGCGCGCAAGATGCTCGGCGGCGGGATGCGGCAGGCCGGCGTGATTGCGGCAGCCGGTATCGTGGCCCTCACCGAGATGGTTGATCGGTTAGCTGAAGATCATGTCAATGCGCGGTTGCTTGCCGCTGGTCTAGCCGAGTTGCCGGGTGTGCAGATCGATTTGAGCAAAGTGCAAACCAACATTGTGCGCTTTACCTTCGCCCATCCGCGCTTGAGTGTTGATGAATTTCTAGCTGCATTGCGCGCGCGGGGCATCTTGATGGGGAGCATGAGCCATACGAGCATCCGTGCGGTGACTCATTACGGCATTGAGCGGATGCACATTGAGCATGTGATCAGCGTTGCGGCTGAGATCTTGGCCTAATCTCGCTGCCGGTGGGCGGGTATGAAGGTTGATCTGTCCGGCACATCTGAACTGTCAATCCTTGTGTCGCCCAACGGCCAGATGCTTGCTGTAAGCGAGGCGATGTTGCCGCTCCTTGCGTATGTGGAGCCGTTGTTGTCTGATCTGGTGCAGGCTGCAAATAGCGTAGATGTCTTCCTCAACGGCTTGCAATATGCGGTACAACGCCAGTTGTTGTGGCAAGCGCCGGGAGTGCCGTTCGGTCTGCTGATTACGTTCCGCCAGCCAGCGCCAGAGCCGCTGGTTGATCACCGGCTCGGTGAAATGGCCCTCACCTTGTCCAGCAAACTTGAGATGAACCATGTGCTGGAACATGTGGTGCGTTTTGCGATGGATCTGCTCGATGCTGATGCTGGCGCGCTGCCGGTGTACGATCCGGATCACGATCGGTTGTTGCCCGGCCATCTCGTGAATCTGCCGGTTGATCTAGTGGCGCCGGCCAAAGGCCCGCGGCGCGGGTTGATGTGGCAGATCATCGAGCAGGGGAAGTCGATCCTCATTCCAGATTATGCTGCCCATCCAATGGCCTTGCCGGAATTAGCGCGGATTGGAGTTTCTTCGCTACTGGCGACGCCAATTATGCATGGCAAGACCCCGTTGGGTATCTTGGCGGTGTATCGCCTCCGTAACGAGCCTTTTCAAGAGAGCGATCGCGATCTCTTGCAGGCCATCGCCCACCAGACCGCGATTGCCTTGCAAAGCGCCCGCATGTACCAGCGCGCCATTCGCAATGCCGATGAACGCTACACCCTCTACCAAGCCAGCATCGAGATTGGCGCCACGCTTGATCTCGAACAACTCTATCAGGCAATCCATCGCGCGGTCGACCGGTTGATTTCCCACGCCGGTTTTGCGATTGCGCTGTTGAATGACCAGCAGATAGTCGAGTATGTCTATCTGGTGACGCCGGCTGGCCGCCAACCGGGGTTGCAACTGCCGCTAACGCACGGCATTGCTGGCTACGTGCTTCGTTTCGGCGTCTCGCTGCGGCTGTCAGGGGCGCATGCCCTGCCTGCACCGGCAATCCAACCGGCACTTGAGGTTGAAGGCGATCTGGATCAGCGATCACTGTTGGCAACGCCGCTCGTGGTCGGTGATCGGATTATTGGCGCATTGCTGGCGTGGCACGATCACCTCGATGCCTATACGATGTCTGATTTGAGCGCGCTGGAGATGTTGGCGGCGACGGTCGCAGTGGCATTGCATAACGCGCTGCGCTTTACCCATATTCAGTCGTTGGCAATCACTGATACGCTCACTGAGTTGGTGAACCGGCGCCATTTTCTGCAAAATCTCCAACACGAAATCGATCGTTCGCGCCGGTATCAGACGCCGGTCAGTATTGCGATGATTGATATTGATCATTTTAAGCAGGTGAATGATAGTTATGGCCATCTGGCCGGTGATCACATTTTGCGCGAATTGGCGCAGCGGTGCCGCCAGCATCTGCGTGATGTCGATATACTGGCGCGTTATGGCGGCGAAGAGTTTGGTTTGATCTTGCCGGAAACACCGTATCACGCAGCGTTGTTAGCGGCTGAACGCTTGCGCCAGACAGTGATGGCGACGCCGTTTCTGGTTGATGGGCAACAGATCACGCTCACGCTCAGCATCGGTGTTGCCACCTTTCAATCCATTTCGCATCCTGATCCGTCTTCCCTTATTGCCGATGCCGATCGGGCGCTCTATCTCGCCAAGCGGCGAGGGCGCAACCGCGTCTGTGGCGCACAGGAGTTTTCTACCTATGCCGAACCCTGATTTTACCTATGTGCAACGGATTCTGACCAGCCGGGTCTATGATGTGGTGCAAGAGACGCCGCTGCAACCGGCTCCCCTGCTTGGTGCGCGGCTTGGCGCGCAGATTTTCTTTAAGCGCGAGGATCTGTTGCCGATCTTTTCGTTTAAGCTGCGCGGGGCCTATAACCGCATGGCCCATCTCAGCCCGGCAGAAAAGGCGCGCGGTGTGATTACCGCCTCTGCCGGTAATCATGCCCAAGGGGTGGCCTATTCCGGCCAGCAATTGGGCATCCGTACCCTGATCGTGATGCCGGTGACGACGCCGGAGATTAAGGTCGCTGCGTGCCGCCGCCGCAACGCTGAGGTGGTGCTCTACGGCGATAGCTATAGCGATGCTGAGGCCCATGCCTATCGCTTGCAGAAGGAATTGGGCCTGACCTTTATCCATCCATACGACGATCCGCTGGTGATCGCCGGGCAGGGGACGATTGGGCTCGAGATTTCGCAGCAGATGCGAGCCGAACGCTACCGGGTCTTTGTGCCGGTGGGAGGCGGCGGGTTGATCGCTGGAATCGCGATCTTTCTCAAGAGCATTAACCCCAATATCGAGATTATTGCCGTTGAGCCGGACGATTCCGATGCGATGTATCAGAGCGTGCGGGCCGGCTATCGGGTGACGCTCGATCAAGTCGGCATCTTTGTTGATGGTGTGGCGGTGCGGCGCGTCGGCGAGCATACCTTTGCGATTGTGCAGCGCTACGTTGATGATTTTGTCCGGGTGACGACCGATGAGGTCTGCGCGGCGATCAAGGATGTGTTTGAGGATACCCGCGCGATTATGGAGCCGGCGGGGGCCTTGGCAGTGGCCGGTCTCAAGCGGTATATCGCCGAGCGCGGGGCCGATTTGCCGGCGGTGGCGCTGACCTGCGGCGCGAATATGAATTTCGACCGTTTGCGCCACGTCGCCGAGCGGGCCGAGATCGGCGAGCGGCGCGAGGCGCTGTTTGCAGTGACCATTCCCGAACGGCCCGGTTCGTTTAAGCAATTTTGCCGGATTATTGGGCCACATAACATTACCGAGTTCAATTATCGCTATGCGCCGCGCCCCGATGCGAACGTCTTTGTCGGGGTGCAGTTGACCGATGGCCGCCAGCGCCACGAGCTGGCCGACCGGCTCCGCCACGCCGGTTATACGGTGCTCGATCTGACCAACGATGAGTTGGCGATCATCCATCTGCGCCACATGGTCGGCGGGCGAGCGCCGGAAGCGACCGACGAGCGGCTCTTTACCTTCGAGTTTCCCGAACGGCCGGGGGCATTGCTCCAGTTCCTCGAATCGCTCGATGCGTCGTGGAATATTAGCCTGTTCCACTACCGCAATCACGGTAGCGCCCATGGCCGGGTGCTGGCCGGGATTCAGGTGCCTGATGCCGACCTCGACCGGTTTTACGCTTCGCTCAGCCGGTTAGGCTATCCGTACCAAGAGCAGAGCGATAATCCGGCGTACCATCTGTTTTTGAAGTGAGACCATCGAGCGCAACATTGCCATTGCTAGCGCACTTACGATTCTGTGTTATAATCAACGCACTATTGCACATGCGCAATTCCATACCCATCGCGGTGTCCCGCTAGCCCGGATGCTAGGGCGTAAAGGTGGAAGCTGGTGCAAGTCCAGCGCTGTGCCGCAACTGTAACCGGCCCTCTTGGGCCGGAAGCCAGGACGCCTGCCGCGATGTTGAGGTTCGTTCAGCCCTTCTCGCGCCAAGAAGGATGAGCGAAGCGTGCGTATCCAATCGCGCTATCGTTTCATACCCCCGGCCAGCGAGCATGGCCGGGGGTATTGTTTTTGGCTGTTAACGCAAAGGCGGATCGATGGAAGATGCAACCACAACCGGGCCGGGTTCCTCGCCCGAAGCAGAGGCGCGCCGCAAGGCGGTGCGGGCCAGCCACCAACCTAAAGGCTTGGTCATCGTCAATACCGGCAATGGCAAGGGTAAAACCACCGCTGCGCTCGGTGTGCTGTTGCGGGCATGGGGCCGCAACATGCGCGTGGGTGGCGTGCAGTTCATCAAGCACGAGCAAGCCAAGTTCGGCGAGTTGCGCGCACTAGAGCGGATGGGGATTACGCTGACGCCGCTCGGCGATGGCTTTACGTGGACGAGCCGCAATCTCGATGAGACGCAGGCGCGGGCGTTGCACGGCTGGGAGCTGGCTAAGCAGCAGATTGCCAGCGGCGATTTCGATGTCTTTTTGCTCGATGAGTTTACGTATGTGATGCACTATGGCTGGGTGCCGGCTGCTGAGGTGGTGGCGTGGCTGCAAGCCAATAAGCCGCCGATGCTGCATCTGATTATCACTGGCCGCTACGCGCCGCCGGAGTTGATCGAGTATGCCGATTTGGTGACGGAGATGCACGAGGTGAAGCATCCGTTCCGTGATCAGGGCATTCGCGCCCAGCCGGGGATTGAGTATTGAGGGAACGCAGCGGGGGATCGTTTACCGCAGGGGACGCAGGGATTATTTACCGCAGGGGGCGCAGAGTGCGCAGAGAATGAAAGGGTTGGGGTGGCAAGCTCGGTTGTGCGCGTGATAGTAAGACAACCCTCTGCGTCATCCGCGTTCTCTGCGGTAAACCGAACACGAGCAGCGAGGAACCATGGCCGAATCGCTCAAACGCAATATGGTGCAGCGCCTCGATGGGCGGATGGTCAATGCCGGCGCGCGGCGCGGGATGCTGATCGTCTGCGCGACTGGCTGCTGCTGCGGCCACACCGAACGCGGCTTTGCGCCGGTGCCGGTCGATCTCTACCATAGCGAATGGGAGCGGCGGCGGCTACGCAATCGGGTGCATCTGAGCCAAGGCGGTTGCTTGGGGCCGTGCCCACTGGCGAATGTGGCTCTTTTGCTGATGGATGGCAGGCCCTACTGGTTCCATTCGCTGAACGATCCGGCGCTCATCCCGATCTTGTACGATTTTATCGAAGAGCTGTTGGCGGCTGATCAGCCGTTGCCGCCGCCCCCAGCATTAGCGCCGCACCTGTTCAACGGCTTTAGCTGGGATGGGGTGAGCGCGCCGGCAGCCAGCGCCGAGCGTCTGCCAGCGGTGGCTGGCGATGGCATCCTCGTGCTGAGCCAAGCCGATACCGATCTACTCGCGTTAGAGCAAGCGCTTGACCTGTTGCCTGACGGCTTTGCGCCGGTGCGGATGGCGCACGTGGGCCGGTTGGCCGACCCGGCGGCGATTGACCATTTGCTCGAACAGCATCTACCCGCAGCGGCGATTGTGGTGGCGCGCTTGCACAGTCCGGCGGCGTTTGCCTACGGTCTCGAACGGCTGCAACAGTGGGCAGCGGCAACCGGCGGCTTCCTGCTCTGTCTGCCGGCGGTCGAGCAGGTTGATCCCGATCTGATGGCCCGTTCGACGGTGGGGGTGCCGTTGGCAATGCTGGTCAGCGCCTATGTGTACGCTGGCGGTGCCGCCAATCTCGCCAACGGCTTGCAGTGCCTGAGCGATCACCTGCTGGCGAGCGGATGGGGTTACGATCCACCGGTCGAATTGCCGCTCCACGGCATCTACACTCCACCCCAACCGCGCCGGCGCGGCAAGGCGGCCCAACCAGCGCCGCCGGCGGCTGATGCGCCGGTGGCCGGCCTGCTCTTCTACCGCGCCCATCTGCTCAGCGGCAATACCGCTTTCGTCGATGCCCTGATCGCTGGCTTGCAGGCGCGCGGCTTGCGCGTGCGCGCGGTCTACACCCAGTCGCTCAAAGAACTGAATGCGGCGGGGATGCCGGTGGCGCTCGATCTGCTACGCCAAGCCGGACCGGTTGATGTGATCGTCTCGACCCTCAGTTTCGCGCTCGGCGATAGCGAACCGCACCCCTTTGCCCAACTGGATGCGCCGGTGGTGCAGGCGCTGGTCAGCAGCAGCAGCCGTGAGGCGTGGCAGCGCGACGGTCGCGGGTTGGGGCCGCTCGATACGGCGATGAATGTGGCTTTGCCCGAACTGGATGGCCGGATCATCGGCGTGCCGGTCGCGTTCAAGACCCAAGCGGGTGAAGCGGCGGCGCGTTCGGCGCCTGATCCAGAGCGGATCGAGCGGCTGGCCGGCTTGGTCTGGCGTTTGGCGCAGTTGCGGCGCCTCCCGAATGCGCAGAAGCGGATTGCGGTCATCTTGACCAATAGCAATGCCAAAGCGCAGCGGATTGGCAATGCGGTCGGCCTTGATGCGCCGGCGTCGCTGATGAATCTGTTTGCTGCTTTGCGCGCCGCCGGTTATGAGGTCGGCGAGCTGCCGGCAAGCGGCGACCAACTGATCGCCGATCTGATTGGGCGCTGCTCGTATGACGAGACGTGGCTGACCACCGAGCAGTTAGCCCAAGCGTACCGGATTCCGGCGGCTACCTACCAACGCTGGTTTGCCGAGCTGCCGGCGGAGATGCAAGCGGCCATGACCCGCCAATGGGGGCCGCCGCCGGGCAAGGCGTATGTGCATGGCGGCGCGCTGGCGCTGGCCGGCCTCGCATTCGGCAATGTCTTTGTGGCGCTGCAACCGCCGCGTGGCTACGATATGGATCCGGACGCCATCTATCACCGGCCCGACCTGCCGCCGCCGCACAACTACTACGCGCTCTACCGCTGGTTGCGCGACGAATGGCGCGCCGATGCGATCATCCATCTCGGCAAGCACGGCACGCTCGAATGGTTGCCCGGTAAAGGCGTCGGGCTTGGCGCGACCTGTTTCCCTGATCCGTTCCTCGCCGATCTGCCGCTGATCTACCCCTTCATCATCAACGATCCCGGCGAAGGTACGCAGGCCAAGCGGCGCGCCCACGCGGTGATTATCGATCACCTCACCCCGCCAATGACCAACGCTGGCGCTTATGGCGATCTGGCCGAATTGGCCCAACTGGTCGATGAATACTACCGCATGGAACGGCTCGATCCGAGCAAGTTGCCGCTGTTGCAGCGCCAGATTTGGGAGGTGCTGCAACGCAGCCAGTTGGCCGACGATCTGCGCTACATCTTGCAAGCCGATCACGGCGATCACCGGCACGAGTGGGATGGCAGCGTGCTTGAAGATGGCACGCCGTCGGTGTTGGCCGAATTGGAGGGGCGCGAAGTCGCGCACCTGCTCGAAGACATTGAAGGCTACTTGTGCGAGTTGACCGGCGCGCAGATCCGGGACGGCCTGCATATCCTTGGTACGGTACCCGCCGGCGCGCAGTTGGTCGATCTGGTTTACCATCTGCTGCGCTTGCCCAACCTGCACGCACCAAGCCTGCCGGCCACTGTCGCGGCGGCGCTGGGGGAAGATTGGCGCGTCTTGCAGGAGCAGCCGGGCCGGCGGCGGGCCGGTGACGAGCAGTGGCTCACCAACGCCGATAGTATCGCGGCTATTGAAAACCTTTGCCGGCAAATGCTTAGCCGGCTCAACGATGCTGATTGGGAGGCAGCGGCCATTGACGGCGTGCTGGTAGATCATTTGCCGGCAAACAGTGATCACGAGCCGGTTGCGGCGGCGTTGCGCTACGCCTGTGAATGGATCGTGCCGCGCTTGCGCCAGAGCGCAACTGACGAAATCGAACATCTGCTGGCGGCGCTCGCGGGCCGGTTTGTGCCGCCGGGGCCGAGCGGCGCGCCGACCCGCGGTATGGCCCACGTCTTGCCGACCGGACGCAACTTCTACAGCCTTGATCCGCGCAGCGTGCCGAGCCTCGCCGCGTGGGAGACCGGCCAAGGGTTGGCCCGCGACCTGATCCAGCGCTACCAGCGTGAGTATGGCGCCATCCCCGAAAGTGTCGGCATCAGCATCTGGGGCACCAGCCTCATCCGCACTGCCGGCGATGATGTGGCGCAAGTCTTGGCGCTGCTCGGCGTGCGCCCGCGCTGGCAACGCGAAAACCGGCGCGTCACCGGGTTTGAGATCATCCCTCTCGCTGAGTTAGGCCGCCCGCGGATCGATGTCGTCTGCCGGATTAGCGGCTTCTTCCGCGACGCCTTTCCCCACTTGATCGAGTTGATCGATCAGGCGGTGCAAGCAGTGATTGAGTTAGACGAACCGCCAGAGCTGAACTTTCCACGCAAGCATGCCTTGCAGACCGAGCAGGCGCTGGTGGCGGGAGGAGCTGCTGCCGAAGAGGCTCAACGCGAAGCGCGCTACCGCATCTTCGGCAGTCCGCCAGGCAGTTACGGGGCCGGAATGCTGCAACTGATCGACGGCCAAAACTGGAGCAACGACGCCGATCTGGCGCGGGTGTACCTGAAGTGGGGCGGCTACGCCTACACCGCAACCGAGCAAGGCGTGCCGGCGGAGACCGCCTTTGCCGCTGCGCTCAGCACGGTGCAGGTCGCTACCAAAAATCAAGACACGCGCGAACACGACATCTTCGATAGCGACGACTACTTCCAGTTCCACGGCGGCATGATCGCGGCGATTCGGGCGCTGAGCGGGCGCAACCCGGCCCGTTACTTCGGCGATAACAGCGATCCGGCCCGGCCCCGCACCCGCGACCTGCGCGAAGAGGCGCGGCGCGTCTTTCGGGCACGGGTGGTTAATCCGAAGTGGATCGCCAGCATGCGCCGGCACGGCTACAAAGGCGGCCTCGAACTGGCGGCGACGGTTGATTATCTCTTCGGCTACGACGCCACTGCGCAGGTGCTAGCCGATTGGATGTACGAACAAGTCACTGAACGGTATGTGCGCGATCCAGAAGTGCAGCAATGGCTGCAAGAGGTGAATCCGTGGGCGTTGCAAGCCATCGCCGAGCGGCTGAACGAGGCGATCGGGCGCGGGATGTGGCGCAACCCATCCGCTGAAGCGCAAGCTGCGATCGACGCCATTCTCGCCATCGGCGAAGAACAACGTGAACGATGATCCTCGGCCAGCCGCACGGCGGTGCGGTTCCGTAAGCATCTACTGGTTAAGGAGGTTGTATGTCGCTGCTTACGCAAACTATCAACCAGATTGGCCCGTTGGATGATCAGGCGGCAACGGCAGCTCGCCGCCGGCAAGACATGCTCACCAAGCCAGCCGGCTCGCTGGGCCGGCTCGAGGAACTCTCGATCCGGATTGCCGGCATCACCGGGCGCGAACGGCCTCGGCTCACCAAGCCGGCGGTGATCGTGATGGCCGCCGATCACGGGGTGGCCCGCCAAGGCGTGAGCGCCTTCCCCGCCGAGGTCACACCGCAGATGGTGCTGAACTTCCTGCGCGGCGGGGCGGCCATCAACGTGCTGGCCCGCCATGTGGGGGCGCAGGTGATTGTGGTGGACATTGGCGTCGCGGCTGATTTGCCGTCCCATCCCGAATTGGTCAGCCGCAAACTGGCCTACGGCACCGCCGACTTCAGCCAAGAGCCGGCGATGAGCCTTGAGCTGGCCCGGCAGGCGCTTGAAGTGGGCATTACCTGCGCCAACGAGGCGATCGATCGCGGGGTTGACCTGCTCGCTACCGGCGAGATGGGGATTGCCAACACCACTGCGGCGAGCGCGATTGTGGCAGCGATCACCGGGAGACCGGCGGCGGAAGTGACCGGACGCGGCACCGGCATCGATGATGCGAGCTTGGCGCGCAAGATTGCCGTGATCGAACAGGCGCTGGCGCTGCACCAACCCAACCCGCGCGACGGTCTCGATGTGCTGGCGAAAGTGGGTGGGTTGGAGATTGGCGGCTTAGCAGGTGTGATTCTCGGCGCGGCGGCGCGGCGGGTGCCGGTAGTGATCGACGGTTTCATTTCAGGGTCGGCGGCCCTGATTGCAGCTACGCTGGCCCCTGCCGCGGTCAACTACATGATCGCCGGCCACCGCTCGGTCGAACGCGGTCACGTCGCGGT
This sequence comes from Chloroflexus islandicus, assembly GCF_001650695.1. Taxonomy (GTDB): domain Bacteria; phylum Chloroflexota; class Chloroflexia; order Chloroflexales; family Chloroflexaceae; genus Chloroflexus; species Chloroflexus islandicus. Next base: position 39,568 of record NZ_LWQS01000065.1, read on the forward strand.
GTACAGCCAGCTCGATCTGCAACCGCTGCTCGATCTGAATATGCGCCTCGGCGAAGGCACCGGTGCGGTGCTAGCGATGTCGATCTGCCAAGCGGCGTGCAAGGTGCTCGACGAGATGGCTACCTTCGCCGAAGCAGGGGTGTCGGAGAAGAAGGGGGAGTAGGGAACGGGGAGTAGGGAGGAGCGCGCGAGATGGCGCTGCTCGGTTGAGCCGCTTCTGCTCATTGTTCGATTGCGGGAGGTGCATCCCTGCTCCTGTGCGCGGGAGTTCAAGGGCGGACAGAATGGAAGAGCGTAGGTGATGGCTGTGCGATGCGCTAGTTTGCCCTTACCCCCGGCCACTCGCCCACACCAGTGAGTTCAAGGACGGACAGCACATCTGGAACCCGGCCCTGAAGGGCCGGGCTAGGGTTACGAAGCCCGCTGCGCGGGCTACTGACCCTTACCCCCGGCCACTCTCTCACTGGCGCGGGAGGGGTGAGCGGAGAGCTGAGGATTGAGGCATCATACAGTGATGAACGGTTGTACACAAGCGAAGGTTCTGTCGGCCCCTCAACACAGACGTTTAAGGGCGAACAGCACATCTGGAACCCGGCCCTGAAGGGTCGGGCTAGGGTTACGAAGCCCGCTGCGCGGGCTGCTGACCCTTACCCCCGGCCCCTCTCTCACTGGCGCGGGAGAGGGGAGCGGAGAGTTGAGGGTTGAGGCATCGTACAGTGATGAACGGTTGTACACAAGCGAAGGTTCTGTCGGCCCCTCAACACAGACGTTTAAGGGCGAACAGCACATCTGGAACCCGGCCCTGAAGGGTCGGGCTAGGGTTACGAAGCCCGCTGCGCGGGCTGCTGACCCTTACCCCCGGCCCCTCTCTCACTGGCGCGGGAGGGGTGAGCGGAGAGCTGAGGGTTGAGGCATCATACAGTGATGAACGGTCATACACAAGCGAAGGTTCTGCCGGCCCCTAAACGCACGCGGGAGCAGGAGTACAGAGGAGGATTCACGGAATGAAACGCCGCTGGCTGATCGTTGCGCTTGGCGCTGCCGTGCTGATCACGTTCGAGGCCCGGCCAGCGTATGCTATGCACATCATGGAAGGCTTCTTGCCGCCGCTGTGGGCATTGGTTTGGTTTGCGGTCACGATCCCGTTTTGGGTGATCGGGTTTCGCCAGCTTCAGCGCATTGTGCGCGAGAAGCCAGAGGTGCGGTTGCTGCTCGGTTTCGCTGCCGCCTTTACCTTTGTGCTGAGCGCGTTGAAGCTGCCGAGCGTCACCGGATCGAGCAGCCACCCGACCGGCACCGGTCTAGGGGCGATCCTGTTTGGGCCGTGGGTGATGAGTGTGCTCGGTTCGATTGTCTTGCTGTTTCAGGCCTTGCTGATTGCCCATGGCGGCTTGACCACGCTCGGCGCGAATGCGTTTAGCATGGCGGTGGTCGGGCCGTTTGTGGCGTGGCTGATCTGGCGCGGGTTGGCCGGACGCGCGCCATTCTGGTTGGTGGTCTTTTTGGCTGCGGCGCTGGCCGATCTCTCAACCTACGTCGTCACGTCGCTGCAACTGGCGCTGGCCTTTCCCGATCCGGCGGGTGGCATCCTCGCTGCCTTCGCCAAATTCGGCGCGATCTTTGCCGTGACCCAGATTCCGTTGGCGATCAGCGAAGGGATTCTGACCGTGTTGATTATGAATGCGTTGCAAACCAACGCCGCCGCCGAGTTGCAGGCGCTAGCGATCAAAGGGGTGCGGGCATGAATGCCAAACCATTGCCTTGGCCAGTAGTGGTGGCACTGTGGCTGGTAGTGATCGGCTTGGCCATCGCGCCGATCCTGCTGATTCGCGACACCGAGTTTGGCGGGGCCGATGCTGCCGCCGAAGCCGCTATCGTAGAAATGGCGCCTGACTACCAGCCGTGGTTTGCGCCGTTGTTTGAGCCGCCGGGCAGCGAGACCGAGAGCCTGCTGTTTGCGTTGCAAGCCGGTTTAGGGGCGGGAGTGATCGGCTACTTCTTTGGCTGGCAGCACGGTCGCCGGCAGCGGCGTGATCGGTGAGGCATGCTGCGCATCATTGACCAGTATGCCTTCGCCAACCGGTTGCGCGCGGTCGATCCGCTGCAAAAGACTGCGCTGGCCGGCCTGACGATCCTGCTCTGTCTGGCGCTCGATCGCCCGCTGGTGGGGTGGTTGGCGTTGGGATGGATGATGGCCGTGACGGTGTGGTATGCGCAGGTGCCGCTGCGGGTGGCCGGCGCGGTGATTGGGGCTGAGAGTGCGTTTCTCGCGCTGTCGGTGATCGGGATCGCGATCAGTGTGGGGAACGAACCACCGGCTACGGCGTTGTGGGCGATTCCGTTTGGGCCGCTCTGGCTGAGCGCGACCGGCGGATCGCTGCAAACGGCGCTGCACGTGCTCAGCCGTGCGCTTGGTTCGGCAGCGGCGCTCAATTTTCTGATCCTGACCACGCCGCTGATCGATCTGATCGAGCTGTTGCGCCGGTTGCGCGCGCCGGCGTTGTTGATCGAATTGATGGCGCTCAGTTACCGCGCGCTCTTTGTTTTGCTTGATACGCTCGACCAGATGGTCACGGCGCAGACGGCCCGGTTGGGGTATGCTTCGTGGCGGGCAACGTTACGCAGCTCGGCGCTGCTGGGCAGCCGGTTGTTTATCGTTGCCTACCAGCGCAGCCAAGCGTTGGAAGTAGCGTTGACGGCGCGCGGGTTTGCCGGCGAGCTGCGGGTGTTGCCGCTCAGCTATACCGTTGACCGGCAGCTCTGGTTGATCGGCGTAATGATTGCGGCGAGTCTCGTGGCGGCGAGGTGGTGGTCATGACCGCATTGTTGGCGCTGGAAGCGGTTTCGTACCAGTTTCCGGGCAATCCGAACCCGGCTTTGCAAGCGGCGTCGTTGCCGATCGCTGCCGGCCAGCGCATCGTCGTGCTGGGTCGCAATGGCGCTGGCAAGAGCACGCTGCTGCTTGTGGCGAGTGGCATCATTCGTCCGCAGCAGGGCCGGGTCTGGCTGCATGGCGCGCCGGTTGACTACTCGCGGTCTGGTCTGCGCCGGTTACGCCAGCACGTCGGCTTGGTGATGCAGTCGCCGGACGATCAACTGTTTAGTGCCAGCGTCTGGCAAGACATGAGCTTTGGCCCGCTCAATCTGGGGCTGAGCGCCGCCGCAGCACGGCAGGCAGTGCTAGACGCGGCGGCGATGTGTGATGTGACCGATCTGCTCGACCGTCCGACCCATGCGTTGAGCGGCGGGCAGAAGGCGCGGGTAGCGCTGGCCGGCGTCTTGGCCATGCGTCCGCAATGCTTGCTGGTTGATGAGGCAACGGCGGGTCTCGATCTGTGGGCACGGCAACAGGTGGTGCGGGTGTTTGACCGGCTGGTGGCGGAAGGGGGGACGGTCGTGCTGGCTACGCATGATCTGGCGTTGGCCCGCCGCTGGGCCGATCTGGTCGTGGTGTTGCACGAGGGCCGGATCGTTGCAGTCGCGCCGCCGGCAGCGGTGTGGGCCGAGCCGGCATTACGCGCGCTGATTGCGCCGCCAGAAGCGTGGGAAGGGCTGTAGCGCCGGACGGCTGTCCGGCGCCGCCAAGGGCGCGGAGGGTGATGAACGCAGAGGCATCGTAGAGCCGGACGGCTGTCCGGCTCCGCGAAGGACGCAGAGGAGTTGTTATGGTGGGGTGCTGGGGGAGGGGGGAGAGGCCCCCACCCCCGGCCCCTCCCCCGCTGGGGGAGGGGGAGAGGCCCCCACCCCCGG
>NZ_LWQS01000066.1 GCF_001650695.1 Chloroflexus islandicus
TTCAGGGCCGGGCGCCCTCCTCTCAGGTATCGTTCTCGCTGACGCAGGAGATTGCTGCGGGCGCTGCGCGCCCTCGCAATGACAGACCCCTATCCCCCGTGCGATGCCGTAAAGTCCCGTGCTGCGCTCCCCATCACCCCTCCCCCAGCGGGGGAGGGGCAAGGGGTGGGGGCATCAGCCCGCGCAGCGGGCTTCGTAAGCCTAGCCCGGCCCTTCAGGGCCGGGCGCCGGAGATGTGCTGCCCGTCCTTGAACTCCCACCGTCAGGTGGGAGAGGGGGTCGGGGGGTGAGGGCCAGCCCGCACAGCGGGCTTCGTAAGTCTAGCCCGGCCCTTCAGGGCCGGGCGCCCTCCTCTCAGGTATCGTTCTCGCTGACGCGGGAGATTGCTGCGGGCGCTGCGCGCCCTCGCAATGACAGTTGGACGCGCGCCCTGTTGCGCACCGGTTATTACGATACGAAACTATTTTGATATATTCGGATATTTATATATTCAGATGACGCTTGACAATAGTGAGAGATTCGGGTATATTCATCGCATCGGTTCCCGATAAACAAAAATAGATACATTTTGCGATAGAAGAGGGGCAGCTCATTCCGATCGGTGAAGACAATTGATCTTCGCCTGATTTGGTATTCGATACACCGCTGCCTCTATCGCAAGGAGGATCAAGGCACTATATCGTGAGGGTTGGCCGGCCCTTGCTCGCGGTTGCATGCGCTCAAACGGTTCGTCGTCTTGCGTTATGAGGCCGTTCGCGTCGATATCTGGCATTTACCGCTGAAGGGGGAGGTATGAAGTATTGGTTGCTGCTGATCGTGCTGTCGCTCGCGTTGTTTCCGCTCACTGCCTGTAGCCGTCGCCAAACGCTGGCGACCGTGATCGATGTGGTGATGACCGATTATCAATACGAACCAAAAGAAATCCTGATCCCGCCGGGTCAAGAAATAACGCTCAATATTACCAATAAAGGCGCTGTCGAACATGAATTTGTGATCATGAAATATGGTACGACGATCGGTGAAAGTTTTGGTAGTGAAGATGAAGATAATATTTATTGGGAGATCGAAGTGAAATCGGGCGAGACGGTGAGCGTCACCTTTACTGCCCCTGAGCAACCCGGCCAGTACCAATTTGTGTGTGGCATCTTAGGTCACTACACCGCCGGCATGGCGGGTAAATTGCAAGTCGTGCAGCCGTAGTCAGAGGGGTACCGCGCCGCTGTGTCACTAGGGTACAGCGGCGCAGCGCTGCTACTGGCGCCATAGCTCTTGACATGCGTTGCCTATCCTCCTATACTAGCCATATTCCATGAAACGATTGATGACATGCGATGACGCAATGATGCGCTACATTCCGGTCAGCAGCCAACTTGAGCGCACCCGATGCTGTGCCATAGGCAAGGAGCCTGTGACAGCATGGTGTTGTGCTTGGGGATCTACATTCCTCCACTTGGCGCTGCGTGTGTAAACGCCATTCTATGTTGGAAATCTAGCGTTATGGAACAACCCGCTGACACGATGCCGAGCGCCGGACGCATGTTGGCTGCGGCAACGGCGCTGTTTGCCGGCTATGGCTATCACGGTCTGTCGATGCGGGTGTTGGCTGCTGTCACTGGTCTCAATGTTGCTACGATCCATTACCATTTTGGCAATACGCTCGATCGCTACCGCGAGACGCTGGCGCTCGATCTGTTGCAACGAGCGCAGACTGCCGGTGCCATCGCGCCGGCTGTGCCCGATCTGCGCCTCATCCTCCCCAGCTTTCCGTGGATCCGCTACGGCTACGTTGCCGGTGGCCCGCTCGATCCAGCCGGAACCCGGCGCGATCCCGCTGATCCGGCCCGCGTGGCTGCCTTGAAGCAGTTTTTGCACCTGCCCGGCTGCTCGGTCTGCCCGATCCGCCGGCTGCTGATGAGAGCGATCGCGCCTGATCGAGAGAGGACGGAGGCATGAACCGGCTGCTGCGCTATATCACCTATTCGATGGGCAATTTCGCGAACACCATTGCCTATCAGGTCTTTGGCAATCGCATCCAGTTTTACTATGTCGATATTCTTGGCTTGAATGCAGCGGTGGCCGGGATTATCTGGACGATCTATGGCCTGTGGAATGCGATCAACGATCCGTTGATGGGCCAGTTGTCTGACCGCACTCGCACGCCGATGGGGCGCCGGGTGCCGTATGTGGTGTTTGGCGCTGTGCCGCTGGGTCTGGCGTTTTTCTTTCTCTGGACGCCGCCGGGCCAGTCGCCGTGGCTGCTGGCTGCCTATTTTCTGGTCATTCTCTTTATTTTCGATACGCTCTATAGTTTGACCATTATTGCCTACAATGCGCTCTTTCCCGAAGTCGCGCCCAATTTGCGCGCGCGGATCGATCTGTCGGCGACCCGCGAAATTTTGGCGACGATTGCGTTGCTGCTGTCGTTTATTCTGGCCCCCATCCTCGCCGAACAGGTGGGTTACGTTTGGATGGGTGCGATCATGGGCGGATTGGTTGGCGCCGGTTATCTGATTGCGATGATCGGCGTGCGCGAGGATCCAAGCAAGATCGGGAATGATCAGGTCAATTTGTTGGCGGCGCTGCGCATCACGCTTGCCAGCCGGCCCTTTCGCTGGTTTATCGGCGCTAATATCGCTAAAGAGTATATCTGGCTGGCGCTGGCGGCGATGTTGCCTTTTTGGCGCAAATATGCCCTCGGCATTCAAGGGCCGGTCGAGGTGGCTGGCATTCGGCTCAGCGGTGGCGATGCCGAGGCGCTCTTGCTTGGCATTCCGATTGTGTTGACCATTCCGATGCTGTTGGTGTGGCGGCCAATGGTGGCCCGCATCGGCCCGCGCCGGTCATGGATCATTACCAGCCTCTGCTTTATTCCCGGTTTTATCACCATGATGCTGGCGACCGATTTTCTCACCGGCTTGATCGGTACGCTGCTGGCCGTGCCGGGATTGGCTGGCTCGATGTTGATGCCGTTCCCGCTGATCGCCGAGGTGATCGATGACGATGCTGCCCGTCACGGCGCTCGCCGCGAAGGGATCTTTTTCGGTATGAATGGCGGTATCACTAAGTTGGCGTTTTCGGCCCAAGGCGTGCTCTTCGCCACTGTGCTCTCGCTGGCCGGCTATGTCGCCGGCAGTGACTTCCAAACCGAGAGCGCCATTTGGGGGATCCGGTTTCTGATCGGCGGCACGACGATCATTGCTGCGTTGGTGATCGTCGTTTGTATGTGGAAGTATCCGTTGCAACGTGCAGCGAAGGTTGAATTGGCGCCGGAAAGGATTGTGCCGTGAGTTTTCCTGCCGAAGGGTTGCCTCCTGCCGAGATTCTGGCTGCGTTGCGCAGCTTCAAGACCACCGATCTCGATTGGCAGCGGGGCCGGGTGTGGGCATATATCTATCAGCCTGATGAAGCGGCCACTACGTTGATCGAACAAGCCTATCTGCTCTATTTGAGCGAGAATTGTCTCGATCCGACCACCTTCCCTAGCACGGCTCGCCTTGAGCAAGAGGTGGTGCGGATGGTGGCCGATCTGCTTGGTGGCGATGAGCAGGTGTGCGGCAATGTGACATCAGGCGGTACCGAGAGCATTCTGCTGGCGGTGAAGACGGCCCGCGATTGGGCGCGGTTGCACCGGCCTACACTCGATCAGCCCGAGATGGTGTTGTCGCGCACGGCTCATGCCGCATTCCACAAAGCGGCCCATTATTTGGGGGTGAAGCCGGTGATCGTGGATTTCGACCCCGCGACCTTCACGGCTGATGTGCAGGCGATGCGATCGGCAATAACCGATCGCACCATCTTGTTGGTAGCGTCGGCTCCGTCGTATGCCCAAGGCGCGCTCGATCCGGTGCCCGCTATTGCGGCGCTGGCCCAAGAATACGGCTTGCTCTGCCACGTTGACGCTTGTGTCGGCGGGATGTATCTGCCCTTTTTGCGCCAGCTTGGTCGTCCGATCACGCCGTTCGATCTGAGTGTGCCGGGGGTAACGTCGCTTTCGGTTGATCTCCACAAATACGGTTACGCTGCCAAAGGCGCGTCGGTCATTCTCTACCGCAATCGCGCGCTGCGCCGCTGCCAGTTGTTCGCTTCGACCGACACCACCGCTTATACCCTGATTAATCCCACTGCGCTCAGTTCGCGTTCGGCCGGTCCGCTGGCGGCGGCGTGGGCCTTGGTGCATTATCTTGGCGCAGCCGGTTATCGCCAGATGGTGGCGACGGTGCAGGCCGCAACTGAACGTCTGATCGCCGGTATTGCTGCTATTCCCGGCTTGGAAGTGCTTGGCCAGCCGGTGATGAGTATGCTCGCGGTGGCTTCGCCTACGATCAATGTCTTCCAACTGGCCGATGCGCTACGCCGGCGGGGGTGGTATGTGCAGCCGCAACTGTCTACGCCGCATTCGCCGCGCAATATTCATCTTTCAGTTTCGTATGGCGTGGCCGGGCAGGTTGAGGCGCTGCTGGCCGATCTGGCCGCCTGCGTTGCCGAAGCGCCCCAGTGGCCGCCTGTCAATCGCGAGTTGGTCGAGATGGCGGTTGCCATCCTCTTACGCGACCGTTCACCGGCGGCGTTGCAGCAGCTTTGGCAAGCGATTGGATTGCGCGCCGGCGAGCTGCCCGCCGAGATGGCCCTGATCAACGAGGTGCTCGATGCGCTGCCCGATGCTGTCGCCAACGAGCTCGTGATCGATGTGTTCAATACCTTGTTTTAGGGTGCAACCAACCGCAAAGCGTCGCCTATTGTCGAGCACCTGAGAGGAGCAGCATGATGACCTCAGCCAAGACCGCTCTTGCCTATCTTGCCGAGCACCGTGCTCGCCATCTTGATGACCTGTGCGAATTCCTTAGCATTCCCAGCGTGAGCATGGATCCGGCTCATCGCGCTGATATGAATCACGCCGCTGAATGGCTAGCCGCCTATCTCCGCCAGATCGGCATGCGCCACATCGAAATCATCACCGAGGGCGGTCTACCCATTGTCTACAGCGAATGGCTCGGCGCTGCGGCAGCGCCTACCCTGCTTATCTACGGCCATTACGACGTTCAGCCGGCCGATCCGCTCGCCGAATGGCGCACACCGCCCTTTACCCCAACGATTATCGGTGACAACCTCTACGCGCGCGGCGCTTCTGACGATAAAGGGCAGGTGATGGCCGTGATTGCCGCCCTCGCCGCGTGGTTGCAAACGAGTGGCCGGCTGCCGGTCAACGTCAAATTGCTGATCGAAGGCGAAGAGGAGGTCTCTAGCACTGCGCTCCACCGCTTTGTCGCCACGGCTGCCGAGCGGCTGCGCTGCGATGCCGTGCTGTTAGTCGACTCGATGATGCTCAGTCCGCAACAGCCGCTCATCCTCTACGGCACGCGCGGCAACTGCTACCTCGAAGTGACGGTGCGCGGCCCGGCGACCGACCTCCATTCGGGCACCTTTGGCGGGGTGGTAGACAATCCTTTCAATGTGCTGGTGCGCCTGCTGGCTGCCTTGCAAGACGGCGACAGCCGGCGCGTGTTAGTGCCCGGCTTCTACCACAAGGTGCGCGAGGTTGATGATGCTGAGCGCGCATTGATTAACCAACTGCCGGTGAGCGAGCAGGCGTGGCTGGCGTTGACCGGCGCGCCGGCGTTGGCCGGCGAGAGCGGGTTTACCGCACTCGAACGGGCCAGCATCCGCCCGACCTTCGACATTCACGGCATCGGCGGCGGCTTTACCGGGCCGGGGAAGAAAACGGTGATCCCAGCGCAAGCGACCGCCAAGCTCTCGATGCGATTGGTGCCCAATCAAGACCCGCATGAGATTGCTGAACTCGTGCAGACGTTTTTGCAGCGGCTCGCGCCGCCGAGTGTCACGCTCACGGTTGCGGTGCTAAGCGCCTCGCATCCGGTGCTGGTTGATTATCGCCAACCAGCCGTACAAGCCGCTTCGGCAGCCTTCGCCGCTGCCTTTGGCAACCCAGCAGCCTTCTCGATCGGCGGCGGCACGTTGCCGATTGCGGCGACGTTTCAGACTTGCTTACACGCGCCATTGATTATCACTGGGTTTGGCCTACCCGATGACAACCTGCACGCCCCCAATGAAAAAATCTCGCTACCGTGCCTGTTCGGCGGTAGCGAGATGGTCGCGCACTATCTGGCTGAATTAGCTGCTAGCACCTAATCAGCCGCCATGACCCGTTCCTTTTCAACCACCGTCAAACCGAGCTGTTCGCGCACCGGCGTGCGCGGGCGGGCGTAATTGCGCACCTCGCTGGCAATAATCTCGGCGGTCATGCGCAACTGGGCCAGCCACGGCGCCGGGGCCATCTTTTTGTGCATGTAGCTGTCGAAGGTCAGCCGCTGCACATCGTAGTTGCGGCACATTTCGGTAAAGACCTCCATCTGCCGCTCGTTGCCATAGCCCCAGATCTGCAAGAAGCGCAGGAAGCGGTACATAGTGCCGTACTGCTTCCACCAGCGCCGTTCGTAGTGGCGCAAATTGGCTGCGCTCGGCGCGTCGAGGTACTCGGCCAGCGTTTGCGCCGCCATCTGGCCGCTCTTCATCGCCCAATAGATGCCTTCACCCGACGTATGCACCACCAGTCCAGCCGCATCGCCGATCAGCATGGCCCGGTCAAACGCCATGTGCGGGCGCGGTTCCATCGGCAGGGCGTGAGCTTCGCGCAGAATCACCTGCCCGCCATCGAGGGCCGGGCCAAGCCGCCGTTTGAGATTGGCTAGCAACTGCTTGGCTGCCGAGCCATGGCCGGGGCCAGCGCCAATCCCGACCGCGATATGGTCGCGTTTGGGGAAGGCCCATGCGTACAGGTCGGGGCTGACTTCACGGCCAAGGTACAGGTCAGCCGTCTCTTCCCAGCGCGCCATCTTGGCGGGCGGCAACTTGATTCGCTCTTGCAGCGCCACTGCCCGCGGCAAGTTGGGCAGGCCGAGGAATTTGGCCGTTGGCGAATAGGCGCCGTCGGCCCCGATCACCACATCGGCCCACACCGAACCCTCGTGGCCGGTCGGGGTTCGGTACGTCGCCACCACCCCGCGCCGGTCAACCCGCAGGCCGGTCAATTGGGCGTGGATCAGCTCAGCGCCGCGTTCTTGAGCGCGCTGGCGCAAAAAGCTATCGAACACCTCGCGCCGCACCATCGCCACATAATCATCATCGCTCGGAACCGTCCCCGCCACCGGGACGTGGGTCTCTTGGCCGGAGGGGGATACGATCAGACACTGGCGCACCTTGCGGTCGATCAAGCTGGTTGGCAAATCAAATTCGCGGAAGGCCGCCGGCGGCACCGCACCACCGCATGGTTTGGCCTTCACCAGCTCTTTCTCGATCATGATGGTCTCAATGCCAAACGACCGCAGCGTAATTGCCGCGGTCGCCCCGCCCACCGATGCGCCAACGACGAGAACTCGTGGTGCCATTCACATCACACTTCTAGGGGCTTATGCCCATCACGCCGCCAGACCGATCGCCGCCGCTAGCATGCCCCAGACGTAGAGCATAATGGCGGTCGCGTTGAAGAAGACCTCGTTGTTTTCTGGGTCGCGGATGAAGCGCGCATTGGGAATGCTCTGCGCCGCCAGCAAGATCAAGACCACGGTGGCTGCAACCGGGTGCCCCCAATAGTAGAGCAACCCAATCACTGCGATTTGAGCTACTCCCATGGTCGTCACCACCATGCGCGCCGCCATCACCTTGCCGTACTGCACCGGGATCGAGCGGATGCCCATCAGGGTATCGCCCTTGATGCTCTTGAAATCATTGACCGTCATAATCCCGTGCGCGCCGAGCGAATAGAGCAGCGCAATCGTCACGCTCTCGCCGGTCAGCGGGGCAAACGCGGCATGCCCGGCCATCCACGCCAATCCTTCGTACGAAATCGCCACCAGCGCATTCCCGATCCAGCCATTGCGTTTGCCGCGTACCGGACGCAGGCTATAGGCCAGCGCGAAGACCAAGCCGAGAGCGACAAAGAACGCGACGTTCCGGCCAAGGAAGAGCGCGATGCTCGCCCCGATCCACGTCAAGATGGCGGTCAGAATATAGACGTGGCGCAGCGAGACTTTGCCCGAAGGAATCAGCCGGTGCGGCTCGTTAATCGCATCAACCTCGCGGTCGGCGTAATCATTCACGACCTGCGACAAGCCGCACAACACCGGCCCAGCCATAAACATACCGAGCAGCAAGCGTCCGATCGACTCATTCCATCCGAGCGCGCCGCTCGCGATCGCGCCGCACATAAATGCCCATGTCGGCGCAAACCACGTGACCGGCTTCATCAATTGGATAGAACGGGTGAACCACGCATAGCGCGGTTGGGGCTGGTCAGTTAGTGGCAGCGACGGTGGAGGAGTCAATCCGGTGTGGTCGCTCATGTCGCTCATAACGAGTGCTCTCTAGTTCAGAAGCGGCGGCGAACGATGTTCATCACCAACACCGCAGCCTGCATACCGTTGGCAGCCAATCAGTATGCGAAACGTATGCGCCATTGCGTCTTCGCGCCAACCCATTGCGAAGGTAGGGACAGCCGGGGGCGTCAGTGCGCCCCCGGCCACTACTGTCAACGTCCGCGGATCTGTGGCGGCAAAATCACCACGCCAGCATCGTTGTTGGGGATGTTGGCTTGATTAATCGAGGCCAGCGGAATACTGTTGCCGCGGTGGCAGGTATAACAGCCGGGCACATTGTAGACCTGCCCGTCACCGAGCCGCTGGTACGAATAGCGGCTCGCGGCATCGCGCCCAGTCGGCACTTCTGGCTTGCCGATCGCGCCGTACTTCGTCCAATTCTCGGCCAGCCACGTAGTCAGCAACAGCATGCGCTGCGCCTTCAGCTTATTGTAGGCATACTCCGGATTGAGCACATTGTCGCCAGCCGGATTCAGCTCATAAGCGACAAAATTGCGCGAGTTGTGGCAGAAGGTGCAACCAACCCCCAGTGACCATGCATTGTAGTTCATCACATTCTGGTTAATGGTCACTTGATCCTGAGTGCGCCCGCCATCATAGGTTAACGCCAGCGAACCGCGCCCGCTTTCCGGATCGGCCGGATCAAATGGCTTCCAGACCTGATAATTGTAGACGTAATAGAGCACCGCGTCCTTCAGCAGCACCTGATCACGGATCGCTTCCGGCTTGAGGGCTGGATCAAGGATGGCTTGGCCATTGGCATCAAGCGGATCAACGGTCACCTTAATCGGTGGAATCGAATTGATAAACTGGGCGCCGAACGACTCCATATTGACGGGAGCGTTATTGTGGCAGGTGGCGCACTGAACGTAATTGCCCTTCCAGTTGGGCAAGTTGACGATGAACTGCGCATTCACGTCACGGACGAGTCGCAGCATGTTGCGGGCGGCAATCTTCTGCGGATACTCATCGCTGGCGAAGTTGTTGATGTTGTGGCAGTACTGGCAGCCAACACCCAGCGCGCCCGATACATACTGCTGCATGTACGTCCAAACTTGCGCCGAATTCATGCCGACCAGTACCTGCACATTCACGGTGTTGGGGAACTGTTGGATCCACGCTTGGCCGGCTTGCACGCCTTCGTTCCATGCTTGCAGGCCCAACCAATTCTGCCGGCCATCGGTGGGGGTAACCGGTTGCGATTCGGTGATAACCTTGATGCCATCGCTGGGGCTCCAGCGCGCGCCAGCCGTCTGCGCTGCCGCCCGCTGTGCGCGGCCCAATGTCAGATCGTAGACCCACCAGAAGGTGGCCGTGGTAATGACTGCGACAATAATTCCCACCGCCACCGAGACAACGATCGCCAATTGCCGATCACTTGGTCGTGACGATTGCATGGGTCTCTCCTGCTCCAGATCGGCTGCCCGACGAGGCCGGCGCCGATGCAAACGTGAGATCGCGGCGGAAGGGCTACGCCGCCCGTCACTTCAATCCTGACCTTTAGTATACACGAATTGGTTTAGAAGGTCAATTTTTTATCTATGTGCAAAAAGCGTAGATTCCCTGCCGCTTGCGAACAACAACCGCCAGCAGAGACGCTGCTGGCGGTTGCCGTCTCACGCGAGCCGTGGCCGGCCCGCCATCGATCAGATCCCGAACAGCGCGCGCGCTGTGCTCAGCAACAGAGCGCCGCCCGAATCCGACAGCCAGTTGTACTCGGGGCTGCTCAGTACGATGAAGTGAATGAGCAACGCCACCACGAAACCGAGAATGGTAAAAATGACGATATTCGTCCGCACCGGGCTGCGAGGCTGCATGAATTGTCCCTCCTCACACTATACGGCCATTGCTTAGGGGAGCCACGGCTTCCACAGATAGACCAGCAAGTGCGCGATCACCGCGATGGCGCCGAAGCCGTAGAACGACTTCACCACGATGTCATGCAGCAGCCAGTCCTGATTGTTGAACAGAGAACGCCATTTCGGTGGAACCAGATCGTCATCGTCGCGCATGGGCGAACCTCCACTCTTCTGCTACCAACACGACTTCCTTTGACACCCGGCTAGTCTTCCACAAAGCTTCCGCTCTCCTCTGCGCCCTTCAGCGGCGTTTGGTGAAGACCATGCATCAGTGGTGTGTTGCCTAAATTATATAGAAGTCAACGAAAAATGTCAATCCGTTGCTTTTAAGAAAAAAGACAATTGTAGGTTGCGATTTGCGTGGCGTAGCGCAACTCGCTTCCACCTTGCGACTGACGACACCCGGTTGGCAATCTTTTATACTGAAAAGACGATATTTGCTTTGTCAGGAGTTGCTATGCCTCACCTGCGCCTGCTGGTTCCTTATCTGCGCCGTTACCGCCGCCGGCTACTGCTCGGCGTGCTGGTCGCCGCGCTTGGCGCAGCGGTCAGCGCCCTTGCCCCGCTCGTCTTGCGCATGGCGGTGGATAGCGTTGCCAACGGCCATATCTCCCCGCCGCAGTTGCTCTGGTTTGGCGGCGCCTTGATTGGCTTGGCTGTTATCGACGGCGTGATGAAATTTGCCCAACGGATGTTGATTGCCGTCACTTCGTACTATATCGAGAACGATTTGCGCGCCGATCTGTTTGACCGCTTGCTCAGTCTTGATCAGGCGTTTTACCATCAGCACTACACCGGCGATTTGATGGCCCGCATGACCAACGATCTCAGCGCGGTGCGCCAGTTTCTCGGCCCCGGTCTCAATGGCGCGGCGACCGCCTTGCTGACCTTTCTGGCCGCGGCAGTGCTGATGCTGCTCGTCCAACCGTTGCTGGCGCTGATTGTGATCTTGTTGTTGCCGCTCGCAACGGTTCTCTTCGTCGTGATTGGCAGCCGGATGCGCCAGATTTTTCACCGCGTGCAAGATCAGTTTGGGGTGCTGTCAACCCGTGCCCAAGAAAATTTTGCCGGTATTCGCACGATTAAAGCCTTTGCTCAAGAAGAGGCCGAAGTGGCTGTCTTTACCGCCGATAACGAACGCTACCGTGATCTGAATCTGCGCTATGTGCTGCTCTCTGGCCTGTTGTGGCCGGCTATGACCCTCTGTCTCGGTCTGATTGCCGCGCTGATCTTGCTGGTGGGTGGGCGGATGGTGGCTGCCGGGACGCTGACGGTCGGTGAGTTGGTGCAGTTTAATGCCTACTTGGCGCTGCTAGCCTTCCCGATGATCATGCTGGGGTGGATGGTCAATCTGTCGCAGCAGGCAATCGCTTCGCTCGAACGGCTTGGTGAGGTGTTGCGCCGCCAGCCGGCGATTGCGTCGCCTCCCGTGCCGCGCCAGCCCGCTGGCCACGGCGCGATCGAGTTTCGCAATGTAGGCATCCGCGCTGATCATTCCGCCGATCACTGGTTGCTGCGCGATCTGTCGTTTACTTTGCCTGCCGGCAAAACACTGGCGATTGTCGGCGCTACCGGCGCCGGTAAGACGACGCTGGTGCATCTGCTGGGCCGGGTGCGTGACCCTGATGTGGGGCAGGTGGTGGTTGACGGGGTTGATGTGCGGGAGTTGGATCTGGCCGCGTTGCGCCGCATGATTGGCTATGTGCCGCAAGAGAGTTTTCTGTTTAGCATCCCGCTGCGCGATAATGTTAGCTTCGGCGTCGAGACGATCGATCCTGCCCGGCTGGAACACGTGATTGCCGTGTCGCGCCTTGTGAACGATCTTGACCAGTTTCCCGGCGGGTTGGCGACGATGGTGGGCGAGCGCGGCGTGACCCTGTCGGGCGGCCAGAAGCAGCGGGTGGCGATTGCCCGCGCGCTGATGCGCGATCCGCGCATTCTCATTCTCGACGATGCGCTGAGCAGTGTTGACACCCATACCGCGGCCCAGATTCTGGCCGGGTTGCGCGCCGAAATGGCCGGACGCACCACAATTATCATTGCCCAACGGATCGCCACCGTGCGCGACACTGATCAGATAATCGTGCTCGATGAGGGCCGGATCGTCGAACAAGGGTCGCATCAGGCGCTGTTGGCGCTGAATGGTCGCTACGCCGCGATGTATCGCCGTGAGTTGCTCGCCGCCGAACTCGAACGCGAGGAGTAGGGATACAGTAGGGATACAGCGCCGCTGTATCCCTACGAATACGAAATATATCGGAGTTGCTGATGTCACACGGGTTTGATGACGATACCATTCTTGGCAAAGCCTACGATGGCCGGCTGGTGCGCCGGTTGGCTGGCTACGTGATCCCGTACTGGGGCCGGTTGAGCGTTGCCATCGTGTTGTTGATCGGTGCCATTTTGACCGATCTGCTGCCGCCGTTGCTCATCCAGCAGGCGATCGACGGCCCGATCAGCACCGGTGCGGTTGATGGCGTCTGGCCCTATTTCGTCGCGTTTCTCGGCGCGCTGGTGGCTAACTTCGCTTTTCGGTACAGCCATTCCTATTTCATCAACAGCGTTGGCCAGCAGGTGATGAAAGACTTGCGAGTGGCGATCTTTCGCCACATTCAGCACATGAGCCTGTCGTTCTTTAACCGCAACCCGGTGGGTCGCTTGATTACCCGCATCACCAACGATGTCGATGCGCTCAACGAGTTTCTCACCCAAGGCGTGGTGATGATCGTGGCCGATCTGCTCACCCTGATCGGGATTATCGTGGTGATGTTTGCGCTCAACTGGCGGTTGGCCTTGATCAGCATCGCCACCTTGCCGGTGCTAGCGGTGATCGTTACAATCTACCAGCGGTTCATGCGCTCGGCGTACCGGCTGGTGCGGCAGCGGCTGGCCCGCATCAACGCCTTCCTGAGCGAGCAGATCAGCGGCATTTTGGTGACGCAGCTCTTTAACGGCGAAGGCCGCAGCCGCGCCGCCTTTGCCCGCCTGAGCGACGATTATATGCAGGCCAACATTCGCTCGGTCTTGATCTTTGCCATCTTTATCCCGTCGGTCAACCTCTTGGCGGCAATCGGTACCGCAGCGTTGCTGTGGGGCGGCGGCAACGGGGTGCTGGCCGGTTGGGCTTCGCTTGGGATGCTGGCGGCCTTTATCCAGTACCTTGAGCGCGCGTTTCAGCCGATTCGCAACCTCGCCGAGCGGTATACCGTGCTGCAATCGGCGATGGCTTCCGCCGAGCGAATCTTTGCCGTGCTCGACACCCAAGCCGAGGTGCGTGATCCAGCCCATCCCCGCGCACTGCCTACGCCGGTGCGCGGCGAAATCGAGCTGCGCAATGTGGTGTTCGGCTACGATCCGGCGGAACCGGTGCTGCGCGGGATTTCCTTACATATTCCTGCCGGCCAATCGGTCGCCATCGTCGGTGCGACCGGCGCCGGCAAGAGTTCGTTGGTCGGCCTGTTGGCGCGTTTCTACGATGTGCAATCAGGGAGCATTACGCTCGACGGCATCGACATCCGCGAGCTCGCGCAAGCCGAGTTGCGCCGCCATATTGCCGCTGTGCCGCAAGACCCCATCTGTTTCAGCGGGACGATTGCCAGCAATATTCGCCTGCACAACAGCGCGATTAGCGACGAGCAGGTGCGTGCTGCTGCCGAACTGGTCGGCGCACACCGTTTCATCGAGCGGCTGCCCGGCGGGTACGAGCACGAAGTGCGCGAACGCGGCGCGAATCTCTCGATCGGCCAGCGCCAATTGCTGGCCTTTGCGCGAGCAATTGCTTTTAACCCTGAGGTGTTGCTGATTCTCGATGAAGCGACGAGCAGTGTCGATACCGAAACCGAGGCGTTGATCCAAGAGGCCTTGGCCCGCTTGATGCGCAACCGCACCAGCATCATCATTGCCCATCGCCTCAGCACCATCCGCCACGTCGATCGGATCATCGTGCTGCACAAAGGCCGGGTGGTCGAAGACGGCACTCACGACGAGCTATTGGCCCGGCGCGGCTACTACTACCGGCTCTACCAACTGCAATTTGCCGACGTCGGGGCATAACACTGCTATGCCTCGACCGACCGGCGCGGGATGGCGACCCGGTATGGCCATCTCCGTCCGTATGAAGTTTGGGTACGGCTGCTATGCCCCGACCGACCGGCGCGGGATGGCGACGGTAAACGCGCTGCCCTCGCCCGGCGCGCTGCGCAACGCGATTTGGCCGCCGTGCGCCTCGACGATATGGCGCACGATCGCTAACCCAAGCCCGCTGCCGGGATGGCCGCGGGCCAGCGAATGGTCAACCTGATAGAAGGGGAGAAAGATCTTTTCGTGTTCGGCGGGCGCGATCCCGATACCGGTATCCTCCACCCGGATAATTAAGCGAGTTGGCTCATCGCGCACAATGAAGCGCACCTTCCCGCCCGGCTTGGTGTACTGGAAGGCATTATCGAGCAAGTTGCGCACTAAATGCTCAAATGCTGATCGATCAACCTCAATCGGTTGGATGTCCGGCAGCACTACATCGAACTGCAACTGCGCTTGCGCGGCACGCTCGCGGAACATTGCAATCAGTGGCCGCAACACGTCAAGCGGCTGCAAGGCCACAAAGTTGAGCGAGCGGCTGCGGATCTCTTGAAAGTAGAGCAAATTGTTGAGCTGGCGCGCCAAAATCTCGCCGCTGCGCCGCATCACGCGCACTGCTTCTTCTTGTTGCGGATTGAGCGGGCCGAGCATGCCGCGATCAAAGAGTTCGAGATAGCCAAGCAGCGAGGTGAGCGGGGTGCGCAATTCGTGCGAGAGGGTGGCGAGGAACTGATCTTTGAGCCGGTCGAGGTCTTGCAGTTGGGCATTGGCGAGCGTCAATTCCCGTACCCGCGCTTCTAGCCGCTCAACTAGTTTTTGGTTATACGACCGCAGCAGCTCGGTCTCCATCGTTTCCGGCAACCGCTCACGCCTGCCATCGATAAATTCGGCGATTTGGGCCGGCAGCGCGCGGGCGTCGATCGGTTTGCTCAAATACCCGTCACACCCTGCCACCAAGGCCCGCTCACGCGAACCCGGCGATGCGTCGGCGGTTAAGGCAATAATTGGCACGCCGTGCATATGCGGCAGCGAGCGTAGGCGCGTCGTCGTTTCGTAGCCATCGAGGCCGGGAATACCAAGATCGACCAACACGAGCGCCGGATGGCTCGTGCGGGCCAGCGCCAACCCGTTTGGCCCGTCTTCGGCAATCACCACCTGATAGCCGCGGGCGCTGAGCACGCGCTGCACTAGCCGCTGGTTATCCGGGTTGTCTTCGATGTACAGAATCTGTGCTGGCTGGCTCATGGCATTACGACATTGGCCCCAACCGGCGCAGCAAGCAACGCTGATTGGGCGACGGGTAAGGTGAAGGTGAATGTTGACCCAATGCCCGGTGTGCTGTCAACCCAGATCCGGCCGCCTTGCGCCAGCACCAGCTTGCGGGTGATTGCCAACCCAAGCCCTGTGCCGCCGAGGCGTGAACGCCGGCCATGGATCTGCACGAACTCGCCAAAGATATCTTGTTGCCGTTCGAGCGGAATGCCGATCCCGGTGTCAGAGACGCTCACCGCCACGTACCGCTCAATTTTACCATCGCCGTTGACTTCATCGTACAGTTGCGCGCTTACTGTAATAGTACCACGTTCGGTAAATTTGATCGCATTCGAGAGCAAATTAAACAGAATCTGGCGCAATCGGTCGCTGTCAGCCGCTACCATGGGCAGCGTCGCCGGCAAGGCGTTGCGCAGTATAACCGGACGGTTGCGCAACAGCGTCTGCACCGTGTCGCACACTTCGCCAGCCACCTGTTGCAGATCAACCGTACTAATCTCAAGATTCAGGTGACCGGCCTCAATCCGGGCCAGATCGAGCAATTCATTGATCAAGTGGAGCAAGAAGCGCCCGTTGCGATTGATGCTCTGCACATCTTCGCGCTGGGTCGGCGTCAACGGCTGGTCGGTATCGTCGAGCAAGACGGTCGAAAAGCCGATGATCGCGTTCAGCGGCGTGCGCAATTCATGGCTGATGCTGGCGAGGAAATCGCTCTTGCGCCGGTCGGCGAGTTGCGCCCGTTCGAGCGCAGCGCGCAGCTCTTCGGTGCGTTGCGCTACTTGTTGTTCGAGGTCGTTGTACAGTTGCACGTTCTCAATTGTCAGACCAACCATGCTGGCAAAGGTCAGCAATTGGGCGGCGTCACGAGCCTGCACCGGGCGCTGGCTCAGTTTGTAATCGGCGGAAATAATCCCGATCACCGCATCGTTGCGCCCAAAGATAGGGGCTTGCACATACGACCGGCTGGCCGAAGCGGCCTGCTTGGTCTTATCAACCCGTGGATTATTCCACGGGTTATCGATGATGATCGCCTTCCGGCTGCGCACCACATCCGCTTCGACGCTGCTGCCATCAAGCCGTAGCGGTTTCGTGTTTGCCACCGCGAGAAACTGCTGCGCTTGCGACTCGTTGCCGGGGCCGAATGAAGCGCTGACCGCGCGCAAGACATCGCCATCAACCAGATAGAGCACGGCTCGATCGAAGCCAAATCGTTCGCATACGGCCTTGGGAATCGTTTCGAGCAAGACTGGCCACGAGAGAATGCCTTTCAGTTCGTTCGAGACGGCATTGAGGGTGGCCAATTGGCGCGCGTTTTCTTCGAGTTCGGCAATCTTGCTCTGCAAGGTGTCGGTCATGCGGTTAAAGGCATCAACCAACTGCCCAATCTCGTCGCTGCCGGCAGCAGGCAGGCGTTGAGACAGATCGCCGCCAGCGACCGCTTGCACACCCTCGCGCAAGACGCTGATCCGGTTGGTGAACGAGAGCGAGAGCAAGAGGCCAAGCATACTGATGGTAACGATAATCATTAGCAGCACCGCCACCAATTGGTTCCACAGCCGGCTCTGGCTCTCGCTGAGGCGCTGGCCGGTGGCAAGCGCAGGGGCGTCGATTTCATTTGCCGGAACGATCAGAGCCACACTCCAGCCGGCAGTGGTAATCGGCGCAAAGGCAACGTAGCTCGCCTGATCCTGCTCTTGGATCAACTGCACCCCTGATTGGCGGCCAACCATCATTTCCGCCACAGCGCGCAGATCGGCATTGGTCGAATCGAGCAAGTTCTCGGTGCGGTACGGTTGATCCCACCGCACATCAGCTTGCATATCCGGGCGCACAATCACATCGCCATTGGTGTTGATCAGCAGTGCATACCCGCTCGAACCAACATCAACGGTGAGCAGGTCTTGCTGGATGGTCTTGAGCAAGAGATCAAACGCGACGACCCCGATAAACCGGCCCTGCCGGTCGTAGAGCGGGCTGGCGCAGGTCGTGGCGAGCAACCCGGTATTGGCATCAACGTATGGTTCCGTCCACACTGTTGCGCCGGCGTCGCGCGCTTTGAGATACCACGGGCGCACTCGTGGATCGAACGCTTCGAGCGTCAGTAGTTGGTCAATGACTGCTTCGTTGTCAAACGCGAGAATGCCGCCCTCTTCCAGCGCGATGTATCCAATGTTGACGAGCGGATTCTTCGCGACCATTTCGCGCAAGATAGGGATCATCTGGCGCACGTAGGCCGCTTGATTGGCGTATTGGCGCAGCAGGTCATCGGTAGGGCGCGGCGCGACCCACACCCGGTCGCTGCTGAAGACCGTAACCGGCATGTTGTAGCGATCGAGCGCGTATCCCGCCACTGTTTCGACTTGCTGCTGCACGCTCATCAATGCCGTATCGTACAACTGTGCTTTGTCAGCGGCGCGCTGGCGCAAGTTGGCGGTGGCTTGTTGGCGGAGACCGTTCGTGCCTTCGACCACTGCCGTTTCGCGGGCAATATTCAAACTGCTCAGTCCGAGCCAGCCGACGATAATCAGCGGGGGTAGGGCAAGACCGAGCAGCAACAGCAGGATTTTGAGTTGGATGCTTGAGCGAATGGCGTTCATAAACGCTGGCAAGTATGGCGACGAAGCTCAGAGCACGGTTTGGTTGACTGGTTAATTAAACCTTTATGTATGGTAACAGAAGTTGCCCCAATCAGCAATTGGGCGCAGATGACGGATGGCTTACAGGGTGGCTGTCATCGATTCGTCACCCCCGCCTATCGACTGTACGACGCCCTATCGTTAGAATCAGGGCAGGTACCGATCATAGTCGCCGAGGTGTGCGATGATTACGCGCATTCGTCTTCTCCTCTCCATCGGCCTCCTCTGGGCGCTGCTTCTGCCGTTGACACCGGCGCCGGCAGCTCCGGCTGCCACTGCCGATGGCCGGCCCGATACCCAGCTCTTTGCCGTTGATATGACCACCGCACCGGCAGACGCGCTGCCGCTGTTGGCTGCCGCTGCCGGTTATCAAACCGCTCCAACTCGCGCGCCGCGCCCCTTTACCCATGTGTTGCTGCAATGGACGGCTGATCCGGCTACGGCGCCGGTCGTGGCGGTGCGGGTGAGCGGCGATGGTGTGACGTGGAGCGATTGGGCCATCGTGACCGAGGACGAGGAACTCTGGCAGGCCGGTGATGGCGCTGATCGGCATTGGAGCGAGATTGTCTACGCTGGTGAAGACCGGAACTGGTATCAGGTGCGGATTGAAACCAGTGATCCGGCCGCGTTCCGCTCGGTTACGGTCAACACCGTTGATAGCCGGTTTGGCCCGGCTGTTCCGGTGGCAACGCCAGCCGCGGGAGTCGCTGCCATTGCGCGTCCGCCGGTGGTGAGCCGCACGGCGTGGGGGAATCCGCAAGGCCAGACCAGCCCGCAAGCGCCGCCGGCCTATTACCCGGTGCGCCATTTGGTGGTTCACCATACCGCCGGCTCAAATACCTTGGCCGAAGGCCAGACATGGGCCGATGTGGTGCGTTCGATCTGGTCGTTTCACACCTACACCCGCGGCTGGGGCGACATCGGCTATAACTATCTGATCGACCCCAACGGCGTGATCTACGAAGGGCGGGCCGGCGGCGACGATGTGGTCGGCTTTCACGATACGGCCAATTACGGTTCGATGGGAGTTTCACTGATCGGTACCTATAGCACGGTGGAGCCGACCGCGGCTGCGCTTGACTCGCTCGTGGCGCTGTTGGCGTGGAAAGCCGACCAGAAGCGGATCGATCCGATGGGGCGCAGCTTCTACTACGGTTGCTCGATTTCGCGCTACTGCGCTCCTTTCAATCCCGGCGCCGTGATTGATCACATCAGCGGCCACCGGCAGGTCACTCCCAACGGCTACACCACCTGCCCCGGCGACCGGTTATTTAACCTGTTGCCGCTGGTTCGCCAGCGAGTGCAGGCCCGTCTTGCCGGCGAAAGCCAACCCGACAACGGCGATCTGGTGATCGAAGAGCAAGAGAGCGGCTTTACCCGCAGCAATGCTACGTGGTATCCGAGCGCCTGCGGCTACGGTGGCAGCGCGCTCTATACCTACGCCACCGATCGACAGGTCGAAAGCACCAACTGGGCGACATGGCGGCCCAATCTGCCGGCCGACGGCGTCTATCGGGTGCTGGTGCATATCCCGGCCAATTGCACCAATCTCAACCCCAGCCGGCAAGCGCGCTACCGGATTACCACCGCCAGCGGGGTGGTCGAACGGGTGGTTGATCAGACGACCCAACAAGGTTGGGTTGATCTTGGATCATACAACTTTGCCGCTAGCACTGCGAGCGTATCTCTTGCCGATCTGACCGGCGAACCGTTGAATACATGGCGGGCCGTGCTGTTTGACGCCGTGCAATGGCAACCGGTTGATACGGCTAACCAACGTCTCGAACTGGTATCGGTGGAGTATGGCGCGACCACCATTGCCGCCGGTGAGGTATTGCCGGTGCGCTTCACGGTGCGCAATGCCGGCACTGCGCCGATCTACGGCCAAGACCCGCCGGGAGGCAGCGTCTTTGATCTTAGCGCCGGCCCGTTCGAGCGCGAAGGGTACGTCTACGATGAAGGCGAGTGTTTCCTTGGCGCCGTTAATCAGAGTTACCCGACCTTTCCTAAAGAAGCGGGACGCTTCCGGGTGATGTTGGGGCCGGCGGATCGCGAAGTAAGCTGCGCCGGCGCTACCGGCGGCTACCCGTGGCGGTGGGGAATCAGCGGAAGGCTCGACCCCGGCCAAACCCAGACGATCGTCGGCTATGTGCGGTTCCGGACGCCGGGAACGGTGACGCTGCGGGCCGGCGCGATCCACGAGTATGTGGCCTATGTGGCCACTGCGCAGGCCGAACAGCAGATCACGATCACGCCGGAACGGCAACCGCCGCAACCGGCCCGCTACAACGAGGGCTTGCAACCGCTGGCCATGGTTTACGAACTCGCCAATACCCCTGAACGGCTGCTTGCCCGCACCCAAAACCCGCTCAGCATCCGGCGCGGCGCCCTGCTCGGCAGCTTTGTCTGGCACGGCGAACTGCGCGATTGGGGTGGCGGCGGGCCGTTGCCCGGCCTGAGCAACCATTTCCTGATCGAACAGACCCGCACCTTTATCGCGCCAGTCAGTGGCGAATACACCTTCGAGCTAAGCAGCGACGACGGGGCATGGCTGTGGGTGAACGAGCAACTAGTGGTTGCGAACGCCGGTATCCACCCCTTTACAACCGTGACCGGCACGATCTCGCTCACTGCCGGCTTGCATACGCTTGCGATCAAATATTTTGAGCTGGAAGGCGGCGCAGCGGTTGGCTACCGGGTCAAAGCACCGGGGACTGACGATTTCGAGCTGGTGCGCGATGGCTTGGTGCAGGGCGATGGGGTTGGATCGCATTTCCGCACGCTGACCGGTTTGCGGCTGAGCGCATCGGATTTGGGCGGCGGCAGCGCGCGGCTGCGCTACTCGTGGGATGGCGAGACGTGGATCACCACGACCGATAATGTGATCGAGATCGGTGCGTTGGCCGATGGCGAATACCGCTTGCGCTATCAGGCCATTGACAGCAACGGCAACGAGAGCGAAATCCTCTCGTTGCCATTGCAGGTCGATAGCGCGATGATGATTTATCACACAATGTTGCCGCTTATCACAAGATAGTATGGGCACAGCGCTGCTGTGCCCCTCGCAGCATAGCAACTTCTAGCAAGATAAGTACGGGCACAGCGCTGCTGTGCCCCTCGCAGCGCTGTGCTGCTGCTACGGATGGCTCTCGCGCACATCAATGACCTTCGCCACCACCGGCGTAATCACTTCGCGCACCTGATCCATCGTCATCCCGCTCACCTTGAACGTCACTTCCGACATAGCCGCCGTTTCACCGGCGAAGGTGCCGAGCGCAATGATATTGCCGCCGCTATTGGCAATCGCCGCCGTGAGTTTGGCGAGCGATCCCGGCTCATCGGCCATGCTCACCGTCACCCGGATGCCGGGGTTGCGCGCACCCATCAGCTCAAGGAAGATCTTGAACAGATCGGTCTCGGTAATGATCCCGACCAACTCATTCCCGCGCATCACCGGCAACCCGCCGACCCGCCGGTCGGCCATGATCCGCGCCGCTTCTTCGATTGGGGTGTCAACCGAAACCGTATAGACATCGCGGGTCATCACGCGGTCAACCGTCAGCTTGCTCAACAGGTAATTCAATTCCCATACGCTCAGCGTCGTTGCCGGCGAGGGCGAGGCGTTGATCAGGTCTTTGAGCGAGACAATACCGACCAGATGACCGTGGGAAACCACCGGTGCGCGCCGGATATGTTCGGTGCGCATCAGGTGCATTGCATCGTGGATCGATGTTTCCGGAGTTACCGTAATCGGGGGATGCGACATCCGCTCGCCAACAAACATAAAGCTACCTCCCTGACGCCTCGTCACGAGCAGCGCCTTCGCTGCTCTCTATCTTCAACTATACCATGCGCCTGCATTTTGCGAAGTAAATGGGTAACAACTTTCACGGGTATGTTACAATCCGAATCAAAGATCGGTACGGGCAGAGCGTTGCTCTGCCTTCGACGCTATTCCGTATTGTACGGGCAGCACGCCGCTCTGCCCTTGACGAATACCATGATCTCTATCGAAACAACCGCGCTCTCTATCCAACACCTGAGCCGCCGGTACGGATCGCTCACGGCGGTCAATGAAGTCAGCCTCGATCTGGCTGCCGGCAAATTTATGGCCTTGCTTGGCCCGTCGGGCTGCGGCAAAACCACGCTGCTGCGCCTGATTGCCGGTTTCGAGCAGCCCGATAGCGGGGTGATTATGATCGGCGGGCGCACGGTGGTGGGGCCATGCGGCGCTGGCATCCCGCCTGAACAGCGCCGGGTCGGGATGGTGTTTCAAGATTACGCTCTCTTCCCCCACCTCAGTGTAGCGCAAAACGTCGCTTACGGCTTGCCGCGCAGTTCCGAACGCGAGCCGCGGGTGCAAGAGCTGTTGTCATTGGTGGGGTTGGCCGATGCTGGCCGGCGCATGCCGCACGAATTGTCGGGCGGGCAGCAGCAACGGGTCGCGCTGGCCCGCGCCTTGGCTCCCCGTCCAGCTCTGATTTTGCTCGATGAACCCTTCTCGAACCTTGATGCCGGCTTGCGCATGGCGGTGCGCAACGAAGTACGCCAGATTTTGCGCCGCGAAGGCGCGACGGCCCTCTTCGTCACCCACGATCAGGAAGAGGCGCTGAGCATTGCCGATCTGGTCGGGGTGATGATCAACGGGCGGATTGTGCAGGTCGCGCCGCCGCGCGAATTGTACGAACGTCCGGCCACCCGCGCTGTGGCCGCCTTTGTCGGCACTGCCAATTTCGTTCCGGCGGAAGCGCACGGTCTGGTTGCGCAGAGTGTGATCGGGCGCTTGCCGTTGCTGGCCCCGCACCACGGGCCGGTCAGCGTGATGATCCGGCCCGAAGCGGTCGAATTGGAGGCCGATGATGAATCGCCGCACCAGATCGTCGAGCGGAACTATTTCGGCGCCGATGTGCGGTACGAAGTGCGCCTGAGCGACGGTACGATGCTTACTGCACGCCTTGCCCCGTGGCACGATGTGCCGGTTGGCGCGCGCGTCAATATTGTGGTACGGGGAGCATTGGTAGCCTTTGCCGAGTAATGCATAAGTGCCGGTACCGGTGTCGTTCCAGCATCATTTTGTATGCCATCCTTGTCGCATTGACGCTTTGCGGCCCGAATGCTATGATCGGCCCAGTTCCGGGCGCCGGCATTTGTGCGGAGAAAGGCAATGGAGCAAGAGCAGATTATCGCGATCCGCGAGATCTACTGGAACATCGATCCTAAGATTGGCGCAACGTTCCTCTACTTGACGGTTCTGATTACCACTGCGGTGATGGCATGGGGCATTCTGCGCGACATTGCCCGCTGGCGGCGCGGGCGGCCCGCCAACCGGATCGGCAATCCGATCACCCGCTTGCTTGAGTTTACCCGCCAGAGTCTCGGCCAAAAGAAGGTGCTGCGCGACCGCCGGGCCGGCGTGATGCATGCCCTGATCTTCTTTGGCTTTCTCACCCTGTTTATCGGCACCGATATTATCGCGGTCGAAGAAGATTTCACCATTCCGCTGATGGGTGAGCAGGCCGGCAAGATTTTGGTCGGCGATTTTTACAAGAGCTACGAGTTCATTCTCGATACGCTGGGCTTGGCCTTTGTCGCCGGCTTGCTGTGGGCGACGTGGCGGCGCTACCGCACCAAGCCTGACCGGCTCGATAACCGGCGCACCGATGGCTGGGTGTTAGGGGTGCTGCTGTTTTTGGGGATTGGCGGCTTTCTCATCGAGGGATTGCGGATCGCGAATCAGACCATCGGCGGCGTGCCGGTCTACGAGCAAGAGTGGGCCAAGCTGGCCTATGTTGGCTTTGCGCTGGCCACCATCTTCCGCGCGATTGGCCTCGGCGACGGCAGTCCGGTCGCGCTCGCCATCCATCCGGTGCTCTGGTATACCCACGCTGCCGCGACCGGCCTGTTTATGGCCTCGCTGCCGTTCAGTAAGTTCCGCCATATTGTCTACACGCCGCTGAATACCCTCTTCCGCGATTTGCAACCGAAAGGCGCGCTTGATCCGATCCCCAACCTTGAGGCTGAGATCGAGAAAGACGAACCGCGTCTTGGCGTGACGGCGCTGGCCGATCTGACGTGGAAGCGGCGGATGGATCTCGACGCCTGTATGCGCTGCGGGCGCTGCCAGAGCGTTTGCCCGGCCCACGCCAGCGGCGCGTTGCTCTCGCCGAAGTACATTATTACCAAGCTGGCCGACTTGCAGCGCGGCGATCCGATCCATTTCAAAGATGGCACAGTGCGCACGCTGGCCGAATTAAACGGCAACGGCGCAACTGCCGAGACGCTGCCGCTGATCGGCACGGTGATCGAGTCCGAAGAGCTATGGGCTTGCACCACCTGCAACGCCTGCGTCCATGAATGCCCGGCGATGATCGAGCACGTTGATGATATCGTTGATATGCGCCGCCACTTGACCATGATCGCCAGCGAGGTGCCGCAAGGCGTCAAGCGGGTGCTCGAAGGGATCGAGCGGCAGAGCAACCCGTGGCGGTTGCCGGCCCGCGAGCGCACCGCGTGGACGGAAGGGCTCGACGTGCCGGTGCTGGCCGAGAAAGAGCAGGTTGAGGTGCTCTATTGGGTTGGCTGCGCACCGAGCTACGACGAACGATCGCGCAAGGTGGCGCGGGCGATGGTGCAACTGCTGCAAAAAGCCGGGGTTGACTTCGCTATCCTCGGCGAAGAGGAGTGCTGCACCGGCGACCCGGCCCGCCGCATGGGCGAAGAGATGCTCTTCCAAGCCCAAGCCCAACAGGCGATTGAGACCATGCACCAGTACAAGTTCCGCACAGTCGTCACCACTTGCGCCCACTGCTTCAACAGCATCAAGAACGAATACCCGCAGTTTGGCGGGCGGGCCGGCATCGATTACGAGGTTGTCCACCACACCGAGTTTTTGGCCCGCTTGGTGCGCGAGGGCAAACTCAAGCCGGCCAACGCGGTGAGCGAGCGCGTAGTCTACCACGACCCCTGCTACATCGGGCGCTACAACGACATCTACGACGATCCGCGCAGCTTGCTGAGCAGCATCCCCGGCCTTGAGCTGGTCGAAGCGCCGGAACGCAACCGCGAGCGGGCGATGTGTTGCGGCGGCGGCGGCGGCAACGTCTGGCTGGAACGCTGGGGTGAGCGCAATGTGAACGTGATCCGGCTTGAGCAGCTCGTGGCGCCGCAACCGCAGACGCTGGCGGTCGCCTGCCCGTTCTGCATGGTGATGTTTGAAGATGCGGCCAAGAACACCGGTCGGGCCGAGACGTTGCAGCGGCGCGATGTGGCCGAAATTTTGTTAGAGAGCGTCAACGGCGCCGCGTCCGGCGATTAACGTTCAGCCAGTAGAGACGGACGGCTGTCCGTCTCCCCACGACGCAGAGGGAGCCAGTAGAGACGGACGGCTGTCCGTCTCCCCACGACGCAGAGGGAGCCAGTAGAGACGGACGGCTGTCCGTCTCCCCACGACGCAGAGGGAGCCAGTAGAGACGGACGGCTGTCCGTCTCCCCACGACGCAGAGGGTGAAACGCTAAGGACGCACAGCGTTGGTACGATGAACACCCCTCCCCCAGCGGGGGAGGGGCCGGGGGTGGGGGCACACGCACTGGCGTTACCTAATTCATGACCGCACCACTGGTTTCAATCATCTTACCCATCCGCAACGCCGCGGCAACCTTGCCGGCCTGTTTGCGCTCGTTGGCCCGGCAAACCTTCCCCGATTACGAAGTGCTGGCGATTGACGATGGTTCTGACGACGAATCGCCGGCCATCATCGCCGCGGCAGCGGCGCGTGACGCGCGGATCGTGCCGGTCGAGGCGGGGCGGATCGGGTTGCCGGCGGCGCTCAATCTCGGGCTCGCGTTAGCGCGCGCGCCGATCATTGCCCGGATGGACGCCGACGACGTGATGCACCCCGATCGGCTGGCGCTGCAATATCAAGCGTTGAGGGCGCAGCCTCAGCTTGCCCTGATTGCCAGCCGGGCAGTGGCCTTTCCGGCGCGGGACGTGCGGGCCGGTTTGCGCGAATACATGCGCTGGCAGAATCGGGTGCTCACACCGGAACAGGTGGCCGCCGAGATCTACGTCGAGGCGCCGTTTGCCCACCCCACGGTCATGTTCCGGCGTGACATCGTACAGGGATTGGGCGGCTACACCAGCGAACCGTGGCCAGAAGACTACGAATTATGGCTGCGGATGCATGCCGCAGGGTTGCTGATGGCCAAACTGCCGCGCAACCTGTTAGCATGGCGCGAGCGACCCGATCGGGCGACGCGCACCGATCCGCGCTATGAGCGCACAGCATTCGACGAATTGCGAGCTCGCTTCTTGGCCGCCGACCCGCGCTTGCAGAGCGGGAGGCCGCTGGTCTACTGGGGAGCAGGCCGGGTCACCCGCCAGCGGGCGCGGCGGCTGATCGAACGTGGCTTTCCGCCGGCAGCGTGGATCGACATTGATCCAGCCAAGATCGGCCAAACCATTTGGGGAGCGCCGGTGTATGCACCGCAATGGCTCGATCGCTGGCCACGGCCATTCGTGCTGGTGTACGTCACCAACCACGGCGCGCGTGACCTGATCGATGGCTGGCTGGCGGCAATGGGGTATCAACCGGGCCGGGACTATCTCGGTGTGGGATGAAGGTAGGACTTAGCCGTCCGTCTCTTGCCCCTTACGATCATCTTCGACCGGCGCCAGCAATCCGCTGTACAATGAGCGGAGCAATTCGCGCAATTGCTGCACCTCGTGCTCAGAGAGCGAACGCATCCGCTTGCGCAAGCGTTCGTGATGGCGCGGGCGCAGATTGCGCAACTTCTCAGCACCGGCTTCGGTGAGACAAATGAGGCTTACCCGGCGATCGTTCGGATCGGGACGGCGCTCGACATAACCTTTCGCAATCAGGCGATCGACAATACCGGTCAGGTTGGAATTATCGCACATCATGCGCGCGCTAATCTCGCTGAGCGGCACCCCGTTACGCGACGCATAATTCAGGATCATAAATTGTGGAACGGTCAAATCCTCACCGCGCAGATCGTAGCGATTGTACGTCTCGAGCATCGAGTGAACCTGACGCAGCAAGGTGTAAGCCTCAAGCTCAGGCGTCGTCTCACTACTCTGCTGCCGTCCGGTAGGCTCGGTGGAGAGGCTCATCGCTGTCTCCTCACTAGTGCGCTGGAGGCGCAGGGGTAGGAGTCAAATCAAATAAAATAGTGCTGCTAGGCAAACAGGAGTGTATGGTTGTCTGCCGTATAATTCCTGCTACATGCAACTATAGCATGACTATGACCGGCATGTCAATATTGTTTCAAATGAAACAGTTTCAACTTATTTAAGGAGATCCGGGCGTGCAATCACCACAACCACGTTACGAGCAGATTGTCACGATTGCGTTTATCGTCACAATCGGGCTGGCGATCGTCTTTCTCATCGACAGTAGTACGGTCAATCCACGGTTTGCCTTCGGCGGTGATCTGCCAGAAGTCAGCTTATCGTGGCTATTAATCGGCTCACTCGCATTGTTGGCGGCGATGGGAGCTGACTGGATTGCACGCTCGCATCCGCACCCGATGAACTGGATTCTCCGTTCGTTCGGGCCGTTACGCAGTGTAACCCCAGCATTCTGGTTCTTGCCGGGGCTGAGCGTGGTGGCGGCCTACGCCTTCTGGCAACTCTTCAATCCAGTGTTAGGCGGGACGGCCTTCTTGCTAGCGTTGATTGTCACTGCCGGGATGTTAATCGTGACACTCGCGGCGCAATATTTCAGTCTCGACCGGCAGGCCGAGATCCATACACCGGCGCAGATCGTGTTGCACATCATCGGCTACCTGATCGCGTTTGGCAGCTTTAGCGCGATTTACTACACGCGCTATCGCACGCTCTATTCAGCGACAATGGTAGCGTTGGTATCCGCGTTCCTCATCTATGCGCTGCTCAATATGCAACGCAGGCCGATTTCAGTTGGGGTGGCGCTGATTGCCGGCATCGGGATCGCCGAGCTGATGTGGGCGCTCAACTACTGGCAGACCACCTTTCTGTTGGCGGGGGTGGTGTTGGTGACGGTATTGTATGTGGTCGTCGGATTGTTGGGCTATGCCTGCATCGGCCAATTGAATCGGCGGCTACTGCTTGAGTACAGCCTTGTGGGGATAGCATTGGTAGGCGGGGTAGCGTATATGTCGTTACGGTAGGACGGCTACGCCGGGCTATGGCTGAGATTGATGATGGCTGCAACCAAGACTCCCAGCGCGATGTTGGGTTCTTGGTTGTGATTGCTGAAGCGCCGTCTGTTTGGACTAGCTCTCGGCGTCATCAATCTTCCCAACAAACGTCGTGAAGATCGGTCTTGCCGCGTTGCAGGCTTTCTGCTACACTTACTCATGCTTTATTGATCGTACCCCAGCTTCATCGCGGCGACCTCATCCTTCCGGCCGCCGCCGGGAGAAAGCGCGTGCGACACATGATTGACAGGTGGCGACAGCGCCTCAACCCCGTCTTTCTCTTTGCCGGTTATCGCTGGCTGGCATGGCTTATTGCCGGGCTTGCGTTGACCTTACCCGGCTACGCCGTTGAGAGTCTCCCCCAACACGCTAGTCTCTTGCTGGTGGTATTGCTGGTCACGCTGGTGGTCACTCGCCAAGCAGGGAGTTATCTGCGCCTGATGCAACGCCGGCCAGTGCTGCTCATCCTTGATGTGCTGTTAGGCTGGCTGGTGGTCGTCTTGAGTGGCGGCGGCTTTCTGCCGTTCGGGCCGTATGCCTTGGGCAGCCTGATTGCGCCGGCGTTGCTGTTTAGTTGGCAAGGCGCGCTGATCAGCGGGATCGGGGCTGGTCTGTTGCACTTGATCAGCGGCTCCATCCTCGGTGTCGCCGATCCGGCAGGGATGCAGGCCGGCGTGCCGCTGCTCTTCGCGTTGGGTTGGGCTGCGTTTGCGGCGTGGCGGCGCATGCCGCCGGATCGATCGCAAGGGCGGACGTTGCCGCACCTCGATGCTTCAGTGCCGTCAGCGGCGTTGCGTCGCCCAACGTTGCCGGGCAGCGAGCAGATTGGGTCAGCGCCTGAATGGTATCCGTCAGCAATGTCCGGATCTGGCAGCCGGCGCGGGGCCGAATTGGCTCCCGCAGTTTCGTTACGGCCAGACCTCCGCCTTGCCATCACCCAGTTGGTTGATGGTGAACGGCAGCGCGGCGGCTTGCAAGTGGCGTGCCAAATTGACGGCGCGGTGCAGAAGCTGACGGCGGCCCAACAAGGGGTCTT
This sequence comes from Chloroflexus islandicus, assembly GCF_001650695.1. Classification (GTDB taxonomy): domain Bacteria; phylum Chloroflexota; class Chloroflexia; order Chloroflexales; family Chloroflexaceae; genus Chloroflexus; species Chloroflexus islandicus. The sequence continues at coordinate 29,468 of NZ_LWQS01000066.1, forward strand.
GTTGCGTGCCGCTCAAGAAGCATTGGCGAATGTCCGCCGCCATGCTCATGCCTCATCGTGTAAAGTTTGGCTCCACATTGACGATCAGGCGGCGACGTTGCAAGTCGAAGATGATGGCGTTGGTTTGCTCGATGGCACCTACGAGCGTCCGCATGTGCATGCGCTGCGCGCGCTGCGCTACCGCGTCGCTGAATTCGACGGCCAGCTTGCGGTCTTTGAAGGCGAACAAGGTGGTCTGACCGTGCGTGTCACGCTTCCCCTCGAACCATGAAGTTGCGGTATCATGCCGATAGGCACTCGCTGCGCCGGCAGTGGAGGAATTGGCGAGGAGTTCTAAACGCATGAGACCGCGCCGTTTTTGGCATGCGCCGGTGCTCGTCTTGGCGCTGGCGTTATTAGGGTACGGCATCTCACTGCCGGTTGAGCAAGAATCCCGTTGGTTGCTTTTGCTCTGGATTGGCGGGCCGTTGGCCGGCTTCGTGTTGATCAGCCGGTTGAGTGACACCCCGCCAGAAAGTGATCTTGCCCGCACGGTTGCGCGGGTGGGGGCAGTGGTGATTGTCGGTTTTCTGATGCTCAGCCTGCAACTGCTCCGCCAACAGTTTGTGCAGGCCGGCGTGATCAGTAACTATGTCGTCACGAGCGCCGATGGCAGCACCACCAGCAATGTTCGCCCCGTCTTAGCGACGCAGCGCGTGTTGCGGGGCGCGATTCTCGACCGGCGCGGACGCACGCTCGCCGAGAGCGTGATGGTTAACGGCATTGCCCGCCGCACCTATCCGCTCGCTTCCCAATACGACATGACCGCCTTTGGGCAGGTGCTAGGGTTTTTTAGCCCTCGCTACGGGCAAAGCGGTCTTGAAGCCACGTACAATGCCTATCTATCGGGTGAGCGCGGCAACGAATGGCAGATGTTGCTCAGCGAATGGACGGGGGAAGGGCAGCGGGGCAACTCGCTGACCCTAACGCTCGATGCCGAGTTGCAAGCGCGGGTCGCAGCGTTGCTCGGCGATCGGCGCGGCGCGGTGGTCGTGCTTGATCCGCGTAGTGGCGCGATTTTGGCCCTCGTCAGCCGGCCCGGCTTCGATCCGGGCCAGTTGGTGGTTGATCCGGCAGCGCCTGATCTGGCCGCCGAGCGACGCCGGGTGAGCGACTATTGGGCCCAGTTGAACCGTGATGACTCGGGCCAGCCATTGCTCAACCGGGCCACGCAGGGGCGCTATCCACCGGGTTCAACCTTCAAGACGGTGACGGCAGTGGCGGTGTTGGAACACCCGCTGCAAGGGCAACCGAACCAGATCACTTGCCCGAATGAATATTTCCCGCAGCCTGATGCGCCGCCGATCGTCAATGCGGTTGATAACCTCGGCGCGCGGATCGGTGAACCGGCCACGCTCGAGCGGGTGTATGCCTTCTCGTGCAATACCGCCTTTGCCCAATACGCCGTGCGGCTAGGGGCTGACCGGTTTGCCGAGGTGGCGCAGCGCTTCAATATCTTTCTCCCCGATCGGGTGCCCGCCGGCTTTCGCCCGCTGCGAGATGTGCCCTCTGAGCCGAGCTTACTGGCGGTGCGGCCTGATTTTCTCGATCAGCCGCGGGCATTGGCCGATACCGGCTACGGGCAAGGGCAATTACTAGTGACGCCGTTGCAGATGGCGTTGGTGGCGGCGGCGATCGCCAATGATGGCGTGATGATGCAGCCCTATTTGGTGCAGCGGGTCACTCGCCCTGATGGCAGTGAAGTCTGGCGGGCATCGCCGAATGGGATTCGCCGGGTGATGTCGAGCGGGAATGCGCGCCGGATGCGTGACTATATGGCGGCAGTAGCGCAATATGGCTTCGGCAGCATCATCTCGCAGTTTGTACCGCAACCGGTGGGTGGTAAATCGGGCACTGCCGAGCACGTGCCCGGCGCGCCGCCCCATGCGTGGTTTATCGCGATTGGCCCGATTGATACGCCGCGCTATGCTGTGGCGGTGATTATCGAGCAGGGCGGTGAAGGGAGCGGCGCGGCTGCCCGCTTGGCCGGCGAGGTGTTGGCGGCGGCCTTTGCGGTGGAATGATGGCGCGCCGGTGATGGGCATGATACATACTGGCAAGGTTCGTAGGGTGCGAGGCCGGGTTCGTAGCCAAACTCACCGTTGGCATACCTTACCCCGTGCCTCCCCCCGCCGGGCTTCAAAGGCGGACAGAACATCGGTCCGGAACCCGGCCCTCAAGGGCCCGGCTAGGGTTACGAAGCCCGCTGCGCGGGCTGTGCGGCCTCACCCCCTGCTCTGCTCCCGTAACCCGAAAGCGGTGAGCGCAGACCCGCATGTTGAGGCATTGCACAGCGGTCAATGGTTGTGCGCAACCAAAGGTTCTGTACGCTCCTCAACCCGCCGGGGGGAGGGTTCAGATGGTGGGCGCGGCATCCGATCCGTCACAGTTAGCTTTCTCCACTGGGCGATCCTCTGGTTGGTAGCCGGAGGCCTGATCGCCTGCGGGCCGCAAACCCCGGCCCAACCGGAACCGACAGCGACCGCACTGCCGGCGCCAACCGCCACGGTGGCCAGTGCCGTCACGCCGACGCCGCGTCCGCCGCTCGATGCCACCCTGCGCCAGCAAATTTTTACCGAAGTGTGGACAACCATCAACGAGCACTACCTCGATCCGACCTTCAACGGCGTGGATTGGGCGGCAGTGCGGGCCGAATATGGCCCGCGAGCGTTGGCAGCCGAAGATGACGCCACCTTCTTCACCGTGATCAGCGCCATGGTTGCGCTGCTGCGCGATGACCACTCGCGCTTTGTGCCGCCGCAGGCGGTGGTGGCCGAGGATCGGCTGACGAGCGGGAGGGAAGAGCAGGTTGGAATTGGGGTCACGACCCTGCGGCTCAGTGACGGCTTGCTGATCCAGCACGTCTTTCCAGAGAGTCCGGCAGCGCAGGCCGGCTTGCGTCCGCGTGACCGGATCGTAGCGATTGACGGGCTTACCTTCAATCTTGGTTCGATTGAAGGGCCATTGGGGAGCCGTGTGCGCCTGCTGGTTGCCCAACCCGAGGGTGGCTCACGCGAGTTTGAGCTGGTACGCGAGCGGGTCGAAGGCCGGATCGAGCCACTGGTGCTGCGGTTGAGCAACGATATTGCATATATTGCCATCAGCACGCTGTGGGTGCGCGACATGCACGAGCAGGTGGCGGCGGCATTACAACAACTCGTCGCCGAACGCCCGTTGCGCGGCGTCATCCTCGATCTGCGCAGCAATCCGGGGGGCTGGCGCGATGTCTTGAGCGGGTTGCTCGGCCATTTTGTCACCGGCGAGGTTGGCGCATTTGTCAGCCGGAAGGGGGAGATCCCGTTGGTGGTGGCAGCGCGCGATCCCGATCTCAGCAGCTTGCCGGTCGCAGTATTAATCGATCGCGGCACGGCATCGTATGCCGAGCTGCTGGCGGCAATTTTGCAGCGCGAAGCGGGGGCGATCGTGATTGGGATGCCCTCAGCCGGCAACACCGAGACGATCTACGCTTACGAAATCACCGGCGGGGCGCGGTTGTGGGTCGCGCAAGAGGGTTTCCAGCTCAATGACGGTTCTGATTTAGAGGGTCGCGGGGTGCAACCCGACGTGCAGCCAACCAGCGACTGGACGCGCTTCCGGCTGGAGGCTGATCCGTGGATTGGGTTAGCGTTAGAGCGGATGCGGTGAAGACGGAGTCAATGGGCACTACAATCATCTGCATGGTCACTTATCGCGCCAAATTCTGCCGCGATTTGGCTGATGGCATGAATAAACACCCTAAAACTATGTGAGCGATTGGTTTCTTGCGTTAATTGTTGGCCCATCCGTCGCGCAGCATCGATTTTGCGAAACTCGGGAATCAGCTTCTCTAACTTATTACCCGGTTTATCAATGCGATCAGTGTCGCGGTATTTTCTCCTTTGGCCAAGCTGTTGCAATCGTTCATCATGAAATGCGCACGCCAATGCAGCCGTATCACCAAAATACCACGCTTCAAGTTCGGTGCAAGCAATCCGGATAATGGTATCAGGACGTCCTGCTTGCCGGCAGAGGTTGCGTAATTCTTCTTTGAGTGCACGGCAATCTGCTCGATCTTGGTCGATTAATACAACAAAACGATGTTCGGGATGGGGCCATGCACGTAGTTTACGAGGAATGCTTCGCCTTAAATCATTTTTCCCTTCGTGGGCAATACAACGAAATTGTAAGCCGGGGAATAGCCGTGGCAACAAATGCTCAAGCAGTTCTTTGGCGGAAAGCTCTTCTAGCAAAAACACTAACTGTTTCATACCCGTTCGACTTCAGTAAAAAGGCCTTGCCACCACAGCGTTCATCGATCGCAGCGGTGATGATTATTAGTGTACCACCCCAACTCAAGCGCCGGTCGGCGGCAATGATCTGATCGAGAAACGTGCTGTTGGTAGCCGGCTCAATCCGGCCGAGCCGGGCTAAGATCTCGCGGAGATGTGCGAGGTCAGCCGCTGGCGGCAACGGGGCGATGGGCGCATCGGTCAGCGGATCGTAGCCGTTGCTGCACAACCCCACCGCTTGGCGGCGGTTGATCAGCGCGGTCGCCAGCGATGCGGCGGCGATCACCGCTCGCTCGCGATCGTCACGGGCGAAACGGCCACGGTAGGCGGTTTCGCTAAACTCAAGCGCGATCAGAGTCTCGCGGGCAATCACCGGCGCCAATTCACGCACCTGCAACTCGCCGAGCCGGGCGCTGGTTTTCCAATCGATCCGGCGCGGCGAGTCACCGGGGCGGTAGGGGCGTACGCCAATCTTTTGCGCCGGATCATCAAATAGGCTGAGCCGCTGCCGTTCTTGGCTGAAGGGCAAACCAGCCGGCAGTGCGAGCAGCGGTAAGGGCATCACCGTCGGGATGACCGTCAACGGGGTTTGTTGCTCTTCGGCCAGTCGCGCTTCGTTCAGGTCGAGCACGGCGCCGATCGACATCCGCAACGGCCCCAGCCAGTAGAGGCCGCGCTGGCGGCTTTGGACGGTATAACGCAGCACCCGTTGTTGGCCGGGGGCAAGGCTGATCACCCACCGCTTGCGCGCGGCAGCGCTGAGGGCGGGCGGGATGTCTTCAGTGATGACGAGGTATGGCAACGGCAAGCGGCCCCGATAGGTGATTGTGATCGTGATGTCACCCGGCTCGTTGGGTGATAACACGAGGGGCGCTTGCCGCCGCCATTCGATCTGCTGGCCCGCGATCCGCGGCCAGAGCCATGCGATCAACTGTACGCCGATTAAGACGTACACGGTCAGGCTGATCAGCGGGTTAGGATCGAAGATCAGCCAGATCAGCAGAACAATGGTGATGGCGCGAAGGAAGGTCATCGTGCGCCTACATGCGGAAGACGCCGAAGCGAGTCGGTTGCACCGGCGCTTCGGCGGCAGCGGCAAGACCGAGCGCCAAGACCCGGCGCGTCTCGACCGGATCGATTACGCCGTCGTCCCACAAACGGGCGCTAGCGTAGTAGGGGTGGCCCTCCTGTTCGTATTTGGCTAGAATCGGCGCCATAAACCGCTCTTGCTCTTCGGGGGTCATGTCTTGGCCGCGGGCGCGCAGGTTATCGCGGCGCACCGTGAGGAGCACGTTTGCGGCCTGCGCTCCACCCATCACGCTAATGCGGGCGTTGGGCCACATCCAGAGCTGGCGCGGCTGGTAGGCTCTGCCGCACATACCGTAGTTGCCGGCGCCGAAGCTGCCGCCGATGATGACGGTAAACTTCGGCACATTGGCGCAGCTTACCGCCGTCACCAGCTTGGCGCCGTCTTTGGCGATGCCGCCGTTTTCGTACTGCTTGCCGACCATAAAGCCGGTAATGTTCTGCAAAAAGACGAGCGGAATATTGCGCGCGCTGCACAGCTCGATGAAGTGGGCGCCCTTGAGCGAGCTTTCGCTGAACAGAATGCCGTTGTTGGCGAGAATGCCGACCGGGAAGCCTTCGATGTGGGCGAAGCCGCAGACCAGCGTGGTGCCGTAGCGCGCTTTGAACTCGTGGAAACGGCTGCCATCGACGATGCGGGCAATCACCTCGCGCACGTCGTAGCTCTGGCGGAAATCGCGCGGCAGGATGCCGTAGATTTCGCGCGGATCGTAACGCGGCGGTTCGGGATCGCGCATCTCCCACTGGGCGCGCTGGCGCGGCCCCAGATTGGCGACAATATCGCGCACAATCGCCAGCGCCTCGCGGTCGTCGTTGGCGAAGTAGTCGGCGACGCCGGAGATGCGGGTATGGACATCGGCTCCGCCAAGCTCTTCGGCGGTGACCTCTTCGCCAGTGGCGGCCTTGACCAGCGGCGGCCCGCCGAGGAAGATGGTGCCGTTACCCTTGACAATCACCACTTCATCGCTCATGGCCGGCACATAGGCTCCGCCGGCGGTGCAACTGCCCATCACGCAGGCGATCTGGGGAATGCCTTCGGCGGACATTTGGGCCTGATTGTAGAAGATGCGGCCAAAGTGGTCGCGGTCGGGGAAGACTTCGCTTTGCAAGGGCAGATAAGCGCCGCCGCTATCGACTAAATAGATGCAGGGCAAGCGATTTTCGCGCGCAATTTCTTGGGCGCGCAAGTGCTTCTTGACGGTGAGCGGGAAGTAGGTGCCACCCTTGACGGTGGCATCATTGGCGACGATCATCACCGGACGACCGGCGACACGGCCAATGCCGCAGACAATCCCGGCGGCGGGCACCTCTTCATCGTAGACATTGTAGGCGGCCAGCGCGCCAATTTCGAGAAAGGCGCTATCGGGATCGATCAAGGTATCGATCCGGTCACGGACAAAGAGCTTGCCGCGCTCTTCGTGGCGGCGGCGCTGCTCAGGGCCGCCCCCCTGCCGGATGTTGGCCAACCGTTCGCGCAGGTCGGCAGCCAAGGCTTGGTGGTGGGCGAAATTGGCTTGAAAATCGGGACTGTTGGTTTGCACGTGCGAATGAATGATCGACATCGCTGCCTCCGGCGGCTAGAGCAAACTCTTCAACTCTTCAGCGGCTTTGCGGGTCATGCCGGGCACAGCGGCGATCTCGTCAACGCTCGCCCGGCGAATACCGTCAAGGGAACCGAATGCCTTGAGCAAGGCGCGTTTGCGTTTGGGGCCAATCCCCGGAATCTCTTCGAGCGGCGAGCGGAGGGCGGCCTTGTTGCGCAGTTTGCGATGGTAGGCGATAGCGAAGCGGTGGGCCTCTTCGTCGATCCGCTGCACAAGGGCCAGCGCCTTGCTATCGCGGGCCAGCACGAGCGGCTCGCTGCCGGCGCGCACCAGATCAAACCGGTTGCGATCGGGGCCTTTGGCCACACCAACCACTGGAATCTGGGTGAAACCTAATTCGTGCAAGGCGGCCTGCGCCGCCGCCACCTGCGCTGGCCCGCCGTCAACCAGCAGCAGATCGGGCAGATCGGCCCAGCGTTCGAGCGCCTGCCGATCGGTGTCGCTCGTCTCAGTAGTCGATGGCTCGCTGTCGCCTTCGATCTCGACGGCGGCAGCGGCCTGCTGCGCTTCGCCGAGAGCCTCGGCAGCGCGGCGAAAGCGGCGGCTGATCACCTCGCGCAGCGAAGCGACATCATTGGCGCCGCTGACCGTCTTGATCTTGAAGCGGCGGTAGTGGGCAGGGCGCGGCTCGCCGTGCTCGAAGACGACCATACTCGCCACCGACTGCTGGCCTTGGGTATTCGAGACATCGTAGCACTCGATCCGGCGCGGCAGGGCGGGCAATTCCAGCAGATCGCGCAACTCGCTCAAAGCCGCCACTGCCCGTTGCTCGGAATTGAGCCACTGCTCGCGGATCTCGCGCAACTTCTGGCGGGCATTGGCGGCAGCCATCTCAACCAATTGTTTCTTCTCGCCACGGCGCGGCACGGTAATCTCGACCCGATGGCCGCTCTTCTGTTGCAGCCACGACGCGATAATCAGCGGCTCTTCGACATGATCGGCCAGCAACAGGCTCGGCGGGATGGTGGGAGCGTTCTGGTAAAACTGGGTGAGGAACGACGTCAGCAACGCCTCGTCGCTCTCGTCTTCGGCCCCCTGCAAGGTGAACGGCTCGGCGTTAATCAGCTTGCCGCCGCGAATAAAGAGCACCTGCACCACGGCGCTGCCATCTTCGCGGGCAAACGCAATCACATCTTGGTCGGTATCAACCGTGCGCAGCACCTGCTGGCGCTCGGAAATCTTCGCGATGGCTTGAATGCGATCGCGCAGGTAGGCGGCGCGCTCGAACTCAAGCCGCTCGGCGGCCTCTTCCATTTGCGCGCGCAACTCGCGCACGATTTGGTCACTCTTGCCCTCAAGGAAGCGGCACACCGAGTCGATCGCCTGCCGGTAGGCTTCTTTTGTCACCAACCCCGGCACGCACGGCCCTAAACAACGGCGCATCTGGTGGTAGAGGCATGGCTTGCCGAGCTTGCGGTGGCGGTTGAACTTATCATCTTTGCATTCGTAGGGCGGGCGGAAGGCGAACAGGCGATTCAGAATATCGAGGGCATGGTAGACCGAGCCGGCGCTGGCGTAGGGGCCAAAATAGCGCGCGCCGTCGTTGAGCACCTGCCGGGTGGCGAAGACACGTGGCCATTCTTCGTTGACGGTCACTTTGATATACGGGTAGGTTTTATCGTCCTTAAGTAAAATGTTATACGGCGGGCGATGCTGTTTAATCAAATTCATCTCAAGCAGCAGCGCCTCTAACTCGCTCTGGGTGACGATAATCTCAAAATCGGCGATATGGCTGACCAGCCGGCGCGTTTTGCCGTTGAGACTGCGCGGCGAGCCGAAATACGAGCGCATACGGTCGCGCAGCCGCTTGCTCTTTCCAACGTAGAGCAAGCGACCGGTGGCGTCTTTCCAGAGGTAGACGCCGGGCTGGTCGGGCACTAAGCGGAGCCGCTCAAGAAACGCGGCGTGATCGCGCACAGCAGTGTGAGAGAGATCCATACGCGGTAAGTATAATCCAAAACGAGTGGGTGTTCGGCGAATGTAGCGAGGGATTTGTCCTGCTATCTATCTTGCTTCTCGTGAATAGCAGTGTTGACCCCTCACCCCCGGCCCCTCTCCCCGTGAACGAGGAGAGGGGGGATGTTTTTTACCGCAGAGGGCGCTGAGGTCGCAGCAGATGAACCATCCCCAAGCATCTTTGCGCTCGCTGCGCCTTTGCGTGTGAAACCTCTGCGGCTTTGCTCGCTTGGCGGCTTTAGAGTTGGCCCTCACCCCCCGGCCCCCTCTCCTACTGGCGCGGGAGAGGGGGATGTGTGGAATAGCCGCAAAAACCCATAAAAACAACATATTTTTGGTTTTGTAGCTTTGTGTGGCGCTTACGCGCTCGCCGGCAGCGCCCGGCCCTGAAGGGCCGGGCTAGGGTTACGAAGCCCGCTACGCGGGCTGTTGGCCCGCACCCCCCGGCCCCCTTGCCCACCTGACGGCGGGAGAGGGATGTGTGTTGGATAGCCGCAAAAACACACAAAAACAACATATTTTTGGATGTTTTGTGGGTTTTGTGGCGATTGCATGCTCTTCAGCAGCGCCCGGCCCTCAAGGGCCGGGTGTCATCAGCGTAGTTCGCCCCTTTAAAGTCGGATTCCCTGCATCGCAGTCAATGTTTGTTCTAGATTAGACGTTCTGTTCGCCCCTCAAGTTCAGAGAGGAACGATACAGCCAGCGATGATGATCCAGTCACGATGTCACGTTTTCCCCCTCATATTCAGGTATTATTCATCTTCATGGTATATTGTCAATGGCGAGGGGGCGTGATGGCGCAGGATGGGCTGCACGATGAGGCGGGCCTATCCTGCGCGCCGTTTGTGGCGGGGGCGCGGTGGTGCAGGGTAAAAGGCGGTCACCGGATGGTAGGTGTTGATATGGCATCGATTGTTTCATCATCACAACCCACGACGAAATCAAAACCGCAACCGCGGTTACGCTATTCACCACGCTGGATCGGGGCCGGGCTGGCGGGTGGGATGCTGGCCGGGGTGGCCACTGTCTACGGCGGGCCGGTGGTAGCGGCGGCGCTGGCCGGGGCAAGTGCAGTGGGGGCCGGGTATGCGTTGGCGATCGAGCCGCAGCGGTTGCAGTTGGTTGAGCACGAACTACCGTTTGCCGATTTGCCTGCCGGTCTGGATGGGTTGACGATCGGCCAGTTGAGCGATTTGCACCTTGGCCATCGCTACAGCTTTGCCAATGCCCAACGCGCGATCGATCATTTGCTGGCGGCGCAGCCGGAGCTGATCGTGTTGACCGGCGATCTGGTGCAGACGCGGGCGGCGATTGTGCGGCTGCCGGAGGTATTGGGCCGGCTGCGCGCGCCGCTTGGGGTGTATGCCGTGCCCGGCAATCACGATTATTGGGAGGGGATGCCGCACATTGCTGAGCTGTTGCGCGAGCATGGGGTGCATCTGTTGATCAATCGCCACCGGCTGATCGAACGCAACGGTGCGCGGCTGTTGCTGGCCGGGGTTGATGATCACTGGGATGGGCAGCCTAGTTTGGAGTTAGCGTTGGGTGGCGCGCCAGATCACGACTTTCGCCTCTTGCTAGCGCACTGCCCTGATATTGCCGATGAAGCGGCGGCAGCCGGTTTCCACCTGCAACTTTCTGGGCACACCCATGGCGGGCATGTGCGTATCCCCGGTCTCGGCCCGCTTTGCCTGCCGCGCCACGGCTGGCGTTACGACATGGGCCACTTCCGTGTCGGTGCGATGCACCTGTTTGTTACGCGCGGGGTAGGCGGGCTACCGCTGCGCTTTGGCTGCCCGCCCGAAGTTAGTTTGCACCGCTTACGTCGTGCCGGCGATTGAATTGGCGGCGGACGAACTGCCACATCGCGCGCACCCGGCGATCACGCCACAAGAGCAGCAACCCCAGCGCGACGAGCGGGATGTCTGGCCAGAGGCTGATTGGGAGTGTACCAAAGCGCAATGAGGGTAAATTGGCGACCAGCCAGATGCAGAATGCGCCAAGGTAGCCGAGCGGGCCGGCCTTAATGCCGATCATCAAGGCCAATGTGAGCAAGGCCAGCGGCCAACTAGCTGGGTGTTCGGGAATGTGGCCGAAGATCAGCGGCACGATCAATATCATCACGCCGGATACCGCTAGCACAATGGCGATCCAGCGGCGTAAGCCGGTGGGTTGCTCGAAGACGAGTTCGTTGCGATACGGCGCTGGCGGCGGTGGAGTCAGTTCAAGCAAGTTGGGGGGTGGGGCAAAGTCGTAGCGTTGGGCCTGCCACGCGAGGGTGAGGCCGGTTTGGGCCGCTTGGGCGGCCAACGCTGCTAATGTGGGTAGGCCGGCTAGTGGCGGCGGCAGTTCGGCCAGATCGGTCGGCGCGGCGGGGAGATGGATCGCCGACCGATC